>NZ_JAGQBU010000050.1 GCF_024345795.1 Synechococcus sp. J7-Johnson
ACTGATCAGATCCAGATCAGTTGCGGCAGCGGCGGTTTCGGGCACAGGAAGGAGGCGATACCACCGAGCGAACCCCATGCCGGCAGCTCAGGCCAGTGCGCCTGTGACACACTTTGAATCAGCCCTGAGGAGCGTACCCACAAAGCCTGGCTAATCTTGATTCGGGCTAGAGACAAGCATTCAGGACAAGAACGATGGACACAGAAAGGCTGTCGACACCGATCGGGGATTTTGACTTTGTTCTGGATGGGTATCCAACCAAAGAGACCGCCCAAAAGCTGTTCGATGCGCTCGATTATCAGCGCGCCTGCCAGGCCTACCTTGACTTTATGCCGGCAATGTCGATGTATTCCTTGCTTGAGGGGCAGGAAAGAGGTTGGGGTTGTAAGGAATGTTCTGACCTGGCGGTGGCCGCCGATTTGCTATCCGCCATCCCGCTGGTTTTGACCGGCAATACGGAAAGCGTTTATTTTGCCTGTAATGTGGACCTCAAAAAAGATGGCCCCACGGTGGTTGAAATCCCACCGCAGGTCTTGGGGATGGCCAACGATGCCTATTTCCGGTATGTCATTGATTTTGGCATGGCTGGCCCGGATCAGGGGCAGGGGGGCAAATATCTGCTGCTTCCGCCAGATTATGAAGGTGACGTGCCGGAAGGTTATTTTGTCGCGCGTTCGCGCACCTACAGAGTTTGGGTCATGGCGCGTGCCAGCCAACAGATCAGCGGCATGGGCGAACAGGCCATCCAGTGGTATGGCGATCATTGTGCGGTCTACCCGTTAAAGGATGGCTACAGAAGGCCCAATATCATGAATTGCGGCAGCATGTCGGCAGATACCACCCACCCCAATGATCTCCAGTATTTCGTCAACCTCGACCAGGTGATTCAATACGAGCCGACGGCGGCATTTGCGCCAGAACAGTTGGGGCTGTTGCGATCGCTGGGTATCGAGAAGGGCAAGACGTTTGACCCCGACGAGCGCATGAAGCAGATCCTCGATACGGCGGCCAAGACCGGGTTGGGTATGGCCAGGGCCATTGCCTATCAATCGCGCGAACCGGAAGCGAAAGTGTATCCGGATCGCAATTGGGAATATATCTTTGTGGGCGGTAGCCACGAATTCTTGAGGAATGGCGCTAGCAACCTCGATGCCAGAACCTTGTACCACTTTACTGCCATTTGCGTGACCCCGGCGATGGTAAACAAGGTGGTTGGTGTCGGATCTCAGTACTTGAGCGCCTATGTGGATGCCGACGGCGATTACCTGGATGGCGGCCAAACCTACAAGTTACACCTGCCGCCCAACATTCCCATCAACAAATTCTGGTCGGTGACGTTATACGATCCCATGACACGCTCGCTGCTGCAAAACGGCATGCCTAAGCCCAGCATCAGCCAATTTGATGGGCCGGAACAGAATGCTGATGGTTCCTATGACCTCTATTTTGGCCCTAGCGCACCAGCAGTCAAGGAAAGGAACTGGGTGCAGACGGTTCCTGGCAAAGGTTGGTTCACTTACATTCGCCTGTACGGCCCTCTGGAGCCTTTCTTCGATCAAACCTGGCGGCCCGACGACATCGTGAAAGTCTGAACGTCGATATGGCATTACCAACGATTCGATATTTACAAGGACAAACCCATGAACAAAGAGACAACACAAGGAATCATCGCCGCTGCGACTCAGCCAGTGTCTTTGGATGCGCGTCCCGGGACGTTTCCTGAAATCAAGCGACAGGTTTTGCAGCATCGCGCCATCGAGGCAATCATCTGGGGGATGCCGGCAGTCAACCGTGATCTCATGTACCAGGCGATGCTGCGCGAGACCGCATGCCGGGACAACCAGATGCTGTATTGGTCGCGCTTGCTCGATTGGAAGACCCAGACACTCACGCCCAACACCGATGTCATCTATTTCACGCCCTACTTTGATTCGAAAGAGGTGGGGCCGATTGTGCTGGAGATCCCCCCAGCCGATGACGGTGCCATCGTCGGCCACATCATGGATGCCTGGCAGATGCCGCTCGAGGACATTGGTGTGGCTGGTGTAGACCAGGGTAAGGGCGGAAAATACCTTATCCTGCCACCGCGCTACAACGAGAAGGTTCCTGAGGGATACATCGTTTTGCCGTCGCTGACCTACAAGGGATATGCACTCATCCGGTCCGTCCTGAAGAGCGGTAGCGAGGAAGACCTGGCCAAGGCGGTGGAATACGGCAAGCGGATGAAGATCTACCCCTTGTCGCAGGCACAGGCTCCGCCCCCCACCGTGTATGTGGATGCGGCTGGCGTGCTCTACGATTCGACCATACCCTATGACATCCGCTTTTTTGAGTCGCTGGACCGTATCGTTCAGTACGAACCCTGGCTGGAGCGCGACCGGACCCTGATCGATACGTTGCGCATGATCGGCATTGAAAAAGGAAAGCCGTTCGCACCGGACGCGGAGTGCACCAAACTGCTCAATGAGGCAGCCGCGCAGGGGCATGCGTTCCTCGACGGGACGTACAAGGAAGTGGTCAGGGGAGGCGCTTTCGTCAAGGGTAGCCGGTGGTCCTTTCCTGAGTCCATTGGACTCGTCTTCAAAGCGTCCCAGGAGCAGTTTGCGGATCCGAACCTCTATCCGGTCGATGCGCGAGGACTGCTGTTCTCTTTTATTTTCTTCACGCCCAAGCGGATGGGTGAAGGCCAGTTCTACCTGATGGCCATTGACGACAAAGAGGGCCAGACGCTTGACGGCGGAAAGACTTACCGGCTCAACATCCCGGCCAATGCTCCCATCCGGCAATACTGGTCGGCTACGATCTACGACTTTAAGACCCACGCCCTCATCCGCGAGATATCTCATGCAGCGCGTTCTTCCCAGAGCCCAGGATTGCAGGTCAATGCGGACGGATCGGTGGACCTGTACTTCGGCCCCAGAGCGCCGGAGGGTAAAGAGTCGAACTGGACCCCCACTGATCCCAATGGGGAATTCGAGATCCTGTTCAGGTTCTACGGTCCCCTGCCATCGCTCTTCGACAAGACGTGGGTGCTGCCAGACGTCGAACGCATCGAGTGACCAGCCGAAACAGAACGCCGACGGCTCGGTCGACGTATGGTTCGGCCCGAAGGCGCCACCCGGCATGGAGAACAACTGGGCGCAGACGATTCCCGGCAAGGGCTGGTTCATGATCCTGCGCCTTTATGGCCCGCTGCAGCCTTTCTTTGACCATCCCTGGAAACCGGATGATATTGTCAAGATTGGGTAATTGAGTACTTATTTTAGTAGACTAACTAAAAAGCAAGCTAACCCAAGCTGCACTTGACCGGGGCTGTGCCCCGCGGGTAAGTGGCGCGATTTCTTACATTTTTGTTTGGGGCAAAGTAGCGTCAGGGTCAAATACGCCCCGGCAAGTGAGCAAATCGTACATATCGCCCCCCCAGTACCAAGGCTGATTCTCTCCCCCGAGCAGCTCATCCCTGTGTGCATTTCCCTGCCTCATCCCCCGGGCGGAGACCATCGACGGTGAGCCTTGCCCAGCCCGCGTGCCTGCTGGCATCCTGAGGTGACAGAACTCCTCCACCCGTTGACCGACGCCGCTGAAAGCCCGCAGAGCGTCGCCGGCGGCAACGATGACCTCCACGACGAGTTCCTCGGCGCCCTCGAAGCCCTGGGCGGATCAGTGGGCAACGGTCGCCTGCGGGAGACGCTGGAATGGGACGAGGCCAGCTACGAAGCGGTGAAGGGCGACCTGCTGAGTCGCAGGCTGATCGTGCCCGGCCGCGGGCGCGGTGGCTCGGTGGCCCTGGCAGATGGGTCTCAAGGCCATGGCACCAGCCCTTCCCGCTCCAGCCGCGCCCCGAGCGGTTCCCGCGCCGCCGCCCCCAGCTCGTTTGAGCAGGCCTTCCGCGCCATCGACGACTGCCTGCGCAAGGAGGCCGGCTGCGGCACCGAGCTCGACTACACCGAGCAGACCTCCTGGCTGCTGTTCCTCAAGTACCTCGACGGCCTCGAAGACGACCGGGCCGCCGTGGCCGCCCTGGAGGGCCACAGCTACACGCCCATCCTGGCGGAGCCCTACCGCTGGAACAGCTGGGCGGCACCGAAGAACGCCAGCGGCCAGCTCGATCACCACGCCGCCCTCACCGGCGACGACCTGCGCGACTTTGTGAACCAGCGCCTGTTCCCCTACCTGGAGCAGTTCAAGCAGCGCGCCAGCGGGCCGAATACGATCGAGTACAAGATCGGTGAGATCTTCGGAGAACTGCGCAACAAGATCTCCAGCGGCTACAACCTGCGCGAGATCATCGACCTGATCGATGGCCTGCGCTTTCGCTCTCAGGCCGAGAAGCATGAGCTCTCGATGCTCTACGAGGAGAAGATCAAGCGCATGGGCAACGCCGGCCGCAACGGCGGTGAGTACTACACGCCCCGGCCCCTGATCCGCGCCATTGTGCGGGTGGTGAACCCGCGGATCGGTGAAACGGTCTACGACCCGGCGGTGGGATCGGCGGGGTTTCTGTGCGAGGCGTTTGAGTTCATGCGCCAGGGTGGCGCCACCTGCCGCGAGCTCAGCACCGGCGATCTCGACACGCTGCAGAGCCGCACCTTCACCGGCAAGGAGAAGAAGAGCCTCGCCTATGTGATCGCGATCATGAACATGATCCTGCACGGCATCGAGGCTCCGAAGATCATCCACGCCAACACCCTCACCGAAAATCTCAGCGATGTGCAGGAGAAAGACCGCTTTGATGTGATCCTCGCCAACCCGCCTTTTGGTGGCAGCGAACGCAAGGAGGTGCAGCAGAACTTCCCGATCCGCAGCGGTGAAACGGCGTTTCTGTTTCTGCAGCACTTCATCCGCCTGCTGCGGGCCGGCGGCCGTGCCGGGGTGGTGATCAAGAACACGTTTTTATCCAACACCGACAACGCCTCGGTGGCCCTACGCCAGAAACTGCTGGAGGAGTGCAACCTGCACACGGTGCTGGATTGCCCGGGCGGCACCTTCCAGGGGGCGGGGGTGAAAACGGTGGTGCTGTTCTTCGAGAAGGGCGCACCCACCCGCAGGGTGTGGTTCTACCAGCTCGACCCCGGTCGCAATCTGGGGAAGACCAACCCGCTCAATGACCGCGACCTGGCGGAATTTGTGGAGCTGCAGAAAACCTTTGCCGATTCAGCCAAGAGCTGGAGCGTTGCTGCAGACACGATCGATCCCGCAAGCTTTGATCTTTCGGTGAAGAACCCCAATCGGGGCGAGGCTGTGACGCACCGCAGCCCGCAGGAGATCATGGAAGAAATCGTCGCGCTCGATGCCGAGAGCGCGGACGTGCTGGCAACCATCAAGGGGCTGCTCGCATGAAGATGGGGTGGCCGACAAAGTCACTTGCCGAGGCTTGCCAGATAAAGCCGCCTAAGTCCGAAGCTCGCGGCAAACTTTCCGACTCAGACTTGGTTTCTTTCCTGCCAATGGAGGCAATGGGCATTGACCAAATGCTCGTCGTTCCGAATCAAGCGAAGCCCCTAAGCGAAGTCGCTGGCAGCTACACCTACTTCTCAGAAGGCGACGTGCTGCTGGCGAAAATCACACCGTGTTTTGAGAACGGGAAACTAGGCATCGCGTCCGGTCTCATGAACGGGGTCGGTTTCGGTTCAAGCGAATACATGGTGTTCCGTCCGGACAACTCGGTTAGTAAGGAATGGCTGTATTACTTCCTTTCGCGGGAGGCGTTCAGAATCGAGGGCACAGCGCGAATGAGTGGAGCAGTCGGACACAAGCGGGTCGCCAAAGAGTTCATCGAGACATATCCCATTCCTGTCCCCCCGCTGGCCGAACAGCAGCGGATCGTCGGGGTGCTGGACGAAGCGTTTGCAGGGCTCGCCACTGCCCATGCCAACGCCGCAAAGAACCTCCAAAACGCCCGTGCGCTCTTTGAAAGCCACCTCCAATCCGTCTTTACTCAGCCGGGTGAGGGGTGGCTGGAGATGACTATCGGTGACGTTTGTCAGTTTGTCGGCGGTTCTCAGCCGCCAAAGTCCGTCTTCTCAAAAACCAAGAGCGTGGACAATATTCGGCTCATCCAGATTCGTGACTACAAGAGTGACAAGCACGTCGTCTATATTCCGCGGGCTCAGGCCAGACGATTTTGCAGCGCCGACGACGTGATGATTGGCCGATACGGCCCACCGCTGTTTCAAATCCTGCGCGGGTTAGATGGTGCATACAACGTGGCGCTGATGAAAGCTGTGCCGGATGAATCAAAGATTTCTCGCGACTTTCTTTTCTACTTTCTGAAGCACTCGACGATTCTGGAATACGTCATCTATCACTCCAGCCGGGCGGCAGGTCAAATTGGGGTGACGAAAGAAACGCTCGAACCCTACCCGATTTCGCTGCCCTCATTGAGCGAACAGAAAAAGGTAGTCGCCAATATCGACGCCCTCGTCACCGAAACCCAACGCCTTGCGGGCATCTACGAGCAAAAGCAGGCGGCGCTGGCGGCGTTGAAGCAATCGCTGATGCATCAGGCGTTCAACGGCGAGCTCTGAGTCCGGCCCAAGGACACATCCCAGGCATCGCACCTAGGATTGCGCCACCAGCCTCGCCGCTGCCATGACGGCATCCGTTGCTCACCCTTGCACGAGCCGCGCTGAGGTTTTGGCAGTCCTGCGTGAGCACTTCCCAGGTCTGGCCATGGAGTTCAAGCTCAGCAGCCTGCAGCTGTTTGGCTCCTTCGCCACGGATGAGGCCACGGCCAGCAGCGACGTGGATCTGCTGGCGAGCTTCGCCGAGCCCATCGGTTTCGGCTTCATCCACCTGGCTGATCGCCTGGAAGGCCTGCTCGGTCGCCAGGTGGATCTGGTGGCCGCCGACGGGATCAAGGAGAACCGCCGCTCCTTCATTCTGAGCAGCCTGGTCCATGCCGCGCCGTGACTTCTGCGCTGACACACGAACGGTGGATGCCGTCGTCCGCAACCTTGAAATCATCGGCGAAGCCTCTGCAAGCATCCCCGACGATCAGAAGCTTCTCAGGCCTGAAATCGACTGGCGCGCCATCAAGGGCCTGCGCAATCGCATTGTCCATGAATACTTCGGCCTCAGCCTATCGGTGATCTGGGCTGTTGTTCAACAGGATCTCCCATCGTCGGCGCAGCAGCTGCGGGAGTGGCCATGAGAATCCTGCAGTCTTTCCCCGACCATGAACTGATCCCCTACACGCGAAACCAGAGTCGACACACCCCCAGATTCCATCGACTCACCTGACTGGCAGGCGGATGTCCTGGTTGAGCGCAACGCGCCCATGGACACCTGCATCGTGGCTCCGCTCACCACCGCACGCTGGATCGTGACCGGTTGGTGAAGCGACTCGGGGTGCTGGCTGAAGGCCCCCTGCTGTAGGTGCTGGCCGTGCTCCAGGCGAAGCTTGCCCGTCGTCATTCACAACGGCCCCGGCCCCGATCCGCGCTAGCGTTGAACAAAGCGTTCTACAGGTGAGGCCATGGCCCTGGGCGTGCGCGTCGAGCCAGAGCTGGAGCGCCAGCTTGATCAGCTGGCACAGCAGCTGGGCAAGACCCGCAGCGCCTGCATCCGCGAGGCCATCAGCCACTATCTGAGCCGCCATGGCAACGCTGCCGAGGCACTCAGGCAATCGGAACACCTTGCGCAGGTGGAGCCGCCGCACTGGAGTGAGCAGCTGCCCGACTGGAACGACTGGACCGCATGACACCAGCCGTTCTGTGCCGCGGATCGGTGGTGACTGTGGCCAGCCCCGGTGTGTACTCCGGAAAGCCACGACCAGCGGTGGTGGTCCAGGCGGATCGCTGGCTTCAGGCCCATCCCAGCGTCACCCTCTGCCCGCTCACCAGCACCCTCCGGCAGGCTCCCCTGGTGCGCATCGCCGTGGAGCCCTCTGGGCGCAATGGCCTGCGCAAGTCCTCCCAGCTGATGCTCGACAAACTCTTCACCGTGCCGGTCCAGGCGGTGGGTGAGGTGGTGGGGCAGCTGAAGCCCCAGGTGCTGGTGGATCTGGATCTGGCCCTGCGGGGTTGGCTGGAGCTCCCCTGAGGGATGCGCCAGACTCCCCCCATGAGCGCCTCGGCCCGCCCCTCCAGCACTTCCTACGTGGTGGATGAGTCGCTGCTGCGCACGATCGCGGCCGAGATCCAGGCGGCGATTCCCGGCGCCGAGGTGCGCCTGTACTCCTGCGGCTACGGTTCCGGCGCTCGCGGCACCGAGCGGCCCGATTCCGATCTGGATCTGCTGCTCACCGACCCACCACGCAACGCCTGTGCTGCACGGATCCTGTGCTAAGCCAGAAGGAATGGCGCTGAACATGGCCAACCTCACTCTCAGCCTCGATCCTGCTCTGTTGCACCAGGCCCGCGCCTGTGCCCTCCAGGAGCACACCACCGTGAATGCCCTCGTGCGCAATTTTCTGCGCAGCTATGTCGATGGCCGCAGCCGGCGCCTGGAGGCCCTCGATGCCCTCGATGCCCTGGCGGAGCGCACCTCAAGCCGGAGCACCGGCACCTGGACCCGAGAGTCGCTGCATTCCCGCCAGGAGAGCTGAGCGCTTGAGGGTTTTCATCGACACCAACCTCTGGGTCTATCGCCTGGATCACCGGGAGCCCGTCAAGGCCAAAGCGATCCAGCGCTGGCTGCGCACGCTGGCCTCCGGCCACGAGATCGTCGTGAGTACCCAGGTGTTGATCGAATTGCGCTCCGTGATCAGTCGCAAATTCAAACCCGCCTTCTCCGCAGACGACATCCGCCTGGCCCTTGAAGCGTTGGCGAACTTCGAGGTGGTGGCCACCGAAGGGAATCTGGTGCTCGATGCCCATGCCCTGGCCGTCAGCGAAGGGTTGGCCTGGTTCGATGCCCTGATCGCTGAAGCCGCCATCCGCAGCGGATGCCAGGTGCTCTACAGCGAAGACTTCAGCCATGGCCGCCTGTTTTCAGGCGTTGAGGTGTGCAACCCGCTGCTGGAGGCTTGAGCGGGGCGGATTCGCCATTCAAGGCCTATGGCCGGCGCCTGCAGTCCGCCCGTCGCTGAGATCGCCTGGATCGGTCAGACTCTCCTTCATGACAGCCCCAGCTCGCTCCTCCAGCGATCACGACGTGGTGGATGAGCCGCTGCTTTTCACCATCGCGGCCGAGATCCAGGCGGCCATTCCTGGCGCTGAAGTGCGCCTGTTTGGCTCCCGCGCCCGCGGCACCGCCCGGCCCGACTCCGATCTCGATCTGCTGGTCACCGTGCCCGATGCCTGGCTGGCCACGCACTCACGCTTTGAGGAAACCGGCCGCCTGGCCTGGCGTCTGGCCCATCACAGGCTCCCCATCGATCTGCTCCTGTATTCCCAGCAGGAGGTGGCCCACCATCGCCTTGCACGCCAACACGTGGTGACGGAGGCCTATCGCACCGGTAGGACACTCCATGCAGGATGACTTCCGCCGCGAGGCCGAGCGGATGCTGCGGATCGCCCATCGAGATCTGAAGACCGTTCAGGCCATGCTCGAAGCAGGCGGTTTCGATGAATTGACCTGGGGGTTTCACCTCCAGCAGGCGACAGAGAAAGCGCTGAAGGCGTGGATTTCTAGCCTTGGTCAGGAGTATCCCTACAGCCACGATCTGGCTCTCCTGCGCCGCCTCATCGAAGACTGTGCTGGGGTCACCTCACGCTTCGCCACCCTCGATCAGCTCAGCCCGTTTGCGGCCCAATTGCGCTACTCCGACGACCCCGAACCGCTCCACCTCGACCGGATCCACTGGAACCAGCTCTGCGCAGACCTGCTCGCCCACGTGGGCAGCCTGCTGGCGTGAACGAAGCCGAAACCCGCGCCGAGTTGATCGATCCGCTGCTGGTTGCGGCGGGTTGGGGCGTGGTGGAAGGCAGCCGCATCCGCCGCGAGTTTTCGATCACCCCCGGCCGGATCGAAGGCGGCGGCCGCCGCGGCTGGCAGCTCACCGCCGACTATGTGCTCACCTACCGCAACACCCAGCTGGCGGTGGTGGAAGCCAAGGCCGACACGGCCCCACTCAGCGAAGGCGTGGGCCAGGCCAAGGATTATGCCGACAAGCTGCAGATCCGCTTCACCTACGCCAGCAATGGCAAGGGCGTCTATGCCATCGATCGGGCCACGGGCGAGGAGGCGGAGGTCGCCGGGTTCCCCTCGCCGGCAGAGCTCTGGGCGCGCACCTTCGCCGAGGAGAACGCCTGGCGGGATCGCTTCGCCGCCATCCCCTACCCCGACAAGGGCGGCAGCTGGCAGATCCGCTTCTACCAGGACATCGCCGTGACCCGCGTGCTGGAGGCCATCGCCTCCGGCGGCACCCGCCTCCTGCTCACCCTGGCCACCGGCACCGGCAAAACCTCGATCGCCTTTCAGATCATCTGGAAGCTGTTTCAGGCCCGCTGGAACCTCTCCGGCCAGCCCAGCCGCCGGCCCCGCATCCTGTTTCTGGCCGATCGCAACAACCTCGCCGATCAGGCCTTCAACGACTTCACCGGTTTTGCTGCCTTCGAAGACAACGCCCTGGCCAGGATTGAACCTGAGGCCCCAGGGCTGATTCAAAGTGTGTCACAGGCGCACTGGCCTGAGCTGCCGGCATGGGGTTCGCTCGGTGGTATCGCCTCCTTCCTGTGCCCGAAACCGCCGCTGCCGCAACTGATCTGGATCTGATCAGT
>NZ_JAGQBU010000051.1 GCF_024345795.1 Synechococcus sp. J7-Johnson
GAATTCAGAAGGAAAGCTGAGATTCGGGCCGACGTATCTACCGTAAGCCACTGGTCAATAGCGAAAAGGGCTAGTCCAACCACCGGATAAGATCGTGGCTGCGCACGATCTATCCTTGTTCGTTAGGTTGCTTTTGGAAGTTAGCAGGTTAGCGTTTCGAACTTCTCATTGCCTTGACAGGCTTTTTGTAGCCCAGCATTGGACGGATCTCTTGCTCAAATGCCTCCAAGGCTCTTGAGACACGTTGGCTAAACTCATCTTGATAATCAAGCCTCGCAAACATAATCTTCCGTCTTGCTATCCTTGCTTCCTTCGTAATTAGCTCAGGCTCGGACGCATCCCCAATTGAATCAAGATGCTCCAAAATGCATCCATACAAATCCTTATCGCATTCGAATAGGGCTTGAAGCTCATTGATGAATCTTCGCCCGAGAACCACTTCTGCCTCGAGCAGCTCTGCACCCAGCTCTCGCTTTGACGCGTTTACTGCCTCAAATCGCCGTGACCATGACTCCTGCTCTGTACTTTGATATGTAGGCTTGTCTTCGTCCGAATGTTCGGACCGATAAGAGAATGGAAATCTCGCCTGATTTATGGCGTCACGGTATTTGTACGCAGCTCTGAGCAGCCTGCGCGCAAGCTCGTAATTCTCCTTGTAATGCAATTGATGCTGCCAGGTCCTCAGGCCAATGACTGCACATACAGCACCGATCCATGCGGGTAATGCCTCGACAACACTGAAAGGTGACACGGTCTGGCTCATGAATTCAGGGTTGTCAACCTAACGCTCCAGATCAGAAGCGGGCGAGGATGAATGCGATCAAAAAATACACCTCCGCTCCCGTCTTCTGAATCTGGATGTTAGCTGGCAAGGTTCTGCATCCAGGCAGAATAGACCTAGGCCAACATTTTCTTAGTAATTATGCCACTCCAGAGTCGAACTGGAACTCTCTACTTTAGATTGCCTTCAGGGCAGAGGGCATTGGAGAGTAGAGGTGCTACCGTTACACTAGTGACACAGTATCCTTTTAGCACGGATGGAGAGGCCTGTCAAGCCCAGCTTGGTTGGGGCCCCTAGATGCTGATAAATACAAAATCATATCTACTCCTTCGATCATATATTCAAGAGTCGCTTGACTATGCATATCTGACATGCCACGCGGTACCAGCACTAAACGCATACATGAAAGCGGTCGAGAACGGAGCCGCCCAAAAGATTCCAAATCCCGATCACTTTGGACAGCCAGGGGATCATAGTAGACTCAAGCAAATCAAAGAGAGTTACAAGGACTCTCTTGGCAGGTTCATGTTAATTTCAACGTTTAGCCATTTCGAGGCATACGTTCAGGATGTAGTTGGAGAAATCTTCGACTTTCATGGTGGCATCGCAGCACTTCATTCTCTAGCGAAAAGAAGGTCAAGAGTAGAGGCTCGATCAGAGCGCTTAGCGAAGTATCCAGAGATAAAGCCCCTTAGCGAATTTCGCAAGCCAGGCAAGCAAGGGAAGTATCGGAAAAGCATAGAACAACTGGAGCTCAAGGGCTTTGTGTTCCCCTCTCAGATGACTTCGGCGTATGGGATCAAAAAGCTTGCAGAGGCCATCTCAAAAGGCGGATTTCGTGCGAGTCGTATCTGCGAGATAGTTTTTGATGGACTAGGAATGCCTTATGATGCAGAAATGGAGGAAAATATCTCACGAATACGTGAGATTCGCAATGATATCGCGCATGGCAGGCGCCGTGAGTATCACCTTTCAAGGTCGATCGACGACCTGAAGTTGATGCGTAAATATGCCCTGACTATTGACCAGCACATTATTGAGTACTTTCTGCTTATAGAAGAATAGATGCCCAATCTTCGGCTGGTAGACTATGCAACATCCTTCGGCGGCCCATCCAGCTAACGCCCTCACTCAGCCGCGGGCAGTAGTTTTTGGATGAGAGACTGGAAAATGAGATTAGTGTATGATTCCCGTCGGCTGCAGTGGGTTGTTCGGTGGAGCTTAACAACGACAGCTCGTTTATCGTTGTCATTTCCTCTAAGGCAAACAACAACTTATGCAATCTGCGTCCGCGATCGCCCTCTTGAGGCCATGGCGGATGGCTTACTGCAATTCGTTGTAACGGTTTCCAAGTTAAACTTCAGTTCCTCTGGTCTACGCATCATCTTGCTCGGTCAACAAGGCATCGTTCCCATGCACAATCTGCTCAGCCGAGTCCTCCAAGAGGCCGGCGCGAATTGAGTGGCTAGTGAAGGACGCCGAGTATGCATTGGTGTGGGGAGGCATCATTGCATTCCGTGAAACGGATCAAAACATGCGCTTCGTAGGACTTTGATTTGACCTGCAACTCCCGCTCAACGTCTCCTCTATCTCGGGAGAACTAGTTATAACGTACTTCATCTGCCCTGAAGTCCTGTCAATAATCCACGATTGTCCGAGGCGACTCGTTTTGTATCTAATTTCAATTGTAATTGGGGTGACAATCGCGCTAGCATCTCTTATGGAGCCATTGGACAGTGTTTGATGGGCCACCCTGGATCCATTAGCTATATAGAAAATGAAGGGATGCTTGGACAATGATGAACGCCGATAATTGAGGTACCCTGCCCCTACCGAGATGTCGCGGGTACTGTCGTACGTAGAGGGGTCGAGAGTGCATAGAATGCTGATCTCTTCGGCTGATGCAGGAGCAGGATGAGCTAACGCTGAAGTCATAATTGCAGCAATAACTGCCCGAAGGCTCTTCATGTTGAAATTTGCGTCACTTGAATTCTACGCGGTATGTCAAGTGCCTTTCTTTATGGACTGTGCCTGATCTGTGAAACGCTGGAATGAGCCACCTTTCCTTGATCGACGATTCGCAAGATGCACGTTATCAACAGATGCAGTTGACACAAGATAAGGGTTATCCCAGAAATGATTGGCTGGTTATCAGCTGCACTCTTCATGCTCTGAACTTATCCACCGAACGCTTGCCATCACCTGGCCGCCAGGCGACAGCAGTATGAGACAAATCATAGGGTGGCGGCTCAGGTGTATGGCATTGTTAGCCACCTCTGTTTCTAGACTTACCCGTATTTGCTGAATCTATGTAGCTGTGTTTGGCAAACCCCTTGGGTCATTTATGCATGAGTCGATGGCTATGGGTAAGACAGTGCTAAGGATCCTCCCCCACCACCACCGGCTGCCAACGCAGCGGGCCGAACACCGCGAACACCGGCGTCAACGCCACCAGCTCCCTGCGACCGCCCCGGCCGCCAATGCGGCCGCTGAAGCCCAGCAGCACGTGATCCTCCGGCACGACCAGATCCGGCCGCCGAATGCCGGCGCCGCCGCCACCCCCGATGCGCTGGCCGGCACCGCTGAGAAAGATCCTGTCCACCTGAGTTCCCGTCTCCGCCTCGATGCGGCGGATCGATTCGCCGGGGCCGAGCTGCAGCACACCGGCCTCCGCTCCTCCCTCGCCGCCATGGCACTCCTGCCGTGGCGCCGCCCCTGAGAGCGCATCGCCCTCGTGCTCGTAGGTGAGCCGGATCTGGTCCACCCTGGATCCCGTTCGCAGGCCCACCGCCGCCAGGCGGGTGCGGCTGCGGACCGCTGTGGTGCGGTCGGCATAGGTAAAGGCCTCTCCATCGTTGCCCCCCAGCGGTTCCCCATCGATCACGCTGACGTTTAGCTGCGGGGAGCCAACAATCAGGGAAGGCAGGTCGGGCATCGTCAGTGGGCTGGCGGGGTGCTCCCTGTAGCGGAGCTCCACCTCTCGAATGGTCTGCAGATCGCCCGCCAACTGCTGGAGGCTCTGGTCCAGTTCGGCGGGCCGGGCGATGCCGTAGGTGTCGTAGGTGCCGCCCACCCAGTCGATCTGATGGCGGAGCTCGAGCAGTCGCTGCCGCCGACGCAGCAACCCCTCCTGGATCCCGTCACCGAGCAGCAGGCGCCGGTTGGCGGCGACGCCGCCGTACACGTCCGCCAGTTCCAGCACCTGCTCGTATCCGTTGGTTTCGAGGGAGAGCACCTTCGGATCGTCGAGCTGGATGGCGCCGAAACCGCTCGCGAACTCCAGCAGTGTCTCCTGTGTGAGTGGCGGATGGCTGGAAAGGCCCACCACATGGCTGCGGAACGAGACGTTCACACCGTTGCTGCGCGAAGCTTCCTTAATCCGGCTCATCAGCTGAGGGCTAACGCCGAAGCCCCCGATGCTGAGACCGGCGCCGAAGGAGCGGGCCACCTCGTTGGCTTGCTGACGCGACTGCGCGAAGAAGGTGTACACCCCCAGGCATTCCCCTCCCACCCGGGCCGTCGTCACGTAGCCGTCGCCATGGAGGCGCACGAATGCCTCGAGATCGGCCTCGTTGCCGGGCACGGCCACTTCCGGCCGGAGGCGTGGCTGGGTGAGAGTCAGCGCCGCCGTCACCCGGCGGGCCCGCACTACCAGCGAGAGGCTGAAGATAGTGGTCTGCAGCGATTCCAGGAAGGTTGCCTTGGCCTGCAGCATCGGCAGCGGGCCCACGCCGCCCGTCACGGCCCAGCCGCGCTGCATCGTCGTGGCCAGCTCGCCGGCGCTTCGGCACAGGGTCCAGTCGAGGCTGCTGCCGTTCGATCCGGCTTCCCCACCGGCGGTGGTGTCGGGGGCTGGCTCCCCCTCCACGGCGCTGCGCAGGGCAACGCCCTGGGCCGCCGGCACCGCGCTGCTGCCGGCGGCGAGAGCGGCCAGGGCCAGCCGCTGGGAGGGATCGGTCGGGGGAGGCATGGCGGTGCGAGCGTGTTCGGCCGAGGGCGATCTAGTAATTCCAGCGAATCGCGCCGGGCCGCAGGTCCACATGGGTGAAGCCGCGCCCGCTGCGCACGCCGAAGCCGAGGGCGCGATCTCTCCAGGCGACCTTGTCGAGCCAGTTCTCGAATTCTCGATCCCTGTCGCTGCTGCCATCGCTCCCCATCGTGTAGATGTCGGCTGCCAGGCCCAGGATGTGCTGGCTGTCGCGCACGCCACCCACCGCGGCGTTGATCGCGGGGGGCCGGTACCAGGACGTCACGCCGATCGCTCCGCCCCATTGATCCCGGACCCGGTCGAGTTCGCCCGCGAGCAGGAGAATGTTGCGTTCTTCCTCGCTTCCCAGGCTCGGAATACGGCGCCTGTCCTTCTGGGTGACTTCCGCCACCGTGAAGAAGCGGGAAACGCGGGCGTTCATGTCCTGCCAGTCGACCGTGGCATCAGCTCTGAACGGCCGGCGCACCGATTCGCTCGGGGTGGGATGGACCGCCGCGATCCCGGCCGGGACGCTCTCCGCCAGGGTCGTGGCCGCAGGGCCGCCCCCAACAATCGACTCGACCCAGGCGCGGAGTTCCTCCGCCGTTCGCCACAGATCACCGGGGCAGGAGGTGCCCCCCGGCTGGGCAGGATTCCAGCGGTGGCCGCAGATGCGCTGGGGTGAGATCCTGTACTCGGCAATCAGCCAGCGCAGCAGGGCTGCGGAGGCCTGCTCCTGATCAGGCGTGAGCTTGTCGCCTGGTTGGGCGACATGTTCGATGCCGATGGAGGTGGTATTGAAGCCATAGCAATGCCAGGCCTTGTCGCTGTCCTTCACCAGTTGGACGATCTCTCCATCGCGGCCCACGATGTAGTGCGCGGAGACTTCGCTCTCCGGGTTCTTGAACCAGGCGATGCTGCCGTCGAGTTGGCGACTCGTGGTGTAGTGGAGCACGATCGCGTCGATCGGCTGGCCGTTGCGGGAGCTGAAGTTCCGGCAGCCGTCGACCCAGCGGATGCGCGGACGTCGTGAGGCGTTGCTGGAGCTGTGACCCCCATGGCCGGGCTGCTCGACCTGACCGTGATCAGGATCCGGCTGGACGGCGGCCTGGCCGACTGGCAGCCACTCCAGTGAAGATTGAAGGTTGGCGGCCTGGACGGTGCGGGCTTGGGAGTGGCTCGACAGAAACGACAGGATCGCCTTCGGTTCCGTTGCCTTGACACCACTCACCGGGGCGCCCTTCACCATCCCGAGCAGCACGACCGTGCCATCGGAGCTCTGCCAGAACTGGAGCCAGAGCGCGCTGGAATCGAAGCTTGGAAGCCGCTGCAGATCCTGCTCCGCGATCACGTTCACGGCAGGACTGGCCTTGATCCGTGTTGCGCTGTCATGGCGGCTGAGAAAGTGAATCAGCTCTGCCTTGTCGGAGCTTTTCAGCGAGCTGATGGTGAGATCCCCTGCCTTGGCATAGACGATCAGCTCCTTGTCAGGCGAGAGCTCGATGAGAATCTGATCGGCCTGGCTCGTCGATCCATTCGAGCTGGAGAGCGGGGTCGAAGCGGAATTCAGCAGTTCACGCGCCTGAGCAAACAGGTTGGTGACTTTGGTGATGTAGCGCGGATCCGTGGCGTAGCCGCAACAGGCGAGGTGGCGGATGTAGGTTTCGGGATCGTTCCCGAAGGCTTCCCAGCCTCGGTAGCGGTCTCGCTGAATGAAGCGCCGATATCCTTCGATTGCACCCTCAGGTGTCGCCCATGAGCACCAGATCACACCCTCTGGCTCCGTCGGCGTCACGAGTTTCAGCGGGGTGGCGTTGTCCGCCATCTCCTCCCGCCATTTCAGGCCGGTGGGGTTGCCAGCTTCCCGAAACAGCCGGCTGGTGCCGGCACCGGATTCCAGAATGCACTGTGCCATGTAGGCAAGCTTCTGACCGGAATAGCTGAAGGGGTAGCGCGCCACCGCCGACACGAACGCCTTCCATGAGAAGCGTTCGCCGCTGGTGTGGCTGGTCGGCGGTTGGGGGGAGAGGGACGTCATGGTGCTGGGGCTCGATCAGGGTGAAGAGAGGTCCGGGGGTCTGCCGCCGCCATGGCTGCGGCTACTCGGGAGACTGGGAATGGTCAGGGTCGGCCTCCGCGGCGGGCTGGCCAACTGTTGCCCCCCCCTGATCCGACTGACCGTCACCCGGAGGCGGCTCGCCGTCGGCCCCTTCGCGGACGGCATCGTCCCGCTGACCACTGGGCGCTCCGATGGGCGGCGGTGCGGCAGCCGGGGCCTGTGCCGCCGGGCGCAGCAGTTCCGGCGGGACCAGTTCGGGCCGCACCGACGCCAGCCAGGTGAGGAAATCGTTGGCCGTGTAGGGGGAGGGCGCCACATCGGCGCCCAGCGGAGGCGGGCTGAAACCCTTCAGATTGGTGAACACCACGCCAGGATCCAGGCTGGTCGCCCATCCCATCGCCGCCGGGCTGCACAGATCCTCCCGTGCCTTCTCCAGCCAGCCGAGTCTGAAGCGGCAGAAGGAACGGTCGAGCCCGTAGTGCCAGAACTCCTGCTGGGCCGATGCGGAGAGATCGTTCCGGCAGTCAATGGCTTGTCCGAGCAGTTGCTCGGCCTGAAGCAGGTGGCGTCTGGCCGTGTCCGCCTCCCCAAGGAGGGAGGCACCGATGGCCAGGTGCTTGCAGATGAATCCCTTGTGGGCCAGGTAGCGGTGCCTGTTCAGATCGTCGGAGCGGCCCTCTCCCTTCTCTTCTGTGGCCGCGGCGATCAGGCTGTCCAGGGTTGGGCTGAGTCCTTCCAGCTGGCTCACCCGTGCCTGGACCTCGGGTCGTTCCAGAACCGTGGTGAGTCCCAGGATCCGGTTGGCCTGAATCGACGCCTGGCATCGCTCGAACACCAGGTTGCGCACTTGGAGCGGAGCCTTGATCACGGCGGCCCGGAGCTGGTCGGCTTCGGCAGGGCCCAGGGGAGCGATGGAGGGATCCACCACGCGATTGAGCAGATAGCGGATGCGGGATTCCACTGCATCCCCCTCATTCTGCTGGCTGATCAGTTCCCTGTTCGCCTTGGTCTGGGCACTGACCTCTTCGATCTGTCGGCTGAATCTCTTAGCGGCTTCATCGAAGAGGCTGATCCCAGCGAAGCCGCCGATCAACGCCAGCGAGAGGATCTTCATCAACGTCGTCGGTGTTCCAGCGGTGGGACAGCTGGCCCAGAGCGCATCAAACAGCTGGGTATTGCCGACCTGAGGAATCAGATTGAAAATGATGATTCCGCCTCCCATGCCCACCAGGAGATCGGCCCAGATGCCAAGGTTCCATTTCACGTAGCGACCCTGGCCATTGCCTTCCTCCAGGGTCACCCGGTGCGCCATCACCGCGCCCCGATTCCGGCTGATGCTGTAGATCAGCCCGCCGAAGGCACCCCCCACCACAACGGCCAGGTAGCCCAGCCAGCGGAAGACATCGGTCAGCGGACGCAGGCTCTCATCACACTCCGGTTGGGGCTCTTTGCTGTCGGTCTCATTGCTCCCGGGCGGCACGGGTGAAGGGACTGAAGAGCTCTGCGGCGGCGGCTTCGGGGTGGCGGGTGCCCCCAGCTGCGCCAGCGTGATGCCGGTGCCGGGTTGGTGCGTCCCCCCGCCGATGCCGGCCTGGGCCGCGGCGCCGGAGCCGAGGCTGCATCCCAGCAGGGCGATCAGCGCCAGGATCAACAACCGACCTACATCGCGCCGACGCCTGCGCGGCAGGGATACGCGCCAGGAGCGCCACAGCTGGCCGACATCGAACGGAACGGGATCGGTTCCCCGGGCCCGGTGCGGGGGCACGGCAGGTCGGAGTCGGTTCCAGGGCCCCTGCACATGCATGCTGCCAGTCCCTGCGTCTTGCACTCTGAATTCTAGAAACAGGGCATCGGAGGCCAGTCTCTGCAAGGAATCTTCATGGGTTCCCGTGATGATGTGCGCTTCCCGCGCCCCTTAGCCGATCCGGCTGGAGCCCCCCGCACCTTTGCGCTATCCGCCGTGTCAATGAGGGCTCAGAGAGAGGGCACCCAGCGCCGACCTCGACGGTCTGCATGACCCTCCACGGCCCCGTCCACGGCCTGCCCGAGGACGTCAAGCCTCCCTTGGCGCGGCTGCGGCTGGTCGCATCGGCGCTCCACGCCCCCTGAAGATGGGCTTCGGTCCGCGCAACTGGGCCGGCGCCCCGCCCCGGCGCCGTCAGGTCACAGCCAATCTCGATGCCCTGCTGGCCGAAGGATTCCCTACTCCCAGGCCGAGACCAGGTCCGGCATCGTCGCCTTCTGTTCCAGCCGCTGCGGCGTCGATCACGATGGCGGGATCACCTGGGCGGAACTGATAATGGAGCAGGCCACCCACTCTCATTCGGCCTGGAGCATTGAAGGGGGTCACGCCAGTAGGAGGCTGGGGTTCAGTTAAGGAAGCTCTGATCAAGACGGCTTAATCCAAGCAACCCAGTCTCATTCTCGACAATGAGACGATCCTGAGCAAATTTTGCCTGCTTTTCGCTCACAGCAGTACCCACAAAGATGTCCAGTCAGT
>NZ_JAGQBU010000052.1 GCF_024345795.1 Synechococcus sp. J7-Johnson
TCGGAACACTCTCTTCCGTTGCGGTGGTTTGGGTTTCGGGCATGGAGGGCCGCCATTCCAGCCAACCAAAACCCATGCTGACAGCCGTGCCAAGAATGCTGTTGTGGAACTTTTAGGCAGCCCTGGTGTCAACCCTGAGACGTTTCCGCTCAGAAGCCACATTTGCTGCAGTCTGTGATGTCAGACCACTGCAGGCCCGCTGCGGCGGCAGGCGACATCGACTTAATCGAGGCAACAATCGTCGCGCCAACGCGGCACTGCAACAGATTGCAGTAGTGCAGCTGCGCTGGCATCGTGTATCGATGTTCCACATAAGCGACGACTACCGTTCAAGAGGCCGTCCTCTCGTGCCACCTGCAAACAGAAGGGTCTACGTGTTTGTAGCCCTCCTGGTCCCGCTCCTGGGCGGTTGTGGCCTGCTCTGGCGCTGGACTACACATCCCATCAGCCTGAGTTGCAAGTTGCAGGATGGATCGGAGAAGAGCATCCGCGTCGATCCACGGCTTCAGCAGGTGCAGGAACTCGATCCCGGCACGGGAGAGGTGCGTGACACCATCACGACGAATGAACCACCAAAAGAACTGGGAAGCGGGATAATCGACGAGAGTAGCGTCACGGTTTCCCAGAAGGAGATTCGCTGGAGCCAGAGGATGTACAGGCCCGAGTTCGTCTCGGAAAGCCACATTATCAATCTGCAGACCCTCAGCTATCGAGGTGATCTGGCCATTGGAAGTGACTATGGTGCGGAGACTGATACCCAAGGCATGAAGGGAACCTGCCGAAGGGTCGAGACTCTCCCTTAAGCCAGGATGGGCGCCAACCTGATGTCAATTGCCTCAGGGAGAACCCATCGGAAGTTCCCAGCGGTGCAGTCGATTCGAGTCAGCCACTACCAGCGTCTTGCTGTCAGGCGACACGGCCATCGCTCCGGGGGGCAGTGTTGTTACTGAAACGCGAGAATGATAATAGTCTAGAAAGGTGAATAGCACCCTTCCCTGCAGATCCCGCATCTCCAGAAAGTCATCCACATGCATACCAGCCAGTACTACTGCGCTGCCGTCGGGCAGCAACTTGAAGGCATTCACAATTCCTTCGGCGCGAACTGTCCCCTGCTGCTTCCCTTTGCTGTCCCATCGCATAGCTCCGTCCGAGCCCGCCGCGAACAGATCTCCACTGGCTGTAATGAACAGGCCATTCACAGATGAAAAACCGGTCTCCACTTCGCCCAGCAGACGGCCGGTCGCACTCCATCGGCGCACAGTTCCAGTGTCATCACTACCAGCGATGCCACTGCCGTCAGGATCGAAGGCTAGCTGAACAATTCTTCTGTCATAAGGCATAAATGGTCTTGGATCTTCGAACTGACGCAACTGAACTCCCTTGAACGTCCACAGCACTGCTGCAGCATTGTCGTGCCCGGTGAGCAGGCTGCTCCCATCCGGTGAGATCACCGCCGCGTTAGTGGAACAACCCTCACAGATGGTCGTGTCGAAGCTGCCCCTGGCTTCTCCGGCTCCACTCCAGAGATGAACGGTGTTGCCACTGACGCTGAGCAACAGTGAGCCGTCCGGTGTGATAGCAACATGGCCAACGTGATGGACTATGGGCTGCTGGCGAAATTGCAGCTGGCCTTCCACGCTCCTCAGTTCGACGGCTCCGGATTTGCAGCCCAGCAGAAGATTCCTGCCATCTGGCGTGAAGACCATCGCATTCACGAAGTCCGTGCCACTCCCGTCGGCCATCTTGCCGGTGCAGACCTCCACGGGTGGTTCGCGCTCCTTGAGCACTGAAGGTTCCGCCTGAGCACGCGCAGTTACTGGCTGCACAAGCAGCGACATCAGGGCCGAGCAGACAAGGCCTTTCTGACGCCTGCCATGGCGGGTTGTCATCGAATTGGTCGCCATCACTTCGAAGTTGGAACAGCCTGCTGCGTGAATGCTGTCATTAACGCTCAGGGTGGACGTCTCCATCGGCAGAATTGTCCTGTTCTGAAATCACGGCGCGGCGGGACCCAGTTCATGCTTCTGCAGCACGTCTTTGCTCTGAGCACTCAGGATCCTCAGGGCACCATTGCAGCCGGCAAGGATGCCCCGATTTGTCCATTAGAGCTGGCCCGAGCAGGCCAGCGCAGCCTCGGAGTCCTTCTCACCGGGGCCGTGTGGCAGAACGACCCCAAGCGGTGTTGACCTATCTCTGTTCGCCTACGTCTGTCGCCGATCCGGGGCGGCGGTGATCGAGCTCAGTGGCCGGTGTCATAGGTGTGGTGCAAACTCGTCCATGGGCGCGGATAGTCCCTGGCCGGATGTATCGAGGAACTATGTGCGGGCCTGGGTGCCGGGGTAAACCAACTGCATTCAGCGCCTCGCTGTCATCTGGGGCTCCATGTGAGGTGAGGTGTGGTGTCCGTGCAGACCAGGACCAGGCGACTCTGATAGCACGGGGGGGCTCTATAAAGAACAGCTGTAGCTGCGTCCCCGTCCCGCTCCCGCGGTGCCCGGCCGGCATCCAGTTCAGCCGTAGACGCTGGCGGCTGCGAACAATGGCCCTATCTCGATGAGAAGGTGCTGCTGGGCAGTCGCAGTCTCCAGTTCTGCAAGACCTGCCACTGGTGAGAGCGACCCGAACGGATGGAGAGGGGCGATGGCCGTTTGCCGCTTGGTCTGAGGGGGCAGGGCGGGCCAGGCCTTGAGCCATGCGTAGACGCTCCGGAGGGCGGGCGATGCGGACAACAGCGCTGTGGCTGCCCAGGCCGAACAGATGAGTCCTGTTTTCCCGGAGTCGTGCCGTCGATCAGGCCACTCGATTGCCATTAGCCCCGGAGGCGTCTTGTTCCCAGCAGGGCGCAGCCGACCACAGCTGAGCCCCCCCCAGCAAGAGCCACCGCGAAGAGCAGAGTGCGCAGGACGACTCCGCGTCCAGATCGTTTGACGCTGCCTGGACTTTGCATCATTCTGATGCTCCCTGTTAGTCTCCCCGGAACACGGAATAGCATTGACAATTCTGCAACGTCGTGAAATTCACCCCAAAGCGGCCACGAGCAGGAGATTTTGCTGCGTGGGGCCGCAATGCTAATTGAAGCGATAACAGGAAACCGCCACTGCCGATCCTGCCCCCTCACATAAGTTCAGTCTAGGATTACACCAAAAGTCCTAGATCATTCAGCTGAAAAGTCAGCAAACAGGAACCACAGGAGATAAGTGAAGGTGTACAGTCAGCATCCACGCAGTCAGCCTTTGACTGCTCCTATTGAACTTACACCAGGGATGATGGCACACCCTAAGTAACACCACTTGGAAGGTCACTGCCAATGGCTGTTGCAGTTGGCCTCTCCTGAGTTGCTCGTTCAGGCTTTTCCAATATGATTCAGAAGCTGCTCTAAGTATTCCTGCCGCAGCTATCAGCTCCTTAATGGCCTTGTGCAAAATGAAACTAATGGCTCATCTGCTGTCTGTGGTCGCAATGCCCCTGCTTGCCAGTGAGGCAACCGAGGCTCAGATTAGTATTAAAAATGCAACTAGTGATGCCATGACTGGTGTCAAGTTAGTTCTCATTGCAAGTTCGAGTCCTTCAGCGAAAAGCTCCAGCGCTGCAGCGCTTGGCAATATCGCGGCAGGCCAGCAAGTCCAACGACGACTTCCCTCAGGAAGTGCTATTGAGCAGTTTCAAGTACAATATCGTAGGGTGAATATGAGAACTCCGAAGGTTGTGGCCCTGTCCAATCTGGAAATCATGTCATCTTGACAATCTCCCCTACGGGCACTTCTTGCGACTTCGAAGCTCTTTAGTTGGACAGCTTTCGCCCCTGATATCGTTAGATCCGGGCAAGTGAAGTAGCCAGTGGTGTCACTGATGGGCAGTCTCACTCCCGGTCTTTGATTTAGCTTCAGCCACCGCGCCCCTAGGCCAGATCTCCATCCTTGCTGCGCTCCAGTTCGAAGCCGGAACTTGGCCGCCGGCATCATCACCCCGCTCTCAAATCCGTGCGTGGTCCGATGAGTGCCGGCTTAAAGTAGGGAAGTGTGCGGCATCGACGATCGTACGGGTGTACTTTTCGCTTGGCGCTCTCGTGCCTGTTCCTCCTGCCCGCTTTGGGGGTTCCCTTCGGGACACGGACCACACTGGGGAAGAAGGGAGTGTCGAGGTGTAGCCTTAACTGGATGAGGCTGTGTTGCGTCCCAGTAGAAGCCGCAAGGTTTGCCTTACTTGCCATTGGTTCAGGCACCATGCCGGGTTGAACTGCATTCTTGTGCTTACCTGCCAGTTGCATCAGGGCTTGCTGGCTCAGGGCGAGCACCTCACGCACCGCTGCCAGGATTGGACCGATGACATGACTCGCCAACGGGTCTGGTGCCGGAAGGTGGCATGAGCGGCCAGGCATCACTTGCGGGGCCGAGTTGTTCATCTGCCCTGACCTGAGCACCGACCGCAGCATCAGCTGTTGACACACGGGGTTAATCGTCGCTCAAAGCGCACACTGCTTTTCGCTGAACCTCGCCTGAATGCGTTCCCGTCGCTGACGTCGCCCAGTTGGCTCCGCAGCTGCAGTGCTGCTCCGTTAACCTCTACCAGGGGCGTCGATCAACGGAGCAGCGCAATCTGCACCGCAGCAGTCAGCCTCTGACTGCCCCTGTTCAACCTCCAGAATGGGTCACAGGACCTCCTGAGTTACATCACTCAAAGAGGCGCTCCCTGAGCGATCACGCCGACTGGGACGGCCTGCTGCGCACAGTGAGGGATACCGGCGCCCGGCAGGTGTATGTCACGCACGGCAACAGCGACGGCCTGGCTCGCTATCTGCGGGAGGTGGAGGGAATCGCGGCGGAACCACTGGGACGTGCTTTCGAAGCAGAACGGAGTGAGGATGGAGACGGAGTCGATCCAAAGCCGGCATGAAGCGACTGGGACGAGGACTGCTGGGGGCGCTCGTGGGGTTTGTACTGAGCACGGTGATCAGCTTCGTTTTGGTGTCTCACTTCTCCCCACGACATGACCGGGAACTGGAGGCGGCAATAACCAGCTTCTTCTTCTATGGGCCGGTGGGAGCATGTCTGGCGTTCTTGGCGGGGCTGGCGCGCTAATGGTCTCTGTCTTACATTGCCTGCCGATGACTGTTCAGGAGCAGCAAGACCAGTTGTGCTGTGATGAGCGCCACCGTTTCAGTTTGAATTTAATCGATCTAGATTGTTCACTCTGTTACTGGCTGGCGCGATAATGGGAGTTCAAGCCTGACGCCAGATTCAAGCATGTAGCAGGCCGCTTAAGCCAGCCCATCGCCAAGTGGCTTCGGCATCGTCTAAAGCAACGCATGAGAAGATGCCACAGCCGCAACAATCGCTCACAGAATGAATGATTGCATGAGCTAATAATCCTTACCGAGCGAACGGACGAACGAATGGATGGATGAATGGATGAATGGATTGGTGGATGAATAAATGAATGAACGTGCGTTCACGGTTGCCAAGCCGGTGGGCACCCCGTGGCATACGATCCGAGTAAAGATCAACCTGAGCGGAGACTCAGCCTTTTATGGCCACTGTTCTGATCACTGGCGCCAATCGCGGCATCGGCTTCGAGTACTGCAAGCAGCTCACCTCCCGTGGCGATTCCGTGGTTGCCGTCTGCCGCCATCCTTCTCCTGATCTGGAGGATCTGGGGGTGCGGATCGAGGCGGGAGTGGATGTCACCGATGAGGCGTCGATCACTGCCCTGGTGGAGAGTCTGCAGGGTCTGCCGATCGATGTGCTGATCAACAATGCCGAGATCCTCGAGAGAACCACTCTGGAGGACATAAATGTCGAGAGCCTTCGCCGCCAGTTCGAGGTGAACGCGATCGCTCCATTGCGCTTCACCCGCGCATTTCTGAGCCAGCTTCAGCCGGGCTCCAAGGTGATCATGATGACCAGTCGCATGGGATCGATCGAAGACAACTCCTCCGGCAACTCCTATGGCTACCGGATGTCGAAGGTAGCGCTCTGCATGGCCGGCAAATCCCTCTCGATCGACCTGAAGCCCCGCGAGGTTGCTGTTGGAATCCTCCATCCCGGCATGGTTAGTACCGGGATGACAGGGTTCACGTCCCAGGGGATTGCACCGGAGGAGTCAGTGCGAGGGCTGCTGGATCGGATCGATGAACTCACCCTGGAGAATTCGGGCACCTTCTGGCATGCCAACGGTGAGGTGTTGCCCTGGTAGCCCGGCAGAGGCGATTCGTCCGGGCGGGCATGGCCTCAGCTGCCGGCTTTGGCATGTGAGTGATCAGTGTTGCTTGGGATCCTGATGTTGTGGGGCATCCTCATAGGGGCTGTCCAGGCGGGGGATCGTGTCGATTAACGCAGCCGTGCTGCTGGCTGGGGTGCTGTTGCTGCTGGGTATTGCCTCCAGCAAGTTCTCCGCTCGGCTGGGCATGCCCGTTCTGGTGCTGTTTCTCCTGGTCGGGATGCTGGCGGGCTCGGAGGGTCTGGGACGGATCCCCTTTGAGAACTATTCCCTGGCCAACAGTGTCGGCAGTGTCGCCCTGGCGCTGATCCTGTTCGACGGCGGCCTGCGCACCTCCTTGACCTCCGTGCAACGGGTCTGGCGGCCGGCGCTGTCGCTCTCGACAATCGGCGTTCTGCTCACCTCACTGATCACGGGTCTGGCGGCGGCCTGGGCGCTGAAGATGCCGCTGCTGCAGGGGTTGCTGCTGGGCAGCATCGTCGGCTCCACCGATGCCGCAGCGGTGTTCTCGGTGCTGCGCACCAGCGGCCTGAAGCTTCCCGAACGGCTCACGGCCACCCTTGAAGTGGAGAGCGGCTCTAACGATCCGATGGCGATCTTCCTCACGCTGGGGTTGATCGGCGTGATCAGCGGCAGTGCTGATTCACCCCAGGCGCTGCTGCTGCTGTTCCTGGCCCAGTTCGGCGCCGGCAGCCTGGTGGGCCTCGGGGTGGGACGCCTGGCGACCTGGGGAGTGAATCGCATCAACCTCGACTATCCAGGCCTCTACCCGCTGGTGGCCCTGTCCTTTGGGCTGGTGGCCTTCGGGCTGGCGGCCGTGCTGGGCGGCAGCGGCTTTCTGGCGGTCTACATCGCCGGCATCGTGCTCGGCAGCAGTTCGATCGTGTTTCGCCGGGGGATCTTCTCCTTTCACGACGCCATGGCCTGGCTGGGCCAGATCCTGCTGTTCGTGATGCTGGGGCTGCTCAGCTTCCCCAGCCGCCTGCTGGCTGTGGCAGGGGAGGGGCTGCTGATCGCCCTGGTGCTGATCGTGGTGGCGCGGCCTCTCGCCGTGGCCGTGGCGGCCTTGCCGTTCCGCTTCCGCCGCCGTGAACTCGTGTTTCTGTCCTGGGTTGGTCTAAAGGGTGCGGTGCCGATCACCCTGGCCACCTTTCCGCTGATGGCCGGTATTCCCCAGAGCAACACGATTTTCAACGCCGTGTTCTTCGTGGTGCTGATCTCAGCGATCACCCAGGGCTGGTCACTGCCGCTGGTGGCGCGCTGGTTGCACATCGGTCGCCCCGCAGATCCCACGCCGGCGCTGTCGGTGGAGATCAACGCCCTGCGTCAGGTCGATGGTGAGATCGTCGACTACACCGTCAAACCCAAGGCCCAGGTGGCTGGTCAGCAGCTGCGCGATCTGGCCCTGCCCGACGGGGTGCTGGTGACCCTGATCCTGCGCGGCAGGCAGGTGCTGATGCCCCGCGGCAGCACCACCCTCGAGCCTGGCGACCACGTGTTCGTGGCCCTGCGCAGCCGGCTCCAGCCCTGGATTGATCGGCTTTTTGATCCAGACCCTGACGAGGCCTCGCTGCCTGCGGGACTGGTGCTGGCCTTCAACGCGGCGACAAGCGTTGAGCAGCTGCATCGGTTTTTTGGTGTGGCCATCCCGGCGGAGATCCGACCGGACACCGCGGCCCGGAGCCTGGCTGACCTTCTGGCAGATTCGGCAGCGGGCAGTGAGGTTCAGGTCGGTTCTTTTGGCCTCCGAGCAGGAGCCGATCAGGATCTGGTCACCGCGTGCTGCCTCGTCGAGGCTCCGCTCCGCTGAGTAGAGCACTGAGCCGCATTAATTCCAGAGCGTGAGTCCTGAGGCTGTGATGGCGGTTGCATTGCCTTGGCGGAAGGGGCGCTCCGCCGCTTCTAATCTGTCGACTTCTTCGGTTGCACCACCATGGTCAGATTTGTCCCGATCGGTGCCTTCATCACCCTTGGGCTGCTGGCTGGATGCGGCAGCCCCGATCTGCCGGCTCTGAAGAAGATGGCCTGTGAGAAGGCGGTCAACACGATTGATCTGCAATCAGTTGCCCAGCTCGATACACTGCGCAAGGCACTGGGTCTGGCGCCAGAAGTGGATCCGATCGCTGAATGCCGTGCCCTTGGAGTGATGATGGAACCCAATGTGCCAACCGACAGCCAGGGCACCGGGGGCAGCAATGAGGCGGGAGAGAAGCAGAACTGATTCAGCCGGCACCAAGGACGCTGGATCTTGCCGCTGCCGGAATCACTCCCCCAGGGCTGACTGAAAGTCCATTCATCCCGTCTCCGCCAGGCTGATGCCGACCCAGCCGAGCATGCGGCTGATGTCATGCGCCACGGCCATCAGGCCAGCGCGGATCGATCGGAAACCGTTGCAGCGCAACAAGTTGAGAGCCAAGGTCCGCAGCAGGGCCAGCACCTGAACACCGTTGCGCTGGGCGTAGCGGTGAGCGTCCTCACCGAGCTGGGTGTCGCGGGGCCAGTGCCACTGGTTTTCGATTGCCCAGCGCTGCCGCACCAGCCGCAGCATTGCTTTTGGGCTGGTGCGCAGGGTGGTGTCGCACCGAGAGGTGCGCCTGGTGATCCATACAAGTGGACGTGGTGAAACGGCTTGCCGTCGCGCAACCCACTGCTCACCAGCTCGATGATCCAGCTGGCACCCGCCCAGCGCTCACGGATGGTGTCTGTGGCATTGCGGGCTCTGAGCTGCCAGCGCACCTGACGCCCATGGCTGGCCTCGACATCGCTGATTTCAAC
>NZ_JAGQBU010000053.1 GCF_024345795.1 Synechococcus sp. J7-Johnson
TCAACCAGGTGGAGCGCTGGTTTGGGATCATCACCCAGCGGGCCATCCGCCGGGGCAGTTTCTCCAGCGTCAAGGGGTTGATCGCCAGGATCGAGCAGTTCGTGGCGGCTTACAACAAGACCAAGGCGGGACCTATCAGGGAAGTTGTCCGCTCGGGGTGCTGAGCTGAGCACCAAAATTGAGCTTACTGCGGGTTGAGGTTCATGGGCCGTGCGGCGGCCGGGGTGTCGTTGTCATCGATGGCTGTCTTCGGTCGGGGTTGGGGCGTCCGGCCCCTGATCGAGGCTGTTGCCGATAGCGCCCTTGGAAGGGCGCTATCGGCAACAGCCACGGGGGCCTGGAGTATTGAGGGTCAAGCCGCTATAGGTTTCTGCGGCCGGGGATGGTTGATGCTCACAACCTGTGGCTGGCTCCAATCGCGTGGCGCTCGACTCCAGCGCTGAGGATGCCTCTGGCGAGCTTCCTCATAGGTCTGTTGGCGGATGGCGCAGATCCCGTCAGCATGGCCGTAATGCCGCTGATTTGGCGTCACGTACTTGATGCCGCTGTGCCGGTGCTCAGCGTTGTACCAGTCGACAAAGCCATCCACCCAGACTTTTACCGAGAGCAGATCCCGGAAGCGCCTGAGCGGGTAACTCTGGTGGTATTTCATCGTGCGGAACCACGACTCGGCATAGGCATTGTCGTTGCTCACCCGTGGCCTCGAGAACGAAAGCGACACACCCAGCTCCGCCATCTTTGCAGCCAATGTGAATGAGCGCATCGGGGCACCATTATCCGAGTGCAGGATGGCAGCAGTCTCCTTGCTGATCCCTTCATCGCGGCAGACGCGATCAAAGAATGCGCTCGCCAGCTCGCTGCATTCATGCTCATGCACCTCTGCGCCGAGAATGCGCCGGCTCCATACATCCATCACCATGTAGAGGTAGAAAAACTGACTCTTCACAGGGCCGGGCAAGAGGGTGATATCCCAGGCCAGCACTTGATGGATGCCCGTTGCTTCCAACACTGGAACCTCCCTGGGCTCCCGCGGCAGGCGAGTTCTGCCGCGGTGGTTCAGCAGACCATCCTGCCGCATGATGCGATAGATCGTCGACTCTGAACCCACATACACTCTCTCCTCAGCAAGAATGGCCACTATCTGAGCAGGCGTAAGATCGGCAAAGCGCGGATCATTGACGGAGTCAATCACCAGCTGCCGCTCTTTTGCCGTGAATCTGTGAGCCACTTCACGTGGGGCACCCTTACGGCGATCAACACTGAATCCCTGGCCGCTGATATCAAGCCCCCAGCGCCGCAGAGTGCGTGAACAGATGCCGATCAGATCAGCAACAGCCTTGATGGAAGCTCCTGCATTGAGGCCTTCATGGAGAAAGTCCATGGCTTTATTTCTCTGCTCTGACGGAATCAGGACTCCTCTTCTCGTAGCCAAAGCTGATCGAGCTTTTTTGATAGCATCAGCAATGTTGCCGCCTCCGAAAGAGCTTTTTCCTTCTTCTGCAACTCACGTTCCAGGCGCCGGATCTGGCGGGCCTGCTCCTGGTTTTTACGCTGTAGATCCCTGTGGTCGGTCATGCTCGGCGCGCTGGGGCCATTCGCATCCTCTGCAGCCTGGCGCCAGCGGGCAAGCTGCTTTGGATAGAGCCCTCGCTCACGGCAGTACGCGCCGAGATCGGGGCCATTGAGGCCTGCGGCCTGGATCACGGCGGCCAGCTTGTCGGATGCGCCCCACTGCTCCGGCGGCTTGCTGGTGGCCGGCACCAGCTGCCCCTCTTTCTGCCACTGGCTGCGCCAGTTGTAGAGGGTCTGTGTGGTGATCCCGGTGTCGCGGGCGATCTGGGCCACGCTCTGGCGGTTGGGCGGGCTCATGCGCTGGCGGATCTCAGCCCGCACGGCCTGGTCGTAGATCGGTTTCATGGTTCTCGGTTTGGCCCCCTGGTGGTGGATGGGTCAGACCGAGCGGACTTCTTTGCTGACAGTGGGGGAGGCCCCGTTCAACTGGACCGCCACAGCGGATTCAATCCTGGAGAAGCTCCAGCGACTTTGCTCGCAAATCTCCGGGACAACACACTAGGAGGCTGTTGCGCATAGATCAGTGCGCACCTTCTCCACAGACGGCCGATTCAGAACCGTGGCAACCGTTCCGGATTCTGGCCGCTGAGAGTGGGGTTGGCCAGATCCTTCGCGGACAGCTGTGGTTCCACACCCTCCGGCAGCTCCGGCCAGGCAATCGCCAGCTCCGGATCGTTCCAGAGGATCCCCTGCTCGGAGGCCGGGTGGTAGTAGTTCGAGCAGAGGTAGCAGAAATCGGCCACGTCGCTAAACACCAGAAAACCATGGGCGAAGCCCGGCGGAACCCAGAGCTGGTGATGCTCAACGTCGTCGAGAATGGCGCCCACCCACTGGCCGAAGCTGGGAGAGCCGCGGCGCACATCCACGGCAACATCAAACACCGAACCGCGGGAGCAACGCACCAGCTTGCCCTGGGGCTGAACCAATTGGTAGTGCAAGCCACGCAGAACACCGCAGCGGGAGCGCGACTGGTTGTGCTGAATCAGTCGCGGAATGCCTGCTTCATCCAGCACATTCTGTCGGGCTGTTTCCACGAAGAAGCCACGGTCATCACCAAACGCCTTTGGCTGCAGCAGCAGCACCTCAGGAATCGACTGAGGAATGATCTGCATCTCAGGCGAGGCGGGCGGCGTACTGGGATTCGAGATAACTGGCGTACTCGGCCGACAACAGCGGCTGCCACCAGTCGCGGTTGGTGAGGTACCACTGCACGGTGCGGCGCAGGCCCTCCTGCACTGTCACCTGGGGCTGCCAGCCCAGCTCCTCGCAAATGCGGCTGGCGTCGATGGCATAGCGCTGGTCGTGGCCGGGACGGTCGGTCACGAAACGAATCAGCTCCCGGCTGGGGCGCACCGGCAGCTCCGGCGCCAGCTCATCCATCAGCGCGCAAAGCATGTGTACCAGGTCGAGGTTTGCCACCTCGTTGCAGCCGCCGATGCAATAGGTACGGCCAGGTTCGCCCGCCAGGAGGATGCGATCAAGGGCATGGCAGTGATCCTCCACGAACAGCCAGTCGCGCACGTTGGAGCCATCGCCATACACAGGAATGGGCCGACCCAGCAGGATGTTGATCAAGGTGAGCGGGATCAGCTTCTCGGGAAAGTGATAGGGGCCGTAGTTGTTGGAGCAGTTGCTCACCAGCACCGGCAGGCCGTAGGTGTGCTGCCAGGCGCGCGCCAGGTGATCGCTGGCGGCCTTGCTGGCGGCGTAGGGGGAGCGGGGGCTGTAGGCGGTGGTTTCGCAGAACGGGGGATCATCTGGCTCGAGGCTGCCGAACACCTCATCGGTGCTTACGTGCAGAAACCGCCAGTCCGTGGGCGAACCGGCCGCGAGCCAATGGGCGCGAAACGCCTCCAGCAGGGTGAAGGTGCCGTTCACGTTGGTGGCGAGAAAGGCGCCGGGCCCGGTGATCGAGCGATCCACATGGGACTCGGCCGCCAGGTGCACCACATGGGTGATGGCGTGATCGGCGAGCAACCCGTCTACCAGCGCACGATCACCGATGTCGCCATGCACGAAGCTGATACGGCCGAAATCGATCAGCGGCGCGATCGTGGCCCGGTTGCCGGCGTAGGTGAGGGCGTCAAGCACCACGATCCGATCGCCGGGGTGAGCAGCGGTCCAGTGGTGAGTGAGGTTGCCGGCGATGAAGCCGGCGCCGCCGGTGATGAGCAGATGGCGGGTCATTTGGCGAATGAGAGGAGGATGTTGGGGCTTTCCGGGTTCACGTCCACGCTCTGCAGCTGCGGGCGCAGAACCAGATCCATGTCTTCCATCGGGATGGCGCCGACGAGCACCTCATCGCCCAGAACCATCGCTCCGGTGAAGCAGCGGCGGTTGCGAAAGCGGATTTCAACTGTACCCATATAGGGGACATTGCGCCGGTGTCCATCGGCGAGAACGACCTCGCGGCGTACCAACTCCCGCAACTGCAGCTGGATCACCAGATGTTCAGGGATGCACAGGTGTACGGCCCCCGTGTCCACCAGGGCCTGCACCTCAACAGGCTCCAGCTGCGACTGGGACGGGTTCGAGAGTTGAAACTGAGCTCTGATCAGGCCCATGCGCTAAGGCAGATGCGCAGATCCTCGCGCCAATCGGGCGGAGGGATGTCAAAAGCGGCACGGAATCGGCTGGTGTCCAGACGGGAATTGGCAGGACGCTGCGCAGGGGTGGGATAGGCGCTGGTAGGGATCGGCGTGAGCTCCGGAGCACGCTCCAGCAGACCCAGCGCCACGGCTTCGGCAAAGATCGCCTCGGCAAAGCCGCACCAGTTCACGGCCGGTTCGCCGGCGTAGTGGAAGGTTCCCCAGGGGAAGGGCTGATCGGGATCCAGTGGTGAGCGATTGGTGATGGCTGCTTCAGCCAACTCCAACCAGGTGGTGGCTATGGCTTCGGCGCTGGTAGGGCCGCCGATCTGATCGGCCACCACTGAGAGGGCGGGGCGCTCGGCACCCAGGCGCAGCATGGTGCGCACGAAGTTCGCCCCCTCCACGCCGAACACCCAGCTGACGCGCAGGAGCAGGTGGTGACTGCCGGCCTCCCGCAGGGCCTGCTCCCCGGCCAGCTTGCTGGCGCCATAGACCCCAAGCGGGCCGGTGGGGTCGTCCTCCCGCCATGGGCGATCGCCCCCGCCAGCGAAGACGTAATCGGTGGAGAGATGAAAGAGAGGCAGGCAGCGGGCGGCGCAGGCATGGGCGATAACGCCCACGGCGGCGCCGTTGATGGCCGCCGCCAGCTGGGGTTCGCCCTCGGCTACATCCACGGCGGTGTAAGCAGCGGCATTGAGCACCAGGGCGGGCTGGTACTCTTCCAAAAGCTTTTCGATCGTGGCGGCCAGCTCAGGGGCGGGGACGGCCAGATCAAGTTCGGGCCTGGCGACCACCAGCAGCGGCCGCTTGGGCAACAGGGCCGGTGCCAACCGTTGCAGGGCTGAGGCCACCTGCCCGGAGCGGCCGATCACGAGCACGGGGGAGTTAGTAGACATGACCCCAGCGTGCCTCAGTAAGCAGAGCTTCGAGGTAAGCGCCGTAGCCCGACTTACGCAGCGGGGCAGCCAGGGCAGCGAGCTGCTCGGCACTGATCCAGCCCTGACGCCAGGCCACCTCCTCAGGGCAGCCGATCTTGAGCCCCTGACGATGCTCGAGGGTGCGGATGTAACTACCCGCCTCGTGGAGGGAATCGCAGGTGCCGGTGTCGAGCCAGGCCATACCACGGCCGAGCAGCTCAACGCGAAGGTCGCCGCGATCGAGATAGAGCTGGTTAAGTGTGGTGATCTCCAACTCACCACGGGCGGAGGGCTTCACCTGGCGGGCCAGCTCCACCACATCGGGATCGTAGAAATAGAGGCCGGTGACGGCGTAGTTGGAAGCGGGCTGCTGGGGCTTCTCCTCCAAGGACACCACCCGCTGATCACCGTCGAAACCCACTACCCCATAGCGCTGGGGATCGGCAACGCGGTAGGCGAATACGGAGGCCCCTGATGGCTGGGTACTGGCGGCCTGGAGGTTGCGGGAGAGGTCGCCGCCGTAGAAGAGGTTATCGCCCAGGATCAATGCAGCCGAATGACCGGCGAGGAAGTCTGCACCGATCAGGAAAGCCTGGGCCAGGCCATCGGGGCTGGGCTGCTCGGCATAGGAAAGGGAAATACCCCAGCGGCTGCCATCACCAAGTAGCGTCTGGAACTGGGGCAGGTCGCGGGGGGTGGAGATGATCAGGATCTCGGTGAGCCCAGCCAACATCAGGGTGCTGAGCGGGTAGTAGATCATCGGCTTGTCGTACACCGGCAGCAGCTGTTTGCTGACCGCCTGGGTGATCGGATGCAGCCTGGTGCCAGAGCCGCCTGCGAGGATAATGCCCCGACGCCCGGATTGTCCGAGATGGGAAGCATGCACCAAATAAACGGAGCAGTAGAATGTTATTGTAAGATAAGAAGCCCGGACGCTGCCATGTTTGTGTTTGTATCGTGATCATTCAGGGCGAGCGGCAGGTCAAACTGTACCGAAGGGCACCTAGAAAAATAAGATTGACTTGCCAGAATGCTGTCATGGGGATACAATAGATGCGTTGAAAGCACCAAATCAATGGGGCAGCGTGACTTTTGGGATGAAGAACACCGAATCCACAAACTGCATCAAAAGAAACCCACTCTGACCGCTCTTTCCGAAGCTATCCCTTGGGAGAGTTTTCGCCCTCTCTTAGAGCAGGGATACTGTTCTGAGCGCAAGAACAATGCAGGCAGAAAACGCATTGATCCCATCATCCTTATCCGAATGCTGGTTCTCCAGCAGCTTTTCAATCTGAGCGACGAAGCGCTTGAATTTCAGGTCAATGACCGTCGATCCTTTGAGAAGTTTGTTGGCTTGGATGTGATGGATGCGATTCCTGATGCTACAACAGTGGCATTCTTCAGGGAGAGGCTAAGGAACGCAGGAGTGATCGAAGAATTGTTTGTGTGCTTTGAGCAGCATCTCCGGGCCCAGGGCAGGGTTGATTCAATGTGTGTCACAAGCGCTCTGGCCTGAGCTGCCTGGATGGGGTTTGGTCGGTGGTATCGCCCAGTCCTTGTGCCCGAAACCGCCTCTGCCGCAACGGATCTTGATCTGATCAGCTTCCTCAAGACGATTCCGGATGCACGAATGCTGAGAGGGGTGCGCATTCCGGCCTGGTACCTGCTGCTGGTGGCGGTGCTGGGCATCCTGAGTGGCTGTGAAAGCTTGCGAGATCTGGAGCGGTTCGCTCGGCGCCACCATTCGGTGCTCACTCAGCAGCTAAAACTTGAACTGCGGCGGCCCCCATCGGATTCAGCGTTCCGCTACTTCTTCCTGCAGGTGGATGTCGCGGTCCTGTGCGCGACCATCAGTGACTGGACGATCGCCCAGATCCCAGGTGGGGCAGTGGATCTCGATCAGCTTGTGTGTGACGGCAAGACCTTGCGGGGCTCGATTGAGCCCACACCCGGCGGTGGTTCGGCATATGGCCTCCGGCCGACTGCGTCTACATCGCCCAGGTGACGCTGTATTCAGCCGCGCTGGGGGTGGCGATCTCTCAGGCCTGCTACGCCACCGGCGAGAACCATGAGAGTGCGCTGCTGCGGCAGCTGCTCGGGGAGCTGGATCTTGACGGCGTGTTGATTCAGGCGGATGCGCTCCATACGCAGCGCCCGTTTTTCAACTCCTCCAGGAGCAGGGGGCCGACTTCCTCCTGACGGTGTAGCCGAAGGCTTCTCCGAAGGAGTGAGCCAACCAGAAGACACTGCATCGCCAGATCCGATGCCAGTTCCAGGGGAAACGCCACATCCCTGTTGAGGCAAGTGCTTTCGAGGAGGGTCATGGTCGTGCCATCACCTGGACGCTCCGCGCCAAACAGGCACCGGAGCACATCCGTGAGGCCTGGAGCGGCACCAGTTGGATTGTGGAGATGGCCGCCGTCGGGACCCGCGACGGCAAGACCTTCCGGCAGACCCATTTCTTCCTCACCAGCCTGCGCACCACCCCAGAAACCCTGCTGCAACTGGTGCGCGACCGCTGGAGCATTGAGAGCTGGCAATGGATCCGTGACACCCAGCTCGATGAGGACGCCCATCGCTACCGGGGCAACGGCGCTGGAGCAATGGCAACGCTACGGACGGCAGCCCTCAACCTGCTCCGACTGGCTGGGTATCAGTCGATCCGAGCCGGCATGCAGGCCGTAACTCACGACATCACGGCGCTACTGGCGATGGCGACGAGGAAGCCAGAACCAAGCTCGAGTTAAGACTTTGAATCAGCCCTGTGCGACAGGGGGAGGAAGTGATCCCCCGCTCCTCGGCCCAGTTCGACACGAGCGGCCTGGACCCCAGGCCCAGCGAAGTGTTGCCGCTGCAACTTGAGGTGCCGACCGACGATCGAGATGAGACCACCTTGGTCATGCTGCAACCCGAAGTGGTGCAGGCGCTCCATGAGCTGTCACCGAAGCTGGAGGCTGAAGTGTTCACACCAGATGGACCCAGTTGAATGCAGTGCCGTGACACCGTCCCGCTGCCTTCGCACAGGGTTGAGTAACACCTGGCGGGAATCCCGGTCCCGCCCTGCGACCGTCGGTGTTGCCTTAGGTCTGCTGCTGGTGCTCTCACCAGCTGCTCCAGCGCGGCCCGACAACGTCGTGGAGCTGCACGGGCTCTGCTTCCGTTCTCCAGTTGCCTTCTCGAATCCCAAACCGGTGGGACTCGATGCGGTGATGGTGGTGCATCCGCCCGAAGCCGATGCGCAGAGCGAGCGCTTCAGCCTCACCGCCGTGCACTTTCCGCTTGTCGTCACCGACACCAAGGCCGGCATGACCCCGGCCGAACTGCGCGACTACATGGCAACGGTGTTCCTCGCCGGCCAGGCCAAAGCGGGAACGCCAATTCAGCGCCGCCTGCTTGAGAACGTTGTTGATGGGCTGGCCTTCTCCACCCCGGTTCCCGCGCCCTCCTTCGCCGAGGTTTACGCCCTGCGGCTTCAGAATCGCGAAACTGTAGTGCTCGGCTTCAAGTTTCTCAGCGACTGGCGCAGTGAAGCTCAGAGCCTGATCAACGCAATAGCTGCCAGCCTGCGGGAGTGCAACAGCGGCCACCAGCCATGAGCAGGCCCTGCAGCCCCGGGTGCAGGCAGGGGCCGCCAGGTGCTGCCTTCGCTTGAGACCGAGATGATCACTCCGCGACCGGATGTTCCGCAAGCGCTGAATCTCTGTGATCTGCGTACCCGGACTGGATTACGGGGGCAGGGCTGATTCAAAGTCTTAACTCGAGCTTGGTTCTGGCTTCCTCGTCGCCATCGCCAGTAGCGCCGTGATGTCGTGAGTTACGGCCTGCATTCCGGCTCGAATCGACTGAAATCCAGCCAGTC
>NZ_JAGQBU010000054.1 GCF_024345795.1 Synechococcus sp. J7-Johnson
TGATCAGATCCAGATCAGTTGCGGCAGCGGCGGTTTCGGGCACAGGAAGGAGGCGATACCACCGAGCGAACCCCATGCCGGCAGCTCAGGCCAGTGCGCCTGTGACACACTTTGAATCAGCCCTGCCTGCGCATCGGTGCCGACGGCAAGATCGTGGAGCATCGCGACTATTTCGATTTCGTTGGCCCCACCTTCGAGCCGGTACCAGTGGTGGGTGGTTTCGTGCGCTGGCTGTACCGACTGTTCGTGTCTTGAAGCTGGCGAGATGTTAAAATCCCACAATCAGCAACACAACTTCATCTCCGAGTGTGTTTGTTGTTCTCCTGATCCGATCCGCCATCGGCAGCTTGATCAAGCATCGTCAGTAGGTCGAAGCGCAGGGATTTCCCAATCGTGCTGCACACCATCCCGTTGCTCGCCGCCACCTGTCTGACGGGATTTGCCCTGCTGCAATTGCTGTTCAGCGCCGGCCCCTGGTGATCAGCAGCATTGTCCAAACAGATCTATGTCAATCAACCTGAGTCCATAATCAATGGCTGCCTCTTCTGCGATGAGCAACCGCCAGCCAAGGAGCTACCGCCAAGTGGATCAACAGGGTCTGCTACACCGTGATCGGTGAGCACCGAATTCGGCATCTGGCGCAACATTCGCCATCCGCAGGGCTGATCGCAACCCGATCCAACCCCCTGCCAGGTCTCTGCAAAGCTGAATCCACAGGCCACGCCTGCCCTGACCAGGCTGTCGATGTTCCCATTGCGGATAAGATGGAGCAGAGTCATTGTTGCAGTTCACTTGAAGAAGCTTGTTGGACCACTGCGTAGGGCATTGATCTATGGCCTGATCAGCTATGCTGGGCTTGTTCTGATCAACAACTCAGAACTGAACCTCCCGAACATGTGGATCGCTTATCTGCCGATGTTTATCGGTGTCTACGTGGTGACGCAGTGGCTGGACAGGAAGATTGGGGACTGAGAGCCTCATACTCGGACGCGTCTTGATCAGACCCAATATGGCTGCTCATATCTCCACTCGTAGTAGCCATCAGCTGGCAGTGGGCCACACCTTGACACTCCAAGTCCTGTTGTTCAGCGACGTCAGCATCGGCCAGGCGCTGCTGGAGATCGGTCCCGATTGGGCTGTTCAGCTTGGTCTGCCGAGGGTCATTGGGCGTAGCGGCGATGGGTGTGGATAGGTTTCTGGGCTGGGCGGGCTTGCTTCTGCTGGGCTACGGCGGCGTCTGCCTGCTGATGTTCCTGACCCAACGCTCGTTCATCTACTTCCCAAGGCACGCGGCCGATCCTTCCAGTCGGCTGGAGCTGCAGGTGGAGGGCAAGCGCGTACTGGTGGCCCATCGCCCCCATCCGGGGCCCCGGGGGCTGATCTACTTCGGCGGCAACGCCGAGGACGTTTCCCTGACCCGCGCCGAGCTGGCCGTCCTGCTGCCCGACACCGCCCTCTACCTGCTCCACTATCGCGGCTACGGGGGCAGCGAGGGCAGTCCCAACGAATCGGCCCTGCGCGCCGACGCCCTGGCCCTCTATGCCCATGTGGCCAAACGCCACAGCGCGGTGACAGTGGTGGGCCGCAGCCTGGGCACGGGGCCGGCGGTGCATCTGGCTGCCACCCGCCCGGTGCACCGGCTGGTGCTGCTGGTGCCCTTCGACAGCCTGCTGGCAGTGGCCCGCGCCACCATGCCATGGCTGCCTGTGGATCTGCTGCTGATCGATCGCTGGGATGCGGCCGCCGAGGCGCCCCTGGTGCGCGCACCCACCACAATCGTGGCGGCGGCCTTAGATAGGGTGGTGCCTCCAAGCCACGCCGAAGCCCTGCACCGCGCCTTTCAGCCAGGCGTGGCGCGGCTGGTGCTGGTGCCCGACCTCGACCACAACACGCCAATTCTCGATTCGCTCGCCATCAGAGCTGCCCTGCAGGGCCTGTAGTACGGCCGTCTCCACTGTTGTTAGCGGGTGTTGTTGATCAGCGAGTCTGGCTCCGATCGGATGCAGCCCATCAGCACAGAAGCCGAGGATATTGAGGTGTACCGGATCACTGGGCAGAGGTCATGGCGGCAGGTCATGGCTCTCCGGCAACGAGAGCGCCGCGCTGGTATTAAGACAGAGCATCAACGCCCACGGTTCCACCATTCGGACACCCCTCCCGAGTTCCCATGGTCTTCGCATCCCCACGCTCTTACATGCTGCTATCGGTGGCAGCTGCGGTGGCCACGATCGTGCTGAAAACGCTTGCATGGCGGCTCACCGGCTCGGTGGGTCTGCTCTCCGATGCCATGGAATCCGGTGTGAATCTGGTAGCTGCACTTGGGGCCTTCTGGGCACTCACGCTTGCCGCAAAACCAGCCGACCGTAGACACCATTACGGCCATTTCAAGGCCGAATATTTCTCCAGCGGGCTGGAAAGCGTTCTGATCGTTTTGGCAGCCCTGGCGATCATTTATGCAGCCGTCGGCCGACTGCAGCAGCCCCAGCCGCTTGAGCAGATTGGAATCGGTCTGGCCCTCTCCCTGGTGGCCACTGCCCTCAACGCGCTGGTGGCCTGGGTGCTGCTGCGGGCCTCCCGCCGTTTCCACTCGATCACCCTGCGGGCGGATGCCCACCACCTGCTCACCGACGTCTGGACCTCAATCGGTGTCGTCCTGGGTATTGGCCTGGTGAAAGTGACAGGCCTGACGATCCTCGACCCTCTGATCGCGATCGCGGTGGCGCTCAATATCGTCGTCACCGGCTGGAAGCTGCTCCACGAAACTGCTTCCGGTTTGCTCGATCGTTCGTTGCCAGAGGACGAGCAAGGGGTGCTGGAGGCATTGCTCGCCTCACGTGAAACGGAGGACATCCGCTTCCATGCCCTGCGCACCCGTGTGGCCGGCTCACGCCGATTCGTGACCTTCCATGTTCTGGTTCCGGGCCGGTGGACGGTGCAGGCTGGCCACGATCTCTGCGAAGAGTTGGAGCGCGAGATCGCCAGGACATTGAACCGCACGCATGTGCTCACTCACCTTGAGCCGATCGAGGATCCACAATCCTGGAATGATCAGGGGTTCCAGTGGGAAGAAGGTTGAATGGTTAGAGGCATTGCCCTTGCATTCGATTTTCCCAGTTGCTGCAGCAGGCTCGCGTTCAACTCTTGGACTGAACCTGGGTTTGGCAATTGGAAGTTACCGAACTCAGTTGTAGGCAGGTCTTCGAGCACGTCCCCCATTTTGCTCCATGCCAGCTGGCTGGGGGATTCGATCAAGCCCAAAGACGCTGGTGCTCACTCCGACTTCAGCAACTGACCATCCATTATCAGCTTTCAGCTATATCAACCAACTATTAGGATGCAGGCAGTGTATAAATACAGCCCGCGGAACCCGCAAAAAGCAGTGTTTTCATCGTTGCTGCACACCCAAGTCATTCGTATTTCAGTCTGCAGACATGGCTGGTCACATTTGAATAAACCAGTGGTGCACTCATCTATTTATGTTTGGGCTGTTTTATTTAGTGCATCGCTTAGTCAGTCTGTTGCTTTTTAGGTGATACCTTCCTAGAATTAGGAAGTAGTCCACTGGAGGACTATCCGTTGAAGCTCTTTCCGTTCAAGTTGATCACCTCCCTTTGGGCATTGGTGATCGCCTTTGGTATCACCGTGTTTCCATCGCCTGCTCAGGCACTGGTTCACATTCATGCTACATTCCCCATCGCTTTTGCTGCAATGTCTAACAAGTTCGATGCCGCCGCTAAAGATGCGGAAGGCAAACTGGAATCCGCCTACGGCGAACTGACTGGCGACACAGGCCATCAGATCAAAGGCAAGGCCAAGCAAGTCCAGGCTTCAGCCATGAACACCGCCGAAGATCTCAAGCAGGGCGCCAAAGCGGCGGCCAAGAAGGTGAGCGAGATTTCAGGACAAGCCGCAGATAACATCAAGTGAAGCCCTCGGGTGCAGCCTCGATGCCCTGCTTGCCAAGGCAGAGAGGGCTGCGCCCGCCCTCATTACCATTCTTCGCAGATTGAATCCATGCTTGAGACGATTGCCATCCTCCTTGTGGTGCTGTGGCTCCTGGGCTTGCTTACCTCCACCACGTTGGGAGGACTAATTCATATCCTATTGGTGATTGCCGTAATCTCAATTATCTTCCGTCTGATCAGAGGCCGAGGTATCTGATCACCTTGACCAGGAGCATTCAGAGCTCATACGATACAAGCATCTAAGCGTCTGTAGCCCTGTAACCCGAGAGAGCGCCCGCCGTGGTTGCCGTCAGAATTCGTTGACTAGTTATGCAAGAGTCTTTGGAGCAAACTATGAAAATACCTCATAATATCCCTCTTGTGCCACCATCGCCTATCCAGATCAGCGTGGGATTCAAGCTGGAGGTCAGCTGCCCGCAGCCGACCCCGATGATCGTCACTCTGGGCGTCCATGCCAGCAGGGCAGACGATCTGATTGAGCCCGACACGTTGCAGTTGGATCCGCCGGTACCGCTGCGCTCCTACGTGGATTCCTATGGGAACCAATGCCAGCGGCTGGTGGCCCCAGCTGGGCGGCTGCAGATAACTAGCAGAGGGCTCGTAGCCGATCGCGCTCTGCCCGATCCGGTATTGCCTTGGCTGGAGCAAAGGCCGGTGGAGGATCTGCCGGATGATGCTTTGCTCTTCCTGCTGGGCAGCCGCTACTGCGAGACCGATCTACTCACAGAGTTTGCCTGGTCCCAGTTCCAGCAGCCCTGCACGGGGTGGGAGCGGGTGCAAGCGATTTGCGATTACGTAAACGAGCACGTCCATTTCGACTATGGCCGTACCAACCCGACCAAATCAGCGGTGCAGACCTTTGAAAACCGGGAGGGGGTTTGCCGCGATTTCGCCCATCTGGCAATCACCCTCTGCCGGTGCGTCAATATCCCAGCCCGATACTGCACGGGATATCTGAGCGACATCGAAGTGCCGCCGCCCCATTCAGCCATGGACTTCCATGCCTGGTTTGAGGCCTACCTCGGTGATGGCTGGCATGTGTTCGACCCACGCAACAACACTCCGCGGATCGGGCGGATCCTGATCGCCCGTGGCCGGGATGCGGCCGATGTGGCCCTCACAACCACGTTCGGTCCTTCGGTGCTGGAGTCGTTCGAAGTCTGGACGGCATGACCTCCGGCATGGTCACCTCGCTTTGTACTGAGTCTCGACGATGGGTTGCTGCAACTTCAGCGGCTATCCAGAACTGTTGGTGATTCAGGCCTGGCATGTGGTCTGTCATTTGAGTTGAGCCCCCTGCTGTGGCCCGAATCTTAGGAGTCAAAACTGAGTTATTCAGGCTTATCGCGCTTCATTTTACGACCCCGTAGAACAATATACGATCGATGGACTTAGTCGCCCTTTCAGTTCTTGTGCGCTGGCTGCTTGGCTGGGCACTCTGCTTGAGGCTTTACCGGCTCCCTGAGGGCAAGATAAAGGGGAATCCAACCGTTTCGGTGCTGATTCCTGCTCGGGACGAGGAAGGCACTCTTCCAAATCTGCTGCCAGCCATCAATTCCCAGACTTTCACCCCCCTTGAAGTGATCGTGATTGATGATCACTCCAGCGATCGCACCGCTTCTATCGCGGCGGATCTCGGGGCCAAGGTGATGCAACCGCCTTCTCTACCGGATGGGTGGTGCGGTAAGACCTGGGCTCTGCATCATGGTGTCAAGGCCAGCAAAGGCGAGATTCTGGTCTTCCTTGATGCCGATACCGAGCCAGCTCCCGAGTTCCTGGAGAGGCTGGTGGCTGCCCAAGAGCAGCTTGGCGGTCTGGTGTCGGTTCAGCCGTTCCATCGCACCGAGCAGGCTTACGAGCAGCTTTCGGTGCTGTTCAGCCTGGTGGGGCTGATGGCGGTGCCGATGGGGCCGGGATGCGGTGTGGCCTTCGGGCCGGCTATGGCCACCAGTCGTGCTGATTACGACAAGGTCGGTGGCCATGAAGCTGTCGCAGGCAAAGTGGTAGAGGACTGGTTCATGGGCCACTTGTATGTAGAAGCCGGATTGCCGGTGAGTGCGTACATCGGTGATGGTCTGATCGAGTACCGCATGTATCCAGGTGGCTTCAATGACATGGTGATGGGCTTCGCCAAGAATTTCGCCACCGCTGCTGGGGAGGTTCGTGCAATTTGGATGCTGGCTGTTCTCTTGTGGATCTCAGGCCTTTTCTGGGCCGCTTGGTGCCTGCCGGCGTCCCTATTGGGTTGGCCATTGATGGGTCAGCAATCCGTTCTTTCCAATCTGCTCCTCTACCTTGCATTTGCGGTGCAGCTGATTACGCTCACATGGCAAGTTGGCAACTTCGCTTGGATCTCCCTGGTGTTTCCGATCCCTGTTCTTTTTTTTCTGGGGGTTTTCATTCTGGCGATCTTCAATCTGAAACGCGGTACGATCGAATGGAAAGGCAGGCAGTTTCTCACGCGATAGTGGCCCTGGCCTGTGCTCTGGGCTGGATGTTGTGGTCCTTACTGATCGGTGTGCTTGCCCATCGCCTACCCCAGGCGGCTTTGACTGGAGACAGCTGGATCACCAAACAACGCCCCTGGCCGGAGAGCATGCAGACTTACGAGAGAAATCTGGGGATCCGGCGCTGGAAATCCTTCCTGCCGGATGCTGGCAGCGCCCTTCCTGGAGGTGTGCTCAAGAAGAGTCTGGTTAGCAGAGATCCTGCCACCTTGCAGCGTCTTGTCGAGGAAACCAGGCGTGCCGAACTGGTGCACCTGGCCATCTGGCCATTCTGGATCACTACAGCTCTGTGGCTTCCCCCAGCCGGTGTGCTGATCAACTTGGTCTTTGCAACTCTGTTCAACCTGCCCTGCCTGTGGCTGCAGCGTTACAACCGCCTTCGGCTTCAACCCCTGCTTTTAACCATGCATAGCCGCCATTATTAAGACTGCTGATTTCTCAGCAGATAAATGGTGTCCGGCAAGTGGCGTCCGGTATGTCAGCCCACCCTGCCTCAACTCTGAGCCGGTTCGGCTGAGGCCTCTGGATCCTCACCTCCTGGCTGCCTTTGCGTGGAGAGGATGCTGCGATTCCACTCTGCCAATTCCACTGTGGTGCCCTCCGGTCCGCAAAGAAAGACGAGCTTTCGTCCATGGAACGTCATGACCTCGTTTCGGAGTTCGACGCCTTCGGCTGTGAGTCTGGCAACCTCAGACTCCAGATCGTCCACTGCAAAGCAGACATGATTATACCCAATATTCCTGAGACTGCCAGTCTCCGCATTGGTGAGTGGCTCGAGGTGATGATACTTCAGCAACTGCACCTCGACCCGTGGCATGGCGCCGGTTAGAGCAAGCCTGATGTGCTCGGCTTCGATGCCATCCACCCCCATGTAGGCCGAGAACGTCGGTCCCTTGATCACTACAGACTTGTCTTCCACGAAACCCAGCAGGCCAAAGAAATGCTTGGCTGCCTCGACATCTCTCACCACATGTGTCACGTGGTCAAAATTTGTGAGCATGGATCTGCAGCTGCTGCGGAAATACTCAATTTTAGCTATTGCCAGCAGTTACTGCAACGATCGTGTCGTGCAGTAACTGACGTTCAGCGAGCACCATGCGTATTGTGATGGAGGTGTTGCTTACACCAGCCCAGGAGGCCAACCTGACCTGGTCCCGCTGCATGAACGGCTGAGCGTCGTCGGCGCTCGGCACCAGCGGAGACATCAAGCAGTCGACTACATCATCTAACCACACAGCACTTTACTGGATACACTTGACCGACGGGCCGCCATCTACTACCGGCGATCCACTCAACAACTGCCTCCGCTGACTCCATGACGTGTAGGTACTCCGTCTCCCAGGTGTCGACCAAGCGAGAGCGGGGAGCTAGTGTGCCGTCCCGGAAATAACCTCTAGAATGCGGAGTATCTCCCGAGGTGCTCCGTGGCGCTTGGTCGTCCGATGCCACCGCTGGGCCTCAGCGATGGCGAGGTTCAGCAACTGCAGGCCATCGCCAGCTCTCGCTCGCTCCCGCATTCGATCGTGCAGCGCGCCCAGATCGTCCTGGCCTGCGGTGCTGGCGAAACCAACACGTCCATCGCCAAGCGAATGGGCCTGACGGGAATGACCGTCGGCAAGTGGCGCAAGCGCTACCGGGAACTGGGTCTGGAGGGTCTGCATGACGAGCTGCGTCCCGGCCGGCCTCGCACCTACGAGGACGACACAGTGGCCGAGGTGATCAACCGGGCACTCCAGACCAAGCCCACCGATGGCAGCACCCAGTGGAGTGCCCGCTCTCTGGCCGCCGCCACCGGCATCTCCAAAACCACCGTTCACCGCTGGCTGCAGACCTTTTCGGTGCAGCCTCACCGGCAGAAGTCGTTCAAGCTCTCCACCGACCCTTTCTTTGTGGAGAAGGTCCGCGACATCGTCGGTCTCTACCTGAACCCGCCGGACAAGGCGATGGTGCTTTGCGTCGACGAGAAGACGCAGATCCAGGCGCTGGATCGGACCCAGCCGCTGCTGCCCATGGGCCTGGGCTACGGAGTCTGTTGCGCGTAGATCAGCGGCCGAGCTCTCCACAGACGCCCACGAATCTGCCCAGATCCCAGTGACAGCAATGGATCTGCCCACGAGAATGGGGCATGCAGAAGCCCAAGTCCTTCCGTCCCTGGC
>NZ_JAGQBU010000055.1 GCF_024345795.1 Synechococcus sp. J7-Johnson
CTGATCAGATCCAGATCAGTTGCGGCAGCGGCGGTTTCGGGCACAGGAAGGAGGCGATACCACCGAGCGAACCCCATGCCGGCAGCTCAGGCCAGTGCGCCTGTGACACACTTTGAATCAGCCCTGGCCTGCACCCCGCCGCGATCCATGGGACTGGTGGCGGTGCGAGCTGAGGAATCATTGCCGTTGCCATTGGGGAAGAGCAGCCGCGGATGCCGGTGGCTGCTCCAGAAGCGGCGCAGGTGCTGCAGGGTTGCATCCGGAAGGGGCACGTAGCGATCTTTCCCTCCTTTGCTCTGGCGTACATGCACACGCTTCTGGGCCGCATCAATGTCGCCGATCTCCAGCGCAAGACCCTCCCCCAGCCGCAGGCCCATGCTGTACAGCGCAAAGAAGTACACGCGGTAGCGCAGCCGATAGACACTGTTGATCAAACGCTGTACTTCCTCCCGTGTGGGAATATCAGGCAACGATCTGGAGTTGGGTGGCTTGATGATCTCCACCCACTCCATCGGTTGGCCAAGGACCTGGCGAAAGAAAAACGACAACCCCCAGAGATCCACCTTGACGCTGCTCCAGGAGTAGTTCTCCACCATCCAGGCGAAGTAGGTTTTCAGATCAGCGGCTGTGAGGTTGTCAGGGCAGCGGTTGAAGAAGCCTGCGATGCGGCGTACAGCCCTGGCATAGCCGTCGATCGTCTTACCCCGTTTGCCCTGCAGCGTGAGGGCCTGCAGGTGCTGGGCATAGAGCTGGTCGAATCGCTCCTGTTCGTATTGTTCCATGGTGAGGTTCCTCCCCAATGGGATGGAAGAAATGACACACACTTGAGGGTGTGCATCCTTCACTGTGGAACTGCGAAATCGACTGGCGATCGAGCCTGCTGCTGCAGCCCAGGCTACCCGCCAATCAACCCATCAGTTTCTGGCCATCTTGCATGGCTCTGGCTATGCTGGCTTTGAATCTGCCGCGCAGCGGCTTAGTCCAACATCCAGATGCAGAAGACGGGGCAAAGGTTGCAATCTCAACCAAATGCTTCGTGCCCGCTTCTGATCTGGAGCGTTCGAAGGATCGCAACACCTTCATGTATGGCTAAACGATGAATCGAAAGAATGTATCCAAAATCAAGATTAGATATAGCACGAAATCAGTTGCTATGATCTCACTGTCTACTTATCCCTGCAATACTCCTGGAGACACATCATGACTTGGAAGCCAGATCATCCTTGGATAGTAGGGATCACAGTTCTTGGTTCCTTGGCAACGGTGGTTTCACTTATCATGTCCCTAGTTGTGAACATGCCAGGTGAAGACACGGCACCAAACAGCAATAAAAAAGATCCTCAATATCATGACCAACCCCAGCAACCTGCTGATCCTCCCGAACCGCGCTTACCCCCGAGTGGTCTCCAAAGTGTATCGCCCCGTGAGCTAAGTGGAACAATTAGGCTCTCCATTCGTGAAGGCATATTTGGGGTTTGTGTACGGTTTAGTGGATATAATAATGGGCTCCCTAGTTCATATGCCCCTTTCTTCCATGCTTGGTTGCCAGGCAGTGCACTCGACATCCCTATGATCATCGGGAATGATGAAAGTTGCGTTAATGGATATACACTTCAATCCTCTGCTCCTATGGCCTCACAAGGCGGCACAATGCGCATCTTTAAGAATAATCAAGCATTGGACTGGGTAAATGTCGGATCCTTCACCGTTGAAGGAGGTCAAGGCTGTCTAGACGTTGGCCTTGTGGAATCCTTCACGATCACTTGGATGAAAGGGGACACCAAAGAGAAAGCTGGCACTTCAGGTATTCCAATTAATGGTGGCTATGGCTGGGTATGCAAAGCCAATATCTGATCTCAAAAGTGATGAGCACAACTTCCACTACACGCACTACACGACTTTTCTGAGTTCTCCCCTAGCAATAGCAGCTTACGCTCAATCATCAGGCCAATGCAGGAGAGTCTGGCCTGAGTCTTATGCATGAATTGGCAGATGTTCTGTATATGTTCTGTACTTCCTCGGACGTTTTCTATCCGGAGGCGACTCTTCGAACACACCCCTGGAATGGACAGGCCCCCTTCAGTATCAGCTGCGCCTCCAAGGGATCTTGGCCTGTCACTCAGGGGCAGCGTTAGGCTTCACAAGCACCGTGTCAGCTTGGCCTGCGATGCAGAACCCGTGGAGCGCACTCCCTACCGCAACGCCGTACGTGCTGGCATCGGACGCTTCGCTTTTGCAGTCGTTCAATGCGCGAGCAGCCTCGAAGCATCAGTTCGACATGTTGCTGTTTCCTGAGCCGTTCTTCGGCTCGCTCAGTGCAACGGTCGTAGTCCTGAATCTGAATCCGGGGTGGAGCCCCGACGATGCTTCAGTTCACGCACAAACTGAGTTTGCCGCAATGTCGCGCAGCAGCCTCGCGCATGAACTCAAGCCCTACCCGTTCCTCCACCTTCAACCAACCGGCTCAACGCCAGGAGGAGCATGGTGGTTTCAAAGAGTACGGGAACTCGTTGGCGAAGTCGGCTTTGAGTCAGTGGCTCGCGGTCTGGCGTGTATTCAGTTCACTCCATACCACTCGCGGGAGTACTCTTCGGCCAGCCCGCGCCTGCCATCGCAAGAGTACAGCTTCTACTTGGTCCGCCGCGCAATGGCGCGCGGCGCTGAGATAGTTGTCATGCGCTCGGTAAATTTATGGCTAAGCGCTGTGCCAGAGCTTGCCAGCTACGCACGTCTACACCGTGGTACCAAACCTCGCGCTCCGTTCATCAGCCCCGGCAATCTCAAGTCGGCGTACCAGGCAGTCGCGGAGCGGTTGCGCAGTGCCGCCTAACGAACAAAGATAGATCGTGCGCAGCCACGATCTTGTCCGGTGTTGGACAAGCCCTTTGACGCTTCTGAGCAGCCGCCTACGGTAGATACGTACGGCCTGAATTCAGGCCTGGTTCAGATTTCAGAATCTGGAGCATGGTAGGCGGTCGGTAGCGGGACAGTCGTCCAGGCTTGAAGTCATGGATGCCAGTAGCCAGGCGGATCTGCACATGCTGAGGATTTTCTTGTGGCTTCTCAATGTTGCCTCAGAAATGGCAACACATCGAGGTCCCGTAAGGTTGGCCCTTACAAATGCAACATGAAGATAAGATCCTAGACCTCTGAGAGAGGAGGCACTAGATTTCCATATTCTGAATCTGAACGATGCCACAGGAGCATGGCTTCTTCTCCGGCGAGCCCAGCACTCGGTGGATGACGGAAATTGGGTCTGATAGAAAAATGCAACTGCTTGAAGACTTTGCTTTTACAGACCCTGATGGTTTTGCCTGGGAGGTTCCATCTGGCTACGAAGTTGATGGAGCATCAATTCCCAAGGCATTATGGTCTCTTGTGGGATCACCATATACAGGCGACTATAGGCGTGCAAGCATTGTGCACGACAAGGCCTGCAATGATGCGGTGGGAGACATAGCGCTACGCAGGGCCGCCGACCGCATGTTTTATCATGCCTGCAGAGCTGGAGGTTGCACCCCGGAGGAAGCAAACACTCTTTATCTTGGTGTCCGGATTGGTGCACTAGGAGGTGTAGTGCCACTATGGTCTCTCGGTATCGAAGAATCATTCACGCCTAAGCCGCGAACATCAATTCCTCCAAGCGAGAAACGCATAGAGGCCGACTTTCGCGTAGCGTCTGAGTTGCTTCTCAGGCAGGGAGTTACAGATGATCCTTTCGAGCTTGAGCGGCGAGTTGATGCAGCAATTAATACCGTAAGCGGACAGTAGGCTGCACGTCCACTCAAGAGATCCTAAGTTAGATTCCAGGTTTGCGTTCCACTTCCTGTCGCCTTTATTCTTACTAGCCTCATTCCCACAGTAAAACCAGATGTTGAAGCTGTGTCCCAACACCAATCAAATGCTTGCAATGGCAAATTAGTGTAGTATTCTCCGCGCCATTGGCGACCATCATCTGCCTCAGCGTAGTATGTATGATATATGTTGTTCGTCTCCAACACCAAGGCTGACTGGCCTGGAGATAAACGGTACCAACCTCGTTTTGCCCAATCTCCCCCATCAGGGCAGCCTGGCTTGTAGTAGCCGACGACAAGCCAGAGTGCGGAAGATGATTGATTTCTGAATTTCACGTACATGATCGTGGTCTCTTATTCGTCACTCTGAAGACGTACTGAAATTGGGGCCTTTTCAGAAGTATCACCAGATGAAGATGGGGGCAGCACTTCTGTAGGCCTTCTGTCATCAGGAACAACGTTGGCTTTTCTCGTGCCTTTGTTCGTTTTTTGAAAGAACTCTGCTCGCTCCTCTGCTTCAGCGTTTGTGCCCATAGCGGCATGTCGAAAGCTAACTGTTGGCGCGAATTCCAGGCTTTTTGAGTCAACCTCTGAAGCATCTACATCATTTTTCATACAGCAATGTGCATACTCTCTTTTATGAATGTAGTCTTGCCTCTTAGGCCCGAGAAGCGCATGTTCATAAAGCTACATCGGATACGCTGAACTGCTCATTCAAGCGATGCAGAACTATCCACACTGAGCTCCGGGCAGAGGTGCTGCTGCTGGGAAGCCAGGTCGTCACGGTAGCTAGTACCAGCGGCCAGGTACCAGCGATAGAAGCCATCAAGCCGGGCTGATCCAGCGGGAGGACATTCGGCGACCTGGGATGCGGCGGCCTTGCCCCGCTCATCCCACTCACGAGTGCGGTGGCCAGTAACTGACGCTGGGCTGTGGAGTGCCAACGCATCGTTCCTCTGCTGCCTCGTCAATTCTCTTTTCGTCGCTGAGCCACGGAATAGATGACCGCCTCGGCCACACGAGCCATGAACTCCGGATGGTGGTTTCTGCTCTTGGGAATGGTCAGGAGCACCAGATGTGGTGGTCTGGCTGACTAAGAGATTATCCATTGGCCTGATCCATGAAAGCCCGCCCCCCCAGCCTCGCCCTTCATGCCTGTTGACACCAGCAAGTACAGCGGCTAGTACTGATGTACCTGCTGCTCTGCCATGAGCCCTGTTTCCTCCCCATACGCAACCTTTCGCGCCCAGGATTGGATGCTCGTCGACTACGGAGCCCTCACGCGGTCACAGGCGGCCTCGACATCTGCGCACCCGTCATTCCCATCAACTCCCGCTTCCCTCAGCAATCAGAGGGATTGGGGCATGAAGAGCAAGCCAGTGAGCAGGTCATCCTGAGGTGCCGCCATGGTCGACCCTCTGCCCCGCCGTCTTCAGCACGGCGACATCGTGGCGGTGGCGTCCAGTCGCTGGTGGCCAGAGATGGTGGCTTGGCTCGACTTGATCCACTGGAGCACCAACCCGGTCTGGGCGTCGGTGATCGACGTCGATACGGGCCAGCAGCACTCCATCCAGATCCAGCACGTCATTGGGAGGATGGATGCTTACGACCCAGCCCCAAGGGCCATGCCTAAAGCATTGCTTGGGCAGGACAAGCCAGAGGACCCGCCGGAGATTGGGGTTGTGCTTGCGAACTGATGGCTGCTACGGCCCGGTGGGCTTCATGCACTCGTAGCGGAACTCATCCATCCCAGAGGTCGTTCAGGGTTTAGGGATACCGCTTCTCATAGAGGAATCCTCGTGCCTCGACCTTCTGCTTGATTCCGCGCAGCAACTGACGGATCCAGTCGGTGTCGATGTCGCCAACCCCGCCTGCCCGGGAGATTGAGTTGGTGTGGGGGCACTGGTTGAACCGGAGCATCGCCGCTCCTGCCATGCGTCTGGCCGAGGCGCTGGGGGAGCGCATCAGCGCCAGAGGGTGGGTGCTGCTCACCGGTGGCCGCCCAGCGGGGGTGATGGCAGCGGCCAGCCGGGGAGCGTTGCGGGTGGGGGGGCACCTGGTGGTGGGGGTGCTGCCCAATGAAGGGAACGGTGACGACAGACAAAGGACAGCGGACCTTGATCTGGCCCTCTTCGCCGGCATGGGCAAGGCCCGCAACGTGATCAACGTGCTCAGCGCCGATGTGGTGGTGGTCTGCGAAGGCGGAGGCCCCGGTACAGCCTCAGAAGCCGCCCATGCACTCAATGCGGGCCGGCCGCTGATCCTGCTGGCGGTGCCGGTGCTGTGGCGGGACTTCTTCTGCTCGCTCAGTAAGGGGGTGGAGAGCGCGAGCGACGGGCGGGAGTGCTGCCGGTTGATCGAGGCCCGGCTCCGAAAGGCATGAGCCAGCGACCACCGCATGTTCCCCCTGACCCCAAAGGAGGTTTGGTTGAGCGACGGGCGCCAAGTGCTGCGCTTTCGCCCGACCCGCTGAGAACGCACTTACCAGCGATTGGAAATCACCAGCGGCGAACTGCTTCCAGGCGAGCCGGTGCCGCTGCTCAAGAACCGCCGGGAGATCAGCCGGGATGAGGCCATCACGCTCTGGCAGGAAAAACGCAAGGCGGGCTGGGCGGCCTGCAGTCCCCAGTGGTGATCACCACCACCCAAACCGATCCACCCCACCAAGTTGAGTGCACAGAACCGATGGTCCCCTCCTTGCAGAAGAGCAGCAGCCACCAGCCACGGCGTTATCGCCTGGTGGATCACCACGGCCAACCTCACCTTGAGCTCGATGAGCACTTCGAGTCGATCGAGGAGGCCTGGGCGTTCGCCACCCACTGGTGGCAGCAGCAACAGCCTGCAGGCGAACCGGACACCCAGGTTGGGCTTGGTTTGGAGGTGAGCACCGAGAGCGGCAGCTGGCGCACCCTTCGCTACCCGCACGGCTGAACCCTGCAAAGGTGTGCCCAGAGGCCACTCTTGCCCTGGCACGCCCGTCTCCCACCGATCCCGCCCAGGCCAGTCCGCAGCCCACGGAGGTGCTGGCGGGATCGATCGAGCGCGTCACCTTCCATAACCCCGATAACGGCTTCTGCGTGCTGCGCATCAAGGCGCGCGGTCATCGCGACCTGGTGACGGTGGTGGGTCATGCCGCCGAGATCAGTGCCGGCGAATGGGTGACGCTGAGCGGCATCTGGGTGAACAGCCGCGAGCACGGCCAGCAGTTCAAGGCTTCCTTCCTCAGGGCCTCGGCCCCCACCACTGCCGAAGGGATCGAGAAGTACCTCGGCTCGGGAATGATCCGCGGCATCGGCCCGATCTACGCCAGCAAGCTCGTGGCGACCTTCGGCGAACAGGTGTTCGAGGTGATCGAGCAGGCCCCCGAACGGCTGCGGGAGGTGCCGGGCATCGGCCCGGTGCGGGGGCAGCGGATCAGCCAGGCCTGGGCCGATCAGAAGGTGGTGCGCGAAATCATGGTGTTTCTGCACAGCCATGGCGTCGGTACTGCCCGGGCCGTGCGGATCTTCAAGACCTACGGCAATGACGCCGTGCAGGTGATGGCCGAGAACCCTTACCGCCTGGCCCGCGACATACGCGGCATCGGCTTCCGTACTGCCGATGCCATCGCCGCGCGGTTGGGCATCAAGCCTGAGGCGATGATCCGCCTGCGGGCCGGCGTCAATTACGCCCTGCTGGAGGCCAGCGGTGATGGCCACTGCGGCTTGCCCAGCGCCGAACTGCTCAAGCTGGCCGGGGAATTGCTCAGCGTCGAGCGGCCAAGCGATCCAGCAGCGGAAGGCGAATCGGCATCGGAACCTGTGGCCACAAGCCGGGTGCCGCTGGAGCCAGGGTTGATCCAGAGCGCCCTGGATCTGGAGCTGGCCGAAGGTTCGGTGGTGGCAGACAGCCTGGCCGGTGAGCCGGCGATCTTCCTTTCAAATTTGCACCGCGATGAGCGCCGGATCGCGGCGTCCCTCCAGGCGCTGGCGGTGGGCCAGCCGCCCTGGGGAAGCATCGAGGCGGCGAAAGCCGTCCCCTGGGTGGAGCAACGCCTTGGCCTGGAGCTCGCCGCCAGCCAGAAGGGAGCGGTGGAGCAGGCCCTCTCCAGCAAGGTGCTGGTGATCACCGGTGGGCCGGGGGTGGGCAAGACCACCTTGATCAACGCGATCCTGCACATCCTGGCCGCCAAGAAGCTGCGGATCCAGCTCTGCGCCCCTACCGGCCGTGCCGCCAAGCGGATGAGCGAAACCACCGGGCTTGAGGCCAAGACGATCCACCGGTTACTGGAGTTCGACCCGGCGGCCTTCGGGTTCAAGCGCAATGCCGAGCTGCCACTGGAGTGCGACCTGCTGGTGGTGGATGAGACCTCCATGGTGGATGTGCCCCTGATGGCCTCACTGCTGGATGCCCTCCCAGCAGAAGCGGCCTTGCTGCTGGTGGGCGATGTCGACCAGTTGCCCTCGGTGGGGCCCGGCCAGGTGCTCGCCGATCTGATCAACAGCGGCGCCCTGCCGGTGGCCCGGCTCACGGAGGTGTTCCGCCAGGCGG
>NZ_JAGQBU010000056.1 GCF_024345795.1 Synechococcus sp. J7-Johnson
GCAATAGTCCATGTCCCAAGTTGGATGATTTGCCGGTCACCGCATAGCCAGGCTTGTGGGCTCCCCTATTGCGCATCCACGCCCACTCGAGGACCGGTTTTGGCTGCCGCTCTTTTTCAGGAGTCCCCAAGTGGCATGAAGCAACAGTGAATGCCGTGGCCTTCAGTCCGGATGGCAGTCGAATTGTCACAGGCTCAGATGACAACACACTGCGCCTCTGGAAGATCTCAACGGGGGAGCCGATCCAAGCTCCCTTTCGGGGCACACAGGCGTCGTGAACTCCCTGGCCCTCAGCTCCGATGGCCGCCTGATCGTTTCCGGCTCGGACGACGAAACGTTGTCCATCTGGGATGCGACGACGGGCAAGCTCCTTCGCCCTCCTTTGAAGGAGCAAACAGACGGTGTGCTCTGTGTCGCCTTCAGCCCCGACGATCGACGTATCGTCTCCGGCTCAAAGGACAGCACCCTTCGCTTCTGGGATGCGGCCACCGGGCAACCGATCGGCCCTCCACTAGACGGGCACACCAACGATGTGTACCCATTCAGTGGGGTGGCCTGAAATGGCTTGCCATCGTGTCTGCAGTTGGCTCTGCTCTAACCTCAACGATCCAGCTGGCGCCGAGCAAGGCCGCACTGATGTGTGCGGGGTCTCTTAGGCCCTCAGGATCCAGGTGATGTTGCGGCCATGGTTGATCTCGTGATCCGTAACTAAAAATACCGAAAGTGCACGCGGCAATGTGATGAATGAACGTGATGGATGCGACAGATCCTCGATGCTAGTGCTGATAAAGTTTTACAAAGCTATAGACATAGATGGATCTTTATTCTATTTTCTCATCTGAGTATTACGGAAACAGGTGGTCTAGCGGATCCATCACTTGGTCGCCCTCCGAACTAGGCATCAGGGCCCCTACGGCAGTAGAGATGGACCTCCTTCGGCGTGCTTTCAAGCTCTGGGACGAGGCCCTCGAATCGGTGACCTTTCAAGAAGTATCTTCTAAAGATCGTGACGCTAAAATCCAGGTTGTATTGGGAGATACTGGCGACTCATCGGGCTATTGGTCAGCCACTTGGAGCACGGTAAGAACCGCCGCCGGTATCACTCTCTCATCAGATCTTGACTCTGATCTCTTTGCAGTTGCTGCCTCTCACGAAGTTGCCAATGTTCTCGGCCTAGGGGACATCGATGGAGGAGGATATGTAGAAAGCATTACATTGGATCCATTCTCAGGGTTCCACCTCGCCAGTTCTAGTATCAATTATCTAACTCGCATTGATTACGAGCTCATTAATCAGGTCTACGACGAGGAGGCCACTGACTATTTAGACTATCTTGTTCACCACTCCGGGTTTTCTGAGGTTTATCTTGGAGATTCTACTTCCGCATTCTCGGAGTTTTTCAGCGGCTCTGACGGAGAAGGCCTTATCCATGGCTTCAAGGGCGACGATACACTAGATGGAGGCTCCGGCGACGACCTCCTCATTGCCGGAGCTGGTCAAGATTTGATTATCGGCGGTGATGGAGCTGACGTCATGTACGGTGGTTTCGGAGGCAACGTATTTGGCGATTCCCGAGACAGTGACGCTGACCAGATGTTTATCCGCTCGGATCACTTCCTTGATAGCCATTTCAACGGGGCGACCCTCAGCGATGCGAGCGCAGGGGTTGTCGATATTATTGAGGGCCTTGATTCGTATGATAATATTTTCATAGAAGCCGGCTTCAGTAGATCTCTTGAAGTCCGTGAAAGCGCAGGCGGACTAGGTCTTTATGTGGACGGCATCTTTGAGGCCATTTACATAGGACAAGATCTGACCGCCGTTCAACTCATCAGCATGACCGAGATTGTTGCCGCTTGACCCAGGGCAGGGCATCAGGCCCCCCAGAAGACGTAGATGCTCTCCACCGATCCGTTCTTTGTGGAGAAGGTGCGGGACATCGTCGGTCTCTACCTGAACCCTCCAGACAAGGCGATGGTGCTCTGCGTTGACGAGAAGAAGCAGATCCAGGCCCTGGACAGGACGCAGCCGCTGCTGCCCATGGGCCTGGGCTACGTGGAGGGGGTGACGCATGACTACATCCGCCACGGCACCAGGAGTTCCTGGGGTTCCTGCGCCTGATCGAAAAGTCAGTTCCAGCCGAATTGGATGTCCATCTGATCGTCGACAACTACTGCACCCCAGGGCCGCCTAAAAGTCTGTCCACGTCGGTCTTGGCGGTCCTGTCAGCATTGGGTTTGGTCGGTGGGTCTCCCCGCTTCCCATGGCCGAAACCCTTGCCACCGCAGTCGATCAGCCTGCTCCCGATGACCTGATCAGCTTCCTCAAGGCCATTCCGGACGGCCGCTACCGCCGCGGGGTCCGTTACCCCCAGTGGTTTCTGCTCCTGGTGGCGGTGCTTGGGATCCTGAGTGGCTGTCGCAGCTCTCGCGATCTGGAGGCCGTTGCCAAGCGGCACCGAGAGGCGCTGAACCAGGCACTGGGCCTGGAGTTCAAGCGCTGGCCGTCGGATGCCGCCTTCCTTTACTTGTTTAACAAGGCCCATCTGCAGCAATTCGGTGAGGTGCTGCAGGCCTGGATGATCAGCCAGATCCCAGGCGGCGCCGAGGGTCTTGACCAGTTGGTGTGCGACGGCAAGACCCTGCGAGGCTCGGCGATCGAGTCCGTAGACGGCAACTACCGTTTTGTCGCCCAGGTCACGGTCTATGCCCGTGCTCTGGGTGTCGCCATGGCCCAGAAGACCTACGACACCCATGAATCCAGCGAGCGGGCAGCCCTCAAGGAGCTCTTGAGCACGATGAAGCTCGACGGCGTCTTGATTCAGTCGTTCAGACCGCCTGCAATTCGCGGAGCTGCTGCTCCAACCGTTGCCTCAGTAGTCCCTGCACCAGATTGCAGAGTTCGTCCACCAACGGGTCGGCAACCGCATAGATCAACCGCACCCCGTCGCGCTCACAGCTGACCAGGCCCGCCTGCTGCAACTGGCCCAGTTGGCGGCTGATGTGGGATTGGCTGAACCCGGTGGCCTCGATCAGGGAGGCCACATCCATGGCCCCTCCATGCTTCAGCTGACACAGCAGCTGCAGACGGGCCGGCTCGCTCAGGAGCCGAAAGAAGGCGCAGAGTTCATCGAGCAGCTGGGGATTCGGCGGGGACCCGGCAGCAGGCGTGGCCATGACAAAGCATTATGTCGCTTCAGGCATTATGCACGTAAGCGGACGTCTGTGGAATCCCGACCGGCTTCTCTGCTCAGGGCCGCGCGGCAAGGGCAATAACTTCCTGCGCCAGCAGGCCGCCGCGTTGAACCCAGGCGAAACGCTCTGCCTGGTGGAGGGGGATTGGCCCCACCACTGCTGTGAGCTGAGCCGCGTGTTCCAGGGATCGCCTTAACACGCATAATGTGGCTATGCTCATATCAATTAGCAACAGATCGCTCGTGTCCGTCGCTCCCGCGCCCACCCTTTCCCTCTCTGCCGGCCCAGGCCACCCCCTGACCTCCATGACCTCCATGACCGCCACCCATAACCGCATCAGCGCCCACGACCTGGCCGGCCAGCTGGCGGCCAAAGGCGTCAGCGTGATTGATGTGCGCGAACCGATGGAATACGCCTCCGGCCACATCAGCGGCAGCCTCAATGTTCCGCTCTCGCGCATCACCCAGGCCGATCTGCCCAGCGGACCCCTCGTTCTGGTCTGCCAGAGCGGCAACCGCAGTGCCAAAGCCCTGAGCGAGCTGCTCCGCCAGGGCCATCCCCACCCGGTGGTCGACCTGGTGGGTGGGATGCCCGCCTGGCAGCAGGCCGGTTTTTCCGTACGCAAACTCAAAGGAGCGCCGCTGCCCCTGATGCGCCAGGTGCAGATCGCCGCAGGCTCACTGGTGCTGTTGGGGGTGATTCTGAGCCAGAGCGTCGCCCCGGGCTGGATCTGGCTGAGTGGGTTCGTGGGCGCTGGTCTCACCTTCGCGGGCGTCAGCGGCTTCTGCGGCATGGCCCGGCTGCTGGCCGTGATGCCCTGGAACAAGGTGACCATCTGATCGCCTCGGTGCCGGCGGTAACTCAGCCTTCCCCCCGCGTCGCGGCGCCACTCACTGCCTCCCTCCCCCCAGTACGCCGATGAGCGCCTTGACATTCAGCTTCCGCCTTTGCAGCTTGCATGGCATCACGGATCCCGTCAGCCAGGAACTGACGGTGGAGTTCCTCACCCCCGAGGGAACCTGGCAGCCGCAGCTGCCCACGCTCTCCACCCCTGGCTTCCGCCTCTATCTGCTATCCCTGCTGCTCTGCCAGCACCACTATCTGGTGGCCAATGCGCAGGAGAAGGGGATCCCCCTTGCCCAGGTTGATGGCACATTCACGGTGGGGGCCTCAGCCAGCTGGATCATCGAAACCATCGCAGGCGACTTCCAGCTTCAGCTGCAGCCCGGTGCGGCGCTGGAGCGCAAGGAGATGGACTTTCTCGAAAGACGCATGAAGGCCTGTCCGGTCTCCCGAAACCTGCCGGAATCGGTGCTTAAAACGATCACCGTCAATCTGGCCCCCTGATTCCCTGCTTCCAGAGAGACGAGGTCAATCGTTCCGCAGCAGGGTCAGGGTCAGGATCAGGCCAGATCGTGCAGGGCCAGGACGTCGCTGGGGTGCTGGTGATGTTGCAATGCATCGTTCCATCCGCAACGAACCACCAAGATCACATGGTCCTTGCTTCCTCGCTTCCCACACTGAGGGAACAGGCTTCGAGAGTGATGAACACGTCGATCAACCAGCCCCTGCGACTGATCACGCTCTGGATCGCCTGGCTGCTGGCGATGCTCTTCCACGTGGACCTGGGCCTGATGCCCCTGTTCCACGGCCAGTCGCCGGAGATCCACAGCCATGTACACGAGGGGGCACTGCCCCTGCTCTTCGGAGCGATGCTCGGCTACTTCCTGCTGCCGCTGATCGCGATCGTGCTGATCGTCTACTCCGCCACCACGGCCGGCCCGGCCATGCGCTGGCGCCCCTGGCGGCGAATCCACTTCTGGTTCAGCGTCGTCTATTCGATCACCAACTTCCCCCATCTCATCGCCGATGTCCTGGTGCCCGATGCTCGCCTCGATCAGATTGTGCTGATGGTGGCACTCACGGTCTTCGGGCTGCTGATCAACGTGGAGGCCTGGCGCTGGTGGCGGCAGACCCCATGACTTCCTAACCTTGAGAAGTGAGCGCTACGCAAATCTAAAAAGTCTGGCCGCTGCTGCCTATCTGTTACTGATTATTCAAGCATCTCAGCTATCTCAACAGCACAAGAACAGGCTTCTTCGCGTCGGCGCAGAAGTTGCTTGATTTTAGAATACTACTGAACCTGACCTCTTTTTCCAGCAAACAAGCATGCCCACTCTCTGGCAGTAGAACGGTCCGAGAATTAGGTAGGTGTCTTTCTAATCTTCTCGCCTCCTGCACGGAAGGGAGGAGTCGATCTGAGCCCGATGCCAGGACGAGAACAGGTTGCTCAATCCGCTCAAGAGCCGGTTTCTCAATCTCGAACTGGCTGAGCAGAGACAGTCTCCAGGCAGCACTTGGTGGGCTGACCGATTGCATGGCAGCCAACAAAGCCTGCTGACTCACAACTGGAACACGGTGGGAAGCAATCAGAAGCGGTAACAGCCCAAAAGTAGACAGGCGGTAAAGGGAGCCTGGTAAGCGCTGCGTAAATGAGGCTCCCCAACCCAGCCACGGTTGGCGACTCGCCGCAGAAGCTGGGTTCACCAGGATCAGACGATCGAAGAGAGGCGGATGGCGAACTGCCAGCCTCAAGGCCAGACAGCCACCAAACGATTCACCGCATAGAACTATATGACGCGAAGGAAAACGTTGCTTCTCCTTCCTGATCAAACCAGCAATCTGCTCAACCAATCCATTCCAGCCTGTTAAATCGTCAGGGGGAATCGACAGGCAGCGAACATCGAAAATAGACTTCAGTCCAGCTTGCTGTGGTTCCAACAACTTACCTGTCCCATCCATTCCCGGCAGAAAGACAAACAGGGGAAGGTTCGTTCTGTCGGACGTGGAAGACAGTAGTCGGAGTGGTCTGGTGGAGACTGACATCGGTTGCGTGAAAGGATTAGTTACAGCCTTGTTGCAGCATTCCGTCAATCTGGTCCCAGCATGACTGAGTTATTTCCTTAGCCAGCGGCGTACCGTGGCGTCCGCGATACTGTTGGCGTAAATTCTCATCAATCTGGATAGGATAACCAAAGTGAAGATGAACGCGACGATAGACAATTGCAGGATGCCATCCCCCACAGTTGAACAGCGGTTCTGAAGGATCGAACAAGCGGAAAAGCTTAAGCGGGGCCAGCTGATGCTTATTCTCTTCTGTTGATAGAATGGCAACCGGCAGAATCGTTAAATCAGTAACTGGTGCTCGCAGGGCCAGATGGGCAAAACCCCGATGGAAGGGGCTGAGTTGATTGGCAGATTTGACCTGAACCATCGGCTGGGCCCCCTCGGGGAACACTCCCACCACTTGCCTTGCTTGCAGGAAGCTGATTGAATTCTGGAAAAAGTGCTTTTGTCTCTGGCTGGGAGCGTCCAAAGGAAAGCCTCCCATTGCCGAAACCACATCCCGCATCACTGGAACACGACTCATGTAGTAGTGACAGGCAAATCGCACGGAGCGATTCATGGCTGCCATCAGCAGGGGAGCATCGAGCACGCTGCGATGATTGCTGACAGCCAGGATTCTGTTATCAGTGGGTATTCTCTCTGAATGTTCAAGGGATACCTTCGTGCCAACCGCACCAAGCAAGCGACGGGAAAGTCGCAAGGGAGTTTCCGGGGTGTGATGTGGTGTTGGGTGGTTGAATTTCACTGACAAAAGACCTGATGTTTAAGCTTCAAGCTTGGAATAGTGTTAATGGTCCTTGAGGATCATGCTCGGGTACATCAGTCAGGAATTTTCTTCATATTCAAAAGGTAAAGATTGTTCCTGAGTCTTCACCTTGCCAATCAGTTCCAGGGTTTCATGCGCATGGCCGGATATCCAGGTCTATGCTTGTCCTTGATTTTTGGTCGGTGGCAAGTTACCCATAGCATATTCTCTACACTAAAGCGTCAGCTCTGACAACATGACTTGATCCTGAGGGGTGATAACCGAACGTTCCAGCGGAGAGGGGTATGTAGCTCCTCGAAGAAGGCCGCCCCGCTGTCCCAGCCTTGCCTGTGAGCGCAGAATGTCAACATCAACGACTGGTTGCTGGTGGATGGTCCCTGTTGGGGTCGTTGCCTTCATGACTGTTGAAACAGGCCAGAAACCAGCCCAGCTGGCGTGTAATTCGTACTTGTAGTTTGTTTGCACCCAGTCATCGCTGTTAGAATGTTTCTTCTCGAATCAGACTGCCATGGAACCGGACACCTCCAAGACCACCAGTGCGGTTGATCGCGCCTCCATCCGAGGTGCCACCGTCACAACAGAGGAAGGTGGTCGCCTCAATGCCTTCGCTACAGAACCTCGTATGGAAGTCGTGAATGCCGATCGGGGCTGGGGCTTCCATGAGCGTGCAGAGAAGCTCAACGGGCGCCTTGCCATGCTCGGTTTCATCGCCCTGCTGATCACTGAATACGCCCGGGGGGGCGAGGCCTTCACCAAAAGCATTCTGGGAATCGGCTGATCCGGATAACGGTTTTGCCTGGTGGTATGTGCACCCTGAGGCTGGTCTGTTCGCGATCAGTTCGCCGATCGGAGTTCTGACGTTGGCACCCCGCCAAGGTTCATCGCCCTAGGAGTTTGTTGCCAATAGGGCAGCGGCCCTCTGGCCACGTCTAATCACCCCTCTGATGTGAGCGAATGCAAGGATGCAGACGCCTTGGGTTCTGCAGGCCGTGCCCTTTGATGGGCCTCAGTCCGCCCTGGCCAGATCGGCCAGGGCGGCTGCCCCTCATCCCGATGCCGCCG
>NZ_JAGQBU010000057.1 GCF_024345795.1 Synechococcus sp. J7-Johnson
CGGAAGGACTTGGGCTTCTGCATGCCCCATTCTCGTGGGCAGATCCATTGCTGTCACTGGGATCTGGGCAGATTCGTGGGCGTCTGTGGAGAGCTCGGCCGCTGATCTACGCGCAACAGGCTCCTAGATAGGTACTGATGGACGCCGTCTGGATCTTAGGAGTGTACGAGCCATGCCCGCGAGCCGATCACGTTTCAGTCGTCGTAGACGCGGCAGTTGATGTCGGATGGGTTGAGGTCGCAGAACACTTCAAATGGGGAAGGTGCTTCCGCCTCTTTAGGGTGGCGCTGGTGGAATTCCTCAAGTTCCTTGATCTGCTGCTCGATCTTGCGAGCGACGGATTGTTTGTTCTTTGCCTTGGCTTCTTCCAAGGAAGCGCGATAGGTCTGGAGCTGGTCTCCGATGGTGGCCATGGAACACATCCCCAACGGGGGGCCGAGTTGGCCGTTTGAATGTAGCCATGTCGATCCTTGGATTGATCGTCCAAGCTCTCGGTTGCTGGTCTCCCTCTCAGGGTTGAGGTATTTTTACTTATGGCGCCAGATCGCCTCGTTGCCCGCGATCGGGCAGTGTGGAATGGCTCCTCGGGATGAATTCCATGGCCGACGCTCCCTATCTTGTTGCCTTGGCACTGGTGGAATTTGCAGGCAAGCGGGCCTTGCCGCTCACGGGCAAATCCCAGTCAGCAGCAGCTGCGGACGCCAGTGATCCCGGCGATGACGGCCGCACCCTGGCATTGGAATTGCTGCTTCGCCTCTGGCAGCGCAGCGATGAGGGCCCTCTGAAGCGGGCTGCCGGGGAGCCCAGCTTGCTGCTGGTGGAACTTCCGATGGATGTGATGAGCGAACAACTGCCTCTGCTCAAGGCGAACTGGGTCTCTGGTGGTGATACGGAAGCGTTTCTGAGTAGCCTTCAGGGCCTGGCGATCAGGACCTGGCGCATCACGATCGCCAAATATGAACCGGTCAGTTTCATCGCCTGGCCCTGAAGTTCGCTGTCTGGCACCCTCACCAACCCCCATTTGGGGACAATCGGCGAACCTGTGCGATTTGCAACTGTTCTTGCTTGGCGTGATCGGCATTGTGATGATCACCGATGTAATCCTGATGCTGGACACCTGTCACTACCGCAACACCAGTGGCCAGATGGTGATATTGCGTTGTATCGGTCCAGAGGCTTTCTTCCAGGAGAAGGTGGTTTTCCCCTTTGAGGATTGGCAATTCTGTTGTCCTTCACAGAGTCGGGTTGACATTTGGACCCATGGCATCATGGGAGCGGAACTGCTCGATTCGGTCCAAGCAGACGACTTGCGGATGTCAGTTGAAGCTGATCTCCCCGCCTGGGGACTTGCGCAACAGAACCTCGGCACCTGAGCCTTAGCGGGTGACTTTGAAGGACGAACTGCCTTGGCGTAGCCAACCGGGAAACTGGCTGCCAGCTGATCAGGCGGGGCAAACTATCCCCGATTGGGGACTGTGCATGATCCCACTGGTTGAAGCAGGCTGACGAGCGATCCGGCACAGGCTGGACCCCATCGCCCTTCCTGCTTCTATGGCTACATACAAGGTCACGCTGATCAACGCCAACGAGGGTCTGAATCGCACGATCGACTGCGATGACCAGCAGTCGATCTTCGATGCCGCGCTGGCTCCTGTTCGTCCTGTGCCGGTAAGTTGATTAGTGGTAGCGTAAACCAGGACGATCAGGCTTTCCTCGATGAGGACCAGATCGCGGCAGGTTTCGTGCTCACTTGTGTAGCTTTCCCTATGTCAGACTGCACCATCGAAACCCATGCAGAGGCGGCTCTCTATTGAGTTTCGTCAGCCTTAGCCAGCAGAATTAATCTCGAAGGCTGGTCGGCCCCATGAACTTCATCCTTAGGGCGTTGTTTCGTGTGGACAGGCTGGGTGGCTGGATCGGTGGCGAGGCTCAGCAGGCAGGCGCCACCAGTTTCCCTCTGACGCGGAATCATCAGCAGCCAGTGAATCCCATGGCCCCTCGCGATGATGCCGTGGCGGAGACCTTCAGCGTGGAGACTTCCCGCGTGCATGGTTTCCCTCTGGCCGGAGATGCGCAGCAAGTAGCTCCTCGACCATAATGACATGGCGAGAAGATATGGCGATCTGGGCTACATCGTCGGCTATTCTCGTCACCACTGATTGTTACTGGCCTGTGTCTCCTTTAGCCCTGGTGAAAACGACTTTCAGCTGATTGATGGGCATGGTTGGCTGCCTTGGGTTGACTGGCGCAGGGCCGACACATCCCTATCCACCTGAGCCAGGCGCTCCATGACCAAGTTCATATCCAGGGCCGTGAGCTCGCCATCGCTGCCCCATTTCATGCAGGTGCGCCCGAGGCAGCTGCTGACGCTGATGGTCATGTCGGATTCTGCCAAGGCGGACCCCCTTGCTTCGTTGGCTTCAGTCTCGGGGAACAGGCAGCGCTGTGATGCCCCCAAAAGGGGGCAATCACCGTCAGGCGACGATGAGACAGGCGTGACCTCACGACTGCATGGGCGGGTCTCAGGACGCGACAGCGGGTTGCGCCGATGTTGCCAGCATCTCGCTGCGAGCTGGCCGGATCAGCAGTTCAGCACAGCCGGTGGCTGGATCCTGCTCCCGGCGGAACTCCCATTCCGGCAGCAGCCCCAGCACCAGCTCAGCGGTGGTGCGCACCAGCGATCCGCTGCAGAGATGGCCGCCGATCACCGCTCCTGTGCTGCCTGCGATGGCGATGTGCAGGTGGGCGCCATCGGGGGAGAGGGTGCCGACCAGCGACAGGATCTCCAGATCATCGTTTAGTGCAGTGATGGTCTTCTGGCCCGGCAGGCGCAGCCGGGCTGCCGAGAGGCTGCCGATGCCGCTGATCACGCAGCCGGCCTGCTCGCTCTGCTGCAGCATCCAGGCGTCCAAGGCCAGGCGCAGGTCTGCTCCTGGAGTCGACCGCAGCGGCACCACCTTCATGCGGCTGGCCCCTCCACCAGCCCCTGGTACATCACATGGGCATCCACGTAGCCGAGCTGCCGATGGCGAAAGGCCCCCGGCAGGGTGCCGACGGTGCGGAAGCCGTTGCGCTCCCAGCAGCGTATGCCGGTGGTGTTGGTGCTCACCACCAGGTTGAATTGCATGGCCCGAAACCCCAGCTGCCGGGCAGCATGGAGTGAGTGCTGACAGAGGCGGCTGCCGATGCCTACCCCCCGGCACAGCTCCACCACCACATAGCCGGCATTGGCCACATGGGCCCCAAGGCAGAGGCTGTTGGGCCTGAGGTAGCAGGTGCCCACCAAGGCCGCGGTGGCATCGAACGCCACCATCACCGCCTGGCTCTGCTCCACCCAGAGAATTCGCGCCTCGGTCTCGCTGATGGCCGGGTCGTGGGGGAAAGTCTCGCCGGCGCGGAACACTGGCTCCAGCAGCCGCCACACTCCAGGCCAGTCGGCCGGCTCAAAGAGCCGGATCTGTAACGGGGATGCCACCGGGGCCAGAGACGCGGATCATCAAGTCATTGATTGTCTCGCCCCTTGTTGCCGCGCGGTGTGAGCTGCTGCACTTCGCCACCCATCGGGCCCAGGATCTGCTGGGGCCATAGGAAGGCGCCCCATATGGGGGCGCCTTGGCACCGGTTGCGGATGGTCACCTTGTCAGTTGGGATGCCGTCCGGTCGGGTGTCCGGTATTCAACGTTTGGCCTGTCTACTGCTGCGCAGAAGCTTGCGGCTAGGGCCTGGCAGGTAAGGATTCAGTCACGGCGCTGGGGAGAGATGCTCGGGGCTTGGCCTCCGCAGTTGTGACCGCTGCCCAGGTTATGCAGCCCGGAATTTCAACAAGCGGGAAATAGAGATGGCATATGGCTCACTGCAGCTACGGGATGGCGTTCACGCCGCGCCACCGAGGACACATCTGGTTCCAATCGCACCTCCGCTGTGACCGCCGGCTCAGGGAATCAGGCCGGACTCCTCTGGAGGGAAAGGGCGGGTCGGCTCCCGTGTCTCCCCTCAACCTCAAGTTACACCCACTGGGCCCAGGTGGAGGCTTCTGGTAGTACCTATTCCCGTACCCATCTGAGTACCGCGTTTTTCCCGACCGGCGATCCCCAGCCACCCCCAGGAGCAGCATCACCCCACTGCTGATGCACTTATGGGGCTACCTCTTTGATGTTTGTCAATGAGGTGGCAGCATGGTGAGATGATCAGGGCTCTTCTTATTCCCATTGATAGAGCGCGAGCTTGCTGCCTGCCGCTGGGCAGTGCTGAGCCGATGCCGAAGGAAGCGGCGATCTGGTTGGCCATTCGTCTCAAGGCCCTTGCCTATCCCGTGCGGTTGCAGCTGCTGGAACATCTGTTGTATCAGCCCGCCAGGGAAGACTCCACTTGCAATCTCGCCCCCCTGGTGAAGCTTTCGGAGCCCACCGTCAGTCACCCCCCCGGCGTGGCATGAGTGTCTACTCCTGCGTTGTGGCGGAGGCCATCACCGCGATTGACCAGGTGCTTCATGTCGTCTGAGGCCCACGCTCACCGGCGGGTTGCCAGTGGTTCGGCGGCGTTCCGTTGGAGCGTTCTTCTCAACGCCGGGCTTGTCGGCGTGCAGCTTGTTATCGGGTTTGGCTTCGGGTCGCTGGCCCTGATCGGCGATGCCATCCATAACCTCGGGGATGTTGTTGGGTTGCTGCTGAGTTGGGGGGCGGAGCGACTGGCGGGCTGGCCAGCAAATCGGCGTTTCACCTATGGCTATGGCCGCTGCACCCAACTGGCCTCCATGGCCAATGCGGCGCTCGTGATGGTGGCAGGCGGCGTCGTTGTCGTCGAAGGTCTGCAGCGTCTCGGGCGGCCCGTCGAACTCGGCACCACTCCGGTGGCGCTGGCAGCTCTTGCCGGTCTGGCGGTGAACCTGCTCTCGGCATGGCTGTTCGGCCCTGGTCATCAGCATGACCTCAACCGCCGTGCGGCGGTCCTGCACCTGCTCAGTGATGCGATTCTCTCGGCGGCTGTCCTGTTCAGTACGCTGCTGATCGCTCTCACCGGTTGGACCTGGCTTGATTCCCTGGTGGCGATCGGTGTCGGCTTTGTCGTGGGCTGGAGTGGCTGGCGATTGATGCTGGAAGCCGGCGCTCTTTCACTCGATGCGGTGCCCGGAGCCGTGGATCTGGATGCCGTGGAAGATTCGCTTCTCACGATCAGGGGGGTCTGTGGAGTGCACCACATTCATGTCTGGAGCCTAAGCACTTCGAAGGTGGCTCTCACTGCCCACCTCTGCCGCCATCAAGGCGTGATCGACGACGAAACAATGCTGCATGAGGCTCAGGAGAGGCTGCGAAAGCTGGGCATACAACACGCCACTCTCCAGCTGGAGCCGGTAGACGGCATTGGCTGTGATCAGGTACCTGCACCAGAATGACGCTTGGTGCTGCTGGTTGTTACTCGTTTCCAGCAGCACGACGAGCAGATTCATTTCAGGGCCTCATCAGCGTGAATCAGTGCCCAGGCGCGAGCCGCTGGAGCTGATTGATGAGATCGAGAGAGAGCTGGTGCTCACCTGCTCTGGGGCTCACCTGCTGGCCGGAGAACTGCTCGATCGGCAGCGGCGACGTGATCCTGTTCATTTGGACTGAGCGGTGCTGTTGAGTGCTAAAAGCCCAGTCAAGTAACGTGAATTGACTGATAGTACTTGCAAGGGATTAGAGTAACTTCTGGGAGCTCATAGCCTTAATGAGGCGTATCACGAGGCGGATTGGAACCACGACTCCAAATTCATTGAGGTTCGAACGTGGTCCGACACTCAGCTTTCTGGATTGTCTGCACTGCAATATCTGCCTGTGCTGGCTGCTTGCATAGTCAGCTGGGCATTGCTGCTCCACATCAATGTTATGGAGGTCAGACAGTCGAGTGCTCTTCGCACGCAGTGGACTCCGGCGGGGTTTTTCAAGGCGGCCTCCGCGCTGGTACTCTATGATGGTGTCTTCCAATACTGGAAGCCTTGTAGGCTGAATTGTGCAATTGGAATGAATGCTTAAGTGCGCTTCAGCTCCCATCATGAGGCCTGGAGGATGATGAGGCCTTGGGCTCTTTAGGCCGAAGATAACAAGCAAACCCTAGGCAACTGGATGACTGTCAGTGTGATTACGCCAACCAGACTGCTGCCAGATCGGCTAAGTATGCTGGTTGAATTAAATCAAAGTCTAAAGAATAACGATTGTGTTGTTGAGCATGTCATTGTTGTCGATGGCGCGAGTCGTGAAGGGCTTCCCGATGGGGTGTGTGAGCGGGCCACTGTCATTGCTACGGGGCGTCCGATCGGCCAGGCCGCAGCACGCAATTTAGGTTTAGTCATTGCCAGAGGAGACTGGATTACTAGTGCCGACGACGATGACTGGCTTTATCCACACTCTATCGATCAACGACTAGATGCAATCAAGGGTCAGCATGGAGCTCTTTGGTCTGCTGGATATTGTACAGACGACTCCAAGTCAGATCCAGGAATTGTGCCAGCTGGCCCAAGCTTTCCTGGAGATATCTGGCGTGCCTGGCCGACACCTAAGGCCTGCATTCCATTAGGGCCGACAACCCTGCTGGTAGAAGCCAATCTCTTGAAGAAAGCTGGTGGCTGGATGGGTCTGTCTCAAGGCGAAGATATTGGCATGATGATTGCCGTAACTTGTATGGCGCCAGGAATTGTTATTGATGACTATGTATATCATATCCGGTTGCACGGAGGGCAGATGACCAAAACAACCTGGTTTGACGACTTGGAGCTTCTTTCGCGTCGATGCGCCTGGGAACGGGGCGAGCAAATTCTTTCTCATTCCCAATCTGAATATTTCCCTTGGAAAAGTGCCTCAACTCAGGCTTGCAATCTGGCTCGAGTAGGTAGTCAGAAAGATGCGACGAGGCTCTCTGCGGTATAATGCAACTCGGCTTGCCTGGGGTAGAGTATCTAATAATATCTTGCAATAGACGACTGGTTCAGCATAGAGGCGTTCTCTCGGGGGGACTCGTGTTGACTCTGTGTCACTCTGGTGAGAGCATTAGATTTGCCTTGAACTGCAGGCATCCCAATTCTTAATCCAGTGGGGCTATCGGATGCGTCTGATCTTTGTTTTTACGGCAGCGTTCTGAGCAGTAAAGAACATTATCCCAAATGCCTTTCCACTTCTTTCTCCACTGAAATGGTCGTCCGCAGGCTTTGCAGTTCTTGGTTGGGCGGTTAGCGTGGTGAGGCATAGGGTGTGGGTGTGCATTGTTGATTTATTCCAGCCGCAATCAGCAACTTCTGGTTAATCGTCATTGGCGACTAGCTGCGCCGTGGCCCATCTAGCTGGTTTGTTTTAGAGCAATGCCCAGTCAATATTGATGCGGCGTCAGTCAAGGGTAGAGGGCTCTTGGGATCACATCGCTGGATGACTCGCGCTGGCCCGCAAACCCCTCTAGCAAGCCCACAGGCAGAGGTTAGTATGCACTTTGTTGATTGCAGAGAAAGCTTAATAAAAAAGCTCTCGCCATAAAGCGAGAGCTTTTAATTGTCATTCAGTTGATTTAGATGGTGGATCGGATCTTAGGGACCCACCGGACCGGTTGCATCAGCCGATTGCAGGGGCGGTCAGTGCCACTGGGGTGGCTTCTGCAGATGCCAGGTCAAGCGGGAAGTTGTGAGCATTGCGCTCGTGCATCACTTCCATGCCCAGACCAGCGCGGTT
>NZ_JAGQBU010000058.1 GCF_024345795.1 Synechococcus sp. J7-Johnson
ACCAGATCAAGCAGGAAATAAACCTGGTGATCATCCGAGAGCCAATCACTCGGTGATGGCGGCAGCAGGGTGGTCTGCTCCGGCTGCCAGGGACGGAAGGACTTGGGCTTCTGCATGCCCCATTCTCTTACCCAGATCCATTGCAGTCACTGGGATCTGGGCAGATTCAGGGCCGTCTGTGGAGAGCTCGGCCGCTGATCTACGCGCAACAGGCTCCTAGAACTACGAGAGGCATGTGATCGCTCCATTGCAACCACTTGTCAGATTCACCGACCCACGCTGAACAGTCAACCAGCCAGACAACAGGCACAAAGGCATAATCGATGTGATACTCCCTGGCAGGATTCCGCTGTACAAAAAAGTTGGTCCCGGCTCCGGACTCTGCGGAATCTAGTTGCTACGGCGATAAACGCTCTCAAGACCCATTTCGGAGAGTTCTCTGACTAAATCAGTATGGTTCCACCACCAATCCCATTTAACCCAGCGAATATTGCTATTCAGATCCCCCTCAATCGCCGTTGGCTGAGTTGAAAGCACGGACCGGTGAGCTTGGATGAGCTTTCAGAGCTGCCTAATGTATTGGAAGGCAGGTAAGCATGCTTGCCGAGTCTAGGCAGTCACAAGCAAGAAGCTATCGTTAATCCGACACGAAAGAAACGATTCGAGTTGGCTGAAATCAAGATCGACAGGTGCACACTTTGCTCCGGGAGCAGCGAAAGCTCCAAGACCTTTGTGCTTACTCTTTCCAGCCCAGAGGTAGTTCTTAGCCCATGTCCTGTACGTAGCGCTCGTGGAGCGTTCAGGAGCTTCACGCTCTTGGATGAAGGCGATATCGAACTTCAAGGCTTCTAAAGCATCGAGCTTGTTGCGCAAGGCACCGTTGCAGTTCCAAGTTGCGATGTCCATAACTCTAGCTATTACCTCGAGGGTTCCGCGAACCACTTGTGGACTCGGCTACAGCAGAACGGAATGACTGGTCATCACAGCACGAGTTCGCTGCCCTCACCCATAAAGCAATGGTGTGATTCCTGCCTAGGACCGCCGCAGGCTCATGGCCCTGTGGCGGTAACTGAGGGGTGCTCCAGGGGCAGGCCCTGCGCCTTCCAGGCCCGCAGGCCGCCGCGCAGGTTGGCCACGCGTGTGAGTCCTTTCTTCTGAAGCTGTTGGGTGGCTAGGGCGGAGCGGCTGCCGGAGTGGCAAAGGACCACCGTGGGCCACTCGGTAGGGATCTCTCCAGCTCGCTTCTCTAACTCGGGCAGGGGAATCAGCAGGCTGCCCGGGATGCGACTATCAGGGCCCTGCACTTCCGCTTCGGAACGCACGTCCACCAGCGTCAGGTCCGCGCGGTGATCGGCAACCCAGTCGGCCTTCAGCTCCGGCAGGCCGGCATAGCTGCGCTCGATCGGTCCCCAGTCCTCCGCTTCCTCCGACCCACAGTCACTGGCCCTGCCGGACCGAAGGTTGGCCGGCAGGGCCACCGCGATTCGGTTGGGGTGGGGAAGGCGCAGGTTCTCCATGTAGCCCACGAAGTCGCGCTCGTCGGCCTCGCCCCCGAGCCGGGCGTTGTAGGCCTTCTCTTCGGCCACCGAACTCACCGCCCGGCCGCTGTAGTCGTGGGCCGGGTAGAGCAGGCAGTGGTCGGGCAGGGACAGGATCTGCTCGGTGATCGAGTGGTAGAGGGTGGACGCATCCCCCTGCTGAAAGTCGCAGCGGCCACAGCCCCGCACCAGCAGGGCATCGCCGGTGAAGGCCACGCTGTGGTCATCGAGCACGAAGCAGAGGCAACCGTCGGTATGGCCGGGGGTGGCACGCACCTCCAGCTGGCGGTTGCCGAAGGTCACCTGATCACCGTGGCACAGGGGCAGGGTCACGTTCTCGGCCCCGGCGACGGCGGCCAGGCCGATGGCGCAGCCGGTGGCCCGGTGCAGTCGCCAGCTGCCGGTCACGTGGTCGGCGTGGACATGGGTGTCGAGACTGGCGACCAGGTGAATGCCCAGCTCGCGGATCAGGGAGAGGTCTCGGGGGTGCTGCTCGTACACCGAATCGATCAGCACCCCCTGCCGGGAGGGCACATCCGCCAGCAGATAGGTGAAGGTGCTGGTCTCAGAGTCGAACAGCTGCCGCAACAGCAGTGGAGCACCGCCGGCGGCGGCCGCCAGGGGAAAGGGAGTGGAGGTGGCCATCACTGGGGGCTCAGCCCGGACCCTGCTGCGGATCGACCTGCAGCTTCGTGCGGCCTTCCGCCAGCAGACCCTGCAGGTAGGCGCCCACGAACATCCCGGCCAGACCGATCAGCACCGGCCCGTTGCCGATGCCGATGCTGGCCACGGCCGCCCCGGGGCACAGGCCGCTCAGGCCCCAGCCCACGCCGAAGATCACAGCACCCGGCACAGTGCCGGCCAGCATCGGCTTCACCTCATGGGAGAAGGACAGCCCAAGCAGCGTGGTCTGACGCAGGCGCGGGGCCAGCCGGAAACCGATGGTCGTGACCGCCAGGGCCGCCGCCATCACCAGCAGCAGGCCGAGGTCGCGCAGCTGCAGGAAGCTCAGCACCACCTCCGGCCGGGCCATGCCGCTCCAGGCCAGCCCATAGCCGAACAGGCCACCGCCCAGGAGGATCGAGATCAGGCGCTTCATGGGTTCACCCCCAGCAGCAGCACGACCCGGGCGGTGACGATGGCCACCGCCATGAACACGACGACCGCCAGAAGCGAAGCCCTCGAGAACGAGGCGACGCCGCAGATGCCATGGCCTGAGGTGCAGCCCGAGGAGAGCCGGGTGCCGAAACCCACCAGCAGACCCCCCAGCGCCAGCCTCCACCAGCCCACGGCCGTGACGAAGAACGCCTGGTGGGTCGCGGCATACAGCCAGGCGCCGAGCACCATGGCCAGGGCGAACAGCAGACGCCACTGGCGTGAGCTCCGCTCAGCCTTGAGCGGCGTGACATAGGTGAGCGTTGAACTCAGAAAGGAACTCGCTCCAGCTTTGACGCCGAGGGTGAGGTACATGACCATCAATCCCAGTCCGAGGAACAGTCCGCCGGACAGATAGGACGTGACGCCATTGGGGAAGGGGAAGCCCAATCGATGCGATCAACAACGACAGTTGGACCATAAGCACATCGGTGGCGACGGGCAACGGTTCCAAAGCGGGCGGCAGGGCCAGAGGGTGAGGGATCACCGGAGCTGAACTCCTGAGGCCAGGCCTGGATGTCCTCCGATCCTCGTCGCCGGTGCCGACCTAACGCAAGGCCTGGTAACTCGTCATGAGATTTCGATAGTTGGGGATGTGGTTGGAGAGCAGGGTCCCGAGACCTTCGATGTCGTTGCGCCAGTCACGGTGCAGTTCACAGGCCACGCCGAACCAGTTCATCAGCTGCACTCCGGCCGCGCTCATCCGCGCCCAGGCGGCGTGACGGGTGACCTCGTTGAACGTACCGGAGGCATCCGTGACGACGAACACCTCATAGCCGGCCTCAATGGCGGAAAGAGCCGGAAAGGCCACGCAGACCTCCGTCACCACCCCGGCGATGATCAGCTGCCGGCAACCCGTCTGGCGGACAGCCTCGACGAACTCCTCATTATCCCAGGCATTGATGTTGCCTGGTCGGGCGATGTATGGGGCATCCGGGAACTGCTCCTTCAGCTCCGGCACCAGGGGGCCATTGGGCCCCTGCTCGAAACTGGTGGTCAGGATCGTCGGCAGGTTGAAATACTTCGCCGTGGCTCCCAGCGCCAGCACATTGTTCTTGAATTCACCAGGAGAGAAGTCCTGAACCAGGGAGATCAGACCCGACTGATGATCGACGAGCAGGCAGGCCGCATCATCCTTTTCCAGGCGTACGTATCGGAAGGTGTCAACCATGAATCAGGAAGAGAGGTTAGTAATGTCCCCGAATGACGCTGGTGATGGACCGGCCGGGAAAGGGATTCCTGCCATCAACACCATCGCATCGGCAGCCTATCCAGGCGGCCAGGGCCAACTGTCGTCGGCAGCAGATTCGCCATGAACGAACGGCAGGCCTGCGCCGACGCAGAGGCCCGGCAGCGAGCTCTGATGCCGCGGATCGATGTTCGGTTCCGCCCCTCATTGCCGCAGGAACTGTCTCAGACGTTCACGGATCCACTCCAGGGGACTGCCCATCGACGCATCGATGAAAAGCCCCCGCTCCCGCAGGTCGGCCTCGTAGCTCTGCAACACATCCTTTCGCCGGTTCAGTTCTTCGGCGATGGTCTCTGCGAAGGCGGGATGAAGCTGCAGGAGCGGCCGAAACCCACCGCGCGGAACCACGAAAAGGGTGGTGTCTTCCGCGGCCTGCATGGTGGTGGGATAGGGCACCTCCAGCAGCAGGGGAAGCTCACCAAAGAACTCCCCGGACTGGAAGCTGAACAGACGCCGGCTGACGCGGTCGGTTTCATGAATCGCATCCACGCAGCCGCTCAGAACGATGTTGAAGCTATGGCTGCTCTCCCCCTGGCGCACAAGGATCTCACCAGCGGCAAGGTGGCGTCTGGCGCCGCTGGCGAGCAGCTGCCTGAGGGGGCGGCCATGGAGTCCCTGGAAAAAACGCAGGTTCGTCAGCAGCTCGCTCAGGGTCTCTGCCGGGGGCTGCGGCCGACGATCATCGCCGGGCGCCTCAGGGGCGGCCGGAAGCGACTCGGGCCGAGCCCCTGGCGTACGGATCTCCCTTCGCGGCCAGGCCAGATCGATGGTCCGCTCGCGCAGTCCCTGGTGGATCGCGTAATGGAGTCCACTGCTGATCGTCTGGCCGGAGTCGATCTTCGAGGTCCACACGCGCAGGGTGAAACCGAGGCCCAGTTCCCCCTGGCTGGAGAAGAGGACCTGCGGCGCCGGCTCAGGATTGACATGGGGCTCATCCAGCGCTGCCTGCAGCAGCACTTCCGTGACGTCAAATACATCGCTGCCATGGGCCACCATCACCGGCACATCGATCCGGCCGGTGAAGCTGGCGTAACTGAGATTCTGGACGGGGCTGTTGGTGAGAAAGGTGTTCGGCACGATGATGTCCGAACCCTGGAACGTGCTGATCACGGTGGATCGAATCGAGATCTGTTTGATGAAGCCTGTGGTCTGGTTGAACTCGATCAGATCTCCCACCTTGAGCTTGCCTTCCATCAGTAGGGTGAGGCCACTGCTGAGGTTGCGGGTGAGGTCCTGCAGCCCGAAGCCCAGCCCCACGCCCAGCGCCCCCAGGATCACGGCGAGGGCACCGAAATCCAGACCCATCCCCTGAACCACCAGCACATAGCCGAGCGCGGCCACCCCAAGGCTCGTCAGCGTGGCCGTGGCTTCACGGCGTCCCTCCGGAACCTGGAATCTGGGGAGCAGTCGATCCTTGAGGAACCACTTGATCCCCCGCGCCAGCAGGCTGACGGCCACCAGCAGCGCGGCCACCTGCAGCAGCCAGAGCAGCGAAATGCTCTGCTGGCCCAGGGGGAACAGCGGAGCCATGAAGGCGCGCCGGAGCGTCTCAGGGATCATTTCGGCTGGGACTTCGGCGGTGTAAAGTTGGGATGGGAATGGTCAGAATTCTGTCCTTCGGCCACCAGTTTATGCGCAGCAGCATGACGAACTGACTGGTAGTGGAGGGGGCTGGCAGCCAGTGGGATTCCTTGCCCTTGCCCGGTGAATCCTTCTGGACGTAGAGGGTGATTGAACCTCCGGGTTGGTCTTGAAGTTGTCTCACGGGCTGATGGTTGACTTGTTGAGCGGGTGTAGAAAGAACCAGCAGCACCAATCAATCATGTGCATCATGATCGACCAGAAACCGTTGACCGGTGGCGTCTGGCCTTTGGCGAACATCAGCGGATTGTGCACTGCGCCGGTGATGTCCGTTATCGGATGAGCCCGCCTCAGCGCCAGAGCGTTGCGGAGACCGCCCAGGAGCTAAAAATCCACGCGATCATCCTCTACAAGTTGCGGAAGGCTTGGTGTTTGCAAGGAGAGATGGTGCCAGCGACCCAGAAGACGCCAAGTCCTTTGGGGAGAGGACGGGGACCCCAGACGTCTCCTGATGATCGCCGGAGGGCTCAGCAGATCCTTGCGCAGCTTCTACCGGCTGCTGCATGCGGATGTCCAGGCCCACCGCCGTGGCCGTACCAGGCCTCTTCAAGAGCATCGGGCGGGGCCGCGTCGGGAGGCCGAGGGCTCCAATGTGGTGTGGAGTTGGGGCATCACCTACCTGCCCACTACTTTACGGGGGATCTGGCTGAAGCTCTACCTAGTTGTGTAGTGCCACCAGGTTGTTCCGGCTGACAAGCGGGTGTGAGGCCGACAGGGTTGTGGTGCGACCCAACAGCCCAAGACCTCACACCCCATGCATACACACCCCAATGCCCGGCTGACACCGATTGGTCGGGAACGCCTGATCCGGCAGCATCTCGACGAGGGCAGGAGCCTCGTTCAACTGGCCGCAGATCACGGCATCAGTGAGCGCACTGCTCGCAAGTGGCTGGCACGGTTCCGTTCAGGCGGTTTGGCGGCACTGGCGGATCGACGGAGTGTTCGCCGCAGCCAGCGGCGGACGCTCGATCCGCAACAACTGCAGCAGGCCGTGGAGCTCAGGCACCAGCGCTGCACCCTCCGGACGATCGCCCGGCTGCTGCTGGTGCCGATCAGCACCCTGGCCCGGGCGATGCGGCGCCTGGGGCTGAACCGGCTGCGGAACCTCGACCCGAAACCGCCGGTGCAGCGATACCAGTGGGAGCGGCCCGGCGACATGATCCATGTCGACATCAAACAGCTGGCCCGGTTCAACCGTGTTGGCCACCGGATCACCGGCGACCCACGCAAAGGAAGCTCCCCCGGCGCTGGCTACGAAAAGGTCCATGTGGCGGTGGATGACGCCACCCGTCTGTCCTATGTCGAGGTGTTGGCCGACGAGAAGGGGCCGACCACGGTGGGCTTTCTGAGCCGGGCGGTGGCCTGGTTCAACGGCCAGGGGATCGAGTGCCGGCGGGTGCTCAGCGACAACGGATCGGCCTACAGGTCGCACAACTGGCGAAAAGCCTGCCAGGCCATGGGATTGAAGGTGAAGAAGACCAGGCCCTACACCCCACGGACCAACGGCAAGGCCGAGCGGTTCATCAAGACATTGCTTGAGGAGTGGGCCTACGTGATGCCCTACAGCACCTCAGCGGCTCGCAATGAGCTGCTGCCGGCCCAGGGCTGACTGAAAGTCCATTCATCCCGTCTCCGCCAGGCTGATGCCGACCCAGCCAAGCATTCGGCTGATGTCATGCGCCACGGCCATCAGGCCAGCGCGGATCGATCGGAATCCGTTGCAGCGCAACAAGTTGAGAGCCAAGGTCCGCAGCAGGGCCAGCACCTGAACACCGTTGCGCTGGGCGTAGCGGTGAGCGTCCTCACCGAGCTGGGTGTCGCGGGGCCAGTGCCACTGGTTTT
>NZ_JAGQBU010000059.1:0-5000 GCF_024345795.1 Synechococcus sp. J7-Johnson
CTGTGGTATGTTTTTGGACTGCGCGTGAGCCGAAAGGCAAGCGCTGCAGGGCTTGCAACTGAAGTGAGGGCGAGAGCCCGCCGCCGGTGTTGTAAGTTTCCAAAGCGGTCGGGAGACCACCGCGAGCCGCCGGAAGCCGAGAGGCAGAAGGAGGCGCACCTGGACAACTAAAAAGTTTAGGAACTGACGCTTTTGCTGCGTCGGTATCCGAAGTGAGTGGAAGAGCAGTGAGCTCCTGGAAGGGAGGCACGGCTTTAGAAGCGAGCAGAGGAGTCTGACGAGATAGCAGCAGAGGTGTGAGGTCCCGTCAAAAGAAAAAAGCATCAGGATTTTGCCTGAATGTTGATGAGTTTACTTTCACGGGTGGATTTATCAATGATAGTTCAGACAAGAGACGATGCGACCGGATCTGAGTGATTTGGAAAGTCGTTGCACGAGCAACTGAAAGAAGTTGTGACGGCCGTATGGATGAGTGATCGAGACTCGATTGTCAGGGGAGACTCTGGTGAGGAATGAGCGCGAAAGGTTGTCTGTGAAGGCAGTTGTGATTGATTTTAGGGAAGCGTGTGATGCACTCTCGAACCCTTCTGGCTAGAAGGAGGCCTTAACTAATCATTGATGATAAGTCAGTGAATTGGGTAACGGCGACATCATTTGCGATGAAGACCAGTTTAATTTTAGCGAAAGCAAGGATTAAGTTGATTGGAATTTAAAGGAATGATGAATACAACGGAGAGTTTGATCCTGGCTCAGGATGAACGCTGGCGGCGTGCTTAACACATGCAAGTCGAACGAGCCTTCGGGCTAGTGGCGGACGGGTGAGTAACGCGTGGGAATCTGCCCTCAGGAGGGGGATAACGGCCGGAAACGGCCGCTAATACCCCATATGCCGAGAGGTGAAACGAATTTCGCCTGGGGATGAGCCCGCGTCTGATTAGCTAGTTGGTGAGGTAATGGCTCACCAAGGCTTCGATCAGTAGCTGGTCTGAGAGGATGATCAGCCACACTGGGACTGAGACACGGCCCAGACTCCTACGGGAGGCAGCAGTGGGGAATTTTCCGCAATGGGCGCAAGCCTGACGGAGCAACGCCGCGTGAGGGACGAAGGCCTCTGGGCTGTAAACCTCTTTTCTCAAGGAAGAAGACATGACGGTACTTGAGGAATAAGCCACGGCTAATTCCGTGCCAGCAGCCGCGGTAATACGGGAGTGGCAAGCGTTATCCGGAATTATTGGGCGTAAAGCGTCCGCAGGCGGCCTTGAAAGTCTGTTGTTAAAGCGTGGAGCTCAACTCCATTTAAGCAATGGAAACTACAAGGCTAGAGTGTGGTAGGGGCAGAGGGAATTCCCGGTGTAGCGGTGAAATGCGTAGATATCGGGAAGAACACCAGTGGCGAAGGCGCTCTGCTGGGCCATAACTGACGCTCATGGACGAAAGCCAGGGGAGCGAAAGGGATTAGATACCCCTGTAGTCCTGGCCGTAAACGATGAACACTAGGTGTCGGGAGAATTAACCCTTCCGGTGTCGTAGCCAACGCGTTAAGTGTTCCGCCTGGGGAGTACGCACGCAAGTGTGAAACTCAAAGGAATTGACGGGGGCCCGCACAAGCGGTGGAGTATGTGGTTTAATTCGATGCAACGCGAAGAACCTTACCAGGGTTTGACATCCTGCGAATCCCTTGGAAACGAGGGAGTGCCTTCGGGAACGCAGTGACAGGTGGTGCATGGCTGTCGTCAGCTCGTGTCGTGAGATGTTGGGTTAAGTCCCGCAACGAGCGCAACCCACGTCTTTAGTTGCCAGCATTCAGTTGGGCACTCTAGAGAGACCGCCGGTGATAAACCGGAGGAAGGTGTGGATGACGTCAAGTCATCATGCCCCTTACATCCTGGGCTACACACGTACTACAATGCTACGGACAAAGGGCAGCAAACTCGCGAGAGCTAGCAAATCCCATAAACCGTGGCTCAGTTCAGATCGTAGGCTGCAACTCGCCTACGTGAAGGAGGAATCGCTAGTAATCGCAGGTCAGCATACTGCGGTGAATACGTTCCCGGGCCTTGTACACACCGCCCGTCACACCATGGAAGTTGGCCATGCCCGAAGTCGTTACTCCAACCCGCAAGGGAGGAGGACGCCGAAGGTGGGGCTGATGACTGGGGTGAAGTCGTAACAAGGTAGCCGTACCGGAAGGTGCGGCTGGATCACCTCCTAACAGGGAGACAATAACTGATTGTGATGTCTGGCTAAATTATTGCTAGGCCATAATCCTGTCATCTCGATGGTTAATCGGTACCTCAACCGACAGAAGCGAAGCCAAAAGTAATTCCAGCAATGGAGAAATTGATGAGCTGTCGTGGATGTCTTTTCAGTTCCTAAACTTTGTCTAGGTCACCCCGCAAGGGTATCCCTGGGCCATTAGCTCAGGTGGTTAGAGCGCACCCCTGATAAGGGTGAGGTCCCTGGTTCAAGTCCAGGATGGCCCATTCGTGTTTGGGGGTTTAGCTCAGTTGGTAGAGCGCCTGCTTTGCAAGCAGGATGTCAGCGGTTCGAGTCCGCTAACCTCCACTGACCAACCCATCCGGATCGCGAAAACAACGGGAGACAGCTTCTGGTGGTGATTTTAGATATTTGTACTGAGATAAGGACTCTAGCTTCCTTTCATCTCATGGTCAGCCTAAATCCATAAAACAGATTAAGGTTTAAGCCATGATTGAAAAGACGCTGGACTCCAGCAGGATCAACTGAAAGGTTGATCTTTGTTCTGTTCAGTAGAACCTTGACAACTGCATAGGTAAGTCTGTAAATAAAGCATCTCATGGATGCTTCAACAGCAGCAAAGAATTCTAGTGGCCTTGGCCACTGGGATGAAGGCTTGATGTTGGAGCGATTCTAGAGTAGGAGCCGAGACTCCACATTGCTCCTGGTTCTTGCCGAAAGAATCGGGTTTGATCCTGTTTTCATAGACAGTAGCCGGTGAACTGGAGAAATCCAGAAAGTCAGCTGCAGTGAGTGAAAGCAAGAGAATCTGCGTACAACCGCAGTAAGGGAATGTGGAGATAAATTGGTCAAGCTACAAAGGGCTCACGGTGGATACCTTGGCACACAGAGGCGATGAAGGACGTAGTTACCTGCGATAAGTCTCGGGGAGCTGGAAACACGCTTTGATCCGGGAATTTCCGAATGGGGCAACCCCTAGAACGGCCAGCTGAATCCATAGGCTGGCACGAGCCAACCCAGCGAACTGAAACATCTTAGTAGCTGGAGGAAAGGAAAGTAAAAACGACTCCCTAAGTAGCGGCGAGCGAACGGGGAAGAGCCTAAACCGATGGTTTCGACCATCGGGGTTGTGGGACAGCAACGTGGACCAGTGACCGTTAGTGGAAGCGTTTGAAAGGCGCGCCATAGAGGGTGAAAGCCCCGTACGCGAAAACGAATCTGGCCTAGCTGTATCCCGAGTAGTACGGAGCACGTGAAATTCCGTATGAATCTGCGAGGACCACCTCGTAAGGCTAAGTACTCCTGTGTGACCGATAGCGCAACAGTACCGCGAGGGAAAGGTGAAAAGAACCCCGGGAGGGGAGTGAAATAGAACATGAAACCGTGAGCTTACAAGCAATGGGAGCCCGACTGATCGGGTGACCGTGTGCCTGTTGAAGAATGAGCCGGCGACTTATAGGCACTGGCAGGTTAAACCGGGAATGGTGGAGCCATAGCGAAAGCGAGTCTGAATAGGGCGATCGTCAGTGTTTATAGACCCGAACCCGGGTGATCTAACCATGGCCAGGATGAAGCTTGGGTGATACCAAGTGGAGGTCCGAACCGACTGATGTTGAAAAATCAGCGGATGAGCTGTGGTTAGGGGTGAAATGCCAATCGAACCCGGAGCTAGCTGGTTCTCCCCGAAATACGTTGAGGCGTAGCGTCTAGTGCTATAGCAGGGGGGTAAAGCCACCGTTTCGGTGCGGGCTGCGAGAGCGGTACCAAATCGAGACGAACTCTGAATACCCTGTGTGAAACTAGGCAGTCAGACTGTGGGGGATAAGCTCCATGGTCGAAAGGGAAACAGCCCAGACCGCCAGCTAAGGTCCCCAAATCAATGCTGAGTGATAAAGGAGGTGGGATTACCCAGACAACCAGGAGGTTTGCCTAGAAGCAGCCATCCTCAAAGGAGTGCGTAATAGCTCACTGGTCGAGTGATCCTGCGCCGAAAATGAACGGGGCTAAGCATTGTACCGAAGCTGCGGATTTAATTGTTCTTAGGAACATTCAAATGGTAGGGGAGCGTTCCATGTGGGGCGAAGCGTTAGCGTAAGCGGGCGTGGACTGCATGGAAGTGAGAATGTCGGCTTGAGTAGCGAAAACATGGGTGAGAATCCCATGCCCCGAAACCCTAAGGGTTCCTCCGGCAGGCTCGTCCGCGGAGGGTTAGTCAGGACCTAAGGCGAGGCCGAAAGGCGTAGTCGATGGACAACAGGTCAACATTCCTGTACCTGTCATGTTTTGGGAAGGGGGACGGAGAAGGCTAGCCCAGCCAGATGTTGGTTACTGGTTCAAGCGTTCGAGGCGTTGAGGGGTGGTGAAAACATCCTGAGCTGAGGCGTGAGTACGAGCTGCTACGGCAGCGAAGTGGGTGATGTCAAGCTTCCAAGAAAAGCCCTATACCCGTTAAGGCATGACGGCCTGTACCCGAAACCGACACAGGTGGGGTGGTAGAGAATACCGAGGGGCGCGAGATAACTCTCTCTAAGGAACTCGGCAAAATGGCCCCGTAACTTCGGGAGAAGGGGTGCCACCGCAAGGTGGTCGCAGTGAAGAGGCCCAGGCGACTGTTTACCAAAAACACAGGTCTCCGCTAAGTCGCAAGACGATGTATGGGGGCTGACGCCTGCCCAGTGCCGGAAGGTTAAGGAAGCTGGTCAGCGCAAGCGAAGCTGGCGACTGAAGCCCCGGTGAACGGCGGCCGTAACTATAACGGTCCTAAGGTAGCGAAATTCCTTGTC
>NZ_JAGQBU010000006.1 GCF_024345795.1 Synechococcus sp. J7-Johnson
TTTCGGTACATGTGCGGCTGTGATCAGTAGCAGCAATCCACGATTGCCGCATTCCTGGCCAGTCTACCGGCTATCAACCGCTGAGACCAGTTGCGGCACAATCGATCTGGCTTTTTCAGGAGTCCCTATGTAGACCAAGGAAGGTGCTGGTGAGATTCAGCTGATGGCTGCTGTCGCTGATACGGCTGGATCACGCTCAGTGTGCACGGCGACGATTAGGTAGGCGGCGCGTTGACTCGCCAGATTCGTTACTGCCGAATTACTGTTGACTCAGCAGGAATGTTCCCTTGGCTCCGTTGCCCCGGCCGGCCGATCGCAGGCTGTAGCGGCAGCGACGCCGGCAGCTGCTTGAGGCGGCCCGCAGCCGTTACCAGGCACTTGGCTCCGGGAGAAGGGCGCCCTGGTGGATGAGCTGGTGGAGCTGAGCGGCTATCACCGCAAATCAGTCCTGCGGTTGTTGCGCCAGCAGCCGGTGGACCCCCTTGGTCCGCCGGCTGCTGGCGCTGATCACGATTCAGCTGTAGCTGTTGGCCATAGCCGGCTCTATGGCCCCGAGGTGGTGCAGTTGCTGGAGACGCTCTGGGAGGCGAGTGATCATCTCTGCGGCAAGCGTCTGGCGGCGGTGTTGCCCACGCTGGTGCCGGCGCTGGAGCGCCATTGTCGGAGTAGTGAGGTTTACCCTCCGCGACCGAGAATCTAACTGCACCTGCCACACCAGGTGCATTCAGGACAGCATCGATGTCGCGGCTGTGAGTGCCATCACCTGCTTCAAGTGCCGCTCAAAGAGCTCCGCAACCTCCGAGGCGGGCAGATAGCGCCAAGCGGCGTGTGCACCGGCACTTCGCTCATAAGCGGTCTCGCAGGAAAACTTCTCAGCCACGCCAAGAGGCGCCGGCCGAGAATCATAACGGGCTAAGTGCCGGGCAAAGAAAATGTCCTCCGGCTCCTCGGGTGGTGATCCGGCTGCCTCAGCCTCGCAGATCCGGCGCATCAATAATCGGTCCCGGATGGAGAGGCCGCCGTTTCCATTACTGAGGCCTTCGGGCACGGTGTCGCAGAAGCGGCGTGTTTCCCAACGGGGTGACAGTCGCTCGAACTGGGGTCCGTAGCAAGGAAACACTTCCGAACGGAAGCGCCCCTTGGCCCAGGGAGCTCCCACATAGCCGTAGGCAAATGCGGCCTGATCAGGAGGCTCGATTAGAAGGGTATCCGTCTGCACGATCAGCAGACGGGGAACGTCGAGCAGATCCCAGAAGGATGGGCTCTTGAGCAAGGTGTTGTAAGTGTGCCAGTCGAAACGCTCGCACCCCTGCACCCGCAGCCCCACCACTTGCACCCAGTCTTCTAGGCCGGCAAACAGCGCCCGGCTGGACTCGAGCACCGCCGGGGCCGTCACCAGGGTCAGGCGCCAGTGCAACCGGCCCATAAGCAAGGTGTTGAGCACGGTCATGCGCAGCAGAGGCGTTGGACGGTCATCCACGATCAGGGCTTGCATTCCCCGATCCAGCCGGACCCGCAGCTCCGGTCGGGCGGCCAGCTCGGGCAGTGCTTGCGACCACGGCTCCAGGTAAGTCCCCAACACCAACGCCGCATGGGCCTGGAACATGGCGATGCGGTAGGCCTCCAGCTGGAGGGTGGCGGTGTATGAATGCTGCCCCGTTCTGCTCATCGGGCCGGACGGTAGGCCATCATCACCTGGTCACGCGGATGATTCCAGCCGCCGATGTACTCGGGCCGATAAGCATGCTGATGGCCAAAGGCCTCCATCTGGGCGCGTGTGTAAGCAAAAAAGCCGTGGTCGTGGGGGCTGCTGGGATTGGCCCGCTCCTGTTGCGCCTCAAAGAAGGTGGCGTAGAGAACCCCATCAGGTCGCAGACAGGGGCGCAGCCGTTCCAGGCAGCGCTCGATCAGAGCCGGTGGCAGATGGGTGAACAAAGACTGGGCGATGGCCACGTCCACGGACTGTCTCAAGCGGCCGAAGCGGAACTGACTATCACAAAGTATCCGGGGTGCCTTGCTCCGCCGCAGTTGTTCGCCCAACTCCTGCTCCAGGCCAGCGCGAATCAGGCTGCGCTCCTTCTCAATCCCCAGGTAGTGGCCCGGTTCCAGGTAAGGAATGGCTTTCACCCCCAGCCGCAACGCACCGCAGGCGATATCCAGCAGATAGTGGTCTGGCCGAAGCCCGCGTGCCCGCAGGAAATCGAACTGCAGCTGTCCGATCGGCTCCCACAGACCACCCACGTACTCCCTGTGACCGCGAACCTCCAGGCCCCGCTCACCCTCCGGGTCAAGGGAGTCGCTCATGGGGACAGAGCGACTCAGCGAGCCCCGCAACATGGTCAGGATCCTGCGCATCCGTACTTCCCCTTCAGGGCGAGTTTAGGCAGTGAGCCAGCCGAAGCAGTCAAGGCCAGCGCAGGCCATAACGCTGTTCCATGGCGTCATAGGTTGAAGCGAGGCTGTGCCGCAAACACTCCCGAAGGGCTGGATCTATGTTCCTTGCTTCTCCATGGCCACTATTCTCCCGGGGTAAGTGTAATGGTGGCGGCACCTGAGGAAGCTCAAGGAAGGTCAGCAACCGGGGCCAGAGACGTTCCGGGGCCGTAAAGAGATCCTCGCTGCGGGCCACCAGGAGCTGGTGGGGTGGGAACAGGCCTTCGTAGCGCTCCAGCTGATGCTCGTAGCGACTTCGGCTTAGATAGCTGTGAACCTGGTGGGAGTGGTGCTCCGCCTTCCCGGCAAGCAACAGCGCCTCTGCCACCGCAAGACGCTGCTCCTCAGCGGCCAGAGCCTGCTCCAACGGCAGCGGTTCAAGACCCAGTCGAAGGGAGTGAAACAGACCGGAGAGGGTCCGCTCCACCGGGTCTCGCAGGAGCACGATCAGACGGATCTCGGGGAGGAGATCCTTGATCCGGCCAGGGGCAGCTGGATGAAACAAGTAGTAGGGAGTGATGTCTCCACAACGCTGGCCTGGCCCTGCCGCTGAGAACTGCTTGGCATACCAGTCCGGCCCACGGCTGTAGAACAGCGTGAAGTAATGCAGCTCCTTGCCAACCGGTAGATGGACCCGAGGATGGGACGACAACCAAACATGAAGCGTGGTAGTGCCGGCCTTCTGAGCCCCAAGGCCAAGAAAGTGTGGAAGCAACGCCCATGGGCTCAACAGAGTGAATCACCGTACCGACCCTGCCTGCCTGGTCTGCGCCAGTTCCGGCACGCGCACATCACAAGAATCCATGATCATTGCTGACTCCTTTCTGTGGCTGCATCTTCCCAAGAGCGGCGGCACATCCATGACTCGGCTGTTCCGTGACTGGAATCTGCCCGGGATTCAGATCGACCCCGACGACACCCCGACCAAGCACGATTCGGTGCCCTTGCGAGAAAGCCGCGGAAAGTGGCGGGCCGGTTCGCGGCAGCGCTTCATCACCGCTCGCAGGCTCACCGCCTGGCTGGTGAGCGACTGGGAGCACAAACGGCGACACATGCACCTGCCCGATCTTCCATTCGAACCGGTACGCAGCGGCCTGACCTATTCACTTCGACTGGGCGGGACCTGGGTGGCAGCCGACTGGTGGCTGCAGTATTTCGCCGCCGACACCGACACAACCGCCCTGCGGCTCGAGCACCTGGCCGACGACCTGAACCGTGAGCTGCTGCCCCTGCTGCCAGCCGGCACCCAAGCCGTCAGGGCCCCCAAGCTGCCCCGCGAGAACGCCAAACCCGCCAACAACCTCTCGCAGCCGATGTTCAGCTCCGCGGATCTCGCACGGATCAGGGCGGTAAACCCCCGCTGGAGCGCCTGGGAGGAGCAGGTCTACGTCCCCCAAGCCCGCCCGTAGGCTGAATCTCGCTCTGGCCCATCGTCGTGACCCTGATCCTGCTGATGGGCATGCACCGCAGCGGGACCTCCCTGCTCGGCTCGCTGCTGGCCGGGCTGGGGGTTCCACTGCCCGGCAGGTTGATCGCTGGAGATCAACACAATCCCGGTGGCTATTACGAGCGGGAAGACACCACGGCGATCCAGGAGCAGCTGCTGCGCGAACTCGGACGCTGGTGGCCCACCGAAGCCGGGCTGCTGCCACTCCCGGACGGCTGGCTGGAACTGCCCAGCACCGTGCGGGCTCGAAACAAGCTGAAGCTCTTGCTGCAGGGGGAACAGGACCGGCAAAAAGGCCCCTGGGCGATCAAGGATCCACGCATCTCCCTGCTGCTGCCCCTCTGGAGGCAGTTGTCTGGGCAACTCTCTCTGCCGCTTCGCCTGGTGATCAGCGTGCGGGATCCAGCTGAGGTGATTGTCTCACTCATGGAGCGCGACAGCCAGACGGCAGGCATGACCCCATGGCGAGCCCAGCGGCTCTGGTGGCACCACAACCGCCAGGCGCTCCTGGAGGCAGGCGGCCTGCCCCTGCTGGCCCTGGACTACGGAGCCTGGTTCGAGCCCCTCTCAGCCGAACGTCAGTTGCGTGCACTGGCGGCGTTCTGCGGAAGCAAGGATCCGATCCCCACGACCCTGGAACAGTTGCGGCTCCGGATCCGGCCCGGCTATCGCCGCAGCCACCGCGATGCGGCGGCCCTGCCGCTACCTGTTCATCCCCGCCTGCGTCAGTTTCAACGGAACCTGGGCGAGCTGGCCGGCCATGACGGCGATGCCCTGGAGCTGCAGGCGCTGCGACGCTGGCTGGAGCAGCAGGACTGCCAGCCCCTCCCCGAGCTTCCGCCCCACGGAGGCAGCCTGCGCTCCCGCCTGATCGCCGCACGGGCCCGTCGGGCACCCCAGTGCCCGACGGGTGGCTGGTTTGACGAGCCCCACTACCGCGCCCAGGTGCCTGCCCTACCAGCCGACCATCCCCCCCTGCTGCACTACTGGTGGCGCGGCTGGCGGGAGCATCGCTCGCCCCACCCTCTGTTTGATCCCGGCTTCTACGAGGCCGTCTGCCGCGACGAGGGCCTCACCCCCATGGGAGCTCCACTCCATCACTTTGTGACGTTGGGCCTGGCTCGAGGTCTCTCCCCCTGCCCCCTGGCCGATCCGGCGTGGGCACGGGCAGCACCCCAGCGTTGGGCGCTGTGGCGGGCGGCCCAGCTGGAGGGGATGCACCCCTGGGGCGCCGCCGCACTGGCCCTAAGCGGCGGCCAGCTGGGCCCTGCGATCAAGCGGCTTCAGGGCTGGCTACAACATGGCTTGGACCCGGACACCCTGACAGCCATCCGCCTGGCAGAGCCCGCCGATTTCGCGCTGGTAGAAGAACTCCTGCCGGATTTTTCCCCGCTCCCCTCCCGCTGCCGCCTGGTGGGGATCGGCACCTCCCCCAGCGATTGGCGCCTGCATGCCTGGCTGCAACGCTGCCCCCTGCCAGAGGGGTTCAGCCTGCTCGAGGAGAGCGAAGAGAACCCTGGCGCTGGCCGACTGGCACTCGTCCTGGAGCCCGTGCCGGCCGGCACGGCCAGCCTGGAGCTCCTTGGCCTGGCTCACCTGGCGCAGGTATGGGCCCCGGACGCGGACACGGTGGAGCTTCTGCGGCGGCTTGGGGTGAACGCCCGGCAACTCGATGCCGACGTTCCAGCCAATGGCTGGCTGCAACAAGCCGGTGATGGAGCCGCCGCCAGCCTTCGGCTGGGGCTGCCGGACCCTGCCGCCCTGGGCTTATCCAGCACCTGTCCAGCGGGCAACCCTTCGGGCGTGCTTTGTCTGGGTAGTGCGGGCGAATCCTGGGAACGTCAATTACGGCCGCCCATATGGGCCTGGCCAGCGTTTGATCAGGTCGTGATTTCGGCACCCGAAGACGCGCGACTGCTGGCCAGCTGGCTCAATACCTGCAGCGCCAAGGGACTTCAGCTGGTGCGTCTGCAACCCAGCGAAGCGGAGCGCCACAGCCGCGCCTGGCGCGCTCTCGCCAGTCCTCGCGATCCCTCCCCCGGCTGGCTGCCCGCCCAGGCCTTCATGGCGCCACTCAGCCCTGCCGAGCTAATGGCGGAGCTGAACTGGCGAGCCTGCGGGCGCCAGCCTCCGGTTCTTGCCCCCACGCCACGGCCCGTGGTGCGGCAGCTGTGGAGCAGGAACTCCACTCAGCCGGTCACAGCGGCCGTCTGCATCAGCCTGTTCAACTACGGCGATCGGATCACGACGGCACTGGAGAGCGTGTATAGCCAGACCCATCCAGACCTGGAGCTGGTCGTGGTCGATGACGCCTCTGGCGACGGGGGAGCGCAGACGGTGATCCGCTGGCTGGAAGAGCGGGGATCCCGCTTCCCGCGAGCTCTTGTGCTGCAGCACGAGCGGAATGGAGGGTTGGCCGCCAGCCGCAACACCGCCTTCGCCGCTGCAGCCGCTCCCTGGTGCTTCGTTCTCGATGCAGACAACCAACTCGAACCGGAGGCGGTGGCCCTCACCCTGAGCATCGCCACAGTGGCTCCTGCCGCTATCGCGGTGGTGCATCCCCTGCTGGAAGTGGTGGCCAGCTCCGAACGGCCCGATGAGCAGCGCACTCTGATGACGGGCCGGAGCTGGCAGCGGACCCACTTCGAGCAGGGCAACTACGTAGACGCCATGACCCTGGTGCGGCGCTCTGCCTGGGAGCAGGTCGGTGGCTACCGCCATATCCCCGGCGGTTGGGAGGACTACGACTTCTGGTGCAGCCTGATCGAGGCGGGATTCGAGGGCGTGCTTTGTCCCCAGCGGCTCGCCACCTACTTCAGCCATGGCTCCTCGATGTTGGCCACCGAAACCAACCTGCAAAGGCGAGCCGTGGCCCGTCAGCTACAACAACTGCATCCCTGGCTCACCCTGCCCCTCGCGCAGGCGTCGGAGGAAGCCACCCTCTGAGGCCGGCCTCAGACCAATCTTTCCCGCTCCCCATCACCGTGGACGCAGTCACCCCAAGCATCCCCACAATCTCCTGCCTGGTGATTTCGCGCCAGCCGCAGCTCCTGAACCGGATGCTGGCGAGCCTGGAGCAGGCGCGGAGGTTCTGGCAGCCAGGCGACGAAGTCCTCTGTTCCTGGAATGGCTCCGGCACCGATGAAGAAAGGATCGAAGCCCCAGGACCACCACCCTTCCGGATCGCCAGCCGAACCGCGTATCACTTCGCCGCCAACATGAATCGGTTGGCCGACCAGGCGAACGGAGAACTGCTGGTTCTTGTCAACGACGACGTGATCCTCGATCCCGGCTGCCTCGATCGGGCCGTCCAGATCCTTGAGACGCTCCCCGAGATCGGGTTGGTGGGTGGAAGGCTACGTAGCTCCGCAGGCCTGCTCTCCCACGCCGGCCTGCTGTTTGCCAACGATGGCTGCCCATACAACCGCTTCCGGCCCGATCAGCTCGGTCCCCTGATTGACCCAGATGGCCTTGAGGTGCAGGAGTCGGGGCCCATGCCGGCCGTCACCGGAGCGCTGATGGTGATCCGCCGCAGCGACTTTCTCAGTCTCCGCTTCCGGGAGACCTTCCGGGTCTGCGGCGAGGACGTGGCCCTCTGCCTCGACTGCTGGAGCCGCTTGGGCAAGTCACCTTACTACGCCAGCGATGTGACGGCCATCCATGACGAAAAGAGCACTCGCGGTGACAGCCTCGATCACTACGACATCCAGGCGGTGGGTCGACTCGTGCGGGACCTCGCCGATGAGCATCCTGAGCTGCGTGCCCGGTTCAGCCACTGGGCCGTTCAGGAGGCGGCGTTGATGTGGCGTCTCTGCCAACAACTTCGAGGCGAACGGGACGGGGCCCGGCAGCAACGTGACGACCACGTGAAGCAGTTACAGGAGTTGCTGCAAGCGGAGCAGAAGCAGTGGAGTGATGATCGAACCCAACTGATCCAGGAACGCGATCAGGCACGCGCCGACGCGATCAGGGCCCAGCAGAAGATCAAGGACCTTCTGCAGAGCACGTCCTGGAAGCTCACCGCGCCGCTGCGCTCGATCAGCGAGCGGCTCGGCGCCCGGCCCACCGCTTAGCTTGCGCCAGATCACGCCCCATGAACACCCGCTTGAACCCATCCCCTACCCAGAACCCCCGTGCCGATGCCGTGATTGATCTGCTCTTCGACGCGTTGATCCTCGGCCAGGCTTATCGGGCAGACGTGTCCCGGGGGGGGATCTACCGCTATGCCAGCCAGCTGTTGATCAGCCTCGAAAGCCTTCAGAGGAATCGCCTGCTCCCTTACTGCCCCGATCCTCTGCTGGCGGAATCCGTGGCTGCTGAACTGACCCAACTACGGCACAGGGGAACGACCCCAGCAGCCCAGACCCAGCGACGACGAAGTTGGCTCCTGCGGCCGCCAGCCCCGGTCAAGTCTCTCCTGAAGCCTTTCTACAGGAAGTTCCTTGCTTCCAAGCCCCTTCGCCAGAGTGCCGAGAGGAACCTCAGCAAAGCGCTTGAGCGCTGCAATCGAGCTTCCACAGTGTTCCACACACCGTTTCAGTGCGTACCCGCTGAAGTGCGCAGCGCCGGGCTGCCTTCGGTGATCACCGTGCACGACATGTTGCCGCGCATCCACCCCGAGTTCTTCACAGAAGAAACCATCCGCCATTTCACCGAACTCTTCGACACGCTCGAGCCCAGAGACCATGTCATTTGCGTTTCGGAATCGACCCGCAGGGACTTCCTCCGCTTCAACCAGCGCATCCCAGAATCTCAGATCCACGTGACACCTCTGGCCGCTTCCCCTGAACTCGGTCCGATACAAGATGCCGCCGTGCTGGCGGAAGCCCGGCAACAGTACGGGTTGGGAGAAACGGACTCAGTCATTCTCAGCCTATGCACCCTTGAGCCTCGCAAGAACCTGCGCCTCCTGATTGAGGTATTCGAATCTCTCCACACCAAAGGTAATCATGATTCCCTCAAGCTGGTGTTGGCAGGCTCACTCGGCTGGAAGACGACGGCCCTGATGCAGCAGATCCAGGACAGTCCGGCATCCGAATCTATCGTCATCACCGGGCATGTCCCCGACCAGCAACTGGCGGCGCTTTTCTCCACAGCAATTGTATTTGTTTACCCCTCGTTGTACGAAGGCTTTGGCCTGCCTCCATTGGAGGCGATGCAGTGTGGAGCACCCGTGATCGTGGGTGCCACCTCCTCCCTGCCGGAAGTCACGGGTGAGGCCGCCCTGCAGGTGGATCCCCGCAGTGCCGCAGAACTCCGTGACGCCATCGAGCAAGTGCTCACCTCACCATCACTGCGTCGCACCCTTTCGGCCCGATCGCTCGTGCAGGCCAGCCACTTCAGCTGGCAACGGACCGCAGAACGCACAGCAGACATCTATGAAATAGCCCTCGGACGCTGAGGTGCCAACTCTCCCGTCCCCTAGTGTTGCGCTCGTTTACCGACCAGAAGGCTTCCGGCAGATCGGCGGAATTCGGCGGCTCGCCCTCGAGGTGGTCGGAGTCCTGAACAGTCGCGCTGAAGCCGGGGGGCAAGCACGCCTGGCGACGCTAGTGGTGGTGGCAGCGCACGGTGATGGGTACAGCCATGGGTCTCTGCAGGGTGGCGTTCTGCCGGGAACGGTGTCGATCCAAAAGATCCAGCCGCGCGATCACCTGCTGATCTTCGGCTGTGACAGTGTCTGGGCTTATCTTCTGGTCCTTTGGCTGAGGTTGGCACGTCGATCAATCAGCGTGTGGTGGCTGCCGAGTTTCCACGATCCCGCCCATGTCCGCCATCGCTGGCGAGCATGCTTAGCCCAGCGGATGCTGCAAGTTGTGCAGTGGCTCGGGGTCGTGGTCTACGTCCAGACCAGCCACGAGCAGCGCCTGCTGGCGGGTCCCCGTTGCCGGCTGTCCAGTCATGCACTGGCACCGCAGATCCGGACGAGACTGCAGCTGCAGCCCCCGACTTCGCCCCGAAGCATCGATCTCCTGTTCCTCGGAAGGCCGACAGACCAGAAAGGTTGGTCCCGGTTCCTGGAACTGGTAAAAGCCACAGGCCTTTGCGCTGTGGCGATCGTGCCGGTCCGTCCCTGTCCCGAGCCCTCCATACCTGGACTGCGGCTGGAGGTGGCCCCCAGCGACGCGGAGATTTCCCGGCTGCTGGAAGATGCGAAACTTGTGACAATCCCGGCAGACTACGAATCTTTCGGGCTTGCGCAGCTGGAAGCAGTCGCATCCGGTTGCGTCGTACCGATTCTGGGCTGTTGGCCACTTTGGGAAGGATTCCCATGGCTGAATTGGCAGCGCTGCAGCGTCACCCAGCTGAAGCGACATTGTTATCGGCTGTCCAGCTCGGAGTCACTGAGGAGGCGGCTGGCTCAACGCCAACGTCACTATCTCCAGGGCCATTCGCTTATGCAGACTCCCTGGCTCCCCGGCCTCTGATCTGATGCCTCTGAGAGTCTCGATCGTTGTCCCATTCCGAAACCAGGGAGTGCTTCTCTGCCAGGCTTGCCGGTCGCTACAAGCGCAGACAATGGCGGAGTGGGAGTGTCTGCTGATCGACGATGGCTCAGAGGAGGAGAGCGTGCGCATCGCAACCACTCTGGTGGCAAGCGACCCGCGCTTCTGCCTTTTGCATGTCGCTGATCCCGACCACTTCCCGGGCCCTTGGCTGGCACGCAACCTTGGCATCTCAGCCGCCAGAGCAGAGTTAGTGGCATTTCTGGATGCTGACGATCTCTGGCACCCGAAGAAACTAGAAACGCAGCTGGACGTTCACACCCGGCTGAACGTGCATCTCTCTGTCACGGGGTACTACAGGTTCGAGGAGCGAGACCTCAAAGTTCGGGAATACAGAATCCCTCCAAGAAGCATTCGTTATGGACAACTCTTTTTAGGGAATGTCATTCCACTTTCCTCCGTACTGGCGCATAAATCATTGCTGCGCCATGGGTTTCAGCCCGAGCGACACGAAGACTATGGTCTTTGGCTGAGACTTTTTGCCAACAATTCACCACTGGCCTACGGGTGCGTCTCAGATGCCTTGATGGCCTATCGGCTGCACGGCGCCTCTCTTTCATCTAAACGTGAATGGAGTATTTTAGCAGTTGAGAAGCTGTTTCGCAAGCAAATCAGCAATCGCTTGCTCAGCCGCTTCGCAGCAACGACTTGGCTACTGATACGCTGCTGCAGCCTTCTGATTTCACTGACTACTGCACGGCTAAGAGCGCCTCAGAAACTACCTAGAGCCTTTGCCCAGTTCATTGTAGGCAGCTATCAGCATAACGGCAGCCTGAAAGACGTCACAACAAGCTCCGATGATGCTTCACGTATCATTCAGGAAATGTCACCAGCCGGCTGGATTCAACTACTCAGAGAGTGGCCTCCTGGCTATGGGGGCATCGAAAGAGTGGCCCATGAGATGTCGGACTCCTGGCAGAAAAGAGGAATGTCATCTATCACCCTAAGCCTCAAGTCGGCGACACAGATGGAAGCAGATCCCCTACCGGCCTCCTATGCACGCTCCTCGCTGCCTCACCTGAGCTTTGGCCAGCTGCTCGTTCCCCTCCCACATCGACGAATCCTGGCTGTCCTGTTGAGCCCCGCACCTCTGTATGTCCACCTCCCCTGTCCGTCCCTCCTGGTAATCAGCATTCTTGCCAGGCTGCTGCAACCACAACGCCGCATCAGCCTGCACTGGCATGTATTTCTTGAGCGGGTACCTGGACCACGTGGATGGCTGATCACCGTCTATCAGTGGCTGGCTCTGCGATGGGCCGCTTGGGGGGTTCAACAGGTGATAACGACTTCACCGGTATTGGCGGCAGCCTTGCGTGCCGAAGGGGTACCGTGCAAGCGGCTCGCTGTACTGCCCTGCTGCCTGAGCGAATCAACTGAAATGGCGGCAGCGGCCATCTGGAAGCGGCGGCTGTCTGTGGAAAAACACCATTCCACCGAAGGCTTCAGGGTCCTCTTCATCGGCCGGCTGAACAGGTACAAACGGGTGGATTGGCTGATCAAAGCCTTTACGATCAGCCAGGCCACTTCGCTTGAGATCGTGGGAGATGGGGTCATGCGGGCGGATCTCGAAATTCTTGCCCGTTGCAGTCCCAAGGCAGATTCAATCCGCTTTCATGGCCGGGTTACGGAACAGTTCAAAGCCAGCCTGTTGGAGTTCAGCGATCTTTTGGTTCTACCAGCCGACCAGAGCAACGAAGCATTCGGGATCGTACAACTTGAATCGATGGCATGTGGTGTGCCGGCTCTGGCCCTTGAGCGAGCGCGCTCCGGCATGACATGGGTGAGCGCCCTCGGAGAGTCACTGGGCAATCCACAACCATGGCCATTACAGGGTCCAGAGGATCTGGCCACAGCAATGACTCTCCTGGCCATGCGGCCAGACTGGTATCGAAAAGCAATGATGGCAGCACGACTGCGATATGAAAAATTGTTCGCAAGACGAATCTGGCAACAACAGCTGGAAACAATTATAGAATGACACTAGTCAGCAACCTTCTATTATACCAGCCAGGCCATTCGGGTTTTTCCAGCTATGTCCACAGGGTAATGCCAGGGCTGCCTGGATTCAGGCTTCAATTACAGAGTAACGTCGGTGCAGATTGTATAGCAGGGGACAGTTTACCTACCAAGCTGCCTAGCACAAAGCTGCTTCGATGGCTGCATCGACTCTCACTGACTCAGCACGGTGTCAATGTGCAAAGTGCGCTCTCTTCGGCCGGGATCGCGATCGACGACATCGAAGCGGTTTATAGTCCTTTCTGCGATTATCTGTTTTCCCTGCCGCGAACTAATCAGGTCATCACCTGCCACGATCTCACCCCTCTTTCCTTCCCGAATAGCCGTAAGGCCTGGACAAGGTACAAGCTCTGGACTCCGGTGCATCTGCAGCGTGCCAAGAAGATTGTGGCAATAAGCGGTTTCGTCGCCGATCAACTTGTTGCCCTTGGCGTGCCCGCCAGCAAGGTAGAGGTGGTTTTCAATGGCATTGCCCTGGAGCGACCACGCCTCATCAGTTCTTTAAGCCACGACCTGATCATGCTGGCTCGTCACGATGCGAACAAGAACGTTCCTTTTGTTGTGCGCGCCTTCGGGCAGTTCCTGGAACAACAGCCTGACTGGCCTGGACGTCTGGTGGTCGTAGGACGTTCAGGGCGGCAGACACCAATCCTGCGGGCGCTTCAGCGTTCCCTGTCGCAACCGGAGAGGGTCGAATTCGTGGAAGCCCTGAGTAGGAGCACTCTGGTGGAGCGGCTGCGAAAGGCTTTCGCCCTGGTATCAGCGAGCGTCATGGAAGGCTTCGACTACCCTGTTCTGGAGGCCAAAGCTGAAGGCCTTCCCACCCTGATCAGTCGTATCCCTGTCCATCGCGAGCTTCACAGCGATTCCTCGCTGTTCTTTGGCCTTGATGACGAGGGCGCCCAGTTCAGGGATGCACTGATTCTTCTCGCCCAGAACAACGACTTATGGTCAGAGCTGTCAAACCGGGGGTACCGACTGGCAAGCCGATTGGACCTCAGCCTTCAACAGCAGGGCATTCAGGCGGTACTGGGAGCAGTGAGCCAGTAATCTCTGCCCGTGACGTATGGCTACGCATACCAATTTACTCCAGTGAGACTCGTAGTCTTAAATCCGTACTTCTCCGCTCAGTGACCGGTGGCAACCTGCGCAGGGTTGGCTCGGGTGCAGAGATAGAAGCTGTACGTGGAGTCACCTGCACAATAAATCATGGCGAGCGCGTGGCCTTGATCGGTCACAATGGCGCAGGGAAATCCACTTTTCTGAAACTGCTGAGTGGCATCTATCAGCCGACTCAAGGCCACCTGAGCACCAGTGTAGCAGTCCATCCGATGATTCAGAAGAGCTTTATCACTAGTAATGAGCTCAGTGGATTGCAGGCAGCCAAAGCTCACTATCTTCTCGTCAATGGTACCCTTCATGGTTTTCAGCAATTTCTTGATGATGTCATCAACTTCTCCGGACTTGGAGACTTCATTCACCTTCCTGTTAGAAGCTATAGCGAAGGAATGGGAGCTAGATTGCTTTTTTCACTGCTCACAGGCAGCAAGCACGAATGCTTGGCCTTAGATGAAGGATTTGGAGCTGGCGATAGCAGCTTCTATGAGAAAGCAGAACAGCGCATGAGGGTTTTCGTTGAGTCAGCAGGAACGCTCATTCTTGCCTCTCACTCCGATGATTTGCTGCGAAAGTTCTGCAAACGCGGCCTTGTCTTTGACCAGGGACGCCTTGTTTGTGATTCGAAGCTGGACGAAGCACTTTCTTATTATCATGGCACCCATTACTGACACCCTCTGCTATGCCTGGCAGTCACGCAGAGCTTGGTGGTTCACTGCAACTGCAAGAACACGTGCGCGTTTTGCTAGAACACTCTTTGGCAGCTTCTGGCTTGGGCTGTCCAACCTTTTGTCAATTGCAGCCCTTGCTGTTGTTTACGGCATAGTTTTCAAAGTTGAAAGCTTTTCGACATATGTAGTCTTTCTAGGCCTGGGCCTGACTGTTTGGAATGGGATATCACTATCTCTCAGCTCTTCTCCGACTCTCTTTGAACATAACTCTAATCACCTCCACAATACTAATATAAATCCAATCTTCTATGCCCTTGAAGAATGGTCCTTTCTTGTCCAGACATTCCTTCAGTCGTTTATACTTATTATATTGGCACTCAGTCTTATCCAGCATTCTTTAATTCGCAATTTTCTCTTGCTGTCATGGCTCCCGCTGATCAATCTTTTTGCTTTCTTTTTTTGGGCCCCGTTGATCGTATGCTTGTTAGGAGCACGGTATCGCGATCTCTATCAGCTAGTTCCAATTGTACTACAATTGGTCTTCCTGCTTTCTCCAATACTCTATGAGAAAGAACGACTTGGTCCCTTGATGTGGACAGCAACCTTTAATCCACTCTACCAAATTCTTAGCTCTCTACGTGATGGCCTGATCTCCGGGCAAATCCAATGGGTTCCAGTGCTTGTCGGGCTTCTAATTAATATAGTTGGATTTATACTATCACTTTGGCTACTTGAAAAAGAACGCAGGCATCTTCCCTTTCTAGTATAGCGTGTTCTTTGAGCCATCCCTGCCAAGCCTTGGCCAATCCCTCTACTCGGCCATGATCGATGAATCCTGAACTGGCACCTCAAATGCGCATAGCGATTAACTCTGCTGAAGCATTTCTGCACAATGGAAGCGGAATTAAATATTTCAGCCGATCATTGATCGACTCCCTAAGACAGAAGGACTTGGCTGTTGATATTCTACTAGAAGGCAATTTATCGAATAACAACGGGAGCGAACTCTCCAGCTCAAGTCTGTTCAAGCTTTACGACAAGATCAGCCCAGTCGAAAAGCTTAAACTACGACTAAAAACCGACCTATATAGTCTGCCTCTCTTTCGATTATGTCGTAGTCGTCTGCACAGAGTTTCGCCGAACGACCCACTACTATCCTTAGCTCAGGCGCGAATTCCTGGAAAAGAAATTCTAAACCCAGTTCAATTTCTTATTGCTAAACAAGTTTTCCGCTTGGCCAAGGACCGCTTCAGCAGGAAAGCCAGCTGCACCAGAATTGCAATTCCTTCTGCAGGAGATAAATCTATTGCGATCACCACCTCGGGCAGTTCCATCTTCCATAATCCCTTTCCCTTCCCACTGATTGCAAGTAATTGCTCAAATGTTACAACAATCCATGACCTAATACCACTCACCCATCCAGAACTATGCCTCGACCACCCAGATGTATTTTACCGCTTACTTAATCAACTGATCTCAGCTTCATCTGCAGTCCACGCGATCAGCAGATATACTGCAGATCAGCTCCTTAATATCTATGGCAGTGCTGTCTCGGAGAAACTTAGAGTTATCCCCCAGCCTGTCCCAATCGCGGCCTCTACATCCACGAACGATGATGAATACATCCTTGAACGCGAGCATCTCTACAATCGCCTTCGGGGAGGAGAAGATGTTTTCGTCATTCAAGTGGGCAGCATTGAGCCCAAAAAGAATCATTCTGTATCAATCGCAGCATTCAATGAAGTTCGTTCTAAGTATCCCAATCTAAAGCTTGTTGTTATCGGCAAAAATGGCTGGCTGTCCAACAGTCTTTGCGACTACATGCTTGCCTCTAAGCCTGATGGCATCGAATGGATTGGTTCTGCCTCAAGAGGAGTCCTTGAGTCGTATATGAAACGATCATTGGCGCTCCTTTTTCCCTCCTTAGTGGAGGGTTGGGGCCTCCCGCCCCTTGAAGCGATGGCCATGGGGTGTCCAGTGATCACCAGTTCGATTCCACCTTGTCGAGAATCCTGCGGAAACGCTGCGCTCTTTATCGAAGACCCCACCAGTGTGAACGAGTTAAGAGATCATCTCTTGGATCTCCTTGGTAGTGTCGAACTCGGCTTGGACCTATGCCGCCGAGGTCGATCCAGAGCAAGAGAGTTCAGCGTGAGCCGCTTCAGTGAAAGCATGCTCAACCTTTACCAGAGCATCGATCGGTCTTGACTTGCGAGGCTTCAGCCACGACTGTCAACCGGGCAGCTTCGACATCAAACTCCCCATCTCAAGCGCCTGCAGCGCATAGCTCCAGCCCAGGTTGCTCTTGATGCCCGCCCGCTCTAGGGCCTGCTGCATGGTGTCGGTGGTAAGCACACCGAAGATCACCGGCACGCCTGTGCTGCGCGACACCGCCGCCACCCCCTTGCTGACCTCGGCGCAGACGTAGTCGAAATGGGGGGTGTCCCCCTTGATCACGGCGCCCAGGGTGATGAGTACCTGGTAGCGGCCCGTGGCGGCCAGGCGTTGGGCGACCAGCGGAATCTCGAAACTGCCTGGCACCCAGGCCAGATCCAACTGTTCGCTGCTGGGGCTGGTATCGATGCCGTGGCGGGAGAGGGCATCCAGACAGGCGCTGAGCAGCTTGCCTGTGACCAGATCGTTGAAACGACCGACAACGATGGCGATGCGCAAGCCGCTGAGGTCGGTGAAGCGTCCTTCGAAAACGGCCAAGGGCCTGGTGCGGCGGGCCTGCTCAGACTACGAAATAGCTCATGCCCCAGTTGAGCAGCACCAGGGCCACCCAGGCGGCACCGCCCAGCAGGATCAGCCGGTTGGAGCGACCGCTGTCGTCGGTGCTGGCGTAGAGCACGGGAACCGCGACCACGAGGGCAAACGACATCACCACCAGGGCCAGAACGGTGAGGGTGTTGAGGATCTGCATGGGTCCGGCGGGGGCCTGTGCGTGCTGGAAAACGATTGTTTCACGCCGTTACGGCCGATCAGGAAGGCGGCTCGCGATCCTTCACAACTTGTCGGGCGGAGCCGTCACCGCAAGGCCCTGCGCGACTTGCTCAAGGGTCCATGCCGAGCCACCTACGATCGCGCTCTGGTGCGGGCGAAGCGTGGCGGAGGAGGCCCAGACACAGTTGTCCCTGATCGCCTCTGCGGCGGTGCAGGGGAGCCTGTTCGGCCCCAGCGAGCCTTCAGCGGCTCCCGGCTCTGAAGCATCCACGCTCAACTCAGTGAGCGCTGGCTCGGCCGGAACCGAGCTGGACGACGAGGCCCTGATCGCCGAGGCCACCGCCCGCCCGCGGCGGCGCCAGGCCAGGGAAGCCGATCCCAAAGCCGAAAGCACAGAGCCGGTCGCCGAGTCCGAGGAGTCGGCTGAGGCCGGGGAGTCGGCTGAGGCCGGGGAGTCGGCTGAGGCCGGGGATTCTGGGGACCCCGCCGACGCGCTGCCCCCCTGGCACCACCACAGCCTGGTGGATCCCGAGGCGCTGCCGCCGGTGCTGCGCCACTACGTGGAGCTGAAGGCCGCCCATCCCGAGCGAGTGCTGCTATATCGCCTCGGCGACTTCTTCGAGTGCTTCTTCGAGGACGCCATCCGGGTGTCGCGGCTGCTGGAGCTCACTCTCACCGGCAAGGAGGGGGGCAAACGGATCGGACGGGTACCGATGGCCGGCATCCCTCATCACGCCGCCGAGCGCTACTGCGGCGAACTGGTGCGCCGCGGCCTCTCCGTGGCCCTCTGCGACCAGCTGGAGAGCACGCCGGCACCGGGCGCCCTGCTCAGGCGGGGGATCACCCGCGTTCTCACCCCCGGCACCGTGCTGGAGGAGGGGATGCTGGCGGCACGCCGCAACAACTGGCTGGCGGCCGTGGTGCTGGAGCAGGGCCAGTGGGGGCTGGCTGTGGCCGATGTGAGCACCGGTGAATTCCAGCTGATGCAGCGCCAGGGCAGTGATCAGCTGCACCAACACCTGCTGCAACTGCAGCCGGCCGAGCTGCTCTGGCCCACCGCCGAGCCCAGCGACGAGCCCATCGCGCCGGCCTGGGCCCCGGAGTCGATCCACCGCACACCGCTGCCGCTCACCCCCTTCACCCTGCCGGAGGCACGCCGCACCCTCCTGGAGCGCTTCGAGCTGGCCAGCCTCGAGGGCCTCGACCTGGGCGAAGCCCCCCTGGCCCTGAGGGCCGCCGGCGGCCTGGTGCGCTACCTCGATGACACCCAGCCAGCCACCGACGAGCCAGCTGCAGCCACCGCCATTGCCAGCCGCAACACCCTGGGGCAAATCCCCCTGGATCGGCCCACCCTTCTGCAGCGCAGCGATCAGCTGGTGCTCGACGCCCAGACCCGCCGCAACCTGGAGATCACCCAGACCCAGCGGGACGGACAGTTTCAGGGGTCCCTGCTCTGGGCCCTGGATCGCACCATGACCGCCATGGGCGCCCGGGCCCTGCGCCGCTGGCTGGAGGCCCCCCTGATGGACCTCAAGGCAATCGAGGCTCGTCAGGAGGGCATCGGTGTGCTGGTACAGCAAAGGCCCCTGCGGCTGGCCCTGCGCCGGTTGCTGCGGCCCATGGGCGATCTGGAGCGTCTGGCGGGCCGGGCCGGGGCCGGCAGCGCCTCGGCCCGGGATCTGGTGGCCCTTGCCGATGGACTGGAGCGCCTGCCCCGTCTCGCCGCTCTGCTGGAGTCGGTGGACGCGACCGTGTTCGGCCTCCTGCAACAGAGCGATCCGCAGTTGGCGCAGCTGGCGGCCCTGGTGCGCCACACGTTGGTGGTGGCACCACCGCTCAGCCTCAGCGAGGGGGGGCTGATCCACGACGGAGTCGACAGCCGCCTTGATGGGCTGCGCAACCGGCTCGACGATCAGGACCAGTGGCTGGCGGCCCAGGAGCAGGGGGAGCGCCAGCGCAGCGGCATCCCTGCCCTGCGGCTGCAGTTTCACCGCAGCTTCGGCTACTTCCTTTCAGTGAGCCGGGCCCGGGCCGAGCGGGTGCCGGAGCACTGGATCCGGCGCCAGACCCTGGCCAACGAGGAGCGTTTCGTCACCCCTGAGCTCAAGGCCCGTGAAGGGCGCATCCTGCAGCTGCGGGCCCGGGCCGCCCAGCGGGAATATGAGCTGTTCAGCCAGCTGCGCCAGCAGGTGGGGGAGCTGGCCGGACCGATCCGCCAGGCCGCCAGGCGAGTGGCCGGCCTCGATGCCCTGGCCTCGCTGGCGGAGGTGGCAGCCACCCACGCTTACTGCCGACCGCAGCTCGAGCACAGCCGCTGCCTGCAGGTGGAGGCGGGACGGCACCCGGTGGTGGAGCAACTGCTGGTGGAAGAGGCGTTCAGCGCCAACGATCTGCATCTGGGGGAGGAGGGGCACCCCGACCTGGTGGTGCTCACCGGACCCAATGCCAGCGGCAAGAGCTGTTATCTGCGCCAGAACGGGCTGCTGCAGCTGATGGCTCAGATCGGCAGCTGGATCCCGGCCCGATCGGCCCGCATGGGCCTGGCCGATCGCATCTTCACCCGGGTGGGGGCCGTCGATGACCTGGCCACGGGCCAATCCACCTTCATGGTGGAGATGGCCGAGACCGCCAACATCCTTCACCACGCCACCGACCGCTCCCTGGTGCTGCTCGATGAGATCGGCCGCGGCACCGCCACCTTCGATGGTCTCTCGATCGCCTGGGCGGTGGCGGAGCACCTGGCGGCGGGGCTGCGGGCCCGGGCGGTGTTCGCCACCCACTACCACGAGCTCAACGAACTGGCCTCACTGCTGCCGGGCGTCGCCAACTACCAGGTGCTGGTGGAGGAAACGGGCGATCACCTCCTGTTTCTGCATCAGGTGCGTCCGGGCGGCGCCAGCCGCAGCTACGGCATCGAGGCGGCCCGGCTGGCGGGTGTGCCGCCCCAGGTGGTGCAGCGGGCCCGCCAGGTGCTCGGGCGGATCGAGGCCAACAGCCATGTGGCGGTGGGACTTCAGGCCGCGGCCTAGGGAGTAGATCATCAGAAGCGATCCAGCCAGGCCCGGCGTAACGTCCGTCACCAGACCCCTCAGTCCCCCCCGTAAGACTTCTCCTCCACCAGGGCAGAACCGCTGCTTTGGTTGATGCGGCGCTTTAGGGCGGCCCGCACATCGTTGAGGCGATAGACCGATCGCGCCAGGGCGACAAATTCGGCGTCGAAGCGGCCGAACCGCTCCTGGGCACGGAGCGCCTCCTCAACATCCCAGAGCTCCCGGTTCACCCCCTCGAGCTGTCGGCCCAGCTCCGCCACGACGCCCTCGATGTCCCCCAGCCCCAGCTGCTGGGCCACGGCCTGGAGCTGATCAAACTCGGCGAGCACATGACGGGCGCGCTCGGGCTCGACGATTCGTTCGCGCTTGATCGCCAGGATGGTGAGCTTATCGATCAGCTCCCCCACTGCCACAGGCACCAGAGGCCGCGGGGCCCCACGGGGCCGATCCAGCCAGGCCCGGCGGAGCAGGGCGTTGCAGGTGGCTCCCACCAGGCCGGCGCCGCCCTTGCTGCCCTCGAGCCGGATCTGGGGCAGATCACTGGCGGCCAGGCGCCGCTTGCTCTCCGCCACCCCCACGAAGCCCACCGGCATGCCGATCACCAGGGCCGGCTGACTGGCGCCGCCGGGCTGATCGAGCAGGCGCTCCAGGGCGGTGGGGGCACTGCCAATCAGCACCACCGCCCCGGGACAGGCCGCCAGGGCCGCCGCCATGCCCTCGGCCGTGCGCGTGCCGCCCGGCGGCGCAACGGCCGGCGCCCACTCGAGGATGCTGCGCACCGGGTTGGCAAAGGTTCGCCGGCTCATCGATGTGACGGCCGCAGCGGCCATGGCCGTGTCGGTGAGGATCACCGATCCGGCGGCCAGGGACTGCAGTCCCCGGGCACAGGCCTCGGCGCTGAAGCGCAGGTCGGACGCGATGGCCAGATCACCGCTGCTGTGCACTAGGCGCTCAAGCACCTCCTGCTGCACCGGATCCAGATCGGTGGGGCCCAGCCACTGGCGGATACGCCTCACACTTTCACTGAAGATCGGATGATCCAGATCCAAGCCAGGCCGCCCCATGCCCATCCATCTCTACTGGGGTGACGACGAGGCCGCCAGGACCCGGGCGATCGAAGACCTGATCAACAGGGAAGTGGATCCGGCCTGGCACAGCATCAACCTCACTCGCCTCGACGGCTCCGACGCCGCCCAGGCGTCGCAGGCCCTGAGTGAAGCCCGCACGCCGCCCTTCGGCGGCGGTGCCCGGCTGGTGCTGCTGCAGCGCAGTCCCTTCACCAGCGCTTGCTCGGCCGAGCTGGCCAGCAAGCTCGACGCCTGCCTGGACCTGATTCCCGAAACCTGCCACCTGGTGCTGATGAGCAGCGGCAAACCCGATGCCCGCCTGCGCACCACCAAGGCCCTGAGACAGCGGGCCCTGGAAAAGAGTTTTCAGCTGCCATCGGCCTGGGATGGGGCCGGCCTTGTGGAGCTGGTGGCACGCACGGCGCAGGAGCTGGGGGTGACCCTGGCGGCGGGTGCCGCCGAAGCCCTGGCGGAGGCGATCGGCAGCGACAGTGCCCGGCTGAGCAGCGAGCTGGAGAAGCTGGCGCTCTACAGCGGCGAGGCACCGGTTCAGGTGGCGGCGGTGACTGCCCTGGTAGGCGGCCACAGCACCACCGCCCTGGCGGTGGGGGATTCCCTGCTGGAGGGGAATGCCGGTGAGGCCATCGCCCTGGTCGACGACCTGCTGCAGGCGGGGGAGCCGGCTCTGCGGCTGGTGGCCTCGCTCACCAGCCAGGTCAGGGGCTGGCTGTGGGTCTGCCTGCTGGAGAGTCGGGGCGAGCAGGACGTGGCCGTGATCGCCAAGGCGGCCGGCATCGGTAACCCCAAGCGGATTTACGTGATGCGCCGGCAGATCCGCGGGCGGACCCCGGCCCGACTGCTCACCCTGCTGGCCCAGGTGCTGGAGGTGGAGGCCGCTCTCAAACGGGGCGCCGAGGCCGGTGAAGCCTTCCGCGATGGGCTGCTGCTGGCCACCGCCCGATAATCGCCGCATCACATCACGTCTGCCGAGCGGAATGGCCCTGCTGGTTCAGAAATTCGGGGGAACCTCCGTCGGCAGCGTGGAGCGGATCCAGGCGGTGGCGCGGAGGATCGCCGCCAGCCGGGAGCAGGGCCACGACCTGGTGATCGTGGTCTCGGCGATGGGCCACACCACCGATGAGCTCACCTCGCTGGCGAGGGCGCTCTGCCCTGAGCCTCCCCAGCGGGAGATGGACATGCTGCTGGCCACGGGCGAGCAGGTCTCGATCGCCCTGCTGGCCATGGCCCTGCACAGCCTCGGCGTGCCGGCCGTTTCGATGACGGGGGCCCAGGTGGGCATCGTGACCGAGTCAGCCCACGGCCGCGCCCGCATCCTCGAAGTGCGCACCGAGCGGCTGCGCAAACGGCTCGAGGATGGCCAGGTGGTGGTGGTGGCCGGCTTCCAGGGCACCAGCAGCGGCAGTGCCGGCACGCCCGAGATCACCACCCTGGGCCGAGGCGGCTCCGACACCTCCGCCGTGGCCCTCGCCGCCGCCCTGGGTGCCGACGCCTGCGAGATCTTCACCGATGTGCCCGGGGTGCTCACCACCGACCCGCGCCAGGTGAGCGATGCCCAGCTGATGGAGGAGGTGAGCTGCAACGAGATGCTGGAGCTGGCCAGCCTCGGTGCGGCGGTACTGCATCCCCGGGCCGTCGAGATCGCCCGAAACTACGGCGTGCCCCTGGTGGTGCGCTCCAGTTGGAGCGATGCGCCCGGCACCCGGCTCACCAGCGGCATGCCCCGGCCGATCGGCAACGAGGGACTGGAACTGGGCCGCCCGGTGGACGGGGCGGATCTGGAGAGCCAGCAGGCGGTGCTTGCCCTCACCCGGGTGCCCGATCACCCCGGGGTGGCCGCTCTGCTGTTCGAGGCCCTCTCCGCAGCCCAGCTGAATGTGGATCTGATTGTGCAGGCCACCCACGTCGGCGCCAGCAACGACATCGCCTTCACCCTCTCGGAGAGCCAGCTGGACGCCGCCCAGGAGGTCTGCCGGGGCCTGCTGCAGGCGCTGGGGGTGGAGGACAGCGCCCTGAGCACCCAGGCGGGGCTGGCCAAACTCAGCATTTCCGGGGCCGGGATCATGGGGCGGCCCGGAATCGCCGCGCGCCTGTTCGACACCCTGGCCCGCTACGGCATCAACCTGCGCATGATCGCCACCAGCGAAGTCAAGGTGAGCTGCCTGGTGGAGGGAAGCCAGGGAGCTCGGGCCCTGCGCGCCGCCGCCGAGGTGTTCGAATTGCAGGAGCACCAACTGCACCAGAACCCGCTCCCCTGCAACGTGAATGATCCGGCGGTGCGCGGGGTGGCCCTCGACCGCGACCAGGCCCAGGTTGTGGTCCGCCAGGTGCCCGATCGTCCCGGCACCGCCGCCGCCGTCTGCCGTGCCCTGGCCGATGCCGGCATCAGCCTCGACACCATCGTCCAGTCAGAGCGCACCCATGGCTCAGCCCCCCAGCTCAGACGTGACATGAGCTTCACCCTGCGCCGCGACGACCTCAACCGAGCCCGCCAGGCCCTGCAACCGGTGCTTGCCCCCTGGCCGGAGTCACGCTTCGAGGAAGGCCTGGCCATCGCCCGGGTCAGCGCCGTGGGCGCCGGCATGCCCTGCACTCCCGGCACCGCCGCCCGCATGTTCCGGGCCTTGTCGGAGGCCGGGGTGAACATCGAGATGATCGCCACCAGCGAAATCCGCACCAGCTGTGTGGTGGCGGAAGCCGATGGGGTAAGGGCCCTGCAGGCGGTTCATGCCTGCTTCCAGCTGGGCGGCAGCACCGCCGCTGCAGTGGAGGCCATCGCCTAGTGCACTGGCTGCGTCACCGCCGCTGGTTGGCCCTGGCCGCGGGACTCGATGCCCTCGGCGTCGCCCTGCTGGCGGCCTGGATCGACCGGGAACGGGATGGCTTCCTCGAGAATCAATTGCCCCTGCTGGTGATGCTGGTGGCGATCTATCTCAGCCTCGGCTGGCTGCTCGGATCGTTCACCCTGGTCAAGCTGCGGCGTCTGCGCTGGAGCCAGCTGGTGGTGCGCCTGACGATCACCAGTGCGGCCTCCACGGCCAGCGGTGCCGTGCTGGGCTGGCTGTTGCGAACGGCCCCCGAGGTGACCCTGCTGCACCGCGGCAGCCTGCTGCCCCTGTTCGGCCTGGCGGCGCTCTGGAGTGGTGGGGTGCGGTTGCTGTTGCGCCAGCTGGCCCACGCCACCCGCCAGGACCAGTGGGAGATCGTCAGCCTCCCCGAGGAGGAGGCGGCGATCCGCAACGAATGGGAGCGGATCGGTGCGATCAAGGCTCCCCCTATCCATGCGTTCAGCCAGGACATGACCCAGGTGGTGGCTGGGCCTCCTGGCAACGAGAGCAGTGGCCTGGCTCTCAGCCAGGGGGTGCTCAACCAGCCTGACGGGCTCGACACCTGCGTCTGGGCCCTGGGGGAGGACCGACCCGTCACCTCCCTGGCCCTGGCGGCCGAGCAGGAGCTGCAGCGGATCCCGCCCCGCTGGGTGGTGGATCGATGGCTGCTGTTCTCCGATCGCGGCGATCAGGGCAGTGGCGGCTTCGAGCGCCAGCTCAAGCGCTATGCCGATGTAGTGGTGAGCCTGCTGCTGCTGCTGTTCTGCGCCCCGTTGCTGGCCTGTGCGGCGGTACTGATTCGCCTGAACGACGGGGGACCGGTGCTCTACCGCCAGCGGCGCACGGGCCTGCAGGGAAAGCGCTTTGAGGTGATCAAACTGCGCACGATGGTCCCCAATGCGGAGGACAAGGGCGAGGCGATCTGGTCGGAGCCGAACGACGGGCGCATCACCCCGGTGGGCCAGTGGCTGCGGCGCACCCGCCTCGATGAACTGCCCCAATTGATCAATGTGCTGCGGGGAGAGATGAGCCTGATCGGCCCGCGGCCCGAGCGCCCCGAGCTGGAGAGGAACCTGGAGCGGCGCATTCCCAACTACCGGCTGCGGCACTGGATCCGGCCGGGCCTGAGCGGTTGGGCCCAGGTGAATATGCCTTACAGCTCCAGCGTGGAGGACGCTGAACTGAAGCTGAGTTACGACCTCTACTACCTGCGCAACAGCAGTGTCTGGCTGGATCTGCTGATCCTGTTCAAGACGATCAAAACAGTGCTCAAGGCAGCCGGGCGCTGAGCTTTAAGAATGCCCAAAGAGCTGGCAGCCGGACACCCTCATTTCATGCCCTCCCCACCAGCTTCTGACGCAGCTTCTTGATGCGATCGCGCAGGTTGGCGGCCTCTTCGAACTCCAGGTTCTTGGCGGCTGCTTTCATCTTGTCCTCCAGCTCCAGGATCAGCTCCGGCAGGGCATCAAGGGGCACCATCGCGAACGAGGCCTGCTCAGCCTCAGGTTGCGGCCCATCATCCTGAGCTCGTCTGGACACTTCCAGGAAGCTGAGGATGGCATTGCCGGCCCGCTTGCCGGCTGGACTGGGGGTGATGCCGTGGGTCTCGTTGTAGGTCTGCTGGATCGCCCGTCGCCGTTCGGTTTCGGAGATGGCACGGGCCATCGAGTCGGTGAGGTTGTCGGCATAGAGCAGGGCCATCCCGTCCACATGACGGGCCGCCCGGCCGATGGTCTGGATCAAGGAGCGCTCCGCCCGCAGGAATCCCTCCTTGTCGGCATCAAGAATCGCCACCAGGGACACCTCCGGCAGATCCAGACCTTCCCTCAGCAGATTCACCCCCACCAGCGCATCAAAATCGCCGTTGCGCAGATCCTGGATGATTTCGATCCGCTCGATCGAATGGATCTCCGAGTGCAGATAGCGCACCCGGACGCCATTTTCAGCCAGGTAATCGGTTAGGTCTTCGGCCATCCGTTTGGTGAGGGTGGTGATCAGCGTGCGCTCATCCCGCTCCGCCCGCAGCCGGATTTCACCGAGCAGGTCATCCACCTGGCCCTCGGTGGGGCGCACCTCCACCACCGGGTCGAGCACACCTGTGGGGCGGATCACCTGCTGGGCCACATGGCCGTGGCTTTGCTCCATTTCCCACGTCCCGGGCGTGGCTGAGACGAAGATGGTCTGGCGTGCCTTCGACCAGAACTCCTCGGCCTTGAGCGGACGATTGTCTGCGGCGCTGGGCAGCCTGAAGCCATGTTCCACCAGCACCTGCTTGCGGGCCTGGTCGCCGTTGTACATGGCATGGAGCTGGGAGCAGGTGACGTGGCTCTCATCCACCACCAGCAACCAGTCGTCAGGGAAATAGTCGATCAGGCACTCGGGCGGCGTACCGGCCTGGCGGCCCGCCAGGTGGCGGGCGTAGTTCTCGACGCCATTGCAGTAGCCCACCTGCTGCAACATTTCGAGGTCGTAGGTGGTGCGCTGCTCCAGCCGCTGGGCCTCCAGCAGACGGCCCTGGCCCTGGAGGTGCTCCAGGCGCTGGTTCAGTTCCTCGCGGATGGCCGCAATCGCTGAATCGAGCCTGTCCTTGGGGGTGACGAAGTGTTTGGCAGGATAGATATTTATATTTTCTAAACTCTGCAGGATTTCACCGGTGGTGGGATCGACATAGCGAATCGCCTCCACTTCATCACCGAAGAGTTCAATACGCACCAGCCGGTCTTCGTAGGCGGGGCCGATCTCGAGCACATCTCCCTTCACCCGGAAGCGACCCCGCCCGACTTCGATATCGTTGCGCGAATACTGGTTATTCACCAGCTCGCGCAGGGAACCGCGCAGGTTGAGAGGCTCACCCACCTGAAAGCGCACCGCAGCCTTGAGGTATTCCGAGGGAATACCGAGGCCATAGATGCAACTGATCGAAGCCACCACGATCACATCCTGGCGCTCGAACAACGAACGGGTGGCGGAGTGCCGCAGCATGTCGATCTCTTCGTTGATCGAAGCCGTCTTGGCGATGTATGTATCGGAGACCGGAACATAGGCCTCCGGCTGGTAGTAGTCGTAGTAGGAGATGAAATATTCGACAGCATTGTTAGGGAAGAACTCCCGCAACTCATTGCAGAGCTGGGCCGCGAGAGTCTTGTTATGGGCAAGCACCAGAGCCGGACGACCGGTGCGGGCAATCACGTTGGCAATGGTGAAAGTCTTGCCGGTGCCCGTGGCCCCCAGCAGGGTCTGGTATCGCTCACCCCCATCAACACCGTCCACCAGGGCTTCGATGGCCGTTGGTTGGTCGCCCTTGGGCTCGTAGGGAGCCTGGAGCTCGAAGCGCGCCATGGCCGCTGGTTCCAGGTGGCCCCTGGATAAAGACAGAATTGATTCTAGGAATCAGCCCCTACTTGTGCCCGCCTGCAACACGGTCGGCAAACCGCATCACCTGCGGCAAATAGCCAGCTTCGGCAGGCCCTCAGATCATTCAGCCCACGCCGACTGCCGCGGAGAGAGCGGCCGACGCCCGGGTGAAGCTCACATCAAGGCCAAGCCAGCCCAGGATCAAGGTGCTGAGCACGCTGTAAACGATTGCACCGAGGGCCGCGCTGATCAGACCGTTCTTGAGCCGGAAGCCCTGGATCAACCAGGCCGCCAGGGCAAACAGCACGATCGTGATAACCCAGTTGTAGACAGCGGTGATCGGTGTCACCATGCCGCCCAGGCTGGTGAGGGCCCAAGGCAATGCCAGCACCAGCCTCAACGGCCAGATCAGCAGCGTTCCCAGCAGGCCGATCACCGCTGCTGAGAGCAGGGCGGTGCCGAAACTGTTGAATTCGACTCCGAGGGGCAAGACCCCCACGAACAACAGCACAAGAGCCCGGATAGGCCATTGCAGAATCCAGAGGAACGGGCCCATATCAAAATTCCGGAGTCGGGATCAGGCTAATCAAAGCCCCCTGACTTGGCCAAGTCAGGGGTGCTGAACCGTCACAAGCAGGAGGGTCCTCGGGGCCTCAGCCGACCGACACCCGCGCCGGGGTCAGGGACTCACGCAGGCCGCGCACCACCGCCACCATGGCGAGTTCATCATCAAGCCTGTTCACGGCCGAGCCCACACCCACCCCATGGGCACCGGCAGCGATGGCCAGGGGCAGGGTGACGGCGGACAGTCCGGAAGCGCAGAGCACCGGCAACTCAACCGCCCGGCTGATGGCGTGGGCCGCCGCCAGGGTGGGCGCTGCTTTCTCAATCAGGCCAAGGGCACCGGGACTGAAGGGACGGGCGCTGGTGCCGCCTTCGGTCTGGATCAGGTCGGCGCCGGCAGCAGCCAGATCAATGGCCAGCTGCTGCTGTTGATCAAGGGGGAGCCCATGGGGCACCGTGACCGAGAGCACCACCTCCGGCAGCAGCTCCCTGGTGCGCCGGGTCAGAGCGAGCACCTCCTCGGCGCCGAAGATCCGACCTTCGGGGTAGAACGAATCGAAATTGCCGATCTCCACCATCGCGGCGCCAGCGGCCACGGCGGCGGGGAACAGCTGCGGATCGACGGCCGAGACGCAGACCGGCAGGCCGGAGGCCACGGCAGCCAGGCGCACGAGATCGGGATCGCAAGCCACATCGAGCAGGTCGGCGCCACCGGCTCCGGCTGCCCGGCTGATCCGCTCCACGCTGGCCGCCTCGAAGTTGCGCAAGCCAGCGATCACCTTCAACAGCCGCCGGGAGTGCAGCGCCGCTTGCAGGGGAGCGGGCAGGCTGGTGAGGCGCGACATCGGCGAGCGAGGCAGATGGCAGCGATTCTCCCATGGGGTCCCCTGCAGCACCGGCTGCACCGGCGACTACTGGCGGACCCCCAGCTTCTGCCCCGGGGGAGCCGCCTGCTGCTGGCCATCTCCGGTGGCCAGGACTCGATGGCCCTGACGGCCCTGCTGCTGGAGCTGCGACGCCTGCACGACTGGGAGATGCACCTCTGGCACGGCAACCACGGCTGGCGAGAGGAAGCCGCCGAGCTGGCCGCCGAGCTGGCGGCCTGGGCCGGCGGCCTGGGCCTGCCGATGCTGGTGGAGAACGCCCCCGCTGGGCCAGCCGCCCCCGCCGCCGGCCAGGAGGAGGCTGGGCGCCGCTGGCGCTACGAGCGGTTGAACCAGCAGGCCCTGAGCCTGAACTGCCCACGCGTCGTGACTGGCCATACCGGCAGTGACCGGGCGGAGACCCTGTTGTTCAACCTGGCAAGGGGTTGTGGGCTGCGGGGGCTGAGCAGCCTGCGCGCACGCCGTCCCCTCAGCGGCAGCATCGATTTGGTACGTCCCCTGCTCGGCTTCTCCCGAGCCGAGACCGCAGCCTTCTGTCAGCAGCAGCACCTGCCCCTGTGGCTGGATCCCAGCAACACCGATCTCCGCTTCAGCCGCAACCGGCTGCGCCTGGAGGTGCTGCCGGTGCTCGAGCAGCTCCATCCCGGGGCCTGGCGTCGTCTGAGCGCCACGGCCGAACGCCTGGAAGCCAGCGAGGGCCTCACTGAGGAGCTGGCCCTGCTGGCCCTCACGGCCCTGCAGGCGCCGGCTGCCCCCCCGGCTGCAGGGCAGCCAGAGCTGGGACCAGGACTGCACCGCCAACGGCTGAGCGAGCTCTCCGCCAGCTGTCAGGAGCGACTGCTCGATTTCTGGCTGGAGCGCAGCGCCGGGGTGCGGCTGGGGGCCCGGAACCTTGAATCCCTGCGGCGCCGGTTGCAGCTGAGCCAGGGGCCTGGCAGCCTGGAATTGCCCGGAGGCAGGAGCCTCCTCTGGGACCGGCAGAGCCTGCGGCTAAAACCGGTTCAGAGCGAGCACGCGGATCCATCCGGCCCTGCCGAACCCGGTGCGGCCTCAGCCCCCTCCAACCGATGACCTCCAGCGGCTTCGATCAGGCTTACAAGAGTGTGGAGCTGGCCTACAGCCAGGGGCGCTTCGCAGAGGCCCTGCAGGAGGGGCAGGACCTGCTGGAGAACACACCACTTGAGGCCAGTGATCCCCACAGCCTGCGGCTGAAGCTGCTGCTGGGACACATTCACTTCTACGGGCTGCGCCAGATGGAAGGCGCCGGCGAGCTGTACCTGGCGGTACAGCTCGCCGGCGCCAAGGGGAGCACATACAACGATCTGGCCGCCGAGGGACTGGCGCTCTGCGAGCAGAGCCGACCCGTGCCCAGCGAGGCGGCAGCCATGCCCTGGGCCACGGATCTGGCATCGATGGGGTCAGCCCCCCTGAGCCTGGCCCCGGCTCCTCCGGACAGCGGCCTCGAAGACGAGAGCAGCGTCGACGGGACTCCCCAGGCCGTGGAAGCTGTGCGGGTGGAAGTGCTGGCCGAACCGGCCAGCTCCAGCCGCGATGTCCCAGGCCAAAGACACTTCAGCCCAGAGGAGGAGGCTGAGCTGGCCAAGGGTCTGCTGCGGGTGGTGCTGGGCTGAGCGGCAGCGGGGCCGCCCAGCCCGCTGCCGCTCAGCTGGCGGCGGTGGAGCGACGACGACGCACCCGGTTGGCGGGCATCTCCGGTTCCTCTCGCGTGGCCTCTGCGGCCTGCACGGCGGGTGCGCTTACGGGGGTCATGACGGCGACAGGCGTGGTGGCCGTGGCCGCGACAGCACCGGAAGCCTGTACCCGCTGGGGAGCAGGCGCCTGGTTGCGGATCACAGGTTCGCGTCCTGAGCTGTCGCGGCGACCGCCGCGGGGGGCTGGACGGCTGTCGGGCTCGGCATCAGCACGGCCTTTGTAGGCCGGGGTGCCTGCCGGAGCTGGCTGCACCAGACAGATGATCAAAGGCTCCACCTGCAGTTCGCGCCGCAAGCGGCGCTGAAGGCCCACCTCGATCTCCCTCTGAACGCCCACCCAATCGACCTCGGGAGCCGTACCGCCGGTGTTGCGGGCCAGCTGATTCCAGCGGTTTTCCAGAACCCAGCCGATCTCCCGCTCGGCCCAGACCGAGAGCCGGCGGGCATCAGCGGTGGTGACAACGCCGCGCAGGTTGACCCGTGGCGGGGCACCCATCACACCATCGGTGCTGATCACGGTCAGCAGGGTGATCACGCCGTCTTCGGCCAACTGCTGACGTTCCTTGAGAACGCGGTTGTCGACGATGCCGTTGCGGGAGGCATCCAGCAGTTCGATGCCGGCCTTGACCGGATCCCCCTTATGAATGCTCGTGGGGGTGAGCTCCACCACATCGCCGTTGTCGATGATCAGCATGTTGTCGGCGGGAATCCCCATCGACTGGGCCGTGCGCGAGTGGCACACCAGCATGCGGTGCTCCCCGTGGACAGGCACGAAGAACTTGGGCCGGGTGAGCGCCAGCATCAACTTGTGGTCTTCCTGGCAGCCATGGCCAGACACGTGAATGCCTTCACCTTTGCCATAGACCACCTTGGCCCCCATCATCATCAACCGGTCGATGGTGTTCACCACCGAAATGGTGTTGCCTGGGATCGGGCTGGCGGAGAAGATGATCGTGTCGGTGGATTTCACCTGCACCTGAGGGTGCTCTCCGCGGGAAATGCGGCTGAGGGCGGCGAGAGGTTCACCCTGGCTGCCGGTCATCAGCAGAAGCGTTTCGCGATCGGGAAGATCGCGAATCTGCTTGATAGGCACAAACAGTTCGTCAGGGCAGCGGATGTAACCAAGCTCACGCGCCTTGGCGATCACGTTGAGCATGGAGCGGCCCAGCAGACCCACCTTGCGGCCATGCTTCATCGCCAGCTCCAGGATCATCGAAACCCGGTGGACGGAACTGGCAAACGTGGTGACGATCACCCGGCCTTCGGAATTGGCGAAGTGACGATCGAGATTTGGGAACACCGACCGCTCGGGCGGGGTGAATCCGGGCACCTCTGCATTGGTGGAATCACTGAACAGGCAGAGCACGCCCTGCTCGCCGTAATGAGCCATCCGCTGGATGTCGAAGTATTCACCATCGACAGGGGTGTGATCAAACTTGAAATCGCCGGTGAAGATCACCACGCCCACGGGTGTGGTGATCGCCAGGCTGAAGCTGTCGGCGATCGAGTGGGTGTTACGTATGAACTCCACCTGGAAGTGCTGGCCCACCTTGACCACATCCCGGGGGCTCACCGTCTGGATCACGGTGCGATCGGTGACGGCAGCCTCTTCCATCTTCCCCTGAAGCATCGACATGGCCAGCCGCGGGCCGTAGATCACGGGGATGCTGAAGTTCTTGAGGTGGTGGGGAATGCCGCCGATGTGATCTTCGTGACCATGAGTCACGATCATGCCGCGGATGCGCTTCTGGTTTTCACGCAGATAGCTGGTATCGGGCAGCACCACATTGACGCCGTGCATGCCATCGCTGGGGAAGGCCAGGCCGGCATCCACCAGCATCAGCTCATCGCCGTATTCAAAAACACAGGTGTTCTTGCCGATCTCATGAAGCCCGCCGAGGGGAATCACCCTCAGGGCCGGCTGTTTGTTGGCGGGGGAGGTCTTGTTGTTGCTTGAGCTCATGGGGTGGGAAACGAAGGGGTGCAGAACAGATGAACGCGATCAGGGTGTTGCTGTTGCGAGAACTCCAGGCCGCACTGCGCTGGAGCTAAGCCATGGCGTCAGGTAGGACGCAGGGCAGCCAGGGCGGAAGTCAATCGGGCACGGACGTCGCTGTCGGCGGAGACCAGCGGAAGACGGGGGGACCCCACGGGCCAGCCCTCCAGTTCAAGGGCGGCTTTGACGGGAATGGGATTGGTGGTGGCGAACAGGGCCCGGCAGAGGGGCAGCAGGCGTTCGTGCAGGGCCAGAGCCGCAGCCAGCTCGCCAGCGAAGAAGAACTCAATCATGCGCTGGATCTCACGCCCCACCAGATGGCTGGCCACGCTCACCACGCCGACAGCACCAACCGCCAGCATCGGCAGGGTCAGGGCATCGTCGCCGCTGTAGATCGCCAGTCGGTCGCCGCAGAGCAGCCGCAGCTGGCTGACTTCATCAGTGCTGCCACTGGCGGCCTTATAGCTCACCACGTTGGGCAGGTCGAGCAGCCGGGCCGTGGTGCGGGGCTCAAGGCTGCAGCCAGTGCGGCCAGGGATGTTGTAGAGCATCACCGGCAGTCCTGGGGCCGCCTGGGCAATCGCACGAAAATGGGCTTCCAGCCCATCCTGGGGCGGCTTGTTGTAGTAGGGGACCACCACCAGGGCTCCGTCGGCGCCTTCCTCGGCCGCCCGTCCGATCGCTTCGATCGCCTCAGCCGTGCAGTTGCTGCCGGTGCCGGCGAGCACCAGTGCCCGTCCCTCCACGGCCCGCTTCACCGCCTCGAACAGCTCGTGCTGTTCCTTCCAGCTCAGGGTGGGAGATTCACCGGTGGTGCCGCAGAGCACAAGTCCTTCGGAGCCGTGGTCCACCAGATGTGCAGCCAGGCGAGCGGCCAGATCGAGGTCAACCGACCCATCAGGGCTGAACGGAGTGACCATCGCGGTGAGCAACCTGCCGAAGGGCGGTTGCGGTGGACTCGCGACACTCAGTTGAGCCGTGGTACTCAAACGGCACCTCCGACACTGGATGCGGATGGGGCACCCGCCGGCTGGGTGGCGGCCTCGCGCCAGGCCGGATCCAGCAGCAACTCGGCGATCTGCACGGCGTTGAGGGCTGCCCCCTTGCGGATCTGATCACCACAGAGCCAGAGCTCGAGGGCGTTGGGGTCGCTGAGGTCCTGGCGAATGCGTCCCACCGCCACCGGATCACGGCCGGTGACATCGGTGGGCATCGGAAAGCGATTGGCGGCGAAATCCTCCAGCAGCTCCACCCCTGGTGCCTCCGCCAGCAGGGCCCTGGCCTCCTCGACGGGGAAGGGTTGCTCAAACTCGATGTTCACCGCCTCGGAGTGGGCCCGCAGCACCGGCACCCGCACACAGGTGGCCGAGAGGCGCAGCTCCGGCAGAGCCATGATCTTGCGGGTTTCGTACAGCATCTTGAGCTCCTCCTCGCAGTAGCCGCTGGGCTGAAGAGGAGAGTTGTGCAGGAAGAGATTGAAGGCCAGGGAGTGGGGCAGCACCTCGCTCACCGGCTCGCCCCCATCCAGCACGGTGCGGCTGAGCTTCCGTAATTCCTCCATCGCCCGGGCCCCGGCACCGCTGGCCGACTGATAAGTGCTCACCACCACGCGGCGGATCGGACGGCGAGCCTGGAGGGGAGCCAGGGCCAGGGTGAGCAGGATCGTGGTGCAGTTGGGGTTGGCGATGATCCCCCGGTGGCACAGGACCGCCTCCGGGTTCACCTCCGGCACCACCAATGGCACCTCGGGATCGAGGCGGAAGGCGCTGGAATTGTCGATTACAACTGCGCCAGCTGCCACCGCCACCGGCGCCCAGAGCCGTGAGATCGCGCCGCCGGCAGAGGCCAGAACCACATCCACGCCCTCGAAGGCGGCGGCGTCGACAGTCTCGATGGGGAGCTCACGCCCTTGCCATGCCAGCCGGCGTCCAGCTGAGCGGGGTGAGGCCAGCAGCCGCAGTTCACCGACCGGAAAGCGGCGCTCCGCCAGCAGTGCGAGCAGCTCCTGTCCAACGGCGCCAGTGGCACCGAGCACAGCCACCGTCAGGGGACGGCTGGGGAGTGGGTGAAAGGAGGAGGTGCTTGACAACGGCAGTAAGGGGTGAATGCACTGGTCGTGAAGGCTGGACCCGGAGCTCGCAAAGGGGTACTACCCGGGCTCGGCTTGCGGCGGACGCTACGGCCTGAAAAAAGGTGAACCTGATGGGCAGAGCTGAGCCTTCAGGCAAGAACTGGAGGGGAGTCGAAAGGGTTGCAGAGGAACAGAAAAACTTCGAGAGCCTTAGCCAGCGTCTCGCTCCGTGGGGCGGAGGGAGCTGAGCACGGAGGACCTGAGGCTCGGAATGGAACCAGTTGGTCCTGGTGGATATCAACGACCACATGTCGTTGAGCACACAATACGCGGCCCGGGCCTCAGGCGGGTCCGCTGGAGGGGCTGGAGCACGAGTTCATAGGATCAGGGGCTGCATCGCCGCGGCCCGGCCGTTTCGCCATGAGCTCCGCCCTGAAGGTCAAGACCAGCCCCCGCCCCGGCAGCCGGCTGGCGCTGGAGGTGGACGTCCCAGGCGGCCGCTCCCAGGCCAGCTACGAGGCCGCCGTGGTGAAGCTGAGCCGCAGTGTGCGCCTGCCTGGATTCCGCCAGGGCAAGGTGCCCCGGCCGGTGCTGCTCCAGCAGATCGGCCCGCTGCGAATTCGCGCCACCGCCCTCGAAGACCTGGTGGACAGCGTCTGGCGTGATGCCCTGGAGCAGGAGAAGATCGAGGCTCTCAGCAGCCCCGAGCTGAGCGGTGGCTTCGAGGCCCTGCTGGAGCGCTTCAGCCCCGGTGAAGACCTCACCCTCACCCTTGAGCTGGATGTGCAACCCACCCCCAGTCTCAAGGCCACCAAAGGACTCACGGCCGAAGCTGAGCTGATCAGCTATGACCCCTCACGGGTCGATGAGATGCTCGAGCAATCGCGCCGCCAGCTGGCCACCCTGGTGCCGGTGGAGGATCGACCCGCCGCCACTGGCGACGTGGCGGTGGTGGCCTTCAGCGGCAGCTTTGTCGACACCGGAGCGGCGATCGAGGGCGGCAGCTCCGATGCCATGGAGGTGGAGCTCGAAGAGAAGCGAATGATTCCCGGCTTCGTGGCGGGCATCCTCGGCATGGTCGTGGGCGAGGAGCGCGAGGTGAACTGCCGCTTCCCCGACGACTACCCCCAGGAGGAGGCTCAGGGCCGCGAGGCCAGCTTCAGCATCACCCTCAAGGAACTCAAGGCGCGCGAACTCCCCGCCCTCGATGACGCCTTCGCCAAGGAGGCCAGTGACAAGGACACCCTCGAGGAGCTCAGAACCGATCTTGAAACCCGCCTGCGTGAGGACGCTGAACGGCGGGCCCGCAGCAGCCGCCACGACGCCCTGCTCTCGGCACTGGTGGAGCAGCTGGAGGTCGATCTGCCCGAGACCCTGATCCAGCAGGAGATCCGCTCACTGATTGAGCAAACCGCCTCCCAGATCGCCCAGCAGGGGATGGATGTGAAGAAGCTGTTCAGCCCCGATCTGGTGCGCAGCCTGATGGACAGCTCCCGCCCGGAGGCCGAGCAACGTCTGCGGCGCAGCTTCGCCCTCAAGGCCCTGGCGGAAGCCGAAGGCATCCGCCCGGAGGCCGCGGCGATCGAAGCCAAGGTCAAGGAGGTCAGTCAGGGTCTGAGCGACACCAGTTCGATCGATCCGCAGCGCCTGCGCGAAGCCGTGGCCGAGGATCTGCTGCGCGAGAGCTTGCTGGAGTGGCTCGAGGCCAACAGCACCCTCACCGAAAAAGCCCCTGAGGTCGAGACGGCTGACGGCGCCGACGACCAGGCCTGAGGCCGCCATAGATTGATGTTCTGTCCCGTTTCCCCTGCCCCAGCCGCGTGATCGAAGCCATTCGCTCCCATCCGATCCACAACAGCTGGCAGGCCTCGCCAGGCGTGCTGCCCACGGTGGTGGAGCAGTCGGGGCGCGGCGAGCGGGCGTTCGATATCTATTCGCGCCTGTTGCGGGATCGGATCATCTTCCTGGGCACCGGTATCGACGATCAGGTGGCCGACTCCCTGGTGGCCCAGCTCCTGTTCCTGGAAGCGGAAGATCCCGAGAAGGACATCCAGATCTACGTCAACTCGCCGGGCGGCTCGGTCACGGCTGGGCTGGCCATCTACGACACCATGCAGCAGGTGGCTCCTGACGTGGTGACCATCTGTTATGGCCTGGCGGCCAGCATGGGGGCGTTCCTGCTCTCGGGTGGCGCCAAGGGAAAGCGCATGGCACTGCCCAGCGCGCGGATCATGATCCACCAGCCCCTCGGAGGCGCCCAGGGGCAGGCTGTCGACATAGAGATTCAGGCGAAGGAGATCCTCTTCCTCAAGGACACCCTCAACGGTCTGATGGCGGAGCACACCGGTCAGCCCCTCGAGAAGATTGCGGAAGACACCGACCGGGACTACTTTTTGTCTCCGCCCGAAGCCGTGAGTTACGGATTGATCGATCGTGTCGTGGATGACACGACTCCGGTTTGATCCTTAAGGTCTGCTGACGAACCCCGGGTTCCGGCCGATCCTGGAAGGCCGGCCCATGCCCTACCCCCTGACCAGGACGCCCCAGCCCGATGGCCAAGTTCGACGCCCACCTCAAGTGCTCGTTCTGCGGCAAGTCTCAGGAGCAGGTGCGCAAACTGATCGCCGGACCCGGGGTCTACATCTGCGACGAATGCATCGATCTCTGCAATGAGATCCTTGATGAGGAGTTGGTGGAAAGCCATGGCAGCGCCAGGCCCCACGGCGACCACGGCCGCAAGCCAGCCGTCAAAAAGAGCAGCAAGCCCGCCCCCACCCTGGCGACCATCCCCAGACCTAAGGAGATCAAGGCCTTCCTCGATGAACAGGTGGTGGGCCAGGACGAGGCCAAGAAGGTGCTCTCGGTTGCGGTCTACAACCACTACAAGCGCCTGGCCTGGCAAGGAGACGGCAAGGGTGAGACCGACCGCAGCGCCACCCGCCTGCACAAATCGAACATCCTGCTGATCGGCCCCACCGGCAGTGGCAAGACCTTGCTTGCCCAGACACTGGCCGAACTTCTTGATGTGCCGTTCGCGGTGGCCGACGCCACCACCCTCACCGAGGCGGGCTATGTGGGTGAGGACGTGGAGAACATCCTGCTGCGCCTGCTGCAGAAGGCTGACCTCGATGTGGAGCAGGCCCAGCGCGGCATCATCTACATCGACGAGATCGACAAGATCGCCCGCAAGAGCGAGAACCCCTCGATCACACGCGATGTGTCCGGCGAAGGGGTGCAGCAGGCGCTGCTCAAGATGCTGGAAGGCACCGTCGCCAACGTGCCGCCCCAGGGGGGACGCAAGCATCCCTACCAGGACTGCATCCAGATCGACACCAGCCAGATCCTGTTCATCTGCGGCGGCGCCTTCGTGGGACTCGAAGACGTGGTGCAGCGACGCCTGGGTCGCAATTCGATCGGTTTCCTGCCCGCTGATGGCCGCGGCCGCGGCCACCGCGAACTCAAGGCCAGCCACGTGCTGCGTCACCTCGAACCCGACGATCTGGTGCGCTACGGGCTGATCCCCGAATTCACCGGCCGGCTGCCCGTGAGCGCCGTGCTGGAGCCCCTCGATGTGCGTTCCCTGGAGTCGATCCTCACCGAACCCCGCGACGCCCTGATCAAGCAGTTCCAGACGCTGATGAGCATGGACAGCGTGCGCCTGGAGTTCGAGCCCGGCGCCATCGAGGCGATCGCCCATGAGGCCCACCGCCGACGCACCGGTGCCCGTGCCCTTCGCGGCATCGTCGAAGAGTTGATGCTGGATCTGATGTACGACCTCCCCTCCAACACCGAGGTCAGCACCTACACGATCACCCGCGAGCTGGTGGAGCAACGCAGCAAGGCCAAGGTGCTCCCCTATCCCAGCGTGGTCAGCCAGCAGGAATCGGCCTGAACGGCAATCCACCCCTGACCGTCCTTGATCCACCCGCCAACCCGGCGGCAGGGTGAAGCGATTCTGCCCCGCGATCAAGGCCCATGGCAGCCGCCGACCATCTCCAGGTACCCCGGCAGCACGGGCTGTTCAACCACCACGGCATCGACCTGGGGGATGGCAGCGTGGCCCATTACCTGGAGGGCAGGGCGATCCTGCGCTCACCCCTCGAGGACTTCAGCCGTGGTGAAGCAGTGGCGGTGGTCGGCTACGACCCCACCGAGATCTCTCCGGCGGGCACGACCCTGCGCCGGGCCATGGGCCGGCTGGGGGAGCAGCGCTACAACCTGATCTTCAACAACTGCGAGCACTTCGCGATCTGGTGCAAGACCGGTCGTCACCGCAGTGCCCAGGTGGACAGCTGGCTGCACACCAGCAGCCTCGGAGCCCTGATGCTGGGCCAGCTGGTGCCGGCGGCCCTGATCACCGGCGTGCGCCTGCTGCTCCGGCAGGGGCTCAATCTGGATGGGGAGCAGCTGGAGAAGGGCCGGACACTGGCACTTCAGAGCCTGGAGCAGCTCGATGGACTGCGCCTGAAGCTGCAGCAGAAGCTGGAGGCGGAGCTGGCCCGGGCAGAGGCCCGCTGGGGGGAAGGCCGAGACGGCGCAACGGATTCCTTCGCCAAACTGCGCCTGGCGGCCCAGAATCTGGCCGATCAGCTTGAGGAGGTGGAGGAGATGGAGGACAGTCTGGAGCGCCTGCTGGCCCCGAAACCCGCTGAGTAGCCTCATGGCCCAGGCCGTCCGGGGAGCAGCCTCCATGACCCAGGCCCGTGCCTATCTGCCCCTGCCTCAGAAGTACAGGCCCCAACGCTTCGACCAGTTGGTGGGACAGGAGGCGATCGCCTCCACCCTCACCAGTGCCCTGCTCCAGAACCGGATCGCTCCGGCCTATCTGTTCAGCGGGCCCCGGGGCACAGGCAAGACCTCCAGCGCCCGGATCCTGGCGCGATCGCTCAACTGCCTGACAGCAGCCGGACCCACCCCCGAACCATGCGGCACCTGTGAGCTCTGCCGCTCGATCACCGCCGGCAATGCCCTCGATGTGATCGAAATCGATGCCGCCTCCAACACGGGCGTCGACAACATCCGGGAACTGATCGAGCGCTCCCGCTTCGCTCCGGTGCAGGCCCGCTGGAAGGTCTACGTGATCGATGAGTGCCACATGCTCTCGACCGCCGCCTTCAACGCGCTGCTCAAGACCCTGGAGGAACCACCGCCGCGGGTGGTGTTCGTGCTCGCCACCACTGATCCCCAGCGGGTGCTGCCGACGATCCTCTCCCGCTGCCAGCGCTTCGACTTCCGCCGCATTCCATTGCAGGCCCTGGAGGATCACCTGCGCTTCATCGCCAGCGAGGAGGAGATCGGCATCACCCCCGAGGCCCTGCACGTGGTGGCACTTCGCGCCCAGGGGGGCCTGCGCGATGCCGAAAGCTTGCTTGACCAGCTCAGCCTGCTGAGGGCGCCGATCGAGGCGACGGCGGTGTGGGACCTGCTCGGTGCAGTGCCTGAGCAGGAGCTGCTGGAGCTGGTGACCGCCATGGGAGAGGCCGATCCCCTGGGCATTCTCGAGACCTGCCGGCGCCTGCTCGAGCGGGGGCGGGAGCCCGGAGCCCTGCTGCAGGGTCTGGCCAGCCTGCTGCGGGATCTGGTGCTGGCCGGGGTGGCCCCGGACCGGCTGGAGCTCACAGCGGTCAGCGCCCAGCTGCAGCCGCTGTTGCCCGAGCAGGCCCACCGCATCGGCAAGGCGCGGCTGCTCAGCTGGCAGGCCCAGCTCAAGGGCAGCGAACAGCAGCTGCGCCAGAGCGCCCAACCCAGGCTCTGGCTGGAGGTGCTGCTGCTGGGGCTGCTGGCGGAGCCGGCGTCGACAGGGGGCGGTGGCCAGGGGCAGCCTGTTTCCGCGTCAGCGGCAACCAGCGCGGCAACATCGACGGCGTTGCCTCAGGCGCCGAAGGCAACACCAACACCAACGTCAACGCCAAAGCCAACAACTGCCGAACCACCGCCAGCAGAGCCCCGGTCGGCCCGAGCGCCAGGCCCGGAACACCAGGATCTAGCGGAGCTCTGGCAGCAGATCCTCTCCAGCCTGGAGCTGCCCTCCACCCGCATGCTGCTCTCCCAGCAGGCCTCCCTGCTGCGCCTCGATCAGCAGCGGGCCGTGGTGCGGGTCAGCGGCAAGTGGATCGCCATGGTGCAGAGTCGCCTGCCCCTGCTGGAGTCGGCGCTGCACCAGGCCCTGGGCGCCCCACGCCAGGTGCTGCTGGAAGCCTCCGACCAGCCCGCCAGCCCGACTGCCGTCCCACCAGTGGTGGCCAGGCCCGCTGTGGAAGCTCCGGTAGCACCAGCTTTACTGCCAGGTCCTTCAGTGTCCGCGCCAGCGGCGACTTCCCAGGCGATTGCCACAGCCCAGACACCATCGCCTGGGCCCATCAAGGCAGGGCCAGGCCTATCGGCTGATCGACCTGAACCCCAACCGCTCGATGACCAGGCGCGCCGCCTGGCCGATTTCTTCAACGGCGAGGTGGTGAATCTGGAGGACTGAGGCGGGACTCCTCAGGAGACCTGAGTGGAGGGATCAGGCAGCTGATCAGCCAGGGGGTCAATGGCGAGCGAGAGATCGTCGGCGCTGCTTTCGGTGCCAGCTTCGCTGCCGAGGTGCTGGGTCTTGGCCCAGACCAGGCGCTTGGGCAGCAGGGCCATGCGCAGGGTGACCCAGGGGATGACCACGAACCAGTGCATGAGATAGGCAATCCCGAGCGCGGCCGCCAGGGGATTCATCGCCGGCAGGGCAGGGCCTTCGCTGGGGCGGCGGCAGCCAGCCACGATGGCCGCTCCAGACAGGCCCAGGGCCACGATCGACAAGGGCCAGACCGTGGGGGCGGTGCGGGTGACCAAGGCGGTGAGCAGGTCGACGACCGAGACCATCGGCAGTACGTACTGCAGCAGGAAGAAGTTGGTGAGGTCGAACTTCTGGGCAGGGTTGAGGCGCTCCGAGAGCAGCCCTGGCCAGTAGTCAAAGAAGCGCTGCAGCCCGCCTTCCGCCCAGCGCTGACGTTGGCGCCAGAGGGCTTGAACGGTGAGTACCGCCTCTTCCTCCACAGGGGGATCCCAGAGCACGCCCACGGGCTCACCGGCCAGCAACAGCCGAAAACTGAGGTCGAGGTCATCAGTGACGGTGTCCTCGTTGAACCCGCCGGCCCGGGTGATCGCCTCCCGGCGCAGCAACTGGCCGTTGCCCCGCAATTCCGCCACCCCGCCGCCGGCCAGCCGGCCCTCCTGCACCACCGCATCGAGGGCCATTTCCATCGCCTGGGCGCGGGTGAGCAGGTTGCAGCCAGCATTCACCACAGCTTTGCGGAGCTGCATCGCCGACCAACCGCCCTGCTCCGCCAAGGGGATCAGCCGCTCGAGCAGGTCCTCCTGCAGGCCGGCGTCGGCGTCGAGCACCAACATCCAGCTTCCTTCGAGCTGCTCAAGCACCGCATTGAGGGCCCCCGACTTGCCGCCACCGGCATGGCGTGGCCGCCGCAGCACCCGCAGCATCGGCGTGCTGGCCTCAAGCGCCTTCAGCAGCTCGGGAGTGCGGTCCTCACTGCCGTCGTCGACCACCCAGAGGCGCAGAACCCCATGGCGGTATCTAAGACGGCTGACCCGCTCCACCAGACGGCCGACCACAGCCTGCTCATCGCGGGCCGCCACCACCACATCCACCGCTGGCCAGGGCCCCGGCCAGGAACCGTCGCCGCTGGCGGCCTCGAGGCCGGGCCCGTCGGCTGAGCTCTGCGCCCGGTTGCGGTGCCAGAGCTGTCCGAGCACGTTGCGCACCAAATACGCGCCCAGCAGAAGGGTGAGACTGGCGGCAGGCAGAAGGTTGCGGGGCGGCTCCAGCCAGTGGGGCGCCACCCCGGCCCAACCGCAGAGCACGACAAACAGGGCGGCTTTGCCGCGACGGCCCCTGGGGCTGGAACCGGTGGGTGTCATGGCAACTCCGTCATGGCAACCGCGCCGGCGTGGCTGGTCCGCGTCGAATCGAACTCTAAAGGCCACCACTTAGGGCTTCGAGGGTCACCAGCTCGGTGCCCGGATAGTAGTGCGCCAGGATCCTGTTCTGGCTCCAGCCTCGACCGCCCAGATCGATGGCCCCCTGCTGGGATAGGCCGGCGCCATGGCCGAAGCCACCACCCGTGAAGCTCCAGCGGCCGGGCCCGTCGGACTTGACCACAAACAGGGTGCTCGGCAGTTGACGGAAAGTTCGGCGGATCGCGTCACGGCGCAGCACCCGCTGGCCGCTGCTGCCCACCAGCGAGAGGGCCAGCACCCGGCCGCTGGGACCTCGCTCGAGCACCTTGATCTCCCGGGGCTCTCCGACGCCGCCGGGGCCCTTCTCCAACGACTGGCGGATGCGGGTGTTGTCCAGCTGCCGGGTCCAGCGAAACAGCGGATGGTCGGCTCCATAAGCGGCGCCCCCCTGACGCAGCAGCTGCGGCAAGGAGGCGTCGGGCAGCGGCACCCCGAAGCGCTGGGCAAAGGCGGGCGGCCCATCGGGGCGGGCCTGGAGGTAAGGCAGGGGCGGGCCGCTCCAGACCTCCTCGAATCCGGCCGAGATACCGCCGTTGCTGGCGTGGTACACGGCGTGGATGGGCTGCCCCTGCCAGCTCAGCACCTGCCCGCGGGTGGCCTCCACGGCACGGCGCACGGCGGCACCGGCCTGGCGTGGATCGGCATACACCTGGCACTGGGTGTCGGAGCAGAGGTGATACCCGTCAACGTCGTAGCGATGGCTGTTGCGCAGGGCCCAGGTGCGGGCGAGGACGGCCTGGACCGCAAGGGCCGCCGCTGGGGAGCCGGCACCGATCTCGTGGGGAACCACCCCCAGCAGGTAGCGCTCCAGGGGCACCTGCTCGATCAGGCTCCAGCCGCCATAGGCGTTGGCCTGCAATCGGAACGGTCCCTGGAACACACCCTTGCCCCAGCTCAGGCCCTGGGGAGCCTTCAGGCGCAGGGGGCCCTCCAGCGCCATCACACTGCCGTCGGCCGTCGTGGCCTCCAGCTCCAGACGGGTTGTCTCCTCCCGCGTCCAGGCCCTGGCCTGGAATCCCTCGGGGGCAGCCGTGCGGGCAGGCGCCCAAACCTCCCACTCCGCCGGATGGGCGATCACTGGCTCCACTCCAAGCTGGCGCCAGGCCACGGCCGCCTGATCCGCCGTTTCGAAACTGGGGAAGGGGCCCAGCACGGTGCGCTCCAGCAGCAGGGGCTCCTGCAGGGGCCGCTGCCGCCAACGCAGACTCAGGCTGGAGCCCTGGAGTTTGCGACCACTGGCGTCCTCCAGCTCGAGGCTGCCGGCGGCGGCCTTCAGCAGCAGCGGAGGCGCCTTGGCGGCAGCCACCCCGGGAGCCGGCCCCAGCCGGGCACCCACGGCAACCCAGAGCACCGGCGCGGTGCGCTCAATGGCAGGGCGAGGGGAGGTGGGCCAGTGCAGGGCAGCCGCAGGCATGGCACGGCAGCCCGGGGCCAGCAGCAGGGAGCCTCCGATGCCCATGGCGAAGGGCACCAGACGAGGCAGGGTGCAAGCTGAGAGCGGGGCGGGGAATCGCATCGAAAAACCGTACGACCGAGTGGATGATCCTGGAGGAGTTGGCGGAAGGGACACCTACGTCGTACTTTGGTTGTTTGTGAATGGGCGCCAGACATGCCGAAGCTCAAGACCCGCCGAGCAGCTGCCAAGCGGTTCAAGGTGACCGGCAGTGGCAAGTTCATGCGTCGGCGCGCCTTCCACAACCACCTGCTCGATCACAAGAGCCCCAAGCGCAAGCGCTATCTCGGCACCATGGCGGTCGTCGATGAGCGCGATGCCGACAACGTGAGCCGCATGCTCCCCTACGCAGGCTGAGGCCGGCCGAAAGCCGGCACCATCTGAATTCAACTGTTCAACTGAGAGATTTTCATGGCCCGCGTCAAGAGGGGCAATGTCGCCCGTAAACGCCGCAACAAGGTTCTCCGTTTAGCCCGCGGTTTCCAGGGCAGCAACGGCAGCCTCTTCCGCACCGCGAATCAACGGGTGATGAAGGCCCTGTGCAATGCCTACCGCGACCGTCGTCGCCGCAAGCGCGATTTCCGTCGTCTCTGGATTGCCCGGATCAACGCCGCCGCCCGCCTCAACGGCCTGAGCTACAGCCGCCTGATCGGAGGTCTCAAGCGCTCCGATGTGCAGCTGAACCGCAAGATGCTTGCCCAGCTCGCCCTGGCTGATCCAGCCAGCTTCAGTGACGTGGTGGGCGCCGCCCGCGCCTGATCCCAGCCCCCGCACCAACTCCGCCCATAGCCCACACCCGCAGGCCCGATGGACCTTCTCCTTCCACAGGCCTATCTGATCGGCCTGATCGTTCTGCTTGGTGGGGCCGCCGTGGTGATCGGTCTGCAGGTCTGGCGTGTGCGGGCTGATGAAGTTCGTCTGGCCAAGCTGGAGATCCAGGTCAAGGAAGACTCAAAGGATTCCGCCACGCTTTACGAGCTGGCCTCGGTGCAGCTGCGCAAACGGCTCTACGACCAGGCGGTAGACACGCTCAAACTGGCTTTGAAGCGCTCGGATGGCGAACCGGGCGAAGCGAAAGCTCTCATCCAGAACGCTCTTGGCTTTGCCCTTGCCGCCCAGGGCAACCATGCCGCGGCCATTCGTCACTACAAATCGGCCCTGCAGGCCAAAGCCGATTACCCCGTGGCCCTGAACAACCTGGGCTATGCCCTTGAGCGTCAGTCATTACCCGTCGAGGCCCGCCAGGCCTACAGCCAGGCCCTCGCCCTCGATCCCAGTAACAAGACCACCAGCAAGCGCCTGAAGCTGCTCGACCGTCGTTTCCCTGCCGATCCGGCTGAACATGTTGGCCCTGCCAAGGGGATGGGTCCAAAGGCCGGGTCCACGAACTCTGGAAACAAACCCGGCTGAGGCTCTTAAGGCTCTCCTTAGAACGCTTCTGAGGCGATCAGCCTCTGGTCACCACAATCCTCGAACAGGAGCTCCCCCGGAAGGATTGGGTGCAGATGGGGCTGCCGTCTGAGCCACCGGGCGCAGATCAAAGCGACCGCCTGGATTGGTCAGCCGCGGCGCGACCCAGCCCGCCAGCTCAAGCCCCTGCACACCGCTGATCTCCCCACCCGATTCCATGCCGCCGACCTCGCAGTCGCAGAGCATGAGCAGATCGAGCTGATCCGATTTGGCGTTGAGGTTGCCCTGCACCGCCACGGTGGTCTCTCCCAACTGCATTTCACCGCGCAGGTCGACCATCTGGCCCATGGGAGTGGCCTCCGCCAGGCGCAGCTGCACCGGCAGGGGCTCGCCGCCAGCGAAGGAGCGGTAGACGCCCGACCACACCCTGGGCAGGTCGCGGGCCAGATCGATGGCCCTTCCCTTGGGATCGAAGGTTTCCACGGGCCCGAGCTCGGCCTCGAACACCTGCACCGCTGCAGAGGGCGGGGCGCCGAACGGCACGACACTTCCCACAGGCAGGGGATTCATGGCCAGCTGGGGGTCGGCGGCAGCCAGCAACAGCGGCAGAAGCAGCGACATCGAAATGGTTCAGGGCACGTGAGCGCAGGCTAAGGGCGGAGACGCCATCAGGCGGTGCAAAACAGCCGCCGGGGCCACCGTTCGCGGTAGTTTCGCGGCATGGCCTGGGCTTCGAGGACATCCCGATGGACAGCGACAGCCTGGTGATAGCGGGACGGCCTTTCCGCAGCCGCCTGATGACCGGTACCGGCAAGTATCCGAGCCTGGCGGCGATGAAAGCCAGCCTTGCGGCCAGCTCCTGTGAGATCGTCACCGTGGCGGTGCGCCGGGTGCAGTCGCTGGCCGCTGGGCATGAGGGCCTGATCGAGGCGATCGACTGGAGCCGCCACTGGATGCTCCCCAACACCGCCGGATGCGCCACCGCCGAGGAAGCGGTGCGGGTGGCGCGGCTCGGACGGGAGCTGGCGCGCCTGGCCGGCCAGGAGGACAACAACTTTGTGAAGCTGGAGGTGATTCCAGACAGCCGGCACCTGCTGCCGGATCCGATCGGCACCCTCCAGGCCGCTGAAGCCTTGGTGCGGGAGGGCTTCGTGGTGCTCCCCTATATCAACGCCGATCCGATGCTGGCGCGGCGGTTGGAGGAGGCCGGTTGCGCCACGGTGATGCCGCTGGGCTCCCCGATCGGCTCTGGCCAGGGGATCCGCAACGCCGCCAACATCGCCCTGATCATCGAGAGCGCCAGGGTTCCTGTGGTGGTGGACGCCGGCATCGGTGTTCCCAGCGAGGCGGCCCAGGCGATGGAGATGGGGGCGGACGCCCTGCTGATCAACAGCGCCATCGCGATGGCAGGCGATCCGGCGGCCATGGCCCGAGCCATGGCAATGGCCACTGAGGCGGGACGCAGCGCTTTCCTGGCCGGACGGCTGCCGATGCGCTCCGAGGCCAGCGCCAGCTCACCGCAGCAGGGAATGGTCGGCTCCCTGGTCGGCACATCCGCTCAGGCCCAGGTCCCGTAACAGTCCTTCTCAGGGCTGGGCCAAGCCGAACTGCGCTGGGTAACTTGCGGCTTCCCCTGCACCCCAGCCATGTCGGTCACCGAGGAAGACGGCGGCAAACTCAATGCCTTCGCCAGGGAGCCCCGCATGGAGGTGATCGAGGCAGGGACAGGGCGCAGCCGCTCGACCATCCTGCTGCTGCTGGGGGGCGTGATGCTGGTGCTGCTGATGCTGGCGGTGGCGGCGGCGATCAGCTGAGCGCCTGGATCCTGGCTGTCTGCCGGGGGGGTCGGAACGCCTGTAGTAGCTTGCCCCCAGGAGCATCGGCTCGTTCAGCAGGAGTTCAGACGTGAAGGTTCTCGTTCTCGGCGGCGACGGCTTCTGCGGCTGGCCTTGCTGCGTGAACATGGCCCAGGCCGGCCACGACGTAGTCATGGTCGACAACCTCAGCCGGCGCAAGATCGACGTGGATCTGGGGGTGGAATCGCTTACCCCGATCGCCACGGTGCACGACCGCCTGCGGGCATGGGAAGACATGGGCGGCCGTGCCATCCGCTTCGTGCACCTCGACATCGCCCAGGATTACCACCTGCTGCTGGAGCTGCTGCGCAGCGAGCGCCCGGAGGCCGTGGTGCATTTCGCCGAGCAGAGGGCAGCGCCCTACTCGATGAAGTCGAGCACCACCAAGCGCTACACGGTCGACAACAACGTCAACGGCACCCATAACCTGCTCTGCGCCATCGTTGAAAGTGGCCTCGACATCCACATCGTGCACCTGGGCACCATGGGTGTGTATGGCTATGGCTCCCATCGGGGCGCCACGATTCCCGAGGGCTACCTCACGGTGGAAGTGCCACAGGCCGACGGCAGCCGCTTCCGAGAGAAGATCCTGCACCCTACGGATCCTGGCAGCGTCTACCACATGACCAAGACGCTGGATCAGCTGCTCTTTTACTACTACAACAAGAACGACGGCATCCGTGTCACCGACCTGCACCAGGGCATTGTCTGGGGCACCAACACCGATCTCACCGACCGGGACCCCCGCCTGGTGAACCGCTTCGACTACGACGGCGATTACGGCACGGTGCTCAACCGCTTCCTGATGCAGGCCGCGATCGGCTATCCCCTCACCGTGCACGGCACGGGCGGCCAGACCCGCGCCTTCATCCACATCCGTGATTCGGTCAAGTGCGTGGAGCTGGCGATCGACCACCCCCCCATCTCCGGGGAAAAGGTGCGCATCTACAACCAGATGACCGAAAGCCACAAGGTCAAGGATCTGGCCGAGAAGGTGGCGGCCGTCACCGGTGCCCAGGTGAGCCACCTGCCCAACCCGCGCAAGGAGGCGATCGAGAATGATCTGATCGTCGACAACCGCTGCCTGATTGAGCTTGGCCTCAAGCCAACCACCCTCGAAGACGGCCTGCTCAGCGAAGTGGTCGACGTGGCCAGGCGCTGGGCCGACCGCTGCGACCGCTCCCGCATCCCCTGCGTGTCCTCCTGGACCACCACCCAGGCGGCGGCCCTCAAGGCCGTCGTCTGAGCTGATGGCCAGGACCATGCCCCTACGGCAGCGCCCGTGAAGATCGCACTGTTCACCGAAACCTTCCTCCCCAAGGTCGACGGCATCGTCACGCGTCTCACCAAGACCGTGGAACACCTGGTGCGCGCCGGGGATGAGGTGCTGCTGTTCTGCCCGGAGGGTGCCCCCTCTCTGTTTATGGGAGCCCGGGTGATCGGCGTACCGGCCCTGCCCCTGCCGCTCTACCCGGAGCTGAAACTCGCCCTGCCCCGTCCGGCCGTGGCCGAGGCCCTGGAGGCCTTCCAGCCGGATGTGGTGCACGTGGTCAACCCGGCGGTGCTGGGCCTGGGAGGCATCTGGATGGCGCGAACCCGCCAGATCCCCCTGGTCGCCAGCTATCACACCCACCTGCCCAAGTACCTCGAGCACTACGGCATGGGCGTGTTCGAGCCCTTGCTCTGGGAGCTGCTCAAGGCCGCCCACAACCAGGCGGTGCTCAATCTCTGTACCTCCTCGGTGATGGTGGAGGAGCTGAGCCAGCGGGGCATCCAGCACACCGCCCTCTGGCAGCGGGGCGTCGACACCGAGATGTTCCGGCCTGAGCTGCGCTCGGTCGCCATGCGGCGGCGCCTGATGGGCCGCCACCCCGAGAGCGACAGCCTGCTGCTCTACGTGGGTCGGCTTTCGGCCGAGAAGCAGATCGAGCGGATCCGGCCCGTGCTCGACGCCCTGCCCCAGGCCAGGCTGGCTCTGGTGGGAGACGGCCCGCACCGCGCCCAGCTGGAGAAGGTGTTCGAGGGGACCGCCACCACTTTCGTGGGCTATCTGGGCGGCGAGGAGCTGGCCGGCGCCTATGCCAGTGCCGATGCGTTCCTGTTCCCCTCCAGCACCGAAACCCTGGGGCTGGTGCTGCTGGAGGCGATGGCGGCGGGCTGCCCCGTGGTGGGCGCCAATCGGGGCGGCATCCCCGACATTGTCACCGATGGGGTCAACGGCTGCCTGTACGACCCCGACGACGACGCCTCGCTCACTGCCGCCACCATGCGGCTGCTGGCCAGTCCCGAGCGGCGTGAGCAGCTGCGGCAGGCGGCCCGCCATGAAGCCGAGCGTTGGGGCTGGGCCGGAGCCACCGCCCAGCTGCGCAGCTTCTATCGCGATGTGGCCGGTGCCAACCTTCAGCTGGCGGCCTGAGCAGGCTTGAACCAGGTGGCCAGCAGGGCCTTCACCATCGGCACGGCGATGGTGCCGCCGTAGCCGCCACTGTTCTCGCCGAAGGCAATGATCACCAGATCGGGCTTGCCAGCCGGGGCATAGCCGCCGAACCAGGCGTGATCCGGCCGCGGCGGGTCTTCGGCGGTGCCGGTCTTGCCGGCCACCGCTGGCAGCCTGGGATCGTTGAGCATGGTGGCCGTGCCGTTGGTGACCACCTCGCGCAGACCCTGGCGCAGCACCTGGAGGGTGGTGGGCTTGAGGCCGATCCAGGTCCGGGGGGTGTCCCGCTCCACCAGGTGGGGAGTGACCAGCCAGCCGCCATTGGCCACGGCCGCGTAAAGGCGGGCCATCTGCAGCGGCGTCACCGAAACCGCCCCCTGACCGATCGACGAGGTGATCGTGTCGACCGAGGTCCAGGGCTCCCCCAGCACCTCCTTCTTCCAGGCCTTGTCCCCCAGCAGCCCAGGACTCTCCTCAGCCCGCAGCTCAATACCGGTGTAGCTGCCGTAGCCAAGGCGGCGCGCCGCCTTGAACAGCTCCTCCGATCCCACCTTCAGGCCCAACCTGTAGAAGAAGCTGTTGCTGCTCACCGCCAGGGCGAAGGGAAAACCGATGCTGCCGAAGCTGCCGTGGTCGGCATAGCACTGGCCGTCGTAGCAGAAGGACCCGGAGGTGGGAATGGTGGAGGTGGGGCCATAACGGCCTGATTCGAGACCCGCGATCGCGCTGATCAGCTTGAAGGTGCTGGCGGGGGGAAAGGCCCGCATCGCCCGGTTGAGCATGGGCGCCTGCGGGCGGTTCAGTTCATTCCACTGGGCAGTGGTGGGGCCTGTGGAGAAGATGTTGGGATCGAAGTTGGGGCGGCTCGCCATGGCGCGGATGGCGCCGGTGCGGGGATCCATGGCCACGATCGCCCCTTTGGCCACACCATCGAGGGCCTTCTCGGCGGTGCGCTGCAACTCCAGATCCAGGGTCAGACGCAGGTCCTTGCCAGCGCGGGCCTGCTTGTCGCCCAGCACCCGCTGAACCTGCCCTGCGGCATTCACCTCCAGTTGCTGGCCGCCCCACTCGCCCCGCAGGTGGGATTCATAGACCTGCTCAAGCCCGGTGCGCCCGATGCGGTCCTGAACCCGATACCCCTTGTCGGCCAGGCGGGCGAATTCCTCCTCGGTGATGCCACTGGTGTAGCCGAGCACGTGGGCGGCCAGGGGGCCACCGGGGTACGAGCGCAGGTAGTCGACATCCACCTCGGCGCCATCGAGATTGGCCGCCTGCTCCCGAAAGCGCAACACCTGAACGCTGCTCAGGGAACTGGCCAGCTCGATCCGATAGCCATCACCCTGGAGCCCCTCCTTGTAGTTCTGCTCAAGCTGATTCACCGGCAGCGCCAGCAGCGTCGCCAGCTTCTCGCGCAGGGCCGGCCAGCGTTCCTTCGGCACCAGCCGAGGCTGCAGATAGAGGTTGTAGGTGAGGCGGCTGGTGGCCAGCACCTCCCCATGGCGATCGAGCAGGCGGCCGCGTACGGGGTGACGGGGCACGAGGCGGATGCGGTTCTGGTCAGCCCGCAGGCGGTTTTCAGCACCCTGGGCCAACTGCAGCCAGGCCAGGCGGGCCCCCATCGCCGAGGCCGCCAGCAGCACAACCGCCAGCAACCAGGCCGGCTGATGGCTCATCCCCGACTGCCGATGTGAACCGGGCTGGAATCCAGTGGCCATCGCCTCAGGCCCCGAGGCGACGCTCGAGTTCCTCCAGGCAACCGGAGATGCGCGCCAGGGTCTCCTGCAAAGCCCGCCGCTCCTCAGGCCCGCCTGGTGATGGGGGTGGCGGGACGCTCAGATCAGTGGGGGAGTCGGCCGGCACGTCGCGCACCTCCACCTTCACCACGGGGTTGCCCAGCCCTGGTTGCACCTGGTCGAGACTCGCGCGCACGGCCTTGGCGGCCGCATCCCCCTCCTGACGCAGCTGTGCCAGAGGATCATCCGTGGCGGTGAAAGCCTCAACCACCTGGCGAGGTCCACCCCGGCGAGCCCGGTCGACCACAGCGATGCCCACCGGAAGCAGGTCTTCCATCAGGGTGAGCCGCAGGGCATCAAAGGGATCGGCAGCCATGACCAGGACTCCTGAAGCAAACGCCGCTGGCAAGCACCATCGGACCGTTGTCACAGTCTGACTCCCAGGAGAGCGTCAGCGGGTTCAGGGGGTGCGCTGGATCCCGGGCTCGAGAATCACCGCCCGGCAGAACTCGCGCGATCCCAACCACCATCCAACGACAACGGCCAGAGCGACGGCGGCGGTGAACGGCAGCAGGGCCTGGCGCGTCATATCAAGACTGAACCACTCGCCCCAGCCGCGCAGGGCACGCTCACGATCAAACCGACGCCGTTCCCTCTGCTCCAGCTTCTTGCGACGCTGCAGCGATTTCTCAACCCAGCGCTCAAAGGCCCGCTTCTTGGTGACCGCCATCTTGCGCTCCACCTCCAGCAGATGTCCGGCGCTGAGATCGGGGTGGAAGGTGCTGATCAGCTCCAGGCTCTTGATGAACATCTCCACGGCGCCATCCTTGATCTGGCATTCACCGTCACTGAGTTCCTCCCAGTGCAATTCCGGATAGAAACGGCCACGGTTGGCCAGAATCTGCTCCTCCGGCAGCTGACCGGGTTCCCGCAGCCAACGGTCGGTGTTGGCATCGAAGCGACGCCAGTAGAGAAAGGGATTGAGGTAGATGGTTTTTCCACCCAGCAGGATGCTGTCCTGCTGCAGGCGGCGCTGCACCTGGGGATCCTGCTGGGTGACGGCGATCAAGGGAAACAGGCTGGGAGCCGATGGTATCGAACGCCGACCGCAGAGGCCAGCGCCCGGCCAACACTCAAACTGCTGCCCAAGGTCAGGCCTATTCCCACTCGATCGTGCCGGGGGGCTTACTGGTGATGTCGAGCACGACGCGGTTCACCCCCTTCACTTCATTGACGATCCGGTTGGAGATCCGCTCCAGCAGGTCGTAGGGCAGGCGGGACCAGTCGGCGGTCATGCCGTCTTCGCTGGAGACGCACCGCAGCACGATCGGATAGGCATAGGTGCGCTTGTCGCCCATCACGCCGACGCTGCGCACCGGCAGCAGCACCGCAAAGGCCTGCCAGATCTCGTGATAGAGCCCAGCCGCCTGCACTTCCTCCCGCACCACCAGATCGGCATCGCGCAGGATGTTGAGCTTCTCGGCACTGACCTCCCCGAGAATGCGGATCGCCAGGCCTGGCCCGGGGAAAGGATGGCGGCGCACAATCTCTTCGGGCAGGCCGAGGCTGCGGCCCACCTTGCGCACCTCGTCCTTGAACAGGCGCCGCAGGGGCTCCACCAGCTTGAACTGCAGATCCTTGGGCAGCCCGCCCACGTTGTGGTGGCTCTTGATCTTCACGGCCACCCGCTCGCCGGTCCTGGGGTCGACATTGGTGCCGGCTGATTCGATCACATCGGGGTAGAGAGTGCCCTGGGCGAGATAATCGAAGGGTCCAAGTCGCTTGCTTTCCTCCTCGAACACACGAATGAATTCAGCGCCGATAATCTTGCGCTTCTGCTCCGGATCGGTGATGCCGTCGAGTTTGGCAAGGAAGCGATCACGGGCGTTTATGTATTCAACGCGAATGTGAAACTGGGTGTCGAAGAACTCTGTGAGGAACTCCGGCTCCCCCTTGCGCATGAATCCCTGGTCGATGAACATGCAGGTGAGCTGATCTCCAATGGCCCGGTGCAAAAGGAAGGCCAGCGTGGAGGAATCGACCCCGCCGGAAAGCGCCAGCAGCACCCGCCTGTCCCCCACCCGCTCCCGCACATCTGCAAGTGCTTCATCGATAAAGGCTGCCGTGGTCCAATCAGGCTCACAGCCGCAGATGTGATAAACGAAATTGCGAATCATGGCCATTCCGCCGCGGGAATGCACCACTTCAGGGTGGAACTGCACCCCGTACAGACGCCGCTGGTGATCAGCCACCGCAGCTTCCGGCGTGTTGTCGGTATGAGCCAGGCGACTGAAGCCAGGCGGCAGGGCCTGCACCGAATCCCCGTGGCTCATCCACATCGTCGAGCCCTGCTCCACGTTGGTGAGCAGATCGATCGGGTCATCCACGTAGAGGGGCGCCTTGCCGTACTCGCCCCGGCCGGCAGCCTCCACCTGGCCGCCGAGCTGCTGCACCATCAGCTGCATGCCATAGCAAACCCCCAGCACAGGGATCCCCAGGCTCCAGATGGCGGGATCGCACAGGGGCGCCCCCTCGTCGTACACCGAGCTGGGTCCGCCGCTGAGGATGATTCCCTTCGGGTCAAGGCGCCTGATCTCTTCCACGCTGGTTGCATAACCCAGCACCAGGGAATACACCTCGGTTTCCCGCACCCGACGGGCAATCAACTCGGAATACTGGGAGCCGAAATCGAGTATGACGATCGCCGGCAGGCGTGAGCTCTCAGGCTGCTCGGTCGAGGGGGACGGGTGGGACATAACGACCGAATAACGGCCTGCCAGGCCTTTTGGGCTCACCCTAGGTCGTGCCGGAAAGCCTCCAGCAGCTCCGCTCCGCAGGGGCCCGCCACCCGCAGCTGCCGTTGCCGATCGAAGAGCGCCGCTCCGATCCTGGTGGGGAAACGGCCGTAGCGGGCAAGGTAGGCCTGGCTGCGGGTCTCGATCGCCAGGGCCAGCCGCGCCTCGATCCGGGCCGCCAGCGGCCCATCGAGCTCCTGCAATCGCGCCAGAGCGGCCTCCACCGTGGGCGCCGCGAACAGCCGCTCCAGCTCAGGGCCGCCCATCCCCTCAAGGGCCGCCAGGGCCGTGAGCACTTCGGCACGACCATCGGCCAGGTGGTGGTGGGTGTGGAAGATCCCGCCCGCCAGCTTGATCAGCTTGCCGTGATAGCCGAAGAGCAGCAGCCGCTCGACACCGGCTTCAGCCGCCGCCACGATCAATGGCCCCAGCCAGTTGCCGGCCTTGAGCAACAGGCCAGCAGGCAGGCCGAGTCGCGGCGCCAGATCAAGCCCATTTTCGCCGATCACCAGCACGAGATCGCCGGGGTGGGGCGAGTGCGGCCACTGGCGCAAGGTCTCCAGGCACTCATCGAGCCGATCAGGGGCGGCGCTTCGCTGAACCACGGCCTGGGTGCCGATCAGGGCAAGACCGTCCACCACCCCGAAGGCTTCGTTGCTGGTGCGACCTGCCAGCTCCCGGCCCCGGGGGAAGACCAGCTGGAGCCGCAGGCCGCGGCAGGCTGGCACCAGGGGCAGAAGGTTGACCTCCAGCAGCCGACGGGCATAGGCGGAGAGGCACAGGTCCCGGCTGCCGGCCCGCACCCCCAGCCCCTCCCCCGCATCCAGGAGCAATCGCTGGGATGGCTCTGCATCCTGCGCCGGATCCCACCAGCTCGCCTGCACCCACACCAACAAGCCCCGGGTGAGATCCAGGCCATCGCCCGGATCGCAACGGGCCATGCCCAGGGCCTGGCCATGGCCGAGGGCAGCGGCAGCCTCCACCTGCACCAGCTCGACGCCGGGCGGCTCCAGCAACTCCAGCGGCTGGGCCTCTACGGAGCCCTTGAGCGCAGCATCAGGGAGGGCAAGGCCCTCAGCCTCGAGCAGCGTCTCCAGAGCCGCGCGGGCGGCGGCCGCCACCCAGACCGGCAGGGTGAAGGGCGTCACGTTGGTAATCGGCAGGGGCATGGCTGCGGTGTTGGTCGGGGAGCTGAGCCGGGGTGGGGGGACCTTGGTTTTTTAAGGTGATGGATTGGGCCGCCGCGCCCGTCCCCCCAGCGCCCCCCATGCAGGACAAGCTCACCCTGATGATCCCCGGTCCCACGCCGGTGCCGGAGACCGTCCTGCTGGCCATGAGCCGCCACCCGATCGGCCATCGCAGCGGCGAATTCCAGGCGATCGTTAAGCACACCACGGCGCAGCTCAAGTGGCTGCACCAGACGAGCGGTGATGTGCTGGCCCTCACCGGCAGTGGCACCGCCGCGATGGAGGCCGGCATCATCAACGTGTTGAGCCGGGGCGACAAGGTTCTCTGCGGGGACAACGGCAAGTTCGGCGAGCGCTGGGTGAAGGTGGCCAGGGCCTACGGCCTGGAGGTGGAGGTGATCAGCGCCGACTGGGGCCAGCCCCTTGATCCGGAGGCCTTCCGCCTGGCCCTCGAAGCCGACAGCGATAAGAAGATTCGCGCGGTGATCCTCACCCATTCGGAAACTTCCACCGGGGTGATCAACGACCTTGAGACGATCGCCCGTCATGTCCATGCCCATGGCCAGGCTCTGGTGGTGGCTGACTGCGTCACCAGCCTGGGGGCCTGCCCGGTGCCCGTGGAAGCCTGGGGCCTGGATGTGGTGGGCTCCGGCTCCCAGAAGGGATACATGATGCCGCCGGGCCTGGCCTTCGTGGCGATGAGCGAGCGCGCCTGGGAAGCGCACAAGCGTTCCGATCTGCCCAAGTTCTACCTGGATCTGGGCAAGTACCGGAAATCAGCCGCTGCCGACAGCAATCCATTCACGCCTCCGGTGACGCTGTATTACGCACTGGAAGCAGCCCTGGGAATGATGGAGCAGGAAGGACTTGATGCCATTTTCGCTCGCCATGCCCGGCTGCAGCGGGCCACCCAGGCGGCCATGCGCGCCATCGGCCTGCCTCTCTACGCCGCCGAAGGCCACGGCAGCCCGTCGATCACGGCTGTGGCCCCTGAGGGTCTGGACGCCGAGGTTTTGCGAAAGAAGATCAAGGAGCGCTACGACATTCTGCTGGCCGGCGGCCAGGATCACCTGAAGGGCAAGGTGTTCCGCATCGGCCACCTGGGTTTCGTCTGCGATCGCGACGTCCTCACCGTGGTGGCCGCCATCGAGGCGACCCTGCAGGAGCTGGGCGCCACCCGGCAGCCGGTGGGGGCGGGTCTGGCCGCGGCGGCCCGGGAACTGACGATCTGAGGGACAGACGGACTGCTGGGCAAAACCCCATCAGTCCGTTTGCTAAGATCAAAAAATGCGGGTGTAATTCAGTGGTAGAATGTCAGCTTCCCAAGCTGAACGTCGCCGGTTCGAGCCCGGTCACCCGCTTTAGCAAAGAAAAACGTCGTCAGCTCCACTCTCTCAGGATCTGGGCTTGATCACCTGGAGAATCTGAGGTCCGATGCTGCCGGCACGTCGCTCGCAATCAAGAGACTTAAGTACAGCCTGGGCCGCTTCGACAAGATCACCACGCAGGGCAGCAGCTTCAGCATGGGATTCATGCTTTGCAGCTTCCTGGAGGAACTGGCTTCGTTGCTCTGATCCCTGTGACATGGCGATCGAAGATCGCGTTTGAACCGCAAGCACAACAACAAATCAATCTTCAGCGACTTTAACGGTTGATCGAGAAGTTGACTTGAAAGAGAGAGGAATGCAGACAGGTTGAGACGATCTCAGGTGTCAGGTGCCTGGCTCTTCACCCAGATCACCGAGGACATCGATCTGGGACCGCAGCTGGTCGGCCCGACTGGTGTCACCACGGCTGATGGCGATGGCCAGGGCAAATTCCAGCTTCTCGAGCTGGTGGCCACCTTCGATGTAGCCAGGGCGGTGGATGAAAGGCTGGGGTGGCATCGACCCCCCGTTACGGGGCAGGGGGCAGGCCGGATAGGTGCTGACCACGGTTGTTTTTCTTTTCATTCTGCCACTCAGGAGCAGGCCACTGCCAGCTTGAGTGATAGGGACACGCCAGGAATTTGGCTCAGGCGGCCATATCCAGCTCCTGCGGTGGGGCAGGCTCGAGCGCCGCTGGAGCGGACATAGGGGCTGACGTCTCGAGCAGTTGGCGGCAGTCCCGCAGCAGCACCTCCACATTGGAGAGCGCCTGAAGTTGGTCGGACTGCGGCTGCTGGTCGTCCTCCAGCGCCATCTCCAGCAGGCCAAGCCGTTGCTCCAGATGCACCAGCCGGTGCGACAAGGCCGCCACCGTCTGAGCGAGATCTTCGGCCGTGCGGGTGATGCGGAACGACACCGATTCAGGGGCCATGGCCATCGAGCCAAGAAGGCCGATCACAACACAGAACCGCCCAACGCTCAAGCCATCTCCCAGACTGAGGCGTCCTTGCGTCTCGTGCGGGCATGTCCAGTCTGGCCACTCTGGCGATCTACATCCTGGCCGGTCTGGGTGGTGGCTTGCTCGCCCTGCGGACGGGAATTCCGGCGGCGCCCCTGGCGGGCGCCCTGCTCGGCGCGAGCCTGGTGAGCATGAGCGGGCGCTGGGATGCGGCCCACTGGCCCCCTGGGACCAGCACGGGCCTGGAGATCGCGATCGGCACCGTGATCGGCACCGGCCTCACCAGCGCAGCGCTGACGGAACTGCGGCACCTGTGGCGGCCGGCGATCCTGATCACCGTCACCCTGGTGGCCACAGGCCTGGTGGTCGGCCTCTGGAGCAGCCGGCTGCTGGGTGTCGATCCGATCATCACCTTGCTGGGGGCCGCCCCTGGCGGCATCAGCGGCATGAGCCTGGTAGGCGCTGAATTCGGTGTCGGTGCCGCCGTAGCGGCCCTGCACGCGGTCCGGCTGATCACGGTGCTGCTGGTGCTGCCGATGGTGATCAGGTTGGTGCTGTCATTCACAGCTGGTCATTCCTCCAGTTGACGAGCCCAAGGGCCGCCCCCTCGACAGTTCGGAGTCGACCGATACGTTGGTGCCCGATGCCTGGCTCCGCGCACCGATTCAATGCTCTCCCGTCTCCTCTGCCCCTGCCCGACTGCAACGGAGCCCAAGAGGGGCCGCAGGCTGAAGTGGGCCCTGCGGCGGATCCTGGCGCCCTCCCTGGTGCTTCTGGCCAGCCCGCTGCCTTTGCTGAGCCAGCCTGCGCTGCTGGCCCAGGTCAGCCAGCCGGACCCCAGCAATCCAGCCAACAAGGGCGCCGAGGTGTATTGCTTCATGCGCAAGGCCGGCAATGACCACGAGGTGAGCTGGAGCGCCGCCTACGCCCTGATCAAACGCCAGAGCGCCAGTCTGTTCAAGACCTCTCCTGAACATGCCGCCGTCATGATCACCGAGGCAGTGGTCAAGTCCCCCGATGCCTTCCCCGACTGCGGCCGCTTCCTCGGAGCCCTCTTCGGCAGTGAAAAGCCCGCGCCGCTCAGAACCGACATCCCCGCGAGCGGCAGCACCGGCCCTGTTGCCATCCCCAGCGGCGGCGGAACCACACGCCCTGACCGCTATTCCTACTGATTTCCTTCGCGAGGAACCCCATCGGGCCCTCTGGTGCACCGCCCTGGCGCTGACCCTGGCCCTGGGCGGTTGTGCGGCGGCGGCACCCCCGACCTCGGACTCTCCACGGCTGCGCCAGGACGAGTGCCTCGATGAGGTCAAGGTGGATCAGCTCGATGAGGCCCTGGAGCGCTGCGACAAGGTGGTGAACACCTTCCCGCTCGAGGCCCGTCCCCTCAGCGACCGCTTCGTGATCCACACCCTCAGGGGCGAGCAGACCAGGGCCTGCCAGGACATCGAGAGGGCGGCAGAGCTGCTGAAGGCCGCCAGCAACGGTAAACCGGCGAAGGATGCCGAAGATCCCCAACTGGTCATAGACATTGGTGTGCGCCAGGAAAGCTGCCGTGACATACCGGCCGCCGCGGCCCCCTGACTCACCAGGCCTCCAGCAACTGGCGCACCATCGCCGGCAGGGCCTGGCGGCGCAGGATCGCCTGACGTCCCCCAAGGGCCAGGGCAATCCGCTCGGCCTTGCTGGCAATCAGCCCATCCACCAGCTGATCGGCCACGCCCAGCTGCAGCCAGTGAGTGGTGAGGGGCCCGGTCATGCCGATGCGATGGGCACGGTCCTCCGCCTGCTCGGTGTCGCCCGGGGTCCAGGGCCTCTCCAGCAGGACCACGTGGCTGGCACGGTGCAGGGTGAAGCCGAGGCCCGCCACAGCAAAGGTGGCCACCAGCAGCGGCACCCGGCCCGCCTGGAAGGACTCCACCTGGCGCTGCCGCTGCGGCGGCCTGAGCCGGCCTGTGAGCACGGCACCTCCCAGGTTCGCGGCCAGCCGCTCGGCAGGGGCCACGAAAGCCGTGAACACCACCACCGCCGCGCCGCCTGCGAGCAGCTCCGTCACCAGAGCCTGGGCTGCCGGCAGCTTGTATGCAGCTCCGATCTGCCTGAGGGCCGTGAGCATCGCCAGGGATTCCGCATCGCGGCGCACCTCGCCGCGGGCGGCCCGCAGGCGGTAGTGCTCCACACGCTGCTGCAGTTCATGCTCGAACCCCTGGGCCTGGCTGGGATCGAGCGTCACGGGGCAGATCAGGCGGCGCTTTGGGGGGAGATCGAGGCAATCCTGCTTGCGCCGGTGCAGCACCAGAGGCTGAATCAGCCGGTGCAGGTCCTCCAGGCGTTCAGCGCCGTTGGCCTGCCAGTGGCGGCGCCCGCCGCTTTCGCGCCAATGGCCCTGGCAGTAAGTCTGCTCAAAGCTGAGCTGATCCCGGCCGAGGGGGTGATCGATCGCCGCCAGCAGGGGGAACAGCTGCGATGGGCGGCCGTTCTTCATCGGGGTCCCGCTTAGAAGCCAGATCGCCCGCAGGCGCGGGTGACGGGCAAGGCGCAGCAGCGCCCGGGTGCGCAGCGCCCCCAGGTTCTGCGCGAAGTGGGCCTCATCCACGATCAGGACGGTGCCGGCAGGGGGCAGCTCCACTGGCAGCCGCGCCCAGCTGAACAGCTCCACGGCCAGTTCCAGGGCCAGGGACTCCTGCCGCCAGAGATCGTGAAGGCCCACCGGGGCCACCACGGCAATGCGGCAGTCGGCGCAGCGTGAGAGGGCCCGTGCCGCCACCAGAGCGGAGAGGGTCTTGCCCAGACCCATCGCATGGGCCAGCACCGCCCCACGGCGAGCAAGCAGCCAGCGGGCCGCCGTGCGTTGGTGGGCGAACAGCTGCCGCCCATCCGGCAAGGGATCCTCCAGCTGGGCCGCGGCCACCAGCTGACGGTGCGGCGGCAAGGGGGGCAGGGGCTGGCGCAGCCAGGCCATCCACTGGGCCAGGTCGGGCTCGATCGCGAAGCGACCCGCCAGCAGAGCCTCCAGCTGACCTGCAGCCTCCAGCGGAAACTCCCAGCCAGGGCGCTGGGGCCGCCAGCGGCCCGCCGGCCTGATCCTGCGCAGCTGAGCCTGGGTGACCGGATCGAACGGCGAAATCACCTCAATCAGGCCGCAGGATCCAAGCCGCAGCTGGCAGCGTGACGACGTCCCTCGCGTGGCTCCCAGGGACACCGCCGCGCTTCATGGATATGAAGTCTAGTCAGCCTGGCGCTTTGAACCAGCCCTGGCGATCAGCTTGGGGAATTGAAGTCGTCGACACATTGACAGAACAGAAGCCATGGGCAAACTGTCCGCAACCGAGGCATGGGAATGCAGGTCAGGGATGCCGTCTTCCTTGAGGATCTCTGCCCCAAGTTGCGCGTAAGGCGCTGGAGACAATCCCTGCACAAACAGACCCAACATCGCTGTATTTACTGCGGCAGTCGTTCCGAATCGATTGATCATCTGCTGCCACGCTGCCGCGGCGGTCTGAGCGTGACCGAAAACTGCGTTCCGGCCTGCCTGGCCTGCAACGGCCACAAAAGCGACGCCGATGCCTTCGACTGGTACCGGCGTCAACGCTTCTACGACCCACGCCGGGCAATGGCGATCCGGGCCTGGATGGAGGGTGACCTGCGCCTGGCCGTGCGCCTGCTGCAGTGGGCCACTCCCGAACCAGCGGCAGCAACCCAGGGCTCGGTCCTGCCCCAGAGCCCGACCATGACCCTGCAGGCGGCCTGAAGCCAAAACGCCTTCCATAAACCCATCACCAGACTCTGCAGGCCGCTGGTCCGTTGTGGCGCTCGCAGATGGCCCCGAGTTGATCGGGCTGCTCAGGCGCCACCAAGGCGGCCGTGAGCACCAGGCCCACCAACAACAGCGGAAGAGCAGCCACGGCATGGGGGGAGCTCCAGGGGCGTCCCCGGCCGGGACGAACCAGGCTCGTGGGGAGGAGACGGGGTGTAGAGAAGCAGGAGGCGGCCATCCAGGGAATCAAGCAGTGATACAGGTGTACTCATGGTGAGTGCTGTTGTCAACCGCAGCCCATGGAGCGGGGCCTCCGGCCGGATGCTGGTGCTGGGGGGCGGCTACAGCGGCAAGAACTTCGCCGTGGCCGTGGCCGCCACCGGCATGCCGGTGCTGATCAGCCACCGTCCCGGTGGCGCTCCCGTGGTCGGGGAAGGAATCAACCCGGTGGCCTTCACCAGCGAGCTCAGGCCGGGACTCGAGCCCACCGCCCTGGAGGACGTGACCCATGTGCTGGTCACCATTCCCCCCGGCCGTGACGGCAGGGATCCTGTGCTGGAGAGCCTGGGCGCCATCCTGGCCGACCTGCCGCTGCGATGGCTGGGCTACCTCTCCACCTCCGGGGTCTATGGCGATCGCGCCGGCGCCTGGGTCCAGGAAAGCGACACCCCCGCACCGGGATTGCTCCGCAGCCGGGCACGGCTGGCCTGCGAACAGGCGTGGCAAGCCACTGGCCTGCCCCTGCAGGTGTTCCGCCTGCCGGCGATCTATGGACCCGGCCGCTGCCCGTTCAACGGCCTGCGCAGCGGCAGCAGCCGCCTGATCCACAAACCCGCCCAGGTGTTCAGCCGCATCCACGTCGATGACATCACTGGAGCCCTGCTGCACAACCTCGCCCTGCCGTGTGCCCAGCGACCGGCAGTGCTCAATCTGGCGGACGACAGACCCTGCCCGTCCAGTGAAACCCTGGGCTACGCCGCCCACCTGCTGAACTGCAAATTGCCCGAGGTGGAGCCCTATGGGCGGATCCAGGAGAGCCTCAGTCCGATGGCCCGCAGCTTCTGGAGCGAGAACCGGCGCACCAGCAACCGGCGCCTCTGCGTCGAGCTCGGCTACCAGTTGCGCTACCCCAGCTACCGGGAAGGGTTCCGCGCCTGCCTGCTGGAGGAAGAACGCTGGGCTGGTGGCTGACACAAAGGGCCAGGGCAGCTGCCGCCAGCAGGCTCAGCGGGGGGCTGGCTCCCCCTGCTCCGGGCACACCGGAGTCGCCAGCGGTTGAAGATTGGTGAGGCTGGGAATGTTCAGATCAGCGTTCAAGCGGCACCAGTCGATCACCACCCATTTCTTCTGCAACCCGTGAGCCAGGCCCAGCACCAGTCCCCCCAGAAGCAACCAGCGGATCATGACTCTCCAAGCCACTGGCAAGAACGCTAAGCAAGGCGTGATCGCCGTGGCCCTGGGGGATCCCGCCGGCATCGGCGCTGAGGTGACCCTCAAGTCTCTGGCGGCCCTGCAGGCGAAGGGCGCAGCTGTGGATGTGGTGCTGGTGGGCTGCCGCCGCTGGCTGGAGCAGACCTACATGGACCTGCGCGACCGCAGCGGGACGCCGCTGGCTGATCCAGCTGGCTTTCCCATCCTTGATCGGCCCCTGCAGGAGACGATCGACCCGGGCCAGGGGACCGCGGCCAGTGGTGCCGCCAGCTTCGCCTGGTTGAGTGCGGCTGCGGATCTTGTGCTCAGCGGCCAGGCCCTGGCTCTGACCACGGCGCCTATCGCCAAACATGCCTGGCACGCCGCCGGTCATCTCTACCCGGGTCAGACCGAGCGGCTGGCGGAACTCTGCGGGCGGGAGCAGGCCTCGATGCTGTTCACCGCCCGCTCACCAGGCGGCAGCTGGCGGCTGAACACGTTGCTGGCCACAACCCACATCCCCCTGGCCCGGGTTCCCCTGGCCCTCAACCCCGCCCTTGTGGAGCATCAACTGGATGTGCTGCTGGCGTTCTGCAAGCGCTTTATCGCCCATCCCAGCCTGACGGTGGCCGGTCTGAATCCCCATGCCGGCGAAGGCGGCCAGCTGGGGGAGGAGGAGCAGGACTGGCTGATTCCCCTGCTGGAGAGCTGGCGGCAGCGACACCCCACAGTGACTTTGAGGGGGCCGCTGCCGCCTGACAGCTGCTGGCTGGGTGCAGCGGCTGCCTGGCGAGGCGAAGGGCAGGGAGCCGACGGTTACCTGGCGCTGTATCACGATCAGGGCCTGATCCCGGTCAAGCTGCTGGCCTTCGATGCCGCCGTGAACACCACCCTGGGGCTGCCCTTCCTGCGCACTTCTCCTGATCACGGCACCGGCTTCGACATTGCCGGTTCAGGCCTGGCCCGAGCCGACAGCATGGTGGCGGCCTTGGAAACGGCCTTGGAGCTGGGCTGAGCCGAGACACTGTTGAGAACAACTCGGGGTCGTTGGACTTCAGGCGGGCTTGACCCGCAGCAGCACCTGGCCGAACTCCACCGGTGTGCCGTTCTCCACCAGAATCTCCACTAGCTCACCGCTGACTTCTGCCTCCAGCTCGTTCATCAGCTTCATGGCCTCGAGGATGCAGACAGGCTGTCCAACACTGATGCGGCTGCCGATTTCCACGAAGGGGGGATCGGCAGGTGAGGGGGAGCGGTAGAAGGTGCCCACCATCGGGGCGGTGATGTCGAGCAGATCGGCACGGAGCGCCGATGGGGCCGGCGGCGGGCTGGATGGGGCCATGACACCGGCTGAACCCGGCGCCGGAGCAGCTGGCACCACCATGGAGGGTGGCGGCGGCAGCTGAGCTGGGGCCAACGCCACTGGGGCAGGCAGGTTTCGGCGCACTTCCAGGCGGAAGTCGTCACCCTCGAGCTTCAGCTCCTGGATGTCGCTCTGCTCCAGGAAGATGAGGAGTTGATGCAGTTGGTCGTTGTCGAGCTGCATGGCAATCAGGACTCTCGCCCGAGATAAGTGTCGTTACGCGTGTCGATCTTGATCTTCTCGCCGATGGTGATGAACAGGGGCACCATCACCTGGGCACCGGTCTCGACGATGGCGGGCTTGGTCCCCCCGGTGGCGGTGTCACCCTTGACGCCAGGATCGGTCTGGGTGACCTCGAGCACCACCGAGTTGGGCAGCTCCACTTCAAGGGGGGAGCCGTTCCAGGACACCACATTCACCTCCATGCCCTCCTTCAGGTATTTGCGCCCATCACCGATCTGCTTAGCGGTGAGGCGGGTCTCCTCGTAAGAGGCCATATCCATGAAGACGTACTCCTCCGCCTCCATGTAGGTGTGTTGCAAGGTTGATTTCTCGAGCTGGGCCTGGGCAAGTGTTTCGCCAGCGCGGAAGGTCTTCTCGACCACGCTGCCGCTCTGCACGGCCTTGAGTTTGGTGCGCACGAAAGCAGAACCCTTGCCGGGCTTGACGTGCAGGAACTCGACGACCCTCCAGACCTGTCCATCGAGCTCGATGGTGGTGCCAGTTCGGAAGTCGTTGCTCGAGATCATTCCGGCGAAACGGGTGAGCGGGATTGTACGGCTGGCCGTTGAACCCCCCTTTGGGACTGGATCTGGGGCCCATCGAGCTGTGCCAAAGTCCGAGGTACGGCAGAGCGTCCGGAGACCGGCAGGGACAGCCATGAACAGGAGTTCGCAACAATCGCAGCCCCCCCGGCCGGAGCAGCAACCGGCCGAGCAGCGTCGGAGCCCTTGGCGGGTCATCACGCTTCTGCTGATGGCGCTGGTGCTCGCCTGCGGCACCAGCTTTGGCCGAATCAGCCCGGCGGCGGCGGCCCTGCCTCCGGGGAACGCTGTCACCGATCCAGCCGCCCTGCTGCGCAACGCATTGCCGATCGAGCAGCCGGATCTGCAGAAGCTGCAACATCGCCTTGAAGACAGCAGCGACGACCTGCGTGCCAAGCGGTGGAACGCCCTCACCGGCAATGCCCGCAAAACCCAGGCGCAGCTCAGCAGCCGTCGCTCCGCCCTGCTGGCAGCCTTCCAGCCAGAGCAGCGCGAGCAGGCCACGGCCCTGCTGGCCAGCCTTGAGTCTGAATTGCAAGCCGTGGCCGAGGCCGCCGAGCGACAGGACCGCGAGGCCTTCCTGACCGCTCGCCGCAGGGCCCTGAGCACCATCGGTACAGCGGAAGCCCTGCTGGTGGGGCCGTTCCCCTTCGAGATTCCGGAACAGTTCGCCGACCTGCCAAGGCTGCTGGGTCGCGCCACTGTGAAACTCACCACCACCAAAGGTGACCTGACCGCCGTGGTGGATGGCTACAACGCCCCACTGACGGCCGGAGCCTTCGTCGACCTTGTGCAGCGGGGCTTCTACGACGACCTGCCCTTCATCCGCGCCGAAGACTTCTATGTCCTGCAGACCGGCGATCCGAAAGGATCAGCCAGCGGCTATGTGGACGCCTCCGGCCAGGAGAGGAAGGTGCCCCTGGAGATCATGGTGCCGGGTCAGAGCCAGCCCTTCTACAACCAGACCTTTGAGGACCTGGGCCTGTTCAAGGCCACACCTGTGCTGCCGTTCGCCACCAAGGGAACATTGGGCTGGGCCCACTCAGATACAGCCCTCGACGATGGCTCTTCCCAGTTCTTCCTCTTCCTGTTCGAAGCGGAACTCACCCCGGCGGGCCTCAATCTGATCGACGGCCGCTACGCCGCCTTTGGCTACGTGGTCGAGGGCTTCGATGTACTCCAGGAGCTCACGGCCGACGACGGCATCGTCAAGGCGACCGTGGTGGATGGGGCTGGCAACCTGCGGCCCCATGGCTGAGGGCGTCAGCAACGCGCCCACACTCGCTGATCTGGGGGAATGGGAGCTGATCAGGCGGTTGGGAGCCTTCGCTCCTCCCGGTCAGTTCGCCGATGACGCCGCCCTGCTGGATGGCAGCTCGGAGCGGGCACTGGTGGTGAACACCGACGTCCTGGTCGAGGGAATCCATTTCAGTGACACCACCATGGCCGCCGAGGATGTGGGCTGGCGGGCAGCGGCGGCCAACCTCTCGGACCTCGCTGCCATGGGCTGCCGGGAAGTGCTGGGGCTGACGGTGGCCCTGGTGGCGCCGGCTGCCACCCCCTGGGCGTGGGTGGAGGGGGCTTACCAGGGGCTGAGCACTGCCTTGAGGTGTTATGGCGGCACGCTGCTGGGGGGGGATTGCAGTGGCGGCGGCCAGCGCCTGCTCGCCGTCACGGCCCTGGGAAGGCTCGGAGCGGACGGACCGATCCGCCGCCTCGATGGACGCCCCGGTGATGCCCTGGTGAGTACGGGACCCCATGGGCTCAGCCGCCTGGGCCTCGCGGTGCTGCTGCAGGAAGTCCCGTCTCCGGCCGCTCCCGACTGGCACCAAGCCGCTCCGGCCCTGCTGGAGCGGAGCGTTCAGGCCCACCGCAGGCCGCGGCCCCGGCTGGATGCGGTGGCGGCACTGGCCTCATGCCGGCCAGGTGGCTGCCCCTGGCGAGTGGCAGGCACCGACAGCAGCGATGGACTGGTGGCAGCGCTGAAGGTTCTGACCCAGGGGAGCGACTGCGACGCTCTGCTGGAGCGGCGGGACCTTCCGTTCGACCCCGAGATGGTGGCCCTGGCCAGGGCCGAATCCTGGTGCCTGAACGGGGGTGAAGACTTCGAACTGGTGTTGGCACTCAATCCCGCCTGGGCCCGTCAGCTGATCAAGGCCCTGCCCGGGACCCGCCGGATCGGATCACTGGCCCCGGGCTCTGGGATTCTGCGCTGGGCCGACGACGGTTCGCCCCTGGCTGATGCCAGTGGAGGCTTCACACATTTTCACTGAGTTCGTTGCCTGAGCCATGAAAAAGCCGCCCCAAAAGAGGGGCGGCCGGATATGAGGAGCTCAGGGAGCGGATCTCACTTCCAGTTCTGGGCCACCACTTCGGCCAGATCAACCACCCGCTGGCTATAGCCCCACTCGTTGTCGTACCAGGAGATCACCTTGACCATGTTGTCTCCCATCACCAGAGTCAGGTCGGAATCAACGATTGTGGATTCGTCAGTGCCAGCGTGGTCAGAGGAAACCAGAGGCAGATCAGAGTACTTGATGATCCCCTTCATGGCACCTTCGGAAGCTGCCTTCAGCACAGCATTCACTTCGTCCCGGTTGGTGGAGCGGCCCACTTCCAGCACCATGTCCACCACCGAAACGTTAGGGGTTGGCACCCGCATGGCGATGCCGTTGAGCTTGCCCTTCATCGGCGGATACACCAAGGCTACGGCCTGGGCGGCACCCGTGCTGGTAGGCACGATGTTCACCGCCGCGGCACGGGCCCGGCGCAGGTCGCGGTGCGAAGCATCCAGAATACGCTGGTCACCGGTATAGCTGTGAGTGGTGGTCATCGTGCCTTTGACGATGCCGAAGGTCTGGTCGAGAACCTTCACCAGAGGCGCCATGCAGTTCGTGGTGCAGCTGGCATTGCTGAGGATGTCGAAGTCCTCGTGCCGGTATTGATCAGCGTTCACACCCACCACGAAGGTGCCCACACCGGCACCCTTACCGGGGGCGGTGAGGATGACCTTGCTGGCACCTGCCTGAAGGTGCTTGCTGGCGCCCACGTCGTCGTTGAAGACACCGGTGGACTCGATCACAAGATCGACACCCCAATCCTTCCAGGGAAGGTTGAGGGGATTGCGGTCAGAGAAGCACTTGACGTGCCTGCCATTGACTACAATAGTGTTATCGGTGTGGCTCACCTCGGCATTGCGGATGCGGCCGAGCATCGAGTCGTACTCAAGTAGATGAGCATTAGTACGCGGATCGGAAGTGTCATTCAGACCAACCACCTCAATCCCAGTATTTTCGCCACGGCTGAGCCAACAACGCATAAAGTTGCGACCGATCCGGCCGAATCCATTGATCGCAACGCGCAGTGTCATGGCTGGAACGGGAAACCCGTTGACAAGGGGAGTTTGGGAGCAGATCATACAGAAATGGTCTCCCCCTCCTGGAGCCGCTCCGGCAGCGGATCCATTCGCGGAGCCAAACAAGCGTTAAAAAGGGAGAGACAAGCGCAGCGTCAACACCTACCTTCGGGTGCGCATGGAGACGCATTTGGCACCGCTGCTCGACCACCGGGCTCCCCTTCACTTCATCGGGGTCGGCGGCATTGGGATGTCGGCATTGGCCGGAATCCTGGCCGACCGAGGTTTTCAGGTGAGCGGATCCGATCCGCGGGACAGTCCCGTGCTCGAGTCCCTGCGCCGCCGTGGGGTGCGGGTGTTCGCCCACCAGGGTGCAGACACCATTGCGACTTTGAACAGTGATGTCGGCACTTCACCGCTGGTTGTGATCAGCACAGCGGTGCCGGCTGGGAATCCCGAGCTGATGGCAGCCCGCGAGGCCGGCCTGACCATCTGCCACCGCTCCGACGTGCTCGCGGCGCTGATCAACGCGCAGCCCTCGATCGCCGTGGCCGGCAGCCACGGCAAGACCACCACCAGCACCCTGATCGCCACCCTGCTGGCGGCCACCGACCAGGACCCCACCGCCGTTATCGGTGGCATCGTGCCTGCGTTTCAGAGCAATGCACGCAGCGGCCGCGGTCGGGTGCTGGTGGCCGAAGCCGATGAATCCGATGGTTCCCTGGTGAAATTCAGATCCAGCCTCGGGCTGATCACCAACCTGGAGCTCGACCACACAGATCACTACCCCGACCTTGAGGCTCTGATCGAGACGCTCCAGCGCTTCGCGGCCGGCTGCGGCTCCCTGCTCGCCAATGCCGACTGCCCGGTACTGCGCCAGCATTTCCAGCCCGGCGCCTGGTGGTCGATCGAGAGCAGCGAAGGGGTGGAGTTCGCCGCCCTGGCAGTGGAGGAGCACGGAGAAGGCACCGTTGCCGACTTTTACGAAAACGGAGAACTGGTGGGGCGCTTCAGCCTGCCCCTGCCGGGCCGCCACAATCTCAGCAACGCCACGGCCGCCCTGGCGGCCTGCCGGCTGGAGGGAGTGCCTTTCGGCGCCCTGGCCACGGAAATCGGAACCCTGCGTTCCCCAGGGCGCCGCTTCGACTTCCGGGGCCGCTGGGCCGGCCGCCAGGTGGTCGACGACTATGCCCACCACCCCAGCGAGGTGGAAGCAACGCTGCACATGGCTCGCCTGATGGTGACCAGCGGCCGCAGCCCCCTGCCGGAGGTGCCCCAGCGGCTGGTGGCCGTCTTCCAGCCCCACCGGTACAGCCGTACCGCCGAATTTCTGGATGCTTTCGCGTCTGCCCTCTCTCTCGCCGACATGGTGCTGCTTGCCCCGCTCTACTCAGCTGGAGAAGTGCCCATCCCCGGTGTCGACAGCCAGGCCCTGGCTGAGCGTATGCAGCAACTGCGACCTGACCTGCCACTGATGGTGAGCGCCACGCTCGATGAGCTGGCCGAACAGGTGGTGAGGCGCAGTCAGCCCGGCGATCTGGTGTTGGTGATGGGAGCGGGCGATGTGAACGGCGTCTGGGCTCGACTCCAGACCCTCGCAGAGCTGAAGTCGTCCGATGCGCCGGATACCCCCACCGCTCGCCTGGCCGCCTGAGCCGTGCCCCTCACCCCGGCTCGCGATCCAGTCCAGAACCAGGTGTCACTGGCCGACTACACCACCTGGAAGGTGGGCGGACCAGCTGAATGGTTCGCCGAACCGGCCAGTCGCGATGAACTGATGGCGCTGGCCCGCTGGGCTCGGGCGGAGAACCTGCCCCTTCGCCTGATCGGAGCAGGCTCGAACTTGCTGGTAAGCGACGGCGGCCTTGATGGGCTCACCCTCTGCAACCGCAGGCTGCAGGGCAGCGTGATCGAGCCGAGCACGGGACTGGTGGAGGCCCAGGCCGGCGAACCGATCCCCACCCTGGCGCGCAAGGCAGCCAGGGCTGGCCTGAGCGGGCTGGAGTGGGCGGTGGGCATCCCCGGCACCGTGGGTGGTGCCGCAGTGATGAACGCCGGCGCCCAGGGTGGCTGTACGGCGGAATGCCTCCAGGATGTGACGGTGCTCAATCCAGCAGGTGGGGATGAGCCTTTCGTGCTTCAGAGCAGCGAGCTGGAGTTCGCCTACCGCCACAGCAGACTGCAGCAGGAGCCCCTGCTGGTGCTGTCGGCCCGTTTCCGTCTCAGCTTCGGCCATGATCCAGCCGAGATCAGCCGGCGCACCAGCGCCAACCTCTCCAGCCGCACCAGCAGCCAGCCCTACCAGCAGCCCAGCTGTGGCAGCGTCTTCCGCAATCCCGAACCCCGCAAAGCCGGCCAGTTGATCGAGCAGCTCGGGCTCAAGGGCCTGGCCATGGGCGGGGCGATGGTCTCACCGATCCATGCCAACTTCATCGTCAACACCGGCGGCGCCAGCGCCCACGACATCGACCAGCTGATCCGGCTGGTCCAGCAGCGGGTCTTCAGCGCCCACGGCATCGAGCTCCACACCGAGGTGAAGCGTCTCGGGTACTTCCCTGCCCCTGGCGGCATGGCAAGGAACCTGAGCGTCGAAGGGGAGGCCGTAGCCTGAACTGGCGCTCTTGGTTCCCGCATGGCCGGCTTCGGACTTCCCAACTTCGGACAGCTGACCGAAGCCTTTCGCAAGGCCCAGCAGATCCAGCAGGATGCCCAGAAGCTCCAGGACGAGCTCGACGCCATGGAACTGGAGGGCAGCAGCGCCGATGGCAGGGCCAGCGTCTGGCTGACCGGCAACCAGCAACCGCTGAAGGTGCGGCTCTCCCCCGAACTGCTGGCCGATGGCGCTGAGGCTACGGAGACCGCCACGCTCGAGGCCCTGAAGGCCGCCTATGACGTTTCCACCGGAACGATGAAGGAGCGGATGGAAGAACTCACCGGCGGCCTGAATCTTCCCGGCCTGGGGGGCTGATGCGGCCCTGGGTTCAGCCCAGATCAGGGGCCTGCTGGCGCTGACGGCGACGGGAGGGGCCGCTGGGTTGCCGCTGGAAGCGGGTCTCCACGGGCGCAGGGCTTGCCTGCAGCAACTCCTCCAGGCCCTCGGCGTAATAGGCATAGCGGTCCCAGGCCGTTCCCACCTGGCAACCGGGATCCCCACGGTGCTGGCAATTGCTGAAGCGGCAGGGACCACCCTGCCGCAGGGCATCCACGATTTCTGGGAAGAGCGCCGACAGAACAGCGGGATCGCGCGGCAGCTCGGGCCTGTTGAACCCAGGGGTGTCAGCAATCAGGGCACCGGAGGCGAGGGGGAATAGCTCCACGTGCCGGGTGGTGTGGCGTCCGCGCCTGAGCCGACCGGACACGGTGCCGACACGCAGGGCCAGAGCCGGCACCAGGGCATTGAGCAGGCTGCTCTTGCCCACCCCGGAAGGACCGCAGAGTACGGAGATTCCGGGCTGGGCGAGCCGCTGTTTCAGTGAGGCCATGCCTTCACCGCTGGCTGCGCTGACCGCGATGGGGTCATAGCCCCAGCTCCTCAGTCGTTGACACCAGCTCTCGAGCTGAACGAATGGAACCAGATCCACCTTGGAGAACACCACCTGCACCGGCTGACCGCTGTGCTCGGCGGTGATCAGAAAACGGCTGAGCTGCTCAGGATCCGGAACAGGATCGGCCATCGCAATGACCACCACGATCCGATCACAATTGGCCACCGGTGGCCGCCCCAGCAGGCTGGTGCGCGGCAGCAGATCGCCAACGGCGGCACGACCCGCCGGCCAGTCGATACCCTCCAACCCCACCCGATCACCCACGTGGATGCGCGCACCCGCCTGACCCAGCCGGCTGCGCCGGGTGCAGAGCAACTGGTCGAGTCCGCCGGGGCCAGGGATCTCCAGGCTCACCTGGCAGAAGTTGGCCTGAATCGCGGTGACTAGACCCTTGACCATGGCCTTGCCCCCGTCAGCCCTGGCCTCGGCCTCAGCCCCCATGGCGGCAAATCCAGAACCGGACCCCCTCCTGGACGTCAGCGTCCTGAGCGCCTGAGGCCTCTCTCGACAGGCGCTCAACCCGGTGGCCCTCCTGGCGCAGGCCCTCAGCCACCATCAACTCTGGTTCGCCGGTATCGAGGTCGAGCTGCAGCCACTCACCCGCAGCAATCGACTCGAGCGCCAGTCGGCTGCGGATGAAGTTGAGGGGGCAGGGGGTGCCACGCAGATCGAGCCGCAGGGTTGGTTCCGCGGGCGGGGACCCCGACGCAGGTCTGAAGGTCACAGGCAGACCATCGCGCTAACCGAACAGCCCGCCGAACAGGCCGCTCTTGTGAGGATGGTCCTTGGCGGAATGGTGACCGGCCAGCTGCTCGAGCAGCTCCCGTTCGTGGCTGCTGAGCTTGGTGGGCACCTGCACCTTCACGGTGAAGAGATGGTTGCCCCGGGCCACCGGGTTGCCCAGCTTGGGAACTCCCTTGCCAGTGAGGGTGAGGGTGGTGCCGGGTTGGGTGCCTGCCGGAATCTCAAGGGTGGCCGCACCATCCACCGTGTCCACCTCGATCTTGTCGCCGAGGATCGCCTGGAGGTAGTTCACCGCCACCTCGGAGTGAATATGGATCCCGTCGCGGCGCAGCTTGTCGTGGGCCTGAACGAACAGGTACACGTACAGGTCCCCGGCGGGACCGCCGCGCTGGCCGGCATTGCCCTCGCCAGCCACGCGTAGGCGCGTGCCAGAGTCGACACCGGCGGGAATGGTGATCCGAAGCTTCTTGCGCACCTGCTGGACCCCCTGGCCGCCACAGGCGCTGCAGGGATCGGCGATCACCTGACCGGTTCCCTCACAGGTGGGGCAGGGGGCCACCTGGGTGAAGCTGCCGAAGGGGGTTCGGGTGGCCCGGCGCACCTGACCCTGACCGCCGCAGGTGCCGCAGGTGGTGGGTCCGCTGCCGCTCTTGGCGCCGCTGCCCTGACAGGTTGCGCAGGTTTCCAGGTGACGGATCTGCACCTCCTTCTCCTGGCCGAAGACCGCCTCGTTGAAGCTGATGCTCAGATCGAGGCGGAGGTCATCCCCCTGGCGGGGGCCACGGCGGCGGGGACCGGCTCCAGCTCCGCCGCCAGCAGCGGCACCGCCGAAACCACTGAAGAACGTCTCGAAAAGGTCGGCGAACCCTCCCATGTCGCCCATGTCGGGCGCGCCGGCACCGGAAACACCCGCTTCACCGAACTGGTCGTAGCGGGCCCGGGTCTGCGGATCACTGAGCACCTCGTAGGCCCGGCCGATCTCCTTGAAGCGGTCCTCCGCGCCGGACTCCTTGTTGATGTCGGGGTGGTATTGGCGGGCGAGGCGTCGATAGGCCCGCTTCAGGGTGTCGGCATCCGCGTCGCGGGACACCCCCAGCAGGTCGTAGTACTCGGCCATCAGCTGGATTCCTCACCACCCACTGTCCCGTCCTGGGCCGGGGACGCGGCCCCCTCCGAGGCCCCGGGACCCGGTCCCATCGAGACTTTCACCAGAGCATGGCGCAGCACGCGCCCATTCAGCTGATAGCCGCGCTGGAGTTCCTCAATCACCAGGTCCTCGTTCACCAGGTCACTGGGCTCGCGCAGCACCGCTTCGTGCAGGTTGGGATCAAACGGTTCACCCTCCACCCGCATCGGGGCCACTCCCAGCTGCTTGAAGGCATCCACCAGCTGCTTGTAGAGACCCTGATAGCTGCGATGGAGGCCCAGGGCCTCCTCACTCTGGGGATCGAGCTGCTGGCGGGCACGGTCGAAGTTGTCGACGACGGGCAGAATCTCGCTGAGGGTGGAGCAGGCGATCTGCAGGCGCAGATCCTCCTGATCGCGGCTCTGGCGTTTGCGGAAGTTGTCGAAGTCGGCGGCGATGCGCATGTACTGACCGCGCAGGGTCTCATGCTCACGCCGCAGGGTCTCGAGTTCCGCGGCCAGTCGCTGGGCCACGGACTTCGCGTCCGTCTCGGCACCGGCAGCTGCCGCAGCCTGCGGATCGCTGGTCACAGGCGCCGGGGCGCCGGTGTCGGCCGGAGATTCCACCCCCGACTGGTCAAGGTTTTGAATCTGGGAGTCCGCCTCGGCGGAGAGATCCTGTGGGAAGGGAGTGGCTTCGCCGCTCATGCTGACTGCAACGCCAATCGGTCCTAAACATGTTGATGGTCGACGGGCTCTTCCCACAAGCGGCGGAAGCCCGCACCTGATCCCTTCGGCCCCGTCCTGGCCATGACCCTCTCGGCGACACGCCCGGTCCCTGCGGCCGAAACGCTACAGCACAGGCGGCTGGAGGCCGAGCTGCTCAGCGGTGAAAAGCTTCTGCTGCCAGTCGAGCTGCAGCTGGCCGACCCACGGGCCGCCGAAGCCTGCCCCACGATCGAAGCCCAGCAATGGCGCGAATGGGTTGCCCTGCCCCTGGTGCGCCAGGGGGAGCGGCTCCAGGTCGCGATCCCCAGCCATTGGCGGGCGCAGCAACGCCAGCAGCTGGAGGAGGCCGTGCTGGCCAACGGCATCACCCCCGACTTGCGCCTGGGGCTGGAAGAGGAGATCAGCGAGGCGCTGAAGCAGACAATGGCCGACCGTCGTCATCGCCCCAGCGAAGACACCACCCTGGCCTCCCAGCCAAACGGCCTGTCCCTGCTGGAGGGCCTCAGCCTGGAGAGCCGCCTGGACGAGGCTCCCGCCGATCAGGAGCAGGAGCTGGATCTGGAGGAGAGCCTCAGGGCCTCCAACGCCTCACCGGTGGTGAGCCTGGTGAACCGCATCCTGATCCAGGCGATGGAGTCAGAGTCGAGCGACATCCACGTGGAACCGGAGGAGGACGGGCTGCGGATCCGCTTTCGCCAGGACGGGGTGCTGCATCCCGTCGAACACCTGCCCAGGAGCCTGGCACCAGCGGTCACCTCCCGCTTCAAGATCATGGCCGAGCTGGACATCGCCGAGCGACGGATGCCCCAGGACGGCCGCATCCGCCGGATGTTCCGCGGCCGCACAATCGAATTGCGGGTGAGCACCCTGCCGGGCCGCTGGGGAGAGAAGGTGGTGCTGCGGCTGCTCGACAGCGGCAGCACCCGCATGGGCCTCGACCGGCTGATCACCGAGCCGGCCACCCTGTCGACCGTTCGATCCATGGGCTCAAGGCCCTTCGGGATGGTGCTGGTGACCGGACCCACCGGGTCGGGCAAGTCGACCACGCTCTATTCCCTGCTGGCGGAACGGAACGAACCCAGCATCAACATCTCCACCGTCGAAGATCCGATCGAGTACATGCTCAAGGGCATCACCCAGACCCAGGTGAACCGCGACAAGGGCTACGACTTCAGCACCGCCCTGCGGGCCTTCATGCGCCAGGACCCGGACGTGCTGCTGGTGGGGGAAACCCGCGATGGGGAAACGGCCAAGACCGCCATTGAGGCGGCCCTGACCGGCCACCTGGTGCTCACGACCCTGCACTGCAACGACGCCCCCAGTGCCATCGCCCGGCTCAGCGAGATGGGCGTGGAGCCCTTCATGGTGAGTGCCTCCCTGATCGGAATCGTCTCCCAGCGCCTGCTGCGCAAAGTCTGCGGGACCTGCCGTGTGCCCTACCACCCAGGAGAGGAAGAGCTGGGCCATTTCGGCCTCTTCGCCAGCCAGGAGCAGTCGATCACCTTCTACAAAGCCCGAAGGGGACCCAGGGCCGACGGCAGCAGCTGTCCCACCTGCCAGGGACGGGGCTACAAGGGCCGCATCGGCGTCTATGAAGTACTGAGGATCAACGACAACCTCGCCAGTGCCATCGCCAAGGGCGCCAGCACCGACGTGATCCGCAATCTTTCGATCGAGACCGGCATGAAAACCCTGCTGGTCTATGGCCTGGAACTGGTCCGCCACGGCCAGACCACCCTCGAGGAAGTGGAGCGGATGCTGCTCACCGACACGGAGCTGGAGTTACAGCGACGCACCCAGGCACTCACCACATTGACCTGCCAGGGTTGCGGGGCGGGACTCAGGGATGAATGGCTGGAGTGCCCCTACTGCCTGACCCCCCGTCGCTGAGTGTTGCGGGCCACCGGGGCGAAACTCAGAATCCAGATCAACCCGGCATGGTCCCGATGGAGCTCCAGATCGAGGAGTTGATGGAAGAGCTGGTCGAGCAGAAGGGCAGCGACCTTCACCTCTCAGCGGGCCAGCAACCCTATGGGCGCTTCAACGGGGAGCTCCGGCCGATGCGGGAGCAGGCCCTGAGCGAGGAATCCTGCAACCGCATGATTTTCTCGATCCTCACCAACTCCCAGCGCAAGCAACTGGAACAGACCTGGGAACTCGACTGCTCCTATGGCCTGCGCGGCCTGGCCCGCTTCCGCATCAACGTCTTCAGCCAGCGCGGCACCTACGCCGCCTCCATGCGAGCCCTGAACAGCAAGGTGCCCACCCCCCAGGAGCTCGGCCTGCCTCCGGTGGTGGTGGACATCACCAAGCGGCCTTCGGGGCTGGTGCTGGTGACGGGGCCGACTGGATCGGGCAAGAGCACCACCCTGGCCTCGCTACTCGATTACATCAACCACAGCCGGGCTGAGCACATCATCACGATCGAAGATCCGATCGAATTCGCTTACATCAATGACAAGAGCCTGATCCATCAGCGCCAGCTCAACGAAGACACCAAAAGTTTCAGCAATGCCCTCAGAGCAGCCCTGAGGGAGGACCCTGACGTGATTCTGGTGGGGGAAATGCGTGATCTGGAAACGATTCAGCTCGCCATCACCGCGGCCGAAACCGGTCACCTGGTATTTGCCACCCTGCACACCAGTTCCGCCGCCCAGACCGTGGACCGCATGGTGGATGTGTTTCCGGCGGGCCAGCAGGCCCAGATCCGCACCCAGCTCAGCAGCAGCCTGGCCGCGATCTTCGCCCAGACACTCTGCCGCCGGAGTTCGCCCTCCAGCCACAGCTATGGCCGGGTCATGGCCCAGGAAATAATGTTAAGTACGCCGGCCCTGGCCAACCTGATCAGGGAGGCAAAAACCGCCCAGATCTATTCCCAGATTCAGACCGGAGGCCAACTGGGCATGCAGACTCTGGAAAAAGCCCTGGCCGACATGGTCAAGCAGGGGGACATTGCCCTGGAGGAAGCCCGCACCCACTCAACCAAGCCGGATGAGTTGAATCGGCTGCTCAGCAACTCCCTCTGATCCAGATCCTCCATGCCTGCCTATCTGGCCACTTACACCAGCACCCAAGGCGACCAGCGGGAGCTGCGGCTGGAAGCCTCCGATCTGCCCGCGGCCCGCCGCAACCTGCGCCGGCGAGGCATCCTCGCCAGCTCCCTGGTGCCGGCGAAGGAAGGCTCCAGCCCGATCTTCACCGCCACCTATGCCAGTCAACGGGGCCAGCAGAAGGTGATCCAGCTGAAAGCCCCTGATCTGGCCAGCGCCAAGCGGGATCTGCGCCGAAGGGGCATTGCCGCAACCTCCGTTGTGCCGATGGCCTCGACCCGCTCAGTGCAGGCCAGTGGCGGCAAAGGGGGCACCAGTCTGTTCAGCCGGGATCTGGGGACGATGTTCCAGGCCAGACCCAGCGTGCGGGAGAAGGCGCTGTTCGCCAGCAAGCTCTCAGCGCTGGTGGATTCTGGCGTGCCGATTGTGCGGGGCCTCACCCTGGTGGCCAAGCAGCAGAAGAAGCCGATCTTCCGGCAGGCCCTCGAAGCAGTCGCCAGCGAAGTGAGCCAGGGGGTGAGCCTGGGCGTGGCGATGCGTCGCTGGCCCAAGGTCTTCGATCGAATCACCATCGCCATGGTCGAAGCCGGCGAACTCGGAGGGGTTCTGGATGAAACTCTGAAGCGGCTGGCCCTGTTGCTGGAGCAGAACGCCAAGCTGCAGAATCAGATCAAGGGAGCCCTGGCCTATCCGGTGATCGTGCTGCTGATCGCCATTGCCGTCTTCCTCGGCATGACGATTTTCCTGATCCCCACCTTTGCCGAAATCTTCGAACAGCTGGGCGCAGACCTGCCTGTCTTCACCCAGATGATGGTGAATCTGAGCGCCCTGCTTCGCTCCGCATTCTCTTTATTCCTGATCGCCTTTCTGATCCTGGCAGGATGGCTGCTGGTCGGTGTTTACAACACTCCCCTGGGCAAACGGCGGATCGACGGCTTCATCCTGAAGCTTCCCCTGTTCGGCGACCTGATTCAGAAAACCGAAACAGCCCAATTCTGCCGAACCTTCAGCTCCCTGAGCAAAGCGGGTGTGCCGATTCTTATGAGCCTGGAGATCGTTCGAGACACTTCTCGCAATTCAATCTTTGCCGATACGATCGAGGACTGCCGGGTGGAGATTCAGGATGGCATTCCCGTTAGCGTCGCTCTCTCCCGTAAGAACGTGTTTCCAGAGATGGCTCTGAGCATGCTGGCAATTGGCGAAGAAACGGGAGAAATGGATGCCATGCTCTCCAAGGTCGCTGATTTCTACGAAGACGAGGTGGAGGTGGCAGTCAAAGCGCTCACCTCTCTCCTGGAGCCCATCATGATCGTGATCGTCGGCATCATCGTGGGTGCGATTCTCGTGGCCATGTATCTCCCGATGTTCTCGGTCTTCGACAAGATTCGCTGAACGTCGACGCACCGCTCAGTCCGCCCGGTCCGCCCGGGCGATGGCGCCTCCGGCCAGCCAGCCGCTGGTCCAGCAGTGCTGAAAGTTGAAGCCGCCGGTGACTCCGTCCACATCCAGCAGTTCTCCGGCGAAGTACAGGCCGGGCTGCTTTCGGCTCTCCATCGTGGCCAGGTTCACTTCCCCCAACGTGACACCGCCAGCCGTGACGAATTCCTCGCCGAAGGGGCCGCGGCCGCCCACCGCGTAGGAGCTGGAGCGCAGGGCGCCCAGCAGATTGTCCTCGTCGCGCCGGCGCAGATCAGCCCAACGCTGGTCGGAAGCCACACCATGACGGTCCAGGAGGTGAATCCAGAGCCGGCGGCTGAGCTCGGGCCAGGGGCGGGCATTGAGCAACTGGCGACGGGCCTGCTGCGCGCGGGCGTTCTGGAAACGTTGCCTGAGCTCATCGGCGGAGCAGCCGCCGCTCCAGTCGATCGAGAGCTCGGCCCTGTAGCCGCTGTCTTTAAGCGCCCGGGCCGCAAAGGCGGTGAGCCGCAGGGTGGCCGGACCGCTCACCCCCCAGCCGGTGATCAACAGCACCCCGCGCTCACGAAAGCGCCTTGAGGGCAGCCGCAGCTCCAGTTCCACCGGATCCATCACCACTCCGCGCAGGGCCGCCAGGGGATTGGCCTCCAGGGCCAGGGTGAACAGGGAGGGCACCGGTGCCACCACTGCATGGCCCAACTGACTGGCCAGCTGACGGCCACTGGGATGGCCCCCGGTGGCGAGCAGCAGGCGATCGGCGCTGAGGCTGCTGGAAGCCCCATGGGCCAGCCCCGGTGCCAGGCGCAGCCGCAGGTTGAAGCCACCACCCTCGAGCGGATCCACCTGGCGCAGGGAGGCCCCCCTCCACACCGTCACCCCGGCGGCGGCGGCCGCCGCCTCAAGCACGGCCACCACGCTGCTGGAGCGGTTGCTGCGGGGGAAGAGGCGGCCGTCGGGTTCCTCCACCAGCTCCAGCCCCCGCTCGGCGAACCAGGCCAGGCAGTCGCCGGGGGCGAAGCGGCTGAACGGCCCGCGCAGGGCCCGCGACCCACGCGGATAGTGCCCCACCAGGGCCAGCGGATCCCAGCAGGCATGGGTGACGTTGCAGCGCCCGCCGCCGCTGATCAGCACCTTGCCCAGCGGCTGGGGTGTGGCCTCCAGCAGCAACACCCCCGCCAGCCCCTGCTCCGCAGCGGTTATGGCCGCCATGTAGCCGGCGGGCCCGCCCCCGGCGACCACCAGGGACCAGTCGACAGGCAGCATGGGGGAATGGGGAAGGGAGACGACGCGACGACGCCCGTTGCCGGGGCCTACCGCTTCAGTGTGGCGCCGATGATGGACTGCACCGATCGGCACTTCAGGGTGCTGATTCGGCAGATCAGCCGCCGCGCCCTCCTGTACACCGAGATGGTGGTGGCCCAGGCCCTGCACTATGGCCGCCGCGACACACTGCTGGACTTCGATCCCGAGGAACATCCCCTGGCTCTGCAGCTGGGGGGCGACGATCCTGCGCTGCTGGCGGAATCGGCGCTGCTGGCGGCCACCTGGGGCTACGACGAAATCAACCTCAACGTGGGCTGCCCCAGCCCCAAGGTGCAGCAGGGCCGGTTCGGTGCCTGCCTGATGGCGGACCCGGATCGGGTCGCCCGCTGCGTGGAGGCGATGGCGACCGCCTCTCCCCTGCCCGTGACGGTCAAGCACCGCATCGGCATCGACGAGCAGGACAGCTACGAGTTGCTGCTGGCCTTCGTGGACAGGGTGGCCGGCGCCGGCGCCAGCCGCTTCAGCGTGCATGCCCGCAAGGCCTGGCTCCACGGGCTGGATCCAAAGCAGAACCGCACGATTCCGCCCCTGCGTCACGACCTGGTGCATCAGCTCAAACGGGACCGCCCCCAGCTCACGATCGAACTGAACGGCGGCCTGCTGAGTCTGGAGAACTGCCAGGAGCACCTGGGCCGGGTGGATGGGGTAATGGTGGGTCGTGCCGCCTACGACCATCCCCTGCGCTGGGCCACGGTCGACCGGGAGCTGTTCGGCTGCGAGGAGAACCGTCCGGCCCTGGCCTCAGCGGTGGTGCGTGGCCTGATTCCCCATGCCAGCCGCTGGTGCGGGGCCGGCCGACGGCTCTGGCCCATCGCCCGCCACCTGGTGCACCTGGTGGAGGGGGTGCCGGGAGCCCGGCACTGGCGCCGCCGGCTGGGGGAACGGGCGGGGGAGCGCAGTGCGGGCCCTGAGGTGCTGGAGGCCGCCGCCCAGGAGCTGGAGCAGCAGGGTCTTTAGGAGGATGGGGCCTCAGGACCCAGGCGCTCGCGGCAGAGCTTGAGCTGCTCGGCCACCCGCTCGAAGCCCGTACCCCCCTCACTGCGGCGGGCGGCCACCACCTGCCGCGGCTCGATCGCGGCGTGGATGTCCGCCTCAAAGGCAGGATGCAGCTGGCGCCAGCGCTCCAGGGGCAGATCCCGCAGCAGCAGCCCCTCGCCCAGGCAGGTTTTCACCAGACCACCCACCAGTTGGTAAGCCTCACGGAAAGGAACACCGCGGGCCACCAGGTAATCGGCCACATCGGTGGCATTGGAGAAATCAGCCGCCACTGCCTGCTCCAACCGCTCGGGCCGGAAACGAATGCCCTCCTCCAGTAGGATCGCCATCGCCTCGAGGCAATCCGCTGTGGTGCGCACCACATCGAAGAGGGCTTCCTTGTCTTCCTGGAAGTCCTTGTTGTAGGCCAGGGGAAGCCCCTTGATCATGGTCAGCAACCCCATCAGGTGCCCGAACACCCGGCCGGCCTTGCCGCGCACCAGCTCGGGCACGTCGGGGTTCTTCTTCTGGGGCATCAGGCTGCTGCCGGTGGCGCAGCGGTCTGTGAGGCGCACAAAACCGAACTCCTCACTGGCCCAGAGGATCACCTCCTCGGAGAGACGGCTGAGATGGACCAGGATCAGGCTGGCGGCGGCACTGAATTCCACGGCGAAATCGCGGTCGCTGACCGCATCGAGGCTGTTTGCATAGATCGCCTCGAAGCCCAGTTCCTCGGCCGTGAGCCGTCGGTCGATCGGCACCGGCGTGCCAGCCAGAGCCGCTGCCCCCAGGGGTGAGATGTTCACCCGGCGGCGCACGTCCGAAAGGCGCTGACGGTCGCGTTCGGCCATCTCCACATAGGCCAGCAGATGGTGGGCCAAGGAGAGGGGCTGGGCGCGCTGCAGGTGGGTGTAGCCGGGAATGAGGGTGTGCAGGTGGCTGTCTGCCTGGTCCAGCAGGGCCTGCTGGAAGCGCCACAGGCCGGCATCGAGTCCATCGATCGCCTGGCGCAGCCAGAGACGCAGATCGGTGCCGACCTGATCGTTGCGGCTGCGACCGGTGTGCAGTTTCTTTCCCAGGGGACCGATCAGGGCGATCAGGCGGTGCTCCACCGCGAAGTGCACGTCCTCGGCCTCCAGCCCAGGGCGGAAGTGGCCCTCGGCCGCCTCCGAGCGCACCTTCTCGAGGGCAGCGATGAGTTGCTCCGCCTCAGCAGTGCTGATCACCCCACAGCGGCCGAGCATGCGGGCGTGGGCGATGGAGGCATCCAGGTCCTGCTGCAGCAGGGTGATGTCGAAACCGATCGAGGCATTGAAGCGCTCGATCGCCGGATGGAGCCCTTCCTCGAAACGGTCACTCCATCGCGCCGGTTGGGAAGCCTGTGCCGCCATCGAAGCCAAACCGTGCCGCGAAGCGTCAGCTTGGCATCCGACCCTGGCGGCCGCACTCAACCAGGCAGGGAGGGGAGCACCACCTCCTCACGCACCTTCAGCACCACCATCGAGGCATCGTCGTTCAGCTGATGGTCAGCACCCACGAAGCGGTCGAGCCGGTCGAACAGTGCATCGAGAACACCCTGGGCGCTCTTGCCCGCCCGACAGGCTTCTGCCAGGTGCCGCTGCAGGCGCTCCTCCTCGAAGCGTTCACCCGTGAGGCCGAGGGCTTCACTGACTCCATCGGTGTAATAGAGCACCACATCACCGGGCTCCAGCAGCACCCGCTCGCAGCCGTACTGGGCCTCCGGTTGCAGGCCGATCAGCAGCCCGGGAGCGTCGAGGCGCTCCACCTCATGGCGCTGGTGCCGCCAGAGCAGCGGCGGATTGTGGGCGGCGTTGGCATAGCGCAGCAGGCGGCTGCGGGGATCGAAGTCGGAATAGAAGAGGGTGACGAAGCGGTGCGAATGAGCCAGATCCTCCTGCGCCAATTCGTTGAGGTCATGCAGAATCCGGTCGGGGGCATGGCCGCTGAGCACCTCGGCCCGCAGCATCCCCCGCAGCAGGGTCATCAGCAGACCGGCCGGCACCCCCTTGCCCATCACATCGCCCATCACCAGGGCCCAGCGGGAAGTTTCGCGGCGGCGTCCGCTGAGCTGGGGCCGGGTCGGGATGAAGTCGTAGTAATCGCCCCCCACCTCGAAGGCCGGTCGGCAGCGGGCGGCCAGCTCCACCCCCTCAATCACCGGACAGTGATCGGGGAGCAGCTGTGCCTGGATCTCGGCGCCCGTGTTGAGCTGGCGATCCAGGCGCTCATGACGGCGGCGGTCCTCCTGCAGCAGCTCGGTTTCGATCGCCACGCCCGTTAGGTCGGCCACCAGCTGCACGTGGCGGCGGTGGACATCGCTCCAGGTCAGGCCTTCGGCGCTGCCAAAGACGTAAAGGCGACCGCGGGCCCGGCTGCGGGCCACCACGGAGGTGCCGAACAGCTGCACCTCCCCCAGCAGACGGCGCACCTGCAGATCGAGCTGGGAGACCTCCTCCTCCTCAGCCAGGCCAGCGGGCAGATCCAGCTCCCCCAGCAAGCGCACCAACTCGCCGCTGCGGGCCGCGGGACTGGCCTGGGTGTGCTCCCGCCAGAGGCGCCCATCGGGGTGGAAGACCACCAACAGACTGCCCTCGGCTCCCACCAGTCGTGAGGAGACCAAAGGAACCAGCTCCAGGAAGCGGTTCAGATTGGTGAAGCTGCGCAGGGCAAAACTCAGGGAGGCAAGCAGCTCCTGGTTGCGCCGTTGTTCCCGGCTGAGGCTGTCTAGCAGTTGCCGCAGAGAAGCCGATGCCGTGAGGGCCTGGTGGGGCCGGGGCAATGGCAGTGGCACGCGGCTGGCGGAATGCGGCTCGAAACAGGCGGCCGCAGGGGCCGAACGGTAGCAGTAATCCCCCAGTGCCCGCCGCTCAGCTGGAGAGGAGAGCTTCGACGAACTCGAAGCTGTTGAAGGGCCGCAGGTCACGGATGCCTTCGCCGGCACCCACAAAACGGATCGGCAGACCTGCTTCGGAGGCCACCGCCAGAGCCACGCCTCCGCGGGCGCTGCCATCGAGCTTGGTGAGCACCACCCCCGTAAGCCCGGCAGCGCTAGCAAAGGCCATGGCCTGGCGCAGGCCGTTCTGCCCCTGGCTGGCATCGAGCACGAGCAGCGATTCCACCACCGCCTCCGGGGCCAGCTTGCCAACGATGCGCCGCACCTTGCTCAGTTCTTCCATCAGGTTGTTCTTGGTCTGCAGCCGACCGGCGGTGTCCACCAGCACCAGCTCGATGCCTTTGGAGCGGGCCGCGCCGATGGCGTCATAGACCACGGCGGCAGGGTCGGCATTGGCGCTGGGGTTGGCGATCACCGGCACACCACTGCGCTCACCCCAGATGGTGACCTGCTGCACAGCGGCAGCGCGGAAGGTGTCGGCAGCGGCGATCAGGCAGCTGTAGCCACTGCGCACCGCCAGATTGGCGAGCTTGCCGAGGGTGGTGGTCTTGCCCACTCCGTTCACACCCACCAGCAACCAGACGTTGAGCCGGTCCCGCTGTGGGGCCAGCAGGGGCTCGCCACTGGCCGCGATCGGCTTCTCAAGCAACCCGCACAACTGCTCCTTGAGAAAGCGCAGACCCTCAGCCGGCTCCACCACCTCTTCGTTCAGGCGTCTGCGCAGGGCCTCGATCACCTGATCGGTTGCCTGCACGCCCACGTCGGCACGCAGCAGACTGGTTTCCAGATCGTCGAGCACCTCCGGGGTGAGGGGATCGTCGCCCAGGGTGTCGAGCAGCTGGGTGACCAGGCCGCGACGGGTCTTCTCCAGGCCGCGTCGCAGGCGGCTGAGCCAGTCGATCTCCTCGAGCGACACCTGATCGACGCGCCGGCCCTGGGCCGCGAGCACCTCGGCCGACCAGGTGAAGTCGGCATCGAAGGACCCCAGTTGCGGGCTGGCTTCCTCGCTCGAGGGGGCAGGAGCGGCGGGGGCCTGCGTGGGGACGGCAACGGCACTCGGCTCGGCCCTGGGCGGCGGGTCGGTGCTGGGGGCGAGCACGGTCTGCTGGCGCTCGGCCCGGCTGGCCGCGGCCAGCTCCAGCAGGGAGGGGCCGGCGGGGGTGGGCACCTCCAGCACAGGAGCCGATGCTGACTCCAGCGTTGGCAGCGATGCAGGTACAGGCTCAGCCGCGTCAACTGGATCTTGGTAAGGCGCCGCAGTTTCAGCCGGTTCAGGGGTTGGTTCAGGCGTTGGTTCAGACGGCTGGGGGGGGGCAGCCGGCTGGCTGCGCTCGTGTTCCGCCTTGAGGCGGGCATAGGCCTGGCGAGCCCAGTCGAGGGCGTCCTGGTCCAAAGCGGCTGCTGAGGCGGCGGGAGCTGAGGAGGTGGCAGCTGAGGCGGCTGAAGGCTGAGGCGGCTCCTCAGGCACGCTGGCGTGACCAGCGGCAGTTTGAGCTTCGGCTTCGGATTCAGGCTTGTCTTCGGCTGTGTCTTCGCCAACCCCGGAGGCCGCGGCAGGCTCAGACGCCGCCTCGGTTGTGGTGGGGCGCCGCCGGAACCAGTCGAAGACCATGCTTGCTCAAGAGACGGAGGTGGTGAGCCGGCGCAGGATCCCGTTGATCATCCGGCGGCCCTGATCATCGCTGTAGCGGTTGGCCAGCTCCACAGCCTCATTGCAGGCCACCGGAGCCGGGGTTCCGAAGGTGTGAAGATCCACAGCCGCCAGCCGCAGAATGTCGCGGTCGATGCGGGGAAGCCGGCCGAGGCGCCAGCCTTCCATCACGGCATCGAGCCGAGAATCCAGGGCTTCGCGGTCCTGAAGGACGGCACGGGTGCGGGCGAGGGCCCCTTCGCGGATCTCGCTCTGGTCGGCAAGCATCAGCAGACGGGGCAGCTCCAGGCTGGCGGAGAGCCGATTGAGCGCCTGCTCGGCATGGGTCAGACCCTGCTGAAGGTAATCCCGCACCCGCGGCAATTGATCGGCCGCATCGATCAGTTCACTCTCGAGCAGTTGCTGCTGTGCCTGCTGCAGATCAATCTCAGCATTGTCGAGGGCCTCACGCACGTGCTGGGCCAAGCTGGCCAAGGCCTGCTCCAGCAGACTTTCCAGCGGCAGATCAGCCGGTGGAACGCGGTCATTGACCTGGCCCAGCATCAGAAGGGCCAGTTCTCTGGAGATGGATCTACTCGGCATCGGGTGGGTCGAGGGTGGCAAGCCGCAGATCAGGGCTTGGTGGGGGGAGAGGACGAGAACACAGGAGCACGCAGCTGGGCAAGCAGGCTGGAGAAGCTGCGGCTTGCTGGGATTTCTCGATCATCATCAGGGCTGACAATCCCTGCGGAGATGATCGTGCGGAACGCATCCTCCACCGAGAGGTCAAGATCGCGGACCGCGGTTTCCGGCACCACGGCGTACCAACCGGTGGTGGGGTTTGGAGCTGTGGGAATGAACACGCTCAGCATCGGTTGGTCGAAGCCTCCCTGCATGGCACTGCCGAGGACACCGGTGACGAAGCCGAGGGCAAAGAGACCTTTGCGTGGATATTCCACCAGAACGACCCGCCGAAAGCGGGTGGAATTGTCACGGAAAACTGTTTCGAGCAGTTGCTTGAGCGTCTTGTAGACAGAGCCGGCAAGGGGAATGCGCTGGAGGGTTCCCTCGCCGAAATCCAACAGCCAGCGGCCGACGATGTTGCGTGCCATCAGGCCGATCAACAGAATTCCCAGCAAGGGAACCAACAACCCGACACCCAGATTGATCAACTCCTGAAGGAGTGGGTTAAGGGTATTGAAAGGATTGAACTGCTTGGGAATCGAGGTGAGAAAGGCGAGCACAAAACGGCTCACCGTGGTCGCCAACCAGATGGTGGTGGCCAGGGGAATGACCACCAGCAGACCGGCGATCAGATCGTTTTTAAGGTCCTGCTGCAACCGGGTCCCCAACGGTTGATCAGGTCTGGGGCTCGACTGCACCAAGGATCTTCCCGGTTGTCCGGTTTTCGAATTGCTCAGATCAACCTAGCCAGCCGCCTGGTGCAGCAGCAGCTTCAGGATGGCTTCAAGGGATTCTCAGAGCAAAGCGGCCAGCGCCAGCAGGGTGAACGCCACAGCCAGCACCGCGGCAGAGCCGGTGCCGGCGTAGCGGCGCTGATTCACCGACAGACCCTGAGCCCGCTCTGCTTCCTGGAACTGCTGCTCCATCTGCTGCAGCTGGCGGTCGATGAAACCGCGGGCAGCCTGCTGCTTCTGCTCATCGGTGGCCTGGGGCGGGACCTGACCGGACTGCTCGGCCTGGCGCACCAGTTGCTCCAGCACCTGGGGATTCTGGCTTTGCTGCTTGGCCATCTCCAGCTGACTGCGCTGGGCGGTCAATGCCTGCTCGGTCTTGGCGGTAAGCACACCATCGCCGCTGATCGCCACCGGCACCGACACCGCCAGGCCAATGGCGAGCAGAGCCGCCAGGGCCGCCACCAGCCAACGCAGGGGGGTGCGGGAGTCGGTCTGATCCAGGCGTGAGCCGAACAGGGCCAGCAGCAGGCCCACCAGAGCCATCGGTGACTGGGTGATCAGGCGCTCGATCACCATCTGGCGGAAGGCTTCCTCCTGCCAGCTCCAGGCGGAAACCACAGCCGCCAGCTGCAGCACCAGCAGCGCGACAAGGGTGAGACCGAGCCAGCGCAGGAGATAGCCGAGTCGGCCAGTTGAGGCAGGAGTCACAGCAGGATGACAATCAGCGGCAACTGTACGGGTGAGATCAGACCATCCCCAGCAACCGGCCGCCACGCCCGAATCTGAGCTCCGACTTCAGGAGCTGGCGATTGCGCTCAAGGAACAGGCCAGGTCCCTGGGGTTCGAGCCGGTGGGGCTGGCAGCCTTACCAGGCGATGGGCGGATGCCCCTGCGCAATGCGGCGCTGGAACGCTGGCTGGAGGCCGGTCACCAGGCCGGCATGGCCTGGATGGCCGATCCCCGACGCCGCGAAGTCACCAGCCTGCTGCCCGGCGTGCGCAGCCTGCTGGCCGTGGGTCTCAACTATCACGTGGCCATCAGGCGTAAGCCGGGCAGCCTGGCCGTCGCCCGCTATGGCTGGGGCAGGGATTATCACCGGGTGATTGATGGACGTCTGCGTCGGCTGGGGCGCTGGCTCGAGGAGCAGTGCCCTGGCGTGGCCTGGCGGGCCTGCGTCGACAGCGCCCCCCTGCTGGACAAGGCCTGGGCCGAACAGGCGGGTCTTGGCTGGATCGGCAAGAACGGCAACCTGATCCACCCCCGTCGGGGATCGTGGATGCTGATCGGCCACCTGCTCACCACGGCCGATCTGCCTGGCGATGCTCCATCTGAACCTCTCTGCGGCCGCTGCAGCCGCTGCCTCGAGGCCTGCCCCACCGGGGCCATCAGCGAGCCCTTTGTGGTGGATGCCAACCGCTGCCTCGCTTATCACACGATTGAAAACCGAGACAAGACCCTTCCGGCGGCCATGGCCGCGGCCATGGGTCCCTGGGTGGCTGGCTGCGACATCTGTCAGGACGTCTGCCCATGGAACCAGCAGACGCTTCCCAGCTCGGAGGATCCAGACCTGCAGCCCAGGCACTGGCTGCTCAACCTGAACGCCGAAGAGGCCCTCGCCTGGAGTGATGCCGAGTGGGACGAGCGGCTGAGGGGGTCGGCCTTGCGACGGATCAAGCCCTGGATGTGGCGGCGCAATCTTCGGTCGGCCCAGGCCGAGACCCCAGAAGCAGACCCCTAGGCTGAACCATGGATCTCAAAGCTGGCATGGCTCCGCGCTGGTTCAACTCTCTGGCGTCGGCTCCCCTGGCGGTGGCCCTGGCCATCGGCCCAGCCGCTTCGGCGCAGGCTCTGGTTCCTTATGTCTACGTGCCCAGGGCGGAGGAACTGGAGGCAGCGGGACTGGGCATCGCCCAGGCGGCCACACGGCTGCTGCGGCTGGGCCAGGCCGACGACGCGGCCCGGTTGGCGGGCCTGACGGTGCAGCTTCTGCCCAACGACCCCCGCGGCTGGGTGCTGCTGGCGGAAGCGCAGCTGCGCAGCAACCAGATCAAACCCGCCGGCCAGTCGCTGGCGCGGGCAAAGGAACTCGATCCGCGCAACCCCGGCATCTGGTTCGCGGAAGGCTCGCTGGCCCTGCGGGATGGTCAGCCCGGCCAGGCGGTCGGTCTGCTGGAAACCGGTCTGAAGTTCGACGGCAAGAATCCCGGCGCCCACTTCGACCTGGGCAACGCCCACCTGCTGCTCAACAATCCCCAGGCGGCGCTGGGGTCGTTCGATCAGGCCTCGGGCCTGCGCAAGGATTTCTGGGAAGCGATCAACAACCAGGGGCTGGTGCTCTATGAGCTCGGCCGCAACGACGACGCCATCCGGCGCTGGCGCAGGGCCCTGGAGATCAATCCCAAGGCCGCAGAACCCATGCTCGCTCTGGCTGCGGCACTCCACGCCCGGCCGGGCGACCAGAAAGAAGCACTGGAGATGGCCAGCCAGGCCCTGGCGATCGAGCCCAACTACGTGTTGGATGCATATCAGAAGGAGCAACTCTGGGGTCCGCGGCTGCGCAGCAGCACCCGCGTCCTGCTTGAGAACCCGGCAATCAAGGCCGCCGCCGACCGGGCCAATGCAAACGCCACCGGCAGCAGCGACGGGGAAGACTCCGGGGAGGAGTGAGGCCGGACGCTGGATGGGGCCTCACCGGAGAGGATCTGTAGGCTGAGCGCCTTCCGCCCTCAGATCCCAGAACCGGATGGCCGAGGAGCGCGTCCAGCCCATCGCCCTGCATCAAGAGATGCAGCGTTCGTACCTCGAGTACGCGATGAGCGTGATCGTGGGCCGCGCCCTGCCCGATGTGCGTGATGGCCTCAAGCCCGTGCAGCGCCGGATCCTGTTCGCCATGCATGAACTGGGGCTGACCCCGGACCGGCCCTACCGCAAATGCGCCCGGGTGGTGGGCGACGTGCTGGGCAAATACCACCCCCATGGCGACCAGGCGGTCTATGACGCCCTGGTGCGCCTGGTGCAGACCTTCGCCAGCCGCCATCCGCTGCTGGATGGCCACGGCAACTTCGGCTCGGTTGACGACGACCCGCCGGCCGCCATGCGCTACACCGAAACCAGGCTGGCACCGATCGCCCACCAGGCGATGCTCGATGAGATCGGCAACGACACCGTTGATTTCGCTTCCAACTTCGACGGCTCCCAACAGGAGCCCACCGTGCTGCCGGCCCAGCTTCCGTTCCTGCTGCTCAACGGCTGCTCGGGCATCGCGGTGGGCATGGCCACCAGCATTCCTCCCCACAATCTGGGCGAGGTGGTGGAGGCACTGATCGCTCTGATCCGCAAGCCGGAGCTGGGAGACGAGAAGCTGCTGGAGCTGGTGCCCGGGCCCGACTTCCCCACCGGCGGGGAGGTGCTGGTAAGCAGCGGTGTGCGCGACACCTATCTGCTTGGGCGCGGCAGCATCCCAATGCGGGGCATTGCCCACATCGAGGAGGTGCAGCCGGGCAAGGGTCGCCACCGCCGCAGCGCTGTGGTGGTAACCGAGTTGCCCTATCAGCTGAGCAAAGCGGGCTGGATCGAGAAGCTCGCCGAGCAGGTGAACGACGGCAAGATCGGCGGCATCGCCGACATCCGTGACGAGAGCGACCGAGAGGGGATGCGGGTGGTGATCGAGCTGCGCCGGGATGCCGAGGCCAGCAAGGTGCTCGCAGACCTGCAAAGGCGCACCTCCCTGCAGAGCAATTTCGGCGCCATCCTGCTCGCCCTGGTTAATGGCCAGCCCCAGCAGCTCAGCCTGCGCCAGATGCTCAACCACTTCCTGGAGTACCGGGAACACACCCTGATCCGCCGCACCAGCCATGCTCTGCGGCGTGCGGAAGACCGGCTCGAGGTGGTGGAGGGCCTGATCCGCGCCCTCAAAGCCCTGCCCGAGGTGATCGAGAGAATCCAGGCGGCAACTGACGCGGCCAGCGCCAGAGCCAGCTTGCAGGTGCACTTCGACCTGAGCGAACGCCAGGCCGATGCCGTGCTGGCCATGCCGCTGCGACGGCTCACTAGCCTGGAGCAGGACGGGCTGCGCCAGGAGTCGGGGGAGCTGCTGGAGGAGCGGGAACGGTTGCGCCACCTGCTCGACGATCGACCAGCCCTGCTCGATGCCATGGTGGCCGAACTCAAGGCCCTCAAGAAGCGCTACTTCACCCCCCGCCGCACCCGGCTGGTGGCCGGCGGCGACGACCTGATGGCCCAACGGGCGGCAGCGGTGCGGCCCAACACCGAGCTGCAGCGCCAGCAGGCTCTCGATGCCCTGCCCGGAGATGGACGACTGCTGATTCAAGCCGATGGGGTGGTGAGGATCGTGGCACCCCAGGCACTGGGACGACTGCACCTCGATGAAGCAGCGCCCCTCGGAGAGCATCCGGCCCCGGCACGCCTGATCCTGCCCGTGGCCGAGAGGCCTTCCCTGCTGGCCTTCAGCGCCAGTGGCCGGGTGGCCATGCTGCGCTGGGAATTCGCCGCCCAGCAGCCCGGTTCCCTGGAGAAATTCCTACCCGAGAGCCTGCTGGGTGATCAGATCGTGGAAGTACTGCCCCTGCCGCAGACGCCAACGGGAACACTGGGTCTGCTCAGCAGCGATGGCCGCTTCAAACGGCTGCCACTGGAGACGTTCCGCGAACTTTCCGGCCGGGCCGCCACCGTACTGAAGCTCAAAGACGGCGTGCGACTGCGCCGGGTCGTGCCGTGCACAGACGGCCAGGATCTGGTGGTGGCCAGCACCACAGGTCGTCTGCTCAGGTTGGCCGTGAATGACAACACCCTGCCGTTGATGGGCAAGGCTGCCCAGGGTCCGACGCTGTTGCGACTGCTGCCTGGCGAAAGCGTGGTGGGGGCAGCCTGCGTCGATCCAGGGACCGATGTGCTGCTGGTCAGCCGCCACAGCCAGCTGAGGCGGCTGGAGGTGGAGAGCCTGCGCCGCTGTGAGCGTGGAGATCTTGGTCAGATCGGCCTGCGCTTCCTCCAGCGGGAGGACGAATTGGTCGATCTGCAGGCGGGAAGCACCGCGATCGTGGGCCTGAGGTTCTCCACGGGCCGAAGCCTGCGGCTGGCAATGGCCGAACTCCAGCGCAGCACCGGGGAGGAGGGTCCGAAAGAACCGCTCTGGCCCTGCTCAGCCGATGAAACCGTGATTGACCTGGTGCCCTTGCTCAGCTGAGGAGCTTGGATCAGACCCTGGCCGCCATCCCCGTGGGCTCAAGCATCAACTTGCTGGAGCGCACGGAGTCGTCCATGTCGATCGGGTAGTTGCCGTCGAAGCAGGCGGTGCAGAAGTGAGAGGCGTTGTCGTGGGCAGCCTCAAGCATCCCCTCCTGGCTGAGATAGGCCAGCGAATCAACCTGAAGGTGATCGGTGATCTCCTGGAGATTGAGGCGCGCAGCAATCAGTTGTTCCTGGTTGTCGGTGTCGATGCCGTAGAAGCAGGGATGGGTGACCGGCGGCGAGCTGATGCGCATGTGCACCTCGGTGGCACCGGCATCGCGCAGGGCGATCACCAGCTTGCGGCTGGTGGTGCCCCGCACGATCGAATCGTCGATCACCACCACCCGCTTGCCGGAGAGCACATCCGGAAGGGGATTTAGCTTGACGCGGATGCCGGCCTCCCGCATCGCCTGGGTGGGTTGGATGAAGGTGCGGCCCACATAGCGGTTCTTGATCAGACCATCGGCGAAGGGGATGCCACTGGCCTTGGAGAAGCCGATGGCGGCGGGAATGCCGGAATCGGGCACGCCGATCACGATGTCGGCCTCCACCGCCGTTTCCCGCGCCAGCACCTCACCGATGCGGTGGCGGTAGCTGTAGAGAGATTCGCCGAAAAAGCGGCTGTCCGGCCGGGCGAAGTAGATCATCTCGAACACGCAGAGCTTGGTTGGCTCTTCGCACCAGCGCTGGCGGGCCGGCACCGGATCGCCGGCGCTGAAGCGGATCAGCTCACCGGGGCCCACGTCACCGTCGTAAGCGGCGCCGATGATGTCGAGCCCGCAGGTCTCGCTGCTCACCACCCACTGACCCTGGTGCTTATCGCCGATGTGGCCGAACACAAGAGGCCGCACCCCATGGCCATCGCGCAGAGCGAACAGCCCAGCGGGGGTACCGATCGCAAGGCTGAAGGCCCCGCGGCAGCGGCCTGCCGCATCGCGGATCGCCTCCTCCCAGCCCAGCCCCCCATCAACCGCGTGCTGCAGGGCGAAGGCGATCAGCTCGGAATCGGTGGTGGAGGTGAACTGAATCGCACTGGCCTGGACCGACTGGCGCAGACCCTCGACGTTGACGAGATTGCCGTTGTGGGCGAGCGCGAACGGACCGAGGCGGGTCATCAGCACCACCGGCTGGGCGTTGCAGACACGGCTGCTGCCAGTGGTGGAGTAGCGGTTGTGGCCCACGGCCAGATCACCAGGCATGCGCTCGAGCACGTCCTGATCGAAGACCTGGCTCACCAGGCCCATGTCCTTGTGCAGCCGCACTTTGTCGCCGTTGAACACAGCGATCCCCGCCGACTCCTGACCCCGGTGCTGCAAGGCGTAGAGGCCGAAGTAGGTGAGGTTGGCCACCTGCTGGCCAGGGGCGTAAACGGCGAAGACCCCACAGGCCTCCTCCATCCGGTCGGGCCGTTCCGGCGTGGGGTGCGCGCTTGCCACAGGCCCGTTCACCTTTCTTTTACCTTTGCATTGTGCCTCAGCCGGCCGCGGCCAGTCGGCGCGGCAGAGCTTTCTCGTAGCTCATGCGCAGGTCTTCCACTGCCAGCGACAGCCGGCAGCTGCCGGCCTGCTCGAAGCTCAGTGCCTCCCCGGCCGCACCCACCCGACCGATCGGCCTGGCCAGCGCTTCCAGCTCCCCTGGCAGCTGCGCTTCCAGCAGCTCCTGCCAGGCACACTCCTGATCTGAGTTGATCGACACCAGCACCCTGGCGCCCCCTTCAGCGAACAACAAGCGATCAAGTCGGCCCGCGTCAGCGGGAATCTCAAGGACGGCGCCAAGACCAGAAGCGATGCAGGACTCGGCGGCCGCCACCGCCAGACCCCCGTCACTGAGATCGTGGGCAGAGGCCACCAGGCCCATCGTGATCGCCTGGCGCAAGAGGGCTTGCACGGCCCGCTCCAGCTTCAGGTCGGTCAGAGGAGGTCGGCCCGTGGCCAGACCATGGACGCTCTCCAGATAACTGGAAGCGGCCAGGCCCAGCCGCCCGTCACCGTCGCTTATGGCCAGGGGCACCCCCAGCAACCAGATTTGATCGCTCGGCGCCTGCCAGCCCAGACCAGTGACGTGATCGAGATTGTGCACAAGGCCAACCATGCCCACCACGGGAGTGGGATGGATCGGCTGGAGGCTGCCATCGGGCCTCCGGGTTTCGTTGTAGAGGGAGACGTTGCCGCCGGTGACGGGTGTGTCAAGTGCCAGGCAGGCTTCCGACAGGCCGCGGCAGGCCATGGCCAGCTGCCAGTAGCCGGTGGGGGTATCCGGTGAGGGGAAATTGAGGTTATCGGTGACCGCCAGCGGTTCGGCACCGACGCAGCTGAGATTGCGGGCGGCTTCGGCCACCGCCGCTGCAGCCCCTCGCTCCGGGTCCAGGGCCACCCAGCGATTGGGGCAGTCGACGGTGGCGGCCACCCCACGGCTGGCAGCATCCATGGCGCCGTCACCCCGCTGGGGCCGCAGGCGCACCACGGCCGCATCGGCGCCACCGGGAGGCATCACCGTGTTGGCCTGCACCTGGTGGTCGTACTGGCGGTAGACCCAGCGCTTGCTGGCGATGGTGGGGTCATCGAGCAGGCGCAGCAGCACCGCGCCCCAATCCAAGGGCTGGCCTGCCAGGGGACCACCCGCCGGTGTGATCCCTTCGGCGGTGGCGGCAGGCAGGTCGGCTTCGCTCCAGCGCCAGTGGGCCTGGATGGCAGCCGGCGGCTCACTGATCAGCTCGTGGTGGTTGATCGGAGTGTCATCGGCGAGGGCGCTGGCAGGCACCTCCGCGGCCACTGCCCCTCCCTGCAACACCCGCACCACGTTGTCAGCCAGCACGCGGCCAACCACAGCTGCCTGCAGACCCCAACGGCGGAAGCGTGCCATCAGGGCCTCCTCGCATCCGGGTTTGACAACGAACAGCATCCGTTCCTGCGACTCGCTGAGCAGGAACTCATAGGCGCTCATGCCGGTCTCCCGGGCCGGTACCCGGTCAAGATCGAGCTCAATGCCCAGCCCCCCCTTCGCGGCCATCTCCGAGCAGCTGCAGGTGAGGCCAGCGGCGCCCATGTCCTGGGCAGCGAGCACATCACCACTCTGGAAGGCCTCCAGGCAGGCCTCGATCAGTCCCTTCTCCAGGAAGGGGTCACCCACCTGCACTGCCGGGCGGTCATCCAGTGATGCGGCACTCAGCTCCGCCGAAGCGAAGCTGGCGCCGCCCATGCCGTCGCGGCCGGTGGTGCTGCCCACGTACACCACCGGATTGCCCACCCCAACGGCACCGGAGCAAACAATCTCCTCGGTTTCCATCAGACCCATGGCCATCGCGTTAACCAGAGGGTTGCCGGAATAGCTGGGGTCAAAGGCCACCTCACCACCCACGGTGGGTACCCCCACGCAATTGCCGTAGTGGGCGATGCCTGCCACCACCCCCTCCATCAGGCCCACGTTGCGCTCGTCCTCGAGGGGACCGAAGCGCAGGGCATTGAGCAGGGCAATCGGCCTGGCGCCCATCGTGAAGATGTCGCGGAGGATGCCACCCACACCCGTGGCCGCCCCCTGGAACGGCTCCACCGCCGAAGGGTGGTTGTGGCTTTCGATCTTGAAGGCCAGCCTCTGGCCCTCACCCAGATCCACCACACCGGCATTTTCGCCGGGGCCCACCAGGATGCGTGGCCCGCTGGTAGGGAAGCCCTGAAGCAAGGGCCTGGAGTTGCGGTAGCAGCAATGCTCCGACCACATCACCCCGAACATGCCCAACTCGGCGCGGTTGGGCTCACGACCGAGCCGGCGACGGATCTCCTCGTAGTCGGCCTGGCTGAGGCCCTCCTGGCGCAGGGCCTCAGCGACCAGAAAAGGGGGTGTGGCAACCACAGCATGGAATCCATCAGGGCTCCAGTGTGGCCGAGCCCCTGGCCCCGGCTGGCCACCGGTCAGGGTTCAGATCCAGGGATCTTCCGGCTCGAGTGGATCGGCATCGAAGGGCCGTCGCCGCTCGCTCCCGGTCCTGCGCCGTGGCGGGGCCGAAACTTCCCGTACGGGCTCCCCCCAGGCCTCCTGGTCATCCCAGTCCTCCTCCTCGTCAAGGCGATTCAGGGGGAGATCATCCCGACGGGCATTGGGTTCGAGGGGGTCAGGATCCTGCCAGGGCGGCTCCTCCAGCCAGCCCTCCAACCGTTCCTCGAAGCGCCCGCCCACCTCCTCGAACTGCTCCCGCCAGCGGCGGGAGCGCCGCAAGAACTCCTGACGCACGCTGGCGCGCGCAAGGGGCAGATCATCGAGGCCCTGCAGAGCAGTCATCACCTGGCCGGGCTGCTGATCGACGATGCGCTCGGGCGAGAGCAGCCAACGGCTGCTGCCAGGCAGACGCGGATCGCTGCGGGCAACCAGATAGTCGAGGATCAGGCCGCTGCGCAACTCCACGTTGGCGTCGGCGACCACACCCAGCAGTTGGTTGTCGGTCCCGAGCAGGGCCGCATCCAGGAGGGTGGGCAAACGCTCCAATGTCGCTGGGTCGGTCTCTACGGGCTCTCCCAGCACCAGAGCCTCCTGATCGGTGAGCCCGCGCAGCTGGTTAAGCCGCCAGACCAGCCGGCGGGTCCCGAAAGCCGAAGGCTTGCTCACCCAGCCCAGCAGCCGGTGCACGGGCGGGTGCATCCAGCCCAGCAGACCAGCGCCATGATCGATCCCCTGGTTGCAGCGCACCCGGCGCCGCAGCAGGTCGCTGAGCAGCAGTTGCTCGGGCAGGGTCACGGCCTCAGCTGCGGATCTGAACGGGCATCACCAGGTAGGTGAAGGTTGGATCCTGCACAGAGGTCAGCACCGCCGGGGTGGTGGGGGCGTTGCAGCGCAGCTCCACCCGCTCGGATGTCATCGCCTTGAGCCCATCGAGGATGTAGCGGACATTGAAGGCGATCTCGATCGGATCGCCGCTGATCACCGCCGGCAGGTCTTCGGAGCCGCTGCCCACATCCTGGGCATCGGCACTGATGTGAAGCTGACCGCTGCCGGGATCACTGCTGAGCTTGACAACATTGTTGTGTTGGTCGGCGAGGACAGCCACCCGCTCAAGGGCCTGCACGAACCCACGGCGATCAAGCTCCAGAGTTCGGCTGAAGCGATCGGGGATCAGCTGGCGGTAGTTGGGATAGGTGCCATCGAGACTGCGGCTGGTGAGCACCTGGTCGGCCCAGAGGAACACAACCTGTCCGCGATCGCAGTAGAGGCTTACTGGATCGTCACTGCTGCAGGCGGAGAGCAGTCGCTCCAGTTCCCTCAAGGAGCGGGCTGGAACCGTGACCGCGAAGGGTTCACTGCCATCCTCAGCGCCGGAGAAGGCCTTCTCGAGGCGCAGAACCGAAAGGCGATGCCCATCGGTGGCGGCGCATTCGAGATCCTGATCCGCCAGGCCGAGGTGGACGCCGGTGAGCAACTGCTTGGCCTCATCACCGCTGCTGGCAAAAAGGGTGGCCCGCAAACCCTTCACCAGCGCCTCCGGTTGGAGGCGCAGCGGAGTTCCGCTCTGAACCAGGGGCAGATCGGGAAAGTCCTCGGCAGAGAGACCGCGCATCTGGTAGCTGCCGGAGCGACTGGTGAGCTCCACCTGCTCCTGACCTTCTTCGCAACTCAAGCTGATCGGACTGTCGCTGGAGAGGCGAGCAACGATCTCACCGAACAGGCGTGAAGGCAGGGTGATGGTGCCGCTGCTCTCCACGGAAGCGGGAAGGCTGGTCTGGATGCCAAGGCTGAGATCGAAGCCGGTGAGGCTGAGCCGGCCAGTGCCGGCATCGGCGATGAGCAGCACATTCGCCAGCACCGGGTGGGTTGGGCGTGAAGCCACGGCACGGCTGACCAGCTGAAGGCTGGCGCTCAGTTCCGCCTGAGAGCAGACCAGCTTCATCTCGATACGACTCCAGAGAGGACCAGCCCGCCAGGGGCCACACCACGCTTCCACACCGCTGTCGGAAGCGCAACGAGGTCCAGCTTGCTCGAACAGGTCTCCAACTGCCCTCTCCCCAATCCTGTCACTGGTTTTGTCTTAATCCAGGAGAAAACAAATCAAACCAGTAGTCGTAGGGGTTGTGGAAAAAGTGGAAAAGATCCATGGCCCAGTCACAGTCTCAGATTCTTCGAATCAGCGCTGAGGAAAGAGCGCCGGAGCGTCGGCTGAAATCAAGGTTTTCCACTCTTTCCCGGATCTGGGGAAAACTCTTTCATTTCAGGGGTGTTTGCTTTGCTCCTCTTTTCCCCGTGTTGAAGCTGTTTTTCCCGTGGACGCTTTGACCAGTGCACCCGAGATCCGTTGTGATCCGCAAGGTCAGCCAGGCGCTCCACACAGTCCAAAGCCCCGCACTGGAGTCTCCAGTGCGGGGCTTACTGAGCTGTTGTGTTCAGATTTTCCCGTTCAGAAGCCCATCACCTTGGCCACCACATCCACCTCAGGGGCCAGGCCGGCATGGAAGGCCCCATCGCAGTTGTCGATGGCAGTGTTTGGATCCTTCAGGCCGTTGCCCGTGAGCACGCAAACCACCGTGGCTCCGGCTGGCACCTTGTCGGCCTGCTGGAGCAGACCGGCAACGGAGGCAGCGCTGGCCGGTTCGCAGAAAACTCCTTCCTCTCGGCCGAGCAACTGGTAGGCCTCAAGAATGTCCTGGTCGGTGACAGCGTGGAAGGAGCCGCCGCTCTGTTCGCGCACGCTGAGGGCTTTCTCTCGGTTGGCAGGATTGCCGATCCGGATCGCTGTGGCGATCGTGTCGGGTTGATCGACTGTGTGACCCAGCACCAGCGGCGCGGAACCACTGGCCTGGAAGCCCATCATCCGGGGGAGGCGTCGGCTGTGGCCTGCCTGCCGGTACTCCTGGAAGCCCATCCAGTAAGCACTGATGTTGCCCGCATTGCCCATGGGGATACAGAGCCAGTCGGGAGCGTCACCGAGGGCATCCACCACCTCGAAGGCGGCGGTCTTCTGCCCCTGCAGGCGGTAGGGGTTGAGGGAATTCACCAGCGTGACCGGGTAGGCGTCGGCGACTTCGCGCACGATCGCCAGGGCACGATCGAAGTTCCCCTTCACCGCCAGCACTTCGGCGCCGTAAACTAGGGCCTGGGCGAGCTTGCCCTGGGCCACATAGCCGTCGGGGATCAGCACGAAGGCGCGCATGCCGCCGCGGCGGGCGTAGGCGGCGGCCGCCGCACTGGTGTTGCCGGTGCTGGCGCAGATCACAGCTTCGGCGCCGGCTTCCCGGGCCTTGCTCACCGCCATCGTCATCCCCCGGTCCTTGAAGCTGCCGGTTGGGTTCAGGCCATCGTATTTGAGGAACACCTTGATGCCACGGCCCAGCCGTGCCGCCACCGACGGCGCCGGGATCAAGGGAGTCGCCCCTTCCCGCAGGGTGATCACAGGCGTGGCATCACTCACCGGCAACCAACGGCGGTAGGCCTCGATCAGCCCCGGCCAGTCCTGCATCGTTGGTTGCTGGCCCAGTCGCCGAAGAGCTGAGAGCAGGGGCACGTCGACCGGAGGACAGGCTGATACGAATCTACGCGCCCAGTTCCCAGCAGCTACCTGCAACGAGCTCGGTGTCTCAGGGGGCCGGCGACGGGGCCGTTGACTGGGCTGGTGGGGAGCTGGCTTTAGGCGGTTCGCCGCCGGACTGGGCAGCCCCATCTCCGCGTAAGCCGTCAAGGGGTGATTCGGAGAAGAAGCGCACAAGATCGGAGATCGAGCTTGCTTTGCTCATCACCCCCAGCAGGGCCGGAATGTTCACCGCCAGCTCCTGGGACGGATAGGCCTGCAGGAAACCAGTGGCGGTGAGGCTGCCGTTGCCGCTGGCCAGGCCCGTGATCAGGGCGCCCCGGATGGCCTGGACTCCCTTATGGGGTGTCCGCAAGGGAGAGAAGATCCCCGCGAGTCGCTGAAGGAGTGCTTCGCCGATCCTCGTGGAGAGCAGCCGGCTGGTCAGTACGATCGGCAGGGTGAGTTGTTGGTTCAGCAACTTGGCCACCGAGGCTGGCTCCTGCTTGCTGAAACGCAGTACATCCGCCAGAAGGCCCCGGGCCTGACCCGTCTGAGCCAGGTGTTCCAGGTCGGCCACCGGAATCGAGCGCCGGAAGGCTCCACTCACGAACACCACCTGTTCGGCAGCCTGCACCTGCAGCCCTGGCGTGACTGCACTCAGTGAAAGGCCCAGCAGGACGGCCAGGAGTTTGGGCGGACGGGCCAAGATTTAAAACCTTGTTGTCGATTGACTCTAAGAGCTGCCGGTGGCGCTGAGTACGGCGCTCTGGCGCAGCTCTGGAGCGACCAGGACATCGCGCAGCAGGCGCACCACGCTGCGTTCGGCCAGGCCCTGGGCCAGCTGCACGCCCATGCGGCGCAAGTCTGGTTCGCCCAGAAGCCTTGGCAGACGTCGCAGCAGCAGCTGGGGCTCGAAGCCGGGCAGCTGACGCAGGATCATCAGCAGTTGCTGTACCGGCTCCAGGCTGAGCAGGGCCTCCTCGCTGCTCTCGAGGCGGGGACTGCGCAGTCCAGGAGGTTGCAGGCGGCGGGGCAGGCGGCTGCCCAGCCGACGAAAGGCCCGCCAGCTGATCGCATCCACCCGGTCCACCAGGGCGTCCACCAGCTGCTGGCGCAGCAGGCCGCCCTTGGGGGAGAAGAGAAAGTCGATCACCTGATCCAGCAGTCCCTCCAGGTCCAGCTGGTCCTGAAGGGAGGCGCTGCTGATCAGGTTCTCCAGCCGCTGCCAGCGGAACTCTTCGCCGTCGAAGAGCATCTCGCGCAGGCTGCTGCGCAGGGCCGGATCCGGGTCCTCCATCAGCCTGCGGGCGAAATAGGGGTAAGCAGCACCGAGGATCTTGAAGTCGGGGTCCACACTCAGGGCGATGCCTTCCAGTGTCACCAGAGAGCGGATGATCAGGGCGTAGTAAGGCGGCACCTGGAAGGGGAACTTGTACATCACCCCGGAGAGATCGTCAGTGACGGCCTTGAAGTCCATACGGCTGACTCCCATCTCCAGAGCCTGGCCGAACACATTCTCGAAGGCCGGAATGATGGGCTCGAGATTCACCTCCTCTCCGAGAAATCCCAGATTCACGAAATCTCGTGAGAGGGAGCTGAAATTCCGGTTCACCAGATGCACCACCGCCTGGATCAGCCCCGTTCTCGACTCGCGGCTCACCTCGCTCATCATGCCGAAGTCGAGATAGGCAAGACGGCCATCGGGCAGTGCCAGCAGGTTGCCGGGATGGGGATCGGCATGGAAGAATCCGTGTTCCAGCAATTGCTGAAGGCTGCAGTTAACCCCCACCTGCACCATGTCGTCTGGGTTGATGCCCAGGGAGCGCACCGCCTCGAGGTTGGTGAGCTTCACCCCCTCGATCCACTCCATCGTCAGCACCCGGCGGCTGGTGAGTTTGTGGTAAATGCGCGGAACGGCGATACGGGGATTATGTAGATGCAGGCGTGCGAAGTGTTCGGCGTTGCTGGCTTCGTTGACGTAGTCCATCTCTTCGAAGACCCGCTTGCCGAGCTCATCGATCAGGGCCACCAGATCACTGCGGATCAAGCGCACGTTCCGGTTCAGCCAGGCTGCGATCTGGCGAACGATGTAAAGGTCGAGGGTGATCTGCTCACGCAGCCCCGGCCGCTGCACTTTCACAGCCACGGCCTCGCCGCTGAGCAGGACCCCCCTATGCACCTGGCCCAGGGAGGCCGCTGAGATCGGCTCCCGGTCCAGCTGCTGGAACAAGCTGCTGACCGGTGCGCCGAGGTCTTCCTCGATGCAGGCCATCGCCAGGGAGCTTTCGAAGCCGGGCAGCTGATCCTGCAGCTGGGCCAGTTCTTCCAGCAGCAGCGGCGGGATTACGTCCGGCCGGGTGGAGAGGGCCTGGCCGGCTTTGATGAAGGCTGGCCCCAGGGCCGCCAGGAGTTCGGTGAATTCCCGCGCACGCTCACGAGCGCGATCCTCATTGCTGAGCACCCCGAAAAACTTGTCAAAGCCCACCCCGATCAGAAACAGGCTGATGGGCACCAGGGTCTGCCAGAGACGCCTGAGCAGCCGCTTGGGGTGGCCGGCATAGATCCGCGTGATGGCCTGTGGGTCGTAGCTCAGCAGACCGGCGGCTTCGATGAAGTCGCTGAGTTCCTCGGGGCGGCTGGTTTGTTCGGCGATCGTGTCCCCGGTGATCGTGGCCTGATCCGAGCGGACCATCAGCGAGGAGTTCAACTGTTTCTCTTCTAAACGAAAGCGACCGCCGCTACGGTCATGGCAATCACCGGAGACCGGCGTGCTCACGGGTCTGCGTCTGGAGAACATCGCCCTGATCGATGCTCTGGATCTCAGCTTCAAGCCCGGGTTCACCGTTCTCACCGGGGAGACCGGGGCGGGTAAATCTCTCCTTCTCGATGCCCTCGATGCCCTTCTCGGCGGTGCCCAGGGGGTTGAGGGCCTGCGGCTGCTGCGACCTGGATGCGAGCGGGCGTGCATCGAAGCCGGTTTTTCCTGCTCGGAGCCGGTGCGGGCCTGGCTGATCCAGCAGAACCTCGAGCCGGAAGACTCCGATCTGATCATCAGCCGGGAGTGGCGCCAGCAGGAGGAACGCAGCAGCAGCCGTAGCCGCATCAATGGGGTGATCGTCAACCGCGCCCAGTTGCTGGAGCTGCGCCCCCTGCTGCTGGATCTCACCGTTCAGGGGCAGACCCAGCAGCTGGTGCGTCCGGGGCAGCAGCGGCGCTGGCTGGATCGCTTCGGTGGAGAGCCGATCAGCGAGGCCCTGCTGGCGGCCCGCTCGGCCGTTCGTGCCTGGAAAGCAGCGGCGGTGGCCTTGCACACCGCCAGAGCTGAGCAGCAGCGCCAGCAGCTCGACCGTCAACGGCGTCTTCAGTTGCTGGAGGATCTGGAGGCGGCTCAGCTCGAGGATCCCCACGAGCGTCAGCGGTTGCAGCGGGAGCAGGACCGGCTGGCCCATGCCGTTCGCCTGCAGGAGGGGGTGATGATCGTGACGGGACGGCTGGTGGAGGGCCTGGACGGGGGACCGTCGGTGCTTGATCACCTTGCCGCCATCGAGCAGGAGCTGCAGCATCTTCAGGGCTTCGATGCGAGCCTGCAGCCCTGGCTGGAACGCTGCTGTGAGGCTGCTCAGCTGCTGCAGGAGCTGGCTTCAAGCCTCGATCGCTACGGCGGTGGCCTGGAGAGCGATCCTGAAACCCTTTCGGGCCTGCAGGAGCGGATGGCCCAGCTCAAGGCTCTGGAGCGTCGTCACGGACAGGAGCTGGGGGCCCTGATCGCCCTGCGCGACGACCTCCGCTGCCAGTTCGATACCCATGGGCTGGAGGCCTCGCTGCGGCAACTGGAGCAGCAGGAGGAGAGCAGCCGCCTGCTGCGCGACCGGGACTGCGTCCGGCTCACCCAGCGGCGTCAGGCTGCCGCCACTGCCCTGGAGCGGCAATTGATGGACACCCTGCGGCCCCTGGGGCTGGCCCAGGTGCGCTTCTCGGTCTCGATCGATCCGGCCCCTCCCTCTGATGAAGGGGCTGATGCGATTGGATTCCTGTTTTCGGCCAACCCTGGCCAGCCGCTGGCCCCCCTGCAGGAGGTGGCCTCCGGCGGAGAGATGAGCCGCTTCCTGCTCGCCATGAAAACCTGTCTGGCGGCGGCCGATTCCCAGGTCACCCTGCTGTTTGATGAAATTGACAGCGGCGTCAGCGGCCGTGTCAGCGGGGCCATCGCCGCCCTGCTGCGCCGCCTTGCCGAGCAGCACCAGGTGTTCTGCGTCACCCACCAGCCCCTGGTGGCCGCCATGGCCCAGCATCACTTCCGCGTGAGCAAGCAGGTGGAGGCGGGGCGTACCCGCACCGGGGTGACGGCCCTGCAGGAGAGCGATGAGCGAGAGCGGGAACTGGCCGAACTCGCCGGGGGCGATTCCGGAGAAACCCGCAGCTATGTCGCCAGCCTTCTGCAGCAGGGAGCTTCGTAAGCAGCAGGTGCAGCCCGTAGACTCCAGGTTGTCAGGGTGACTGAATGCCCCGCGCCAGATCCGGCTCCGGATCCAAGAGCCTCGCCACGAATGGAGGAGGTCCCGAGGCCCTGTCCAGCCTGGCCACGGCCTCCGGGCTTGATCCCAGCGCCATGCTCAGTGGTGGCACTCTCGAGGATGTGATCCGGGTGCGTGGCGCCCGACAGCACAACCTGCGCAACGTTGATCTCACCTTGCCGCGTAACCGGCTGGTGGTGTTCACCGGCGTGAGCGGCAGTGGCAAGAGCTCGCTCGCTTTCGACACGATCTTCGCCGAGGGTCAGCGTCGCTATGTGGAAAGCCTTTCCGCCTATGCGCGCCAGTTTCTCGGTCAGGTGGACAAGCCCGACGTCGACGCGATCGAGGGGCTTTCCCCGGCGATCTCGATTGATCAGAAATCCACCAGCCACAATCCCCGCTCCACGGTGGGCACCGTCACCGAGATCCAGGACTACCTGAGGCTGCTGTTCGGACGTGCCGGAGAGCCCCACTGCCCCCAGTGCAATCGCTCGATCCGGCCCGAGAGCATCGACGAGATGGTCGATCGGATCGCCACCCTGCCGGAGGGCACCCGCTACCAGTTGCTGGCTCCCGTGGTGCGGGGCAAGAAGGGCACCCACACCAAGCTGCTCTCCGGTCTGGTGGCCGAGGGCTTCGCCCGGGTGCGCATCAACGGTGAGGTCAGAGAGCTGTCCGACAACATCGAGCTCGATAAGAACCACGCCCACAACATCGAAGTGGTGGTCGATCGGCTGGTGGCGCGAGAAGGCATCAACGAGCGGCTGACCGACTCCCTGCGCACCTGTCTCAAGCGCGGCGATGGTCTGGCCCTGGTGGAGGTGGTGCCCAAGGCCGGTGAGGAGCTGCCCGAAGGCATCGATCGAGAACGGCTCTATTCCGAGAACTTCGCCTGCCCGGTGCATGGCGCCGTGATGGAGGAGCTCTCGCCCCGGCTGTTTTCCTTCAACAGCCCCTATGGCGCCTGCCCCGACTGCCATGGCATCGGCCATCTGCGCCGGTTCACCCTGGAGAGAGTGGTGCCCGACCCCTCCCTGCCGGTGTACGCGGCGATCGCCCCCTGGAGTGAGAAGGACAACAGCTATTACTTCTCCTTGCTCTTCAGCGTGGGCGAGGCCTTCGGCTTCGAGATCAAGACCCCCTGGAACCAGCTCAGCGATGAGCAGCGCCAGGTGGTGCTCCATGGCAGCGAGCAGCCCATCGAGATTCAGGCCGACAGTCGCTACCGCAAGAGTCAGACCTACCAGCGGCCGTTCGAGGGAATCCTGCCGATCCTGGAGCGCCAGTTGCGCGACGCCAGTGGCGAGTCGGTGCGCCAGAAGCTGGAGCAATACCTGGAGATGGTGCCCTGTGGCACCTGTCAGGGGCTGCGCCTGCGGCCCGAGGCCCTGGCGGTCCGGGTGGGGCCTTACGCCATCCATGAGCTCACCGCGGTGAGCGTGGCCGAAACCCTCGAGCGGATCGAGGCCCTGATGGGGCTGGCCGAGGGGGCCAATCCCCTGCTCACGCCGCGCCAGATCCAGATCGGTGACCTGGTGCTGCGCGAGATCCGCATGCGGCTCAAGTTCCTGCTGGATGTGGGGCTCGATTACCTCAGCCTCGATCGGCCGGCCATGACGCTCTCGGGCGGTGAGGCCCAGCGCATCCGCCTGGCCACCCAGATCGGCGCCGGCCTCACCGGCGTGCTCTACGTGCTGGATGAACCCAGCATCGGCCTGCACCAGCGTGACAACGATCGCCTGCTGAACACGCTCTTCAAACTGCGCGATCTGGGCAACACCCTGATCGTGGTGGAGCACGACGAGGACACGATCCGTGCCGCCGACCACCTCGTCGACATCGGCCCCGGAGCTGGTGTTCACGGGGGCCACATCGTGGCGGAAGGGTCCCTGCAGAACCTGCTGGAGGCCGAGGAGTCGCTCACCGGCGCCTATCTCAGCGGCCGCCTCGCAATTCCCACCCCGGCCGAACGGCGTGCTTCCGGCAGCCGCAAACTCACCCTGGTCAACTGTCGCCGCAACAACCTCCAAGGCCTTGAGATCGACATTCCCCTCGGTCGTCTCGTGGCTGTCACCGGTGTGAGCGGCAGCGGCAAGAGCACCCTGGTGAATGAGCTCCTGCATCCAGCGCTGGAGCACAAGCTCGGGATGCGGGTGCCCTTCCCCTCCGGCATGGATGAGCTGCGCGGTATCCAGTCGGTCGACAAGGTGATCGTGATCGACCAGAGCCCGATCGGTCGCACCCCCCGCTCCAATCCGGCCACCTACACCGGCGCGTTCGATCCGATCCGTCAGGTTTTCGCGGCCACGGTGGAGGCCAAAGCCCGCGGCTACCAGGTGGGTCAGTTCAGCTTCAATGTCAAGGGCGGGCGCTGCGAGGCCTGCAGTGGCCAGGGGGTGAACGTGATCGAGATGAACTTCCTCCCGGATGTGTATGTGCAGTGCGATGTCTGCAAGGGTGCTCGCTATAATCGCGAAACCCTCCAGGTGGCTTACAAGGGTTTCAACATCGCCGAAGTGCTGCAGATGACGGTGGAGCAGGCAGCAGATGTATTCAGCGCCATTCCCCAGGCCGCAGATCGTCTGCGCACCCTGGTGGACGTGGGCCTGGGTTACATCAAACTGGGCCAGCCCGCTCCTACGCTCTCAGGCGGTGAGGCTCAGCGGGTGAAGCTGGCCACCGAACTCTCCAAGCGCGCCACTGGCAAGACGCTTTACCTGATTGATGAGCCCACCACCGGATTGAGTTTCTACGACGTCCACAAGCTGATGGACGTGATGCAACGGCTTGTGGACAAAGGCAATTCGATCGTGGTGATCGAGCACAACCTTGATGTGATCCGTTGCGCTGACTGGTTGATTGATCTTGGGCCCGAGGGCGGCAACAAAGGTGGTGAGATTGTGGTGGCCGGCACCCCTGAGCAGGTGGCTGAGCACCCCACCAGCTACACCGGTCGCTACCTTCGCCAGGTGCTGGCGCAGCATCCGCCTGTGACCATGGTGGCCTGACGTACCGGACCACAGGCGGTCAGGGGAGATCATGGAGATTCTCGGGTGCCATCACGTGCGCACGCTTCGTTCCGCTCCGGCTGCTCCGCTATTGCTCACCGTCGCCGGGCTGCTTGGCGCCGCGCCATTTCTGTCTGCTCCAGCCCGTGCTCTGGAGCAGGTGGAGATGCGCTTGCCGTTTCTCGAAACGAGCTTCAAGGTGAACCTGGAGGAGTTGAGCAATACGGCGCGGCTGATCAGCGGCACCAGTGATCTGGCCGAACTCGATCAGGCCACCGACGGTGCCATTGGCCGCCAGCTGGTGGCCCTCTTCAATGCACCACTGCCGCTGCAGGTGCCGGCGGTGGTCAATGAGGCTCAGGGATCGCCGATGCTCAACCAGGCGTTGCTGCTGATCTCCGCCCTTGGCGGTATCGATGGACTGCCTGCCCAGTTGGACAGCAACGACCTCTCCAGGGTGCTGGACAAGGCGGCGGCCAATGGACCTCCCACCATGCTCAGCGTGATGCAGGCGCTGCCTGGCACCACTGCCTCGGTGGATCTGGGCCGGGCGCTGTATTCGGTGCAGCGTCTGGCTTCCCAGCAGCAGCCGGCCGATCGCCTCCTGACGGGCCAGAGGCCTGCCGGTGTCGATCCGGCCCTCAGCCAGCCCGGTCCCCTCACGGTGGAGCGGAAGCTGATCGCGATCCCAGCGTCCCACCGGCCCAAGCCCCTACAGGTGATACAGATCAGCCCCTCCAAAGGTGCGAGCGGTCGGCTGGTGGTGATATCCCATGGGCTCTGGGATGGACCGGAGAGCTTCGAGGGGTGGGCCAGCCATTTGGCCAGCCATGGCTACACGGTGCTGTTGCCCTTCCACCCCGGCAGTGATCAGGGTCAGCAGCAGGCCATGCTCTCCGGCAAAGTGCCGCCCCCTGGGGCGGAGGAACTGCGGTTGAGGCCTCTGGATATTTCGGCGGTGATCGACGGGGCCGCGGCTGGTCTGCTTGGACCGAACACCCGTTTGAACTCCGAATTCGTGGCGGTGCTCGGTCACTCCTGGGGGGCTACCACCGTTCTGCAGCTGACTGGGGCCAAGCCGAGCGATGTCGGGCTCAAGGAGCGCTGTGACGAGGTCTTCGATCCGGAGCGGAACATCAGCTGGGTACTGCAGTGCAGTTTTGTTGGCACGGCAGATCAGGCGGCCCTGAGCGACTCCCGCGTCAAGGTGGGCGTGGCTGTGAGTCCGCCGATGTCGCTGCTGTTCAACACCGGGGCCGGACAAGCGATGCATGCCCGGGTGTTGCTGGTGAGCGGTACCCGAGACTGGGTGGTGACGCCTGAACCGGAGGCCATTCGCCCGATGCGCCTGGAGGCCAGTCGTGGCGGCGCGGGCCATCGCCTGGTACTGGCGCAGGGAGGCGATCACTTCAATCTGCGCTCCACCCTTTCTGAGGGAGGGGGCCCCCTGCGTGGGTTGCTGCTGGCCTGGACCAACGCTGCCTTCGCTGCTGGTGCCGCCGTTCAACCTGGTCCCGGCGCTCCAGAACTTCTGCCGGCCAATGGTTGGGGTGATGCGGCCATGCCCCTGGTGGGGATCTCCCGTGATCAGCTGGGGGCGCCTTGATGCCGCGGCAGGAGAGCCGGAGCCTCAGCGCAGGTCGTTCGGCTGGCTGACGCCAGCATCGCCGTTTTCCGGCTCCAGAGACTCGGCGTGCTGGGTGTTCAGGTCCGGCATCCAGTAGCTCAGGTCGTCGTGCCAGTAGAGCCGGCCCGCCAGCCGAGTCGTGCTGAGCCTGGTGCTGCCCAGTTTGCTGATCAGGTTCCCCAGCTCCAGCGGCGAGAGATCGGTGCTGATGTCGTTGCCGGCGATCCTGAGCAGCTCAGGCAGGCGGGTCACGGAGCTGGGCTGGGCCAGTTTGCGGAACACCTCGCGGATCACAAGCTGCTGGCGTTCCATCCGGCCGATGTCGCCCAGCTCGTCGTTGCGGAAGCGCAGGAATCCCTCCAGGTCCTTGCCCTTGAGCAACTGCACGCCTGGGTAGAGATCAATGTAGAGATCCTGGCGGGTGTCGGTGTAGTACATCCGATTGGGCACATCCACCTCGACACCCCCCAAGGCTTCGGCGAGATTCTGCACAGCATCCAGGTTCACCAGCAGGTAACGGTCCACCGGGCTGCCTAGCAGGGCGGTGAGCTCCTCCTTGACGGCCTCCACCCCACCGGAGGCGTAGAGGGCGTTGGCCTTGAGCACCCCGAAGCGACTGGACTCAATGAACGTGTCCCGCGGCACCTGGGTGAGCTTGGTGATGCCGTCGTGGATGTTGGCGACCACCATCACATCTGTGCTGCCGCTGATCTGGTCGGAGCCCAGGATCAGGATGGGGTGATGATCGATGGGGAGCGGCGGCACCAGCTTGCCCAGCGTTGGCGCCATGTGGCTCAGGGCCGCCAGGGCGGGACCGATCAGCTGTGGCAGTGGGCCCGCCAGGCCGTAGCCCAGGCCGATGCCGCTGGCGAAGGCCACCAGGATGGCCGGCCGCAGGACACGCCTGAGCAGACCAGTAGGCGTGGCCGTGCCGTGCCCCTGGCGGCGTTTCAGGGCGATCACGGTGGCCGCCGCTCGCTCAGCCTGATTGGCAGCGTCGCCCTTGCCGGTGTTTGAACGGTTAGGGCGACGCTGGGCCTGGGCCATGGGGAATCCTTACAGGCGCACCATAAAACCGAAAACAGCTCAAGGCCAGTGGGCAGCGCTGCTCAGCCCGCCGCCACCACGGTGATTTGCCCGGCGGCACGATCAGCCCGTGCCCGCGCCTCGGCCACGTCCGCCCCGGTCGCCAGGGCCACCCCCATGCGGCGATTGGGGCGTGCGTTGGGTTTGCCGAAGAGCAGCACCTGGGTGCTTGGTTCCGCCAGGGCCTCGGCCACACCGGTGTAGGCCACGGTGTCGAGGGTCTGATCCGCCAGGATCACCCGGCTGGCGGCGGCGGAGCTGGAGCGGATGGCCGGGATCGGCAGGCCCAGTACGGCCCGCAGGTGCAGCTCGAATTCGCTCAGGTTCTGCCCCACCAGTGTGACGAGGCCTGTGTCATGGGGGCGGGGGGAGAGCTCGGAGAAGACCACCTCCTCCCGGCCGGGCTCGCCGCAGAGGAAGAACTCGACCCCGAACAGCCCGGCGCCCCCCAGCTCGTCGGTGACGGCCAGAGCCATGGCCTGGGCGGCTGCCAGCTGTGCTTCGCCCAGAGCGGCCGGCTGCCAGCTGCACTGGTAATCGCCGCGCTCCTGCAGATGGCCGATCGGCGGGCAGAAGAGGGTGGGCCCCGACCAGGGCCTGACCGTGAGCAGGGTGATCTCCAGCTTGAAGGACAGGAACTCCTCCACGATCACGCGGGAGCCGGCGCCCCGGGCCCCGTCGAGGGCCGCCTGCCAGGCGGCGGCGAGGCCCTCCTCTGAGCGCACCACGCTCTGGCCCTTGCCGGAGGAGCTCATCACTGGCTTGACCACCACGGGCCAGCCCAGGGGAGCCGCCACGGCCAGCAGTTCCTCTGCACTTTCGGCGTAGGCGAACCGGGCTGTGCGCAGGCCGAGCTTGCCGGCGGCCAGATCCCGGATACGGTCGCGGTTCATGGTCATGGCCGTGGCCCGGGCGGTGGGAATCACCGTGATCCCCTCCGCTTCGACCTCAGCAAGAGCGTCCACCGCCAGGGCCTCGATTTCCGGGATGACCAGATCGGGACGGTGGCGTCTCACCACGGCCTTGAGAGCCTCCGGGTCGGTCATGGCGATCACCTCTGCATGATCGGCCACCTGCATCGCCGGCGCACCGGGGTAACGGTCGACAGCGATCACCCGGCAACCCAGTCGCTGGGCGGCGATGGCCACCTCCTTGCCCAGTTCACCGCTGCCCAGCAGCATCAGGGTTCGCGGCAGGGAGGGGGCGGCCATGGGGCTCGTGGAGATCTCACATCGATCTTCGCCCCCGGCAAAGCCTGCTAGAGAAGGCATCCGCGCCTGACCGTCTTGCAGAGCCTGCTGTTCGCCTTCTCCACCGCCGGTGATGCCGATGCCGGACTGGTGTTCGGTCAGGACATCGCCACCTTCCAGAAGTGGGCCCTGATCTACCTGGTGCTCTCCTCGCTGGGGTTTGTGGCCGTGTGGGTGGTGGGTTACCTGCGTCGCTGAGCGCCCGGGAGCCGCTCAGCCTCCGGGGATCAGATCCAGCTGGCGCACCGGCGGCTCCTCGCTGATGAACCCGTAGGCCTCGAAGACGCCCGCATCGGGGTGGGTGATGTGCTGCCCGTCGCTGTGCCGCTCCAGGCTGAACCCCTCAGTGGCCATGCGCCGCATCAGCGCCGCCGCCTCCTCGAAGCGGGCCGCCATGGCCTCGAGGCTGGCGCAGTCGGCAGTCAGACCCTGTTCCTTCCAGGTGAAGTAGGCCACCTCAGTCTCCCGTTGCTTCAGTCACCCCTCAAGTCTGCTGCGGATTCGCTCAGGGCAACAACAGCAATCCCAGCAGCACCAGCAGTGCGCTCGCCCCCCAGAAGCGCATCACCACCGTCAGCTCGGGCAGGCCCCCCAGCTCGAAATGGTGGTGCAGCGGTGCCATGCGGAACAGGCGACGGCCCTGGCCATCGGGGCCCTTGGTGGCCTTGAACACCCACACCTGCAGGATCACCGAGAGCGATTCCGCCAGGAACACGCCTCCCATCAGCAGCAGCGGCCAGAGACTGTCGCTGAGCAGGGCCACCGCGCTCAGGGCCGCTCCCATCGCCAGGGAGCCGGTGTCGCCCATGAACACCCGGGCCGGGTGGCGGTTGTGGGCCAGGAACCCCAGCCAGGCACCGGCCATGGCGGCGCAGAAACCGGCCATGGCCGGATCCCCCAGAGACCCCCTCACCATCAGTTGGGCGCCGAAGCCGGTGAAGACGATGGCGCCGCAGCCGGCCGCCAGGCCATCAAGGCCGTCGGTGAGGTTGGTGGCGTTGCTCTCCGCCAGGAACACGAACAATCCCAGCGGCAGGATCAGCAGACCGAGGGGCAGCACCCAGCCCAGGGCCAGGGAGACATCCGGGCGGATCCAGAGGTTCCACTGGGCCCAGGCCAGGAACAGGGCCGCAGCCAGGGCCTGCAGCAGCAGCTTGCCCCGTGGGGTCAGTCCGGTGTTGGTCTGGCGGGTGAGACTGCGCCAGTCGTCGATGCCGCCGATGGCCAGGTAGGCCAGGGTGATCGCCGCCACCGCCAGCAGCCGGTCATCGCCAGGGGAGACCAGACCACCCACGATCACCCCCACCGGCACCACCAGCAAGCCACCCATGGTGGGCGTTCCGGCCTTGCCGTGGTGTCCCTGGGGTCCCTCCTCCCGGATCACCTGGCCGAGCTTCAGGACCCGCAGCCGGGGAACCCCCCATTGGCAGAGCGCCCAGCTCACCAGGGCTGCCACGAGCAGGGGCGGTGTGAGCTGGGGAGCGCCGCTGAGGCGGTCAAAGAGTATGCAGACGAGCAGGACAGCCGCGGCCAGCAACAGGGCACTGGGCCGACCATCGGCTGGGGTTGCTGGAGCCCCTGCTGGGGCCGGCATTTGGGTTGTTCGGGCCAAGACTCCTGGCGCCGCCGCGGCGCTGTGGCGATGCGGCCGGACCTTAGGTCAGGATTCAGTCTTCCCAGTTCTCATCGGCCTGTTCATCGGCCTGGTTGTACTCCTCCTTCTCGCCCATCAGAGCCGAAAGCTCCTCTTCTTCAACCGTGCTCACATCCGGAGCCGCCGTTTCCTCATCGGCCACCAGACGGCCACTGCTCTCCAGCCAGCTGAGCAGATCGGGCTCATCGCGCAGGGGTAGTACCGGCGCTGGCTCATCCCGCCGGTAGCGGGTGAGCGAGGGGTTGATGCTGTCGAGGGTGCTCATGGAAAGCCTGTGAAGCGCGCAACCGTTGGACGCCGATCGATCACCATAAGCCAGCAGCTTGAATCCTTCCCTTGATTGCCGGCAAACTCCCCACGCTGGTCCTTGGCTGGAGCCTGGCCCTGCTGATCAGTGCTCTGCTGGTGTGGGCAGGCCAGCGCTGGCCAGACCCTCTGCCCGTGGTGGCCTGGCAGGTGTGGGGATTGGTGCTCATCCCGCCGCTGCTGATGGGGGTCTGGATCGCCAGCCGCTGGCGCCGGTGACAGGGGACAATCCTGGAACAGCTCGCACGCACAGGACTGAGGGAATGGCACAGGAGCAGGGCGCCAGGGCAAAACGGGTGGTGCTCGCCTACTCCGGTGGGGTGGACACCAGTGTCTGCATTCCCTACCTGAAGCAGGAATGGGGCGTCGAGGAGGTGATCACCTTCGCGGCCGACCTCGGCCAGGGCGATGAGCTGGAGCCGATCCGCCAGAAGGCGCTCGACTCCGGCGCCAGCCAGTCGATCGTGGGGGATCTGATCGATCCCTTCATCCGCGAGTTCGCCTTCCCGGCCATCCGCGCCAATGCTCTCTATGAGGGGCGCTATCCCCTCTCCACGGCCCTGGCCCGGCCCTTGATCGCCCGCCGGTTGGTGGAGGTGGCCCGGGACCTGGGCGCCGATGCCGTGGCCCATGGCTGCACGGGCAAAGGCAATGATCAAGTGCGCTTCGATGTGGCGATCGGCGCCCTGGCTCCCGATCTGAAGGTGCTCACCCCGGCCAGGGAATGGGCCATGAGCCGGGAGGAAACGATCGCCTACGGCGAGCGCTGTGGCATTCCGGCGCCGGTGAGCAAGGCGAACCCCTATTCGATCGATCTCAACCTGCTGGGCCGCAGTATCGAGGCCGGCCCGCTGGAGGATCCGCTGGTGGAGCCTCCGGAAGAGGTGTTTGCCATGACCCGCTCGATCCGTGACACACCTGAGGAGCCACAGGTGGTGGAGATCACTTTCGAGCAGGGCAACCCTGTCGCGATCGATGGCGTGAGCCTTGATCCCGTCAGTGTTATCCGCCGTGCCAATGAGCTGGCCGGCCTCCATGGCTTCGGCCGCCTTGACATCATCGAGAACCGGGTGGTCGGGATCAAGTCGAGGGAGATCTATGAAACACCTGGTCTGCTGTTGCTGATCCGTGCCCACCAGGAGCTCGAAAGTCTCACCCTGGCGGCCGATGTGGTGCGCTACAAGCGCCAGATCGAGTCCAGCTGGGCTGATCTCGTCTACCAGGGACTCTGGTTTGGACCGCTCAAGCAGGCGCTCGATGGTTTCCTGGATTGCACCCAGGCCACAGTCAACGGCATGGTGCGTCTGCGGTTGCACAAGGGCAATGCCGTGGTGATCGGCCGCTCCAGCAGCAGCGACAGCCTTTATGTGCCCTCGATGGCCACCTATGGCAGCGACGATCGCTTCGATCATCGGGCTGCAGAGGGCTTCATCTATGTGTGGGGGATGCCGACCCGGCTGTGGGCGGCCAGCCGGCGCCAGGCCTGAGGCTGCTCAAATCGCCCTGGCCTGGTGTTGATTCAGGCGGGAGGTTGTCCACGCCTGAGCCAGCGTTCCCGCAGGGCCCGCAATGGCTCAAAAGCAGCCTGCTGACTTGAGCCTCGCGCTGGCCTGAACTCGTTCTCAGGGGCTGGTGGGGGAGGCGGTGGTGGTGCCGGAGGCAACAGGCGCCTGGCCTGCTCCCTGAGGGCGTGATTGTCCTGGGCCAGCAGCTGCTGCTGATCCAGCAGCGGCTGCAGGCGCTGATGAAATTTCCGCTCGAAGATCTGGGGCAGATCTCTGATCAGCTCCTCGAGATCGGCAAGTTGACGTCTCGCCCGCTCCAGGTCCTGCTGGCAGGTCAACAGTTGAGCCCTGGTGGCCTCCAGCTCCAGACTGGCCTCCCGCAGAGCACTCCTGAGCCGATCGTTGAGTGGCGGCGAGCCTGGCTCTGGACTCTGCAGTTCGGCCGGAATCGGCACTGGCGGGGTTCCTGGCCTTGGAAGGTCATCAACCATCAGTTGGCCAGGATTGGTGGCTGATCCATCATCCCCAGGTTGGGCGGGATGCGTTGATTTCCGCTGGTTCAGCTTTCAGCTGCCACCGGTTCTGCGGCGGCAGGAGCGCTGCGAGGGGTGGGCAGCGGACCGTCCTGCTTGACGGTGAGGTAGCGGATCACGTCTTCGCTGAGGCGCATGGCGCGCTCAAGCAGGGCGACCTGCTGCCCATCACCGTCGTGGTTGAGCTGCACGTAGATGCCTTCGCGGTGCTTGGCAATCGTGTAGGCCAGGCGACGTTTGCCGCGCATCTGGCAATCCAGCACTTCAGCGCCAGCTTCGGTGAGCAGATCGCGGTACTTGGCCACATGGGTTTCCACCTCTTCCTCCGGGATGTCCGGACGAAGGATGTACATGGTTTCGTAGTAAGGCTTCTTTGACATGGGGGACTGAGGCTCCGTGATGGGCTCTTGGGAGGCCGGCGGCAGAGCGCTGCCAGCAACGGATTTGTCAGCCTACCTGCCGGTCTCCTCCTGATTCCGCTCTGCTGCCACTGCTGTCAGTAGAGCTGCATCCGCACCGCTTCCGAGACCGTGGGGATGTCGGCTTCACGGCCACGGATGCTCTGAACCACCGAGAACACCACCAGCAGCAGGGTGGCGAGGAACACGGTGTTGCTGAGGGTGCGCAGAGCAAAGCCGGCCCCCAGCGGGCGCAGCAGAACGCTGAAGGCCAATGAGAGCAGGATCAGCACGATGTCGATCAGGATCGCCTGCAGCACGTTGAAGCGGATGAAATAAGGCACCCGGGCATTGCGGACCACTGCCAGGAACAGCACCAGGAACAACAGAAACCCTCCGAAGGGAATCTGCTGCTGCAGGGCCATCAGCGGCAGGGCCGGCAGCACCAGCCACTGCAGGGCCGGCACCAGGCTGAACAGAGCCTCACCGAAGGGCACGCCGTCACTCCAGGGGAGCAGGTAGGCCAGCACGGCCAGCAGCCGTTGCCAGATCGGGGGGCCTTCCATGGATGCTGGGCGCGTTGGCTGCAATCCGCCCAGGCTAGAGGGGTAGTCCCTGCCGCCAGTGATCAGGCGCTGCTGAGCTGATCGAGCGCGGCCTGGCGCATCGCCGCCAGCGGCAGTGCCAGCGGCGTGGTTTCGGAGCAGCCCGGCTCTGAGAGCCAGAGCCTCAGGGCGGCGGCTCCCTGCTGCACCAGCATGTCCAGGCCATCGAGCACACTGCAGCCCCGCTGGCGGGCCTCCAGCAGCAGGCGGCTTGGCCGAGGTGTGTAGATCAGGTCGTAGACCAGGCTGCCAGGGCGCAGTGCCTCGAGGTCAGCCGCCTCCAGAGGGCAGGCGCTGGCGTTGGCACCCATTCCCACCGGCGTGGTGTTCACCACCAGATCGGCCGCAGTCAGCGCCTTGAGCAGGTCTTCGTGCTCATCGGCCGCCGCCGGCCAGGCCACCCCGCTGAGCTGGGGTGCCCATGACCCGCACTCCGCCAGGAACGTCGCCAGGGCATCGGGCCGACGTCCGGCCAGCTGAATGTGCTCCAGTCCCAGCTCCACCAGGGCCGCCACCACGGCCCGGGCGCTGCCGCCGCAGCCCAGCACCAGGGCCCGCCCGCCCGCCAGGTCTTGCACTGAACCAGGTGTTTGGCCGCCGCTGGCTCGCAGCGGCGCAAGAAACCCTTCCACGTCGGTGTTGGTGCCCAGCCAGCCGCCGCCCTCGCGTCGCACCAGGGTGTTCACGGCCCCGACCCGCCGGGCCAGGGGGGTGAGCTCCGCAGCCAGCTCCGCCACCGCCCGCTTGTGGGGCAAGGTCACGTTCAGTCCACGACAGTCGATGGCCTCCAGGGCCCGCACCACCACCGCCAGATCACTGGCCTGCACCGGCAGGGCCAGGTAGATCCAGTCGAGACCCAGCTCCCGCAGGGCGGCGTTGTGCATCGCCGGCGAGAGGGAATGACGCACCGGATCGCCGAGAACGGCCACGAGCGAGGTGCGGGCGGAGATCTCAAGGGGCATGGCGGCTGGGGTCTGGGGCGATGCCGGGAGCGAAATGTACGGGCCTGGCCGCCACCCGCCCGCCCTCTGTTCGGAAACCACACCTCGCCTGCGGTGGCCCCCACTGCTGAAGATGCATGGGACAGAACATTCAATTCAGAGGAGGTGAGAACCCATGGGTAAGGTTGTCGGCATTGACCTTGGCACCACGAACAGCTGCGTGGCGGTGATGGAGGGCGGCAAGCCCACCGTGATTGCCAATGCGGAAGGGTTCCGCACCACCCCTTCGGTGGTGGCTTACACCAAGAACCAGGATCAGCTGGTGGGCCAGATCGCCAAGCGCCAGGCGGTCATGAACCCGGAGAACACTTTCTACTCGGTGAAGCGTTTCATCGGCCGTCGGGTCGATGAGGTGAACGAGGAATCGAAGGAAGTGAGCTATGGCGTCGAGAAGGCGGGCGCCAATGTGAAGGTGAAGTGCCCGGTGCTGAACAAGCAGTTCGCCCCTGAAGAGGTGAGTGCCCAGGTGCTGCGCAAGCTGGCCGATGACGCCGGCAAGTACCTCGGTGAAACCGTCACCCAGGCGGTGATCACGGTGCCGGCCTACTTCAACGACTCCCAGCGTCAGGCCACCAAGGATGCCGGCAAGATCGCCGGCCTCGAGGTGTTGCGCATCATCAACGAGCCCACGGCGGCAGCCCTGGCCTACGGCCTCGATCGCAAGAGCAACGAGCGCATCCTGGTCTTCGACCTGGGCGGCGGCACCTTCGACGTGTCCGTGCTGGAAGTGGGCGATGGCGTGTTCGAGGTGCTCTCCACCAGTGGCGACACCCACCTGGGCGGCGACGACTTTGACAAGGTGATCGTCGATCATCTGGCCGCCAGCTTCAAAGCCAATGAAGGCATCGACCTGCGCCAGGACAAGCAGGCCCTGCAGCGCCTGACCGAGGCGGCCGAGAAGGCCAAGATCGAGCTCTCCAGCGCCACCCAGAGCGAAATCAACCTGCCGTTCATCACGGCCACCCCCGAGGGGCCCAAGCACCTCGATCTCACCCTCACCCGGGCGAAGTTCGAGGAGCTGGCCTCCAAGCTCATCGATCGCTGCCGGGTGCCGGTGGAGCAGGCCCTCAAGGACGCCAAGCTCTCCTCCGCTGAGCTCGATGAGGTGGTGATGGTGGGTGGTTCCACCCGCATTCCCGCGGTGCTTGAGCTGGTTAAGCGAGTCACCGGCAAGGACCCCAACCAGACGGTGAACCCCGATGAGGTGGTGGCCGTTGGTGCCGCCATTCAGGGAGGTGTGCTGGCCGGTGAAGTGAAGGACATCCTTCTTCTCGATGTCACCCCGCTGTCGCTGGGCGTGGAAACCCTGGGCGGCGTGATGACCAAGATGATCACCCGCAACACCACCATCCCCACCAAGAAAGCCGAGGTGTACTCCACTGCGGTTGACGGTCAGACCAACGTGGAAATCCACGTGCTCCAGGGGGAGCGCGAGCTTGCCTCCGACAACAAGAGCCTGGGAACCTTCCGTCTCGACGGCATCCCGCCTGCACCTCGCGGCGTTCCCCAGATCGAAGTCACCTTCGACATCGACGCCAACGGTATCCTCAGCGTCACCGCCAAGGACAAGGGCAGCGGCAAGGAGCAGAGCATCTCCATCACTGGGGCCTCCACCCTCAGTGAGAACGAGGTGGAGAAGATGGTTAAGGACGCCGAAGCCAACTCGGCGGCTGATAAGGAGAAGCGCGAGCGCATCGACCTGAAGAACCAGGCCGAAACCCTCATCTACCAGTCTGAGAAACAACTCACCGATCTTGGCGACAAGGTCAGTGCGGAGGTCAAAGCCAAGATGGATGAGAAGCGCCAGCAGCTCCAGGAAGCTGTCGACAAGGAGGACTACGATGCGATGAAGACCCGCTTCGAGGAGCTTCAGAAGGAGCTCTATGAAGTGGGGGCCTCGGTCTACCAGCAGGCTGGAGCTGAAGCCGGTGCTCCTGGTGCCGAACCGGGCGGCAACGGTGCTGCCGGCGCCACATCCTCAGGCCCCAGCGCCGATGATGTGATCGATGCGGAGTTCACCGAGAGCAAGTGAACGGGTCGTGATCGTGGCCGGGTGACGCTTCATGTCGCCCGCCACGATCACGATCATGGCCTCAACCAGGAAAGCCCTCTTTGCATTGCAAAGAGGGCTTTCTTTTGCTCCGATCCCGGTACTAGTATCACGTCCCAGAAATCTGCGAGCAAAGCCGCTGGAGCTTCTCCAAGATCGAGTCAGCAGTGGCGGTCCAGCTGAATGGTGCTGAGCGCTTGTTGTAGTGAGCGATGAAGTGCTTGATCCTG
>NZ_JAGQBU010000060.1 GCF_024345795.1 Synechococcus sp. J7-Johnson
CCACCGTCACCAGGTCGCGATGACCGCGCGCCTTGATGCGCAGCACGCAGAAGCCGTTATCGGGGTTATGGAAGGTGACGCGCTCGATCGATCCCGCCAGCACCTCCGTGGGCTGCGGACTGGCCTGTGGACTCACCTTTGCAGGGTTCAGCCCTGCGAATGGCGAAGGGTGCGCCAGCCGCCGCTCTCGGTGCTCACCTCCAGGCCAAGGCCAACCAGGCTGGCCGGTTCGCCAGTGGGCTGTCGCTGCTGCCACCAGTGGGTGGCGAAGTCCCAGGCCTCATCGATCGACTCGAAGTGCTCATCGAGCTCGAGGTGGGGTTGGCCGTGGTGATCCACCAGGCGGTAACGCCGTGGCTGGTTGCTGCTGCTGATCGGCAAGGAGGTGGCCATTGGTTCTGTGACCTCAGTTTGGTGGGATCGATCGGTCTGTGCAGTGCTGACTGAGCAGTGCGGCTGCAGGATGGTTCCTCTCCACTGCGAACAGACGACGGCATGCCACAGACGCTCTCCGGCATCGGCGGTCTGGCACACATAGGTATCCGCGTTCACGACATGGAGCGATCGGCGGCCTTTTACGCCTTGCCCGGCTTCCAGTTCGTGGCCGGGCCGATCGGGCCGGAACCGGTCGCGATCCTCAGCCACCCCAGCGGCGTGGAAATCAATCTGATCCTCAATGCGCCCACGGCCTCTGAGGCCAACGTCCTGATGGACGGCCCGGAAAAACCGGCGGGCATCACCCACTTCGCCCTGCTCTGCAACGACCTGGACACCGCGATCAAGGAGCTGCGGGGCGCGGGTCTGGAGCCGAGTGCCGGGCCGGTGGACTTCGGCGGCCAGGCCCGCGGCCTGTTCCTGCGGGATCCCGACCGCAACGTGATCGAACTGCACCAGCGGCTCTGACGCGATGCCCGTTCGAGGTACAGGAGGGGTGAGGAATCGTGACGCCGCTCCTGAGCCGAGGGAGCGGCCCCGACAATGAGGCCAAAGGACGTCGAGATCCTCCGGTTTCATGCCCATGAAGGCGTCAGTGAGCGAGCGAGAGGAAGAGCGGCTTGAGGCCCTTCGCGACTACCGCATCCTCGACACACCGCCCGAGCGGGCCTACGACGATCTGACTGCACTGGCGGCGTACATCTGCGAGGTGCCCATCGCCCTGATCAGCCTGGTTGACGCTGACCGTCAGTGGTTCAAATCGAAGCTCGGCCTGGAAGCGACCGAAACCAGCCGGGACGTCTCCTTCTGCGCCCACGCCATCCTTGAGAAGGAGATCCTGCTGATCCAGGACACCCACCTCGATGCGCGCTTCGCCGCCAATCCGCTGGTGACCTCTGAGCCGAACATCCGCTTCTATGCGGGCGTTCCGTTGCTGACGCCGGAAGGCCTGCCGCTGGGGACCCTCTGCGTGATCGACCACAAGCCGAGGGCGCTGAACGCCGCCCAGATCCATGCCATGGAGGGGCTTGCCCGCCAGGTCGTGACCCAGCTGGAGCTGCGGCGGGTGTCCGCCCGGCTGGCTACGGCCCTGGAGACGATCAACCTGATCGAGGGGCTCGTCCCGATCTGTTCCTATTGCAAGGCGATCCGCAATGACGCCGGCTACTGGTCGAGCGTGGAGGCTTTCATCAAAGAGCACGCCGAGGTGGCCTTCACCCATGGGGTGTGCGAAGCCTGCATCGAAAAGCACTTCCCTGAGGTGGCCGAGGAGTGGCGAAAGCAAGGCGCCGGCTCCTAGCCCAACCCTGACGCCTGGGCAAATCAGGCTGGCGAGGAGGAGCCCTATGGCTGATCTCAGGTGCCAGCGCCAGGTGAGCAGTTCGGTGAGCGCCATGGAGGCTATGCGGGCACGGATTCGGGCCCAGCGCAAAATCGTGGCCGATTACATCGCCGCCGATCCGCACGCCAAGACTTTCATCGATGACTGGGTCACGCCTGATCCTCTTGGCCGCTGACTAAAAGAGTGGAGCTGAAGTCAGTGCAAATAGTCACGTTCGACTGGCGCAAGGAACCAGTGAGCTACATCGTCGATTGCAAGCGCCGCCGGCGCGGGAGCTCAGTCCTTGGTCTGCTGCTCATGATCCGGGGCTGCCACCCTCGTGGAACGGTCGCGGCCGGCTAGCAAGTCAGTCAGCTCCTTGCTGAGTTCAGGGGGCAAGCTGAGCTGCAGGCTTCCGTTGCGCAGATGTAAATCCCGCTGCGGGAAGGGGATGCTGATCCTGCGTTCGCGCAGCACCGCTTCGATGCGGAAATTGAGATCACTGATGATCTCGTACTGCCGCATCGGCTGGTTGATCCACACCAGTAATTTGAAGTTCAGGGCGCTATCGCCAAAGCCCGTGAAAAATACCCGCGGCGGGGGTTCCGGCAGGATGGCCGGATCGTTCTGGCAGGCATCCACCAGCGCGGTGCGAACCGCTTCGCAATCAGAGCCGTAGGCAACGCCGATGGGGAGTGTCAGCCGAGAAATAGGACTGCCGTGGCTCCAGTTCACGACCTGGGACTCGAGGAATTCAGCATTTGGAACGATGATTGAGATGTGATCCAGCGTCATCACTTCGGTGCAGCGAAGGCTGATGCGCTGCACCGTGCCCTGGAGCTCACCAACTTCCACGAAATCGCCCACTTGAATCGGGCGCTCGAAGATAATGATCAGGCCACTGATGAAGTTCTTGGTGATTCCCTGCAGGCCCAGGCCGAGGGCTACGCCGAACACACTGGCGAACAAGGTCAGCGAGCTCAGATCCAGCCCCCAAAGCTGCAGCAGCACCAACGCACCGATGCACAGCAGGGCGTACTGCACGACGAAAGCGATCGCTACCTGGGAGCCTTTGTCCAGGCCCGTGTATGGCAGAACGCGTGTGCGCAGCAGCTGTCGCAGCACCCCCAGACACCTGGCCAGGGCGAGGAACAGCGCCAGAAGCACGATCACATCCAGCACCGAGTAGCTCCGCTCCCCCAGCGGCAGGAAGGGGGAGGCGAGGCTGTCGGATAGGGCGCCGCGAAGCCGTTGCAGTGCCATTCGCGTGACCGGTACTGCCTGGGTGATCGAGGCGGCAACGGCGATCCAGACCGCAACCTGCAGGCTGCGCAGCAGGGCTCGTGGCAGGAAGCCGCTGCCGGGCACGCCCTGGTTCATCCCCCCGTCCGGTGCCTTTGCCCAGGCCCTAGCGAACACCCGCCGGAAGATCGCCCCGAGCACTCGTTGCCCCAGAACTGCAGCAAGCAGCAGCGCGATTGAGCGCAGCAGCAGCCAGCGGATGTGCGAGGGCTGCCGCTCACGCCGGCCGCGCTCAATGGCAACCTCCAGGCTGCGCCGCCAGGATTCCGCCTGCTCCTGAAGGCTTACCCCCTCGGGAGCATCGCGCCGGGTCACCGTCAGCAATTGCTTGTCATTGAGGGTGATCACCGGCAGGCCGTTGCGCTCCACTACCTGGATCTCGGCCGGGCCAGAGCCCTGGGCGGCGTTCTGGAGCCGCGCGTTGGCAGCTTCCACCCTCTGCTCAGCGCTGAAGTCCTTGGAGCTCAAGGCGCGGAACAGCTCTCTGCCGTCCACGTTCACCTGTGCGGAGGCGGTCTCCACAGCCGCCGGCTGCGACTGAACGGCGGGAAGGCTGAGCGCAATCGCCACCAGCAGTGCAGCGTTCCAGACCACAAACCGCCGGAGCTGATCACGCCAGAACCTGTGCCGGCGTGTCCTGGTTGAGCTGACCGGATGGTTCGGAATCATCGGCTGGTTCCCCTGGGTCCGCGGGAAACTCTCAACAGAGCGTCGTGATGGCTTCAAGGTAGGCACAAAATTGCTGGGGGACCGTCAGGCGTGCTCAGCACGCGGCTTTCTCGACACTGCGGCAGCCCAGGTTGGACTTGTAGGGGGGAAGTAGGACCCATCCTGTTTGATCCAGTTTGAGGAGCGCAACAGAATGGCGTTCTGAGTGAACCGGTATCCCCTCCACATGGCCAAGACCCCATCCGATCCAGCCGGCCCCCAGGGCATCCGCCGCCGCGAGCTGCTGCTGGGCACCCTCGCCGCTGGCTTTGCTGTGGCCGTGCGCCCGATCTCAGCGGCCACGATCACCACTGATGAAGATGGACTGACAGCAGGTTTCGTGAGCATCCCTGTGGAAGGAGGCACAATTCCTGCCTACCGCGCCAGACCAGCCACAGGCACGAACTTACCGGTGGTGCTAGTGGTGCAGGAGATCTTCGGGGTACATGCCCACATCCAGGATGTGTGCAGGCGGTTGGCGCGACTCGGCTATCTGGCCATCGCTCCGAGCCTGTTCGAGCGCCAGGGGGATGTCACCAAGCTGCCTGATATCGCTTCGATTCTGCCTGTGGTTGCCAAGGTGCCCGACGCCCAGGTGATGAGCGACCTCGATGCCACTGTTGCCTGGGCGGGGCGTGCGAGAGGAGGAGACAGCGGAAAACTCGGCATCACCGGCTTCTGCTGGGGTGGACGGATCACCTGGCTCTACGCCGCCCACAACCCGAGCCTTAAAGCCGGTGTGGCCTGGTACGGGCGACTGGTTGGGGTGAGCTCACCTGAGCAGCCCTCCTCTCCGCTGGATCTGGTGGCCAGGATCAAGGCTCCGGTGCTGGGCTTGTATGGCGGCCTGGACGATGGCATCCCGCTCGAGACTGTGGAGCAGATGCAAGCAGCCCTGATGGCGGGAGGAGGTCGCAGCGAGATCGTCATCTATCCGGAGGCTCCCCATGGCTTTCATGCCGATTACCGCCCCACGTACCGGCCGGAAGCTGCTGCCGACGGCTGGAGTCGACTTCTGGCATGGTTCAAAGCCAATGGCGTGGCCTGAAGACCTGGGTGTTGAGTGGTGTTCCCCCGGTTTTGACCCCAAGGCCGACCAAGTCCGCTATGGCAACCCAGGCCGGCTTTCTCGCTCCAGGCGCGAACGGCGCAGCACCGTTGAAGGGGTGACGCCATAGCGGCGCTGGAAATTTTTCGAGAACGACGACATCTGCTGGAAGCCGTAGCGGGCGGCAATGCCCGACACCTGCTCCTCCGCTTCGGCCCGCTGCAGGGCGGAGTGAACGGCAGCGAGCCGCTGCTCCCGCACCCATTGCATCGGAGTGCAGCCGAAGCGGCGTTGAAACACATAGTGGAGGTTGCGCGTGGAGTAGGCGCTGCGGCGGCTCATCAGGGTCAGCGTGATCGGCTCGTGCAGATGGGCGCGGATCCACTCGAGCAACTCGTTGAAGACCGTCTCGCGGTAGGGGGATGTCCTGGTGATCGCCGGGCTCACCCCCTGGCCGATCAGCTCCGGGCAGAGCATCGCCGCCATGATCCGGTACAGGAGATCCTCGAGGCCGTGCTGGTGGACGGCCCCGCCGACCGCTGGGATCACGGGGGAATCCAGCAGGCCGAGGGCCAGCCAAAGACTCCTGAGCAGCTCCGCCTGGCTGGCGGAGGAGCCACCACTCAGCAGACTCGGACTTTCGAAACGGCCTCTCAGGTCGTTGGCGTCGCGCTGGTCCCCGGCGATGGCGGCCGCGGTCTCCGCCAGTCGCCGGGGATCGAGAGTGATCATCACTTCAGAGAACTGGTCCGTGCAGGCCCGAAAGGCGCTGCCGGGCAGGAAGGCGGCCATCGGTTCGGCGTTCAGCACCAGCTCGTGTCCGTCGATCCGTATCTGGGCGGAGCCAGCTATCGGCAGCGCCAGCGTGGCGAACTGGCAGTCATCGAAGTCGATCTGCAGCGGTGAGTGGTCGCTGCAGGACACCCGCAGGCTTTCCAGGGCAAACACGCCGCTGCGGTGGAGGAGCCCGCCTGCCTGCTGGCGCTCCAGACAAGCCTTGAGGGGCAGGTTGCGGGCGACGCGTTGCTCCAGTTCATCCGGATCCCTGATTTCGACTGCGAGCGCCTCGAACAGTGCCAGTGGCGCTGCCGTAGCCGGATCCGGATGGGGGGCAGGAGAGTTCACCTGTCGCACCGAGCCGTGGGGCATGGTTCACAGAGATGGACCGTAGGCCACCTGGCAGAAAGCATTGACGATCTGGGCCTCCGGCGCCGAGGCGGCCACCTCCACCTACCCCGGTGCCGCCAGGGCTGATTCAAAGTCTTAACTCGAGCTTGGTTCTGGCTTCCTCGTCGCCATCGCCAGTAGCGCCGTGATGTCGTGAGTTACGGCCTGCATTCCGGCTCGAATCGACTGAAATCCAGCCAGTCG
>NZ_JAGQBU010000061.1 GCF_024345795.1 Synechococcus sp. J7-Johnson
GCTCGGAACACTCTCTTCCGTTGCGGTGGTTTGGGTTTCGGGCATGGAGGGCCGCCATTCCAGCCAACCAAAACCCATGCTGACAGCCGTGCCAAGAATGCTGTTGTGGAACTTTTAGGCAGCCCTGTGGCCGGCCGCTACGCACGGGAAGTGAGACTGAACCCGTGAAGCTACCCTTGATCACCCGGATCCATCACCCGACCCAGGAAGAGCAGAGTGCCGGTGGGCTGATCGCGGATCATGAGCAGAAATGGATGGTCCACATGGAAGGGCGTGATCGGATCCTCGCTCAGTCCGGTGAGCCGCATATCAATAATCGTGGCCGCAGCTGCCTCGGTTCCCTTTTCGTCCACCTCCAGCATGGCCTCCTGCAGCACGCTGGACAGGTAGAGATCGGGAACCGCACTGATGCCCGAGAGATCTGCATCGGCGCCGAAAACCGCACCCAGCCCCATCCGCTCGAGCGGCTCCATCAGATCGGGACGGCTCCTCATCTTGAACCTTGGCAGAATCAACTCCACCTGTTCTTCCTTCATCCCCTCGATCGCCTTTTTCAGGCTCTGCGGGGTTAGCTGACGTTGCAAAGCCGCCAGGCCATCGCGTTTGTCAGGGAGCAGGATCAGCAGCGCATGATTCGGTGTGTCGTAACTCTCCCCCTGATAGGGAATCTCCAGAATCCTGCCGCCCGGGATCGCCCCCAGCCGGTACCAGCCGATCTTATGCATGAGCGGCACCGAGCTCGTGCCGCCTCCTTGCAGAACGAACGGTCCGGTGCGGGTGCTGTCCGGGTCGAACTCATTCTTCCACTCACCTTTGAACCAGATGGTGCTCAGCAACGCCAGGCGCGTGTCCGGTGAGAATTGCCCCTCAGACACAAGCTCCTTGATCTTGCCGCGGGTGCTCTCGCTGACCCAGGCATTGATGCGCTGGGCGGCTCCCTGGGAATCGCCGGCATAGTTAAGGGGGGTGATGCTGGCTCCGAAAATCGCGGCCATCGTCTGGCGGAAGGCCGGCTGCAGCGTGAAGCGCTCCGCCGGCCAGATCGACTGCCCCACAACCAGCTGCGACCCGGTCGATTCTGCCGTGAGGCGGGCCGAGTGGCTGGTGAAAGCTTGCAGATCGCTCCCTGCGGCATCAAGGCGAAGGACCTTGCCTAATACCGCGGCCGTTTCACCGCGGGCACCACTGGCCACCATCAACAGAGCGGCGTAGAGGCTGTAGGGAGACACCACCAGATTGCCGGGCTGTTGCCAGAGTTGATCCAGCAGATCAAGGGAGAAAGTTGTCGTGCTGATGGCGATCCGCTCCTGGGCCGGTTCGGAGAGAGTCGGCACCGGCTGGGATCGGAGCGGGGGGCTACAGGCCACCCAGAGAAACAGACAGGTGCTCAGCAGACCTGGCCAACGTGTTCGGGGCATACGTGCGACAGGGCTGATGACCTGGCAGGGTCTGACTAGTTTGCGACCGATCAATCCGCCCATGGCGATGGCACTGGGATTTCTGAACAAAAGAGCGCGGAGGTGGGCGGTTCCCGCCGTGCTCTTGCTGACACTCACGGGAGGCTTCAACGCCAAGGCGGTTCCGATGCTGGAGCTGGATCCCGGCACGGGGGAGGTGAGGAGCACCATCGCCACCTATGAACCGCCTGCCGAGCTTGGAGGGGGCATCATCGATGACAGCACAGTGAAGATCACCGATCGGGAAATATACTGGGAGAAACGGATGTACAGGCCCCAGTTTGTGGCAGAAAGTCATACCATCCAGCGGCAGACTCTGATCTATCAAAGTGAATGGAAGATTCAGCGTGACGACGGGCCCGACATTGATGAGCAGACAGTGACTGGGACCTGCCAACGCATCGACAAGCTTCCGTAGGTCGCTCACCACCATGTCCCTGCCCACCGGCGGCCTGCTCCGGCTCACCCCCCAGGGGCTGTACTGCCCGGCCGCCGAGGCCTGGATCGATCCCTGGCGGCCGGTGGCGCGGGCCCTGATCACCCATGCCCACGCCGATCACGCCCGGCCGGGCTGCGGCGAGTACTGGGCGATCGGCGCGAGTGAGGCGATCCTGCGCCAGCGCCTCGGCGCGGGCATCAGCCTGATCCCCGTCGACTACGGGCAACTGCACCGCATCGGCGCCGCCCGAGTGTCGTTCCATTCCGCCGGCCATGTGCTCGGCAGCGCCCAGATCCGTTTGGAGGCAGGCGGCGAGAGCTGGCTGGTGAGCGGCGACTACAAGCGCTGCGCCGACCCCAGCTGCGCCCCCTTCGAGCCAGTGCAGGCCGATGTGTTCATTACTGAGGCCACCTTCGGCCTGCCGGTCTACCGCTGGTCGAGCGGCGCGGCGGTTGCTAACGCCATTCGAGCCTGGTGGCAGGGGGCGCCGGAGCGGCCATCGCTGCTGTTCGCCTACGCCTTCGGCAAGGCCCAGCGCCTGCTCGCCGAGCTGGCCGCCATCGGAGTGGAGCAGGAGGTGCTGCTGCACGGGGCCGTACAGGCGTTGATGCCCGCCTACCGGCAGGAGGGGGTCGCCATGGTGCCCACCCGGCCCGTGAGCGACCTGCCGCGCAGTGAAAGCCTGGCGGGGAAGCTGGTGATCGCGCCCCCCTCGGCACACAGGTCGGCGTGGATGAAGCGGTTCAAGGATCCCCAGACCGCCTTCGTGAGCGGCTGGATGGCGGTGCGCGGCGCCAGGCGGCGGCGTGGCTTCGAGCGCGGCTTCGTGCTGAGCGATCACGCCGACTGGGACGGCCTGCTGCGCACCGTGAGGGATACCGGAGCCCGCCAGGTGTATGTCACCCACGGCAATAGTGACGGCCTGGCCCGCTATCTGCGGGAGGTGGAGGGAATCGCGGCGGAACCACTGGGACGTGCTTTCGAAGGGGAGCGCAGCGATGAAGGGGAAACCGCCGGGGGCGGGGATGACGGCCCGGAATCTGCCAGCTGAATGTGCTCCGCCGCGGGAACCTTCTTGGCATCTCCTCGGCTACAACCCATGGCCAGCGAATCGCACCCTCCGTAGCTGCTGCAGCGGGACTTAGAGCTGGAGGGCGAGGATAGGGTAACCATGCTTCCAAAGCCAGGTTGATAGCGGACTCCGAGCTCACGGCAGGAAGGTCGCCATCACCTCAATCCCACTGTGGTGATAAGACGTCAAAGAGGCCGTTGGCGCGGCTGGCGTGAGTAAGGTCACCAGCTGCCACACATTCCGCCATTCGTTTGCTGACCACCTACTTGAGGGGAGGCGTGACATCCACGCAATCCAGGAGCTGCTGGGGAATCGGGTCGTGAGCGCCCCCATGAACTACAGCCATGTGCTCTGCTGTGGCACCCTGGGTCCGTGCAGCCTCGCCGACTGAACTTATTCAGCTGAAAAGTGCTTTGCTGACCGGCAGACCGGTGAACCCAGAAAGGGCCGGGAAACTAAACTGTCTGTAACAGCTAAGGTTTGAGGATCGGATTGAAGAGCAGCCCGTATTTACTGGAAAAGAGAAGATGACGGGAGATGGTTTAGAGAAATGTCTGAGAACAAGTTAGGGCACGTAAATAGGATACTTGCCATGTCTTTAAAACCACTCTTCAACGCCGTGCTCCTCATCCTGTGCTCGTCAGCCTCAATGGCGACTGAACCCTTGTTTGACAGGGTCGAAATCGAAGGTCAGTCTGGTCGCTTGCACGACAACGTTCGAAGTTGGCTAGAGCTACCCGAAAGCGAGCAACTTCGCTCGATGACACGAGCCGAGAACTGCACCGCTATTGGTGGTCCACGTGGCAAGTTCAAGGTTTCTGACGGCATGCTTCTACTCCATGGCCTCTATCGCTGTGGCGGTGACATTGAGCTGTCCTCCGTTTATCCCAGCATCTCTCGACCCGTGGTTGCTAAATGGGTTACTGGGAAGCTGACAGCTGAAATTGGTGATATTGTATGTTGGACGAAGAATGGGTCTCCAGTCTACGAGCGATTAGCCAACATCTCAGTTGAAGCAGGCAAAGTCATTGCAATTTCTATGACCAAGCCCACGGTTGAGCAGTGTGGACGAAATGTACCCTAACCCTTCCGTCAAAGGGACTAGTGTTTATGCCCGGAAATAACGACTGGGATCAAGAGTGTAATCCGAGGTACTCCGTGGCGCTCGGTCGTCCGATGCCACCGCTGGTCCTCTGTGATGGCGAAGTTCAGAAACTTCAGGGCAGCGCCAGCTCTCACACGCTACCGCATTCGATTGTGCAGCGAGCCCAAATCGTGCTGGCCTGTGGTGCTAAGGAACGAGGCCTGGACGGCAACCGCCTTGTGATTTCGGACGCTCATCTGGGCCTGACGGCAGCGATCAAGCACATGTTCCAGGGCAGTAGCTGGAGAGGTGCCCGGTGCACTTCCTGCGCGACCTCCTGAGCCATGTGCCCTAGCCGTAAGGCTTCTCCAAAGAAGTAGGCCGACTGCGTCTACATGGTGGCCGCCGCCATGTAGACGCAGTCGGCTGGAGGCCACAAGCGGTATTCGTGATCCAGGCACCTGATCAGGTGCGCGCTCACTGGCAGCGGGTCATGGAGATGCTGCGCAAGCAGTTCCCCACTGCCGTGCTGGTGATGGAGGCCGCCCAGGACGACGTCCTGGCATTCCTGCACTTCCCCCAGGAGCACCGGCGCAAGGCCTGGAGCGCCACCCCGCTTGAACGCCTGATCAAGGAAATCAAACGCCGCACCAACGTGGTCGGCATCTTCACTAACGATCCGGCGATCGTGCGGCTGGTGGGCAGCCAGCTGCTGGAGCAGCAGGAGGAATGGCAGCTGCAACGCCGCCGCTTCTTCTCCGGGGCCACCACGGCCAAGCTTCCGGAAACAGAGGAGCTGGTGGAGCTCCCCGATGGCGATAAGTCCGATGCGGTGGCGATTGCCACTGCTTGAAGCGCAACAGCTTCTGACTTGATCTACACGAAAACACTTGATCACTCAGTTGCGCATTCAGCGATCAGGGTTCATAGTGGATCAACGGAGCAGCGCAATCTGCTCCTCAGCAGTCAGCCTCTGACTGCCCCTGTTCACCCTCCAGAAAGGGTCACAGGACCTCATGAGTTACACCACTCGAAGGGGCGCTATCTTCCTCGCCGGTCCCACCCAACGAAAAACCAACGCCAACTCCTGCCAGTTACCGCCGGTCTTTGCCAGGTAATCGTTCTATTAGTGGCCCTATGGGCCGTAAGGCCCGGCGCCGTTCAACATGATTTTCCTGCTTCGGCAGCACTGTTGGGGCTTTCCCTTCTGCCGATCGGGTTCGCTCTTCGCCAGCCTTGGCTTCGCTTTGGAGCTTTGGCATGGGCAGTGTTGCTTGCTCTGCTTGCCTGGCAGCGCAGCCACACGGGGGCAACAGGCGACGGCGTGGGATCGCTCACGATCATTCCCTTGGTCTTCGCCTCACTAGCGGCGGCGACTGGACAGTGGCTGAACCTTGGTCTGCTTCATGTCGGTCGGTTGAATGGTTCTTTGCGATGGTTGGCGAGGGCATCAATCGTGATCAGCCTCCTGCTTCTATTGATTTACCTAAGCGGAGGAGTTGGCGTCGTTCTACCGTTAGCATTAGTGTTCGTTGTACTGGCTGATCTCGCGCTCACCGCTCTCTCACTGATTATCGGAGCTATTGCTATTCTCAGGTATAAGTCAGTGACCTAAAGAACATCTGAAAAGCCCGCTAAGATAATTCCAGATCTGGGATTGAGACTGGAATGGATGACCGTTCCCTTCAGCTGGGCTTAACGGACTACGAGCAGATCCGCACCAAAAAGAGGACGCGTCGCCAGCGCTTCTTGGATGAGATGGAGGCAATGGTTCCATGGGAAGCACTCCTGGCCTTGATTGAGCCTGTTTACCACAAGCCTTCCAGCAAAGGAGGTCGTCCAGGGAGCAGCCGCTGGTGTCAACCCCAGGGCTGCCTAAAAGTGTGATCAAGCCTGCCTGGGGCCAGGCTGCCCTCTCCCAGCGCCAGCATCCGGCTGATGTCATGGGCCACCTCCTGCTGGCCGGCATGGATCGATCGAAAACCGCTCCCGCGCAGCAAGTTCATCACCACCGTGCGCAG
>NZ_JAGQBU010000062.1 GCF_024345795.1 Synechococcus sp. J7-Johnson
TCTGGTGTACACCGGCATCACCCGCGGCAAGCAGCTGGTGGTGCTGGTGGGTCAGAAGAGAGCGCTGGCAATGGCCGTGAAGAATCACCTGGGCCGCAGGCGTTACACCAAGCTGGCGGAGTGGCTCGGCTGACCAGCTGCAATCGCTCTGATGCCGCCGTTGATGCGGTGGATCGGCTTGCCGTACTGACAAGACAGGCAGGCGGATCTATCTCTGAATCAGAGGCCTCGACCAGGGCAGCACCAATCAGTCCCTGCAACCGGCCAAAGGGCGCCCGACACGGGGCGCCCTTCTCATAAGCAGCGTTCAGACATCGGTTGGAGCAACGCCTTGAGGGCGTACGTGCTCACTTGTTCGTTGACTGAACAAGTCCATTCGGCACTTCAACCACTGGTCAACCCGCCTTGTAGCCGATACCGTCCGACGCAATTGGCCGGGTGGATGGATGCCATTTCACGCTGTTTCTGCTGGACGAGCCACCCCTCTGCTGCTCGGTGCAACCCTGGCCTTTGGGGCCACTACCTGGGTGGCTCCCGCTGCTCAAGCCACTCAAGCAGGCCAAGCCCAAGTGCTCACCGCCATCCGTCAGGTGTGGCCCGCTGCGCACCATGATTCCGCCATCCGGCTGGCGCGCCTGGAGAGCGGCCTGTCCCCCACAGCCCGTGGCTGCGCCGGGGCCTGCATCGGTCTGTTCCAGATCCACTACACGGCAAACCGTCGGTTGATGGCCGCGATGGGCATTCACACGCCGGACCAGCTGCTGGATCCGGTCGTCAACAGCACCTTGGCCTATCGCATGTTCCGCGAGTCGGGTTGGAGGCCCTGGGGCAATCAGCCATGAGCGCTCGGGCTTACCCGGGAGGCGAACTCTGTTGCAGCAGCGCCTCGACGCTGGCCACCTTGTCCTCCAGCGTCTGGTCCCGATCGGTGCGGGTGTTGACTTTCACCGTGGTGAAAATGCGTGGAGCGCCCATGGCATGCACGGCCGCATGGCAGGCCTCGATCGCTGTGAACACTGGCTCCCACTCGCCCTCAATCGCGGTGCCATTGGCGTGCAGCTGGATCTTGAGGCCGGCGTCCAGCAGCACCCGTTCACAGGCTGCGATGTAGGGCGCCAGGTTGACGCCGACTCCAATCGGCACAACGCAGAGATCGACGATCACCTTCATTGCTTGAGCAGCTCGAGCAACCGCTCCACCCGGCCTGCCGCCACCTGACTCAGACGGTCGTAGGCCGCTCGTTCCTGCTCCTCGATCTGGACCTGGCTGAGCAGCGAGCGATGGGCTTCCAGCTCAGGCCATTGCGCGATTACGACCAACATCCTGGCACGTTCAGTAAGCGGCTGTGTGACGCAAGTAGCGCCTCCCATCCCGCCCAGGTAATCGCTTGAGCACAGTGGAAGGCAGAGCCTCCGTGCAAGCGGCCATGACCATCCAGGAACAGATCACGACCCATGAGCAACCGCTCGGGCAGGAGGAGACCCTCGAGCGGGAAGTCCGTGCCGTGCTGAGCGATAACCCGGCCGCCATCACCAAGGACGTCCGCAGCCTCACCCTCCGCGCCCTGACCGAAGGAAAACTGGATCAAGGCGCTGTTCAGAAGGTGGTTCGCGCGGTGGTTGCCGGCGCCACCGGCGGCGCTCAGGGAGCCAGTGACGGGCAACTCGCTCTCAGAGAGGCACTGCAAGGCCTTGATGAGGCCCTGGCTGCCGCAGCCCAGGCCACCCGTCTGACCCTGGAGGAGGCCGTCGGAAATGCCGGCGCCTTCTCCCGGCAGACGCTGCGGCGGCGACTGGATGATCTCTCCACCCTGGAATCCCTCTTCATCGAGACCGTCAGCCAGACGGCATCCAGCGCGGCTGGTTTCACCCGCACGACGCTCGTGGATGTAGCGGACCATGCGCGCGCGTCGGGATCGGCCGTCGGCTCAGCCGTGAAGGAGGGGGTGACGAGCCTGGGCCGGGCCCTCGCCGAATGCGTGAGCGATCAGGTGGAGGTCACCACGTCCGTGCTGCAGAAGGAAGCGGCCCTGCTGGCGGGCCTCACCAGTGGGGTGCTGCAGGGGATCGCCGATCGCCTGAGCGGCTCGCATCCGCTTGTAGCGGCTGAGGAGGAGGGAGATGAGCAGGGCGGTTCTGGGGCCCAGGAGCCTCCGGTGCGCAGCTGATCACAACCAGTCGACCGGAATCGCCTCCCTGCCGGCGGGATTCCATGGGGCCATCAACGCCTCCAGCCCCCGCAGCTCGGCGGCGTCTTCCGGTAGCAACCAGGCCTCTTCCCATCCATCACTGATCACCACCGGCATTCGGTCGTGGATCGGACGCAGCAGGCAGTGGTGATGGCGCCAGGGACCACGAAAGAACGGCTTTTGCCGCGCGTCTCGTTCAGCCAGCTGGGGACCAGACCCCACTGGGCGAAGCCCACTTCAGGTCGGCCATGCTGCTGCCGCTGGATCAGCAGTGGTTCGCCTGGCCGCACTTGCTGCCGCGGCTGGTAGTGCTCGAGCAAACCCTCCGGCAGCGGACCCTTGAGCCGTGGCAGCAACTGATCGATCGTGGTGGTGAGCGAGTAACGGCCACACATCAGCGATGCCTGCGGATCCAGTCGAGACTGCTCCCAATCTGCGTGACCTGACTCCCGGCAGTACAACCGCGATGCAGACCGCCATCCATGAAGAGCGAGGCTGATCCCGAAGGCCATCGATCGCTACGGCCGCACCGTTGCCGAAGTGATCGGGGCGGTAAATCTCAACCTGGCGATGGTGGAGGACGGCCAGGCATTTGCCTACCGGAAGCACCTGGGTCAGTGCGATGCCACTGAGTATCTGGATGCAGAGTTCCGGGCTTCCCGCCGCCGCTACGGGGTGTGGCAGGTGCCAGGCGGCATCACCCGCCCATGGGACTTTCGGCGGGTTCGGCTGCGCTGATCGTGGCCGCTGTTAGGAGAAAGGGACTCCACTGATCAATGTGTGATGCGAAAGCTCAATGCACTCGCAGTTCTGGCTGTGTCTGGTGTGGCCTTGTCTCTTGCCTCCGGCGGAGTCTGCCTGGCACGTCCGAACCCCGGGGGGATCGGTGGACCTGCCTCCGGAGCCGGGGTTCGCCCAGGAGCAGGCGTCGGGGCACCAGGCGCAGGGGTGTACCGGCGCTGATCTGCTCGCCAAAGTCAAGGAGCTTGTTGATGCCTCCAAATCCGATTTGGTGCCGGTAGGAGGCAGCGACGAGGAGGAGTCAGGGCCAGCAGCGATCAATCCGGCAGTACAAACCCATCCAGCCGGGTTCGGGCCCCCTGGCCCTGCCGCCGGGTGACAGTGGGGTCGTCATAGGCCACCCAGGCCATCAGGCTGCCTTCCAGGCGTTGCACCTCCAGCCCTTCTGGCTTGTCGCTGCCCTCCCCCGGTCGGCCAGGGCGGCCATCGCGGATCCACAGCAGGGGCTCAGGTTCCTCCACCAAGACTTCAATGGGGCTATCTGAATCCCTGGGGCGGAGGGCGTTGCGCCAGCGGTAGAGATAACAAGGACCTGCCATGGTCATCGTCGGTCCGGCCAGCACGAGCACGTCTTCACTGCCTGGCACCACGGCCAGGTCACGCACCGCCAGGCCGCCCAGCTGCAGATAGCGGACGTGCAGGCCGGTCATTGTGAGAGTGGGCTCGTTGCCATTGAGGCCGTCCACGCGCAGGTCGAGCACCAGGGCAATGCCACGCAACACTGGACCTCTCAGCCCCGCTAGCACACGCTCCCCGCTGGCGGCGATGCCTTCAATGTCGAGTCCGTTCTCTTTGCTGGGAATCGTCAGAAAGGGGGCGATCCGCGTGTCGGCCGCCAGGGCCCTGGTGAGAACATCGCCGCCGCCTGTTGGGTCCAACGCCAGCCGCTGCCCTGCCACTGGCAGGCCCTCGCCATTCAGCTGCAGGCAGCCGAGCACATGGGCGTTGCGGCTTTGCCTGTCATGCAAGCGCAGGGGTTCTGCTTCGTCGTCGGGCTTTCGGCGCCGCAGGCTGTGGGAGCCCACAAGCCAGAGCCGATCACCGTCGCGCGCCAGACCCTCGATATCCGATTCGCCGTCGTCCTTGCCGCCGGCCAGGCCGAAGTCCTTGAGCTTCACTTCGCAGAGGTCGCCGTAGCGGTGCTCACCAAGGCGTTGCAGCCGGTAGAGGCTGCGGCCCTCATCACCCCCCAGCCAGAGCAACCCGTCGCGAGCGGCCAGGGCAGAGAGGTTCTGCTGCAGATACTCAGCATCCTTGTCTGAGGGGCCCAGTTCGAGGATGCGCTGTTGGGTCGGGGGGGTGGCCAGGGGAAGGTCGGCTTCCGGATCGGGCATGGTGGGCTCAGCGCAGGTCAGACAAGCACCAGCTTCAGCTCGTCTTCGCTGGAGTAGCTGAGTGCTGGGATCGGCAGCTCAACCCGGTCGCGGTGATTGAACAAGGGGATCCTGGTTAAGGGCGGCTCTGCTGGGGGGGCATCTGGATGCCTGCTCCAGCTTCAGTGGGTGCCTGGGGTAGAGCCGTTGATCTTGTTGAGCTGAATGCCCAGGTAGGTGGCTTCGTGGTTGAGGGCCGTTTTTGTGTCGATGTTTCCAGCTGCGGCCGCTGCGGCGAAACGGACGAGCAGCGAGTCCCGAAGGGCTTGTTCGCGGGCAGTGCTGGTGGAGGCTTTGGACATTGGGCGGGACTGGGAGAAGCGGAAAAACTGATCCGCATCTCAACCATAAGCCTCATCGGTAGAGATGCGGCATAGTTTTGTCTGTAGCTGATTAGACCAGAATGTGCTGTTAGTCACCGTCCGGGCCCATGGCATGGGAGAGACGCTCTACTGCTGTCTCAGCAGGGTGAGTTCGGGTGATGGAGCGCTGCTCAGAGCCGTTCAGGCCTCAAGCAGGTGCGCAGCATCCAGGCGGTTTGCTCACAGGTCTGCAACCGCTTGGTGAGCCGATCGGCGGCAACGTGCGGCTGATTCCGCAGACCGTGGATCGCCATGGTCGCGCCGTGGCCGATGTGAACGTGGCAGTGAACCTGAACCTGGCGATAGTGGAGGATGGAATGACCTGAAACCTCCGCGGGCCTACGGCTACGCATATCAAAAGTACCTGGACCAGTCGGCGCTGAATTAGGGCTTGGCAGGTATCAGGTGGAATCACCCGGCCCTGGGACTTTCGCCGCGTCTGAGCATCTACTCGATCCGATGGTGATTCCGACTGCGCCGCGACTGTTGCAATGTGATCGTTGAGTCCAGGCCTGATCGGGAGTGCTGGTATCAGCTGCGGATGGCCCGGCTCCATGAGCTGAGCGAGACGGGGCCGGTGCAGGCCGGGTCTGAGGTGGGTGCCTGAATCGGTTGATCAGTAGGTCGTGCGCAACTTCCGAAGCTCACTGCGGCTGTGATGAAGCCGACCGAACTGTTGGGTCTGAACCGCACTAAGGAGCTGGTATCCCTGCCTCATGCAGAAGCCCTCCCCCGGCGAGCGGTGCGTAGGCCAGACCAGCATGAACCCCAGATAGGGACTCCTGAAAAAGAGCGGCAGCCAAAACCGGTCTTGGAGCGGCAGGGGATGCGCTATTGCGGAGCCCACAAATCTGGCTATGCGGTGACCGGCAAATCATCCCACTTGGGACATGGACCATTGCAGGCACCTCCTTCCATGGAATTGAGCTCAAGAAGGCTCCAAAGCCAAGCGAAAAGGAATACAAAAAAGAGGCACAGCAGCCTCAGGATCTTCTCCGCGCACATCACCAGGAAGCTCATTGAGATTGAACCCTCAGCGCCAGCGGACAGTCTGGCCATGATCAACTTCAAGGAATATTTGCGCTTGCCTGTGCCAAAGACG
>NZ_JAGQBU010000063.1 GCF_024345795.1 Synechococcus sp. J7-Johnson
TCGGTACATGTGCGGCTGTGATCAGTAGCAGCAATCCACGATTGCCGCATTCCTGGCCAGTCTACCGGCTATCAACCGCTGAGACCAGTTGCGGCACAATCGATCTGGCTTTTTCAGGAGTCCCTATCTAGTCTCCCTATTTTGCTGGATACCAGCTGCGGTACCACTGCCTCATCTGCTCAATTTCCTCGCTCTGCACCTTCACCATGGCCTGTTGCATGGCTCTCAGCTCCGGATGCTGGTTATTGGTCTGGGCCATCGAGGCCATCATCACGCCCATGCGGTGGTGGGGAATCATCTGCTCGATGAAGGCGCGATCGAAATCAGGGGCGTTCTTCAGCCACTCGAAATCGGTGCCCATCATCCCCATGACCCATCCCGTTGCCCTCCTCCCCAGCTATGGGCAAGTCTGGAGCTGTTGAGGAGCAGTGTCAGGGCGCAGACTCCTCCTGCCGCCAGCTGAAGAACCATGGCGGATCGCTTCCCTGGGGCGCGATGGTGGACCTGGGCCATGGATCCGGCCTCCAAGGCTGCGGGTGTCTTGATCTCCACCCTGGCCACTACGGCATGGTCCGAGGGGCCTTCGGGGGATTGCTTCACGGATCCACCGCACTGCCACCCTGCGCCATATAAAGCATCAAGTCCTCGAATGGCGGAAGGACAGAAGTAGATGCCAACCAGTCCACCAGTTGACGATGTTGTTGTATCAGCTATAGCCAAATCGGCGTACGTACCAAGTCTTCACCAGCTGGGTGAGAAGGCAATAGCAGAGCAGGATGGCTGCCAGCCAGGCATAATAAACGAGGGGCAGATGCACCATCCCCAGCGCTGAACCGATCGTTGTATAGGGAATCGCGATGCCGCATGCCATCACCACTATGGTGACTAAGGCCATCAGGGGCGCCGGATTGCTTTGCAGGAAGGGGATATGAGCCGTGCGAATGATGTACACGATCAGCGTCTGGGTCATCAGACTTTCGACGAACCAGCCCGTTTGGAACAAGGCTTGACTCTCAACCGTGTTGGCGGAAAAGACAAACCACATCAGGGCGAAAGTAGCATAGTCGAACAGTGAGCTGACCGGGCCGATGAACACCATGAAGCTCCTGATATCGTTCAACCTCCACTTGCGTGGATCCTTAAGATAGTCCGGATCAACGTGATCAAAAGGGATGCCGGTCTGAGAGAAGTCGTAGAGAAGGTTGTTCAGTAGGATCTGCACTGGCAGCATCGGTAGAAATGGCAGCACGATGCTTGCCCCCAGCATGCTGAACATGTTGCCGAATGCCGAGCTGGTTCCCATCTTGATGTACTTGGCAATGTTGCCAAAGGTGCGGCGCCCTTCCATCACGCCAGCATTCAGCACCAATAAGCTCTTTTCCAGCAGCACGATGTCGGCCGATTCCTTGGCAATATCAACCGCAGTATCAACCGAGATTCCGATGTCAGCCTCTCGCAAGGCGGCAGCGTCATTGATGCCGTCGCCCATGAACCCGACGACATGGCCACGGTTGCGCAGCAGCTTGATGATCCGTGATTTCTGTAGCGGCGAGAGCTTGGCGAAGATCGTCGTCGACTCCACCCGTTCTCCCAGCCTGGCATCGTCCATGGCCTCGATCTCCTGCCCTAATAGAACTTCCTCCACGGCCAGACCCACGTCCTTGCAGGTTTTCCGGGCGATGACCGGGTTGTCGCCAGTTAGCACCTTCACGGCCACCCCATCATGGTTCAGATCGCGAATCGCCTGCGCGGCCGAATCCTTGGGAGGATCAAGGAAAGCGATCAGCCCCACGAAGGTGAGATCACACTCATCAGTGAGAGCGTATGGTCCCTGTTGGAGAGGAACTTCCTTGTAGGCAACAGCGATCACCCGCAGGCCATCGTTGTTCAAATCCTCGCTCAACTTCAGCACCTGCTCGTGAATGTCCTTCTCCAACGGTTGGATGACTGGCCCATCTTTGAGGTTGCTGCACACGGCGAGGATCTCCTCCACAGCTCCCTTTGAGATCAGCTCGTGGTGGTGGTTCTCCTCCTCTACCACCACCGACATGCGGCGCCGCTGAAAGTCGAACGGGATCTCATCGATCTTGGCGAAGTTCTTCTCCACCTTTAACGCTTTGTGGAGTTCGATGTGCTCAAGGACTGCCACATCAAGAAGGCTCTTGAGTCCCGTCTGGTGAAAGCTGTTGAGATAGGCCAGCTCCAACGCTTCCTCACATTCCCTGCCGCGATAATCGAGGTGCTTTTCGAGCACGATCCGGTCCTGTGTGAGGGTGCCGGTTTTGTCTGTGCAGAGGATGTTCATCGCACCGAGATTCTGGATCGAGTCGATGTTCTTGACGATCACCTTCTGCTTCGCCATTGCGATGGCGCCTCGTGAGAGGTTGGCAGTCACGATCATCGGCAGCATCTCCGGCGTCAGCCCAACGGCCACAGAAAGCGCGAAGAAGAAAGCTTCGCCCCAGTTGCCCTTGCTGATGCCGTTGATCAGGAACACAGCCGGTGCCATCACTGCCATGAAGCGCAGCAGAAGCATGCTCACCTCGCTGATGCCCCGATCGAAGCTGGTACGGCTGCGAACACCCGTCACCGTCTTGGCCAGCGTTCCCAGGCAAGTGCGCTCTCCGGTCTCGACCACCACTGCCGTCGCGGATCCGCTGATCACGTTGGTACCCAGGAAGCAGAGGTTCTCCAGCTCCAGTGGTTCTCTGATCTCCATCTGGCGGGGAGACAGCACACTGTGCTTCTCCACCGGCAACGATTCACCGGTGAGGGCGGCCTGGCTGACGAACAGGTCCTTGGAACGCAGCACCCGCACATCGGCGGGGATCATGTCCCCAGCAGCCAGGATCACCACATCACCGGGCACGAGCCTGTCGATCGGGACCTCCAGCTGACCAGCCACATCCACGGCCAGGTGCAGGCCAAGGTCGGCCGCCAGGCCAAGGGTGATGTCCTTACGGGCATCGTGCCGTTTCACTGTTGCGGTGGTGTGAACCATCAGGCGCAGGGATTCAGCGGCCCGCAGTGATCGGTACTCCTGCGAAAAGCGCAGAAGCACGCTGAACAGGATCATGGTGGTGATGATCATCGCTGCCTTGATATCCCCGGTCAGCAGGGAAAGGGCCGCCAGGGAAGCCAGGAGGATCACCAGCGGATTCCTGAACGTCTTGAACAGCTGCACCGCCCAGGAGACGGGTTTCTCATGGGCGATCTGATTTGGCCCGACCTTGGCCAGGCGGAGTTCTGATTGCAGAGCGCTCAGCCCTTCTGCGCTGGTATTCAACCGGGCGAGCAGTTCATCGGTGCTTTCCCTGGCCGCGAGCAGCAGTTGCTCGTTGGCCGATTCAGCCTGGAGTTCCTCCTGCGGCAGTGCACCTGGAGACACAGCCGCAAGGGTGTTCTCGACAGGCCAGCGGAGTCGAATCGCCATGGTCTGCCGGTCCGGTCTTGAACGCTACCCGCTGCTGTGATGGTCGGCTGCAGAAAGGAAGCCTGTGAGCGCTCAACCCTCCTCCCAGCGAAATCCCTGGTCATCCCAGGACTTTGGATCCTCGATCGGCTCGAGGTGGGTGAGCACATGGGTGCGGGTCAGGGCCGCGGCGACTTCCCCTTCGAGCTGGTCGCAGAGGTCATGGCCGGCCTGCACCGTCCAGCGGCCAGGCACCATCACGTGAAAGGCGACGAACCGGCGCGAACCGGCCACCCGGGTGCGCAGGGCATGGAAGCGGATGTCATCCGTTTCATGGGAAGCGAGCAGGGCCTCCAGCATCTCTTGCTCTTCCTCCGGCAACGAACGATCCAGCAGGCCGGAGGCCGTTTCGTGGAGCAGCTTCCAGCCGGTAATGACGATATTCAGCGCCACCGCGATCGCGATCAGAGGGTCGAGAATCGTCAGCCCGGTGACCTTCACCAGGCCGATGCCCAGCACCACACCGAACGAGGTCCAGACGTCGGTGAGCAGATGGTGGGCGTCGGCGCGCAGGGTGATCGAGTGGAAGCGGCGGGAGGCCCGCAGCAGCACCCAGGCCACCAGAGCGTTGATCGCCGTGGCCACGAGTGAGAGGGCCAGACCGATTCCAAGTTGTTCAAGCGGCTGTGGCTGCTGCAGTCGGCCGACGGCTGCATAAATGATCGCCAGGGCTGCCAGCACGATCAGCACGCTCTCCAGGCCACTGGAGAAATATTCGGCCTTGAAATGACCGTAGTGGTGTTTACGGTCGGCCGGTTTTGCGGCAAGCGTGAGCGCCCAGAAGGCCCCAAGTGCCGCCACCAGATTCACACCGGATTCCATGGCATCGGAGAGCAGCCCCACCGAACCGGTGAGCCGCCATGCCAGCGTCTTAAGGACGATCGTGGCCACCGCAGCGGCCACCGAAAGCAACATGAAGGAGCGGGAGGATTCCAAGACCATGGGAGAACGGGGGTATCCGAAGGATGGAACCGTTGGCGTTGATGCTCTGGGGCCCAGAAGGGTGAGTCAAACCCGGCCCGCACGCCACATGCTCGGCCCATGACCTGCCGCAGGGCGAACTGGCCAGGCGAAGGCGAGCGCTCAGGGGCTGAGGCTTCCCGCCTCAGGGTGAGTGACGAGGGAATCCACGTTGCCGAAGGGAATCGGCCAGCGAAAGGAGAAGTAGCACGATGCCGATGAGGCCGGTGACCCATTCGGGAAGATGCAGATGGTGCTGCCCCAGCACGATGCCGGACAGCATCAGCAGCCCCAGGGCACCGATGGCGTAGTGGGCGCCATGCTCCAGGTACACCAGCTGATCCAGTGCCTTCTCGCGGCTGAGCATCAGGGTGAGGGACCGGATGAACAGGGCACCCAGCCCCAGGCCGGTGAGGATCAACCCCAGGTTCTGGGTGATGGCGAAGGCCCCGATGGTGCCGTCCAGACTGAAGGAGGCATCGAGAAGCTCCAGGTACAGCAGGCTGGCCAGCCCGCCACCGGCTGCCAGCCTGGCCCCAGCCTGTTCCTCATCCCCGAAGGCTTGCGCCAATGACGTGCTGAGCAACTGCAGCACCAAGCCGATCACGCCGCTGATCATCACCTCGGCCCGCAATTCGGCCGGGAGCATGGCGGCAAGGATGAGCAGCAGACTCAGGGCCAGGGCCACCTCGAGCGCTTCGATACGACCAGCTGCGCTGAGACGGCGCTCCAGCGGCCGGACCCAGTGCAGGGTCTTGGCCTCATCAAAGAAGTAGCGCAGGAACACCATCAGCAGGAACATGCCGCCAAAGGCCAGGATCCGGGGTTCAGCCAGCTCCAGCAGAGCGCGGTATCGGGCGGGCTGGCGTAGCGCCGCCTCGAGGGCTTCCCCAATGCCGACCCCGCCTGCCAGGGAGACCATCACCAACGGGCCGGCGAAACGCACGCCAAACACAGGAATCACCAGGCCCCAGGTGAGGAAGAAACGCTGCTGTCCTGGTGTGAGCCAGGGCTGATTCAAAGTGTGTCACAGGCGCACTGGCCTGAGCTGCCGGCATGGGGTTCGCTCGGTGGTATCGCCTCCTTCCTGTGCCCGAAACCGCCGCTGCCGCAACTGATCTGGATCTGATCA
>NZ_JAGQBU010000064.1 GCF_024345795.1 Synechococcus sp. J7-Johnson
TAGCAGCGGCTGACTGAGGCCCATCGATGGGGCCCGGACAGCAGAAGAACGGAGTCTCAGCTGTTCAGCTCAGGGGTCGATCCGCTGTGGCCAGGGGTTCGCTGCTCAATTGGCAACAAACTCCTAGGCCTGGATGATGTGCTCCGCTACCTATCAATCCCAGCCCCAAGGCCCTTGAACGTGCAACATGCCAACTCATCGTGCGACAACAGCAATACCTTCAAGTCAAAGTTTCTATTTCAGGCCCTGGGCACTTAGTGCTGCTTGCACACCTGGATCTTCAAGCATGCGATTCATGAAGTCTGCGATCGATGGGTAATCCTTCCAGCCTTTTGGAAGATTCACTGTCCAGCGGCACATGGCAAAGGCATAGGGATCAGCAATGGTGCGCCTTTGATTCACGACATGGCCGTCCTGAAGCATCGCCTCCAAATGGTTCATGACACGCTCTATTCTCGAGTAAGATGACGCCTTGACTGCATCAAGGCTATCTTGATCGGTCTTGGTCGTAAACCGGGCAGGGCCAAAGTATGGCCAGAAAGCAGGATGGAAATCACCCGTAAGGAAAGCTAGGGCTTCATCCAGATTGAATTCTGCAAGCTCCCCATCGCCAGCACCAAGCTCTGCATCGGGGAAGCTGGTCACAATAAACTTGAGAATTGCATCAGCCTGGGTGAGCAGTCTGCCGCTTTCAATCCTCAAGGCTGGAACCATGCCAAGAGGGTTAATCTGCCCGTACGCTTCTGAGCGCAGATCTACCTTTTCAATCTCATACCCAGCCTTGCTCCATTCCAGAGCTATGTGTGGTGCCAGGGCGCATGTGCCAGGAGCAAAGTAGAGAAGCATCTGGCCCCCTGTGGGTGACTGTCCTGACCATCGTCAAGGATTCGATGGCTAAACAGGCTGGCCTGCAACACTTCTGTTGGTAGGAGCCTGATCTGATTCGCGGCGCAGACTATCTGTCCGTGACATGAGTTGCCTCCTGGAGGTCGCAATGTGAGCTAGTGCACAGTCCCGCAAATAGCTGATAGAATGGGGTAGTATCTCCCAAGGGAGTCTTTCCATGGCTGTCGGCCGTCCGATGCCGCCGCTGGTTCTCACGGAGGACGAAGTTCAGCAGCTGCAGAGCATCGCCAACTCGCGCTCTTTGCCCCACTCGATCGTTCAGCGCGCGCAGATTGTGCTGGCCTGCGGTGCTGGCGAGGTCAACACATCCATCGCCAAGCGCATGGGCCTGACGGGCGTGACCGTGGGCAAGTGGCGCAAGCGCTACCGGGACCAGGGCCGACTGAAAGTCAGGCACAAGGGTCGTTGTGCGGCCAAGCTGGGCCTGGTTTTATCGGGACTGCTCTTGTCCTTTGGCCCAGCTTGCTGCCAGTCCCGATCTGATCGCCTTCCTGCAGGCCTTGCCGGAGAGACGTAAGCGCCGAGGGGTGCGTTACCCCCAGTGGTTGCTGCTGTTGATGGCGATCCTTGGCATCCTCAGTGGCTGCCGCAGCGCCAGGGATCTGGAGCGTTTTGCCAAGCGGCATCCCCCACCAGGACCTGTGGGCGGAGGCGGAGGATCCTCCTGACCATCGATCCGCTTCAGGGAGGCGTATGACGCCCAGGCCTGCAACAGCGTGCCGTCCACGGAGAAGTGGTCATCGCTGAGCAGCGGTTTGACCTCGGGAGCTCCCATCAGCTTCTCCAGGAAAACCCCCATGACGTCGTCATTGAGCAGCCGATCACGGTTTTTGGTGAATGTGGTCGGGTGCCAGATCGGATCGTCGGGGCTGAGGCCCACAAACCAGCGGAACAGCAGGTTGTAGTGGAGCTGCTCCAGCAGCAGCCTCTCGGAGCGGATCCCATAGAACGCCTGCAACAACGAGGCCAGAAGCAGTTGCTCCGGTGGAACCGATGGTCGTCCCTCTGAGGCGTACAGCCTGCAGAAGGTGGGATTGAGTCGATCGAGGGCCTGATCCGCCAGCTTGCGGATCCGCCGTAGCGGATGGCTGGTCGGGATCCACTCCTCGATCGAGACGTAGGAGAACAGGGAGCCGCTGTGCTCCTGTTGGCCTCGCATCAACGGTCATGCGGTTGGCTTATTTTCGCAGAGCTGGCCGGGTTTTTCAGCGAACTCTTAGGGCAGCGGTGATTCCCGATTCGGCGGTGGACTGGTTTGCCATCTCGTAGGCGACGCCGACCGCATCCGGCTGGAATCGGGCATAGGCGGCCAGATGCACCTCGATTGTGTGACCCATGGCTGTGGCAACCTGCGCGAAGGGCAGCCCTGCCGCATGGCTGCCCTTCGCGTATCGGTGACGAAAGCAGTAGCCAGTCAGGGTTCCCCCTGCGGCGGCAACTTCGCCTTCAAGCGATCTCCACATAGGTTGGCGCATCAAGTAGGTGCGCAGTGCTTCGCCACCCTTGCCTGGCTGCCCCAGTGGGGGGAGGGCTTCGCCGACTGCAAGCCGCTGGGGAAGACGCCAGTCCACCGGGCTGCCCTCCAGATCCCGAATCAGAAGAGGATGCAGCCGTCGGGGGCTGGTGCGCCGTCCTGGCCCGGCCGCCTTGCGGTAACTGCAGGTGATGCCGCCATCGCTCGGGTGAAGGTGGCGAAGTTCCTCTGGCCTGAGCCCATAGGTGGCCAGCAGCTGGAGCGCAAACCGCCACCGCTCACCAGCATGCGTGGTTGGCAGGGCATCGATCAACCGCAGGATCTGCGCATCGGACAAGGGCCAGCCGTCGCGCTTCGGGATGCGGGCTTCCCTGACAGCTGGCGATGGCTGCCAGGCCCGACCGAAGCCATGCCGGGCCACCGCGTAGGTCAAGAAGCCGGCGAGGGATTGGCGTGCAATCTGCCTGGAGCGGCTCCCTGGCTGCCACCTGCTCAGCACCAGATCGAAAAGTGTTTGAGCGTCGGCGGGCGGGCGGCGTGATGCCATTGCCGCGACGGAGTCACTCAGGACCGGGGCATACTTTTTCGCCCAGGTGGCGGCGCTGGTGACGGCCTGGATCTCGATGCGCTGGTGGCGGTAGGCGGCCACGGCGCTGGGCCAATCCATGACCGCATGGCTGGAGCGGCCCTCGGCTTGCTGCGCGGCGTCGGCCAGTGAGCCGTCATACAGCTGGGAGATGACCCGAATCCGTAGCAGCGCATCGGCCTGGGCTGCCGCTTCCCAGCGGTAGGGGATGACGGTCGATTGATTGCGCGGCGGTGTCCCCGGAGCACCGGTCTCCCGCACCTGGAGGCGCACCTGGCTCTTGTGTGGGGTGACAGTCCACCCGGGCGGCGTGGAGGCCTTCACGGCGGCACGGAAACCCGCTTCCCAGACGTTTGCGGATGGCATGGCTTCACACGGCGTGTGAGATCTGTGTGAAATCTCCCCCTTTCTACCGGATTCTGGCAAATCCTGCCAAACGCAGATACCAGTCAGGAAGAAGGATCAGCACTGGTTTCTTCAGTCTGAGACTGGGGCCACCATGTTCCTTTGGTAGCACTAGGTCGCAGGTTCGAATCCTGTCGCCCCGATCAGTCACTGCAAGGGTTCTCGGCGAAACCGGGAACCCTTGTTTTTTGACTTGCAAGAGAAAGTGCAAGAGAAACTTGCCTCCTGCTGGCCTTTCAAGGGTTTTGGGCCGCTCAGCGGAGCCCGTCGGTGGTCGCTGGGCACGGAAGCCGGGGATTGATCTGCCTGAAGCAGCCCGGAACTTTCTCTTGCATCTCTTGCAGTTGGTCGCTCAACAAGAAGGCGCCTCAAGCGCAGCAGGACTGAGACCACCCGGCGGCGGGGATGCAGGGTGTCACGCGGCGCAAGGGCGGGGAATTCCTCTCGCGCGGCTGCGGTTGCATCGAGGAGGCCATGGTCATGACTGGAAGGATCAACTGAGGGCTGCTGCGAGTCAGGTAGCCATCAGGGGCGCCTCCAGAAGGACTGAATGCAACCTATAACTCCCTCTTGACTGACCTGTGCGGGAGTTGTAGGTTGCGTCAAACTAGTTAAGTAGGGACTAATCAATCCCCTTCAGGCATGAACGTCAAGGAGCTGCGTCTCCGCCAGGTGGATGCGGTTCTCCAGGAGGCCGCCAGCCACCCCATTCCGCCACGGCCCTTATCGGGCTGGTTGCGGGCGATCCGCGAGGCGCTGGGTATGAGCTCGGCTGTGCTGGCGCAGCGCCTGGATATCTCGGCCTCCGGCTTGCGCAAGCTCGAGCAAGCCGAGGCTGCCGATGCCATAACGCTGGCCACCCTCCGTCGTGTCGCTGAAGCACTGGACTGCGACCTTCAGTACATCCTTGTTCCCCGTCAGTCCCTCCGGCAGATGCGCTGGCAGCAGGCCATCGGGCGAGCCCGCGATTGGCAGCAGCGTGCCAGCCGAACCATGGCACTGGAAGCCCAGCAGAGCGAGGCCTCATCGTCGATTCAGCAGGAGCAACTCGATGAAATGGCTCAGGAGATCCTGCGCTCCGGTGGGGCCAGATTGTGGGACTGAATGACGATCTGCCGAACGGAGCAACTCCGCTCGATGCGGATGAGCTCCATGGCCTGATCCCCACGCATCTGGTGAGCCGGAACCAGCTGAATGAATGGGAGGAGCGCAACATCCAGGCGGCACTGTCATGGATTGAGCGGCAGCGCCGACTACGGCCGCTGGAGGAAGCCTGGCTGCGGCGCTTGCACCGCGAGATGTTTGCTCAGACCTGGCGCTGGGCCGGGCAATACCGCAGCAGCGACAAAAGCATCGGTGCCGACTGGCGGCAGATCCGGATGCAGTTGCCTGCCCTCCTCGGTGACATTGCTTTCCAGGTCCAGCACCTGGTGGAGGAGCCTGATCTGATCGCCGTGGGGTTCCACCACCGCTTGGTGTCCATTCATCCTTTCCCGAACGGCAACGGCCGCCACGCTCGGCTGATCGCCGACGTTCTGATCGAGCAGCTGGGGGCGCCACGCTTTTCCTGGGGAGGGAGCAGTTCCCTGGTCAATCTCACCGCTCTGCGCCAGGACTACATCGCGGCGCTGCGTCAGGCAGACCGTGGTGACCTGAGCGCACTGTTGGCCTTTGCCAGAGCGCAGTGAAGGGGAACGGCAGTCACGGGGGCGTACTGCTTGGTGGGGGTCCTCGACGTGCCCTCTGGGCCTACCAGCCATGAGATCAGTCCACCCAGTTCTCGATCCTTAGACCCGGGTAGGAGGCAGGGCTGATTCAAAGTGTGTCACAGGCGCACTGGCCTGAGCTGCCGGCATGGGGTTCGCTCGGTGGTATCGCCTCCTTCCTGTGCCCGAAACCGCCGCTGCCGCAACTGATCTGGATCTGATC
>NZ_JAGQBU010000065.1 GCF_024345795.1 Synechococcus sp. J7-Johnson
AATAGTCCATGTCCCAAGTTGGATGATTTGCCGGTCACCGCATAGCCAGGCTTGTGGGCTCCCCTATTGCGCATCCACGCCCACTCGAGGACCGGTTTTGGCTGCCGCTCTTTTTCAGGAGTCCCTACATAAATTCCTCCGATCTCTGAGTTGCAGATTCGGCGATCAGGGTTCATAGTGATTGAATGGTGCTGCACAATCAGCTCCTCAGCAGTCATCCTCTGGCTGCACCTGTTCACCCTCCAGACAGGGTCACAGGACCTCCTGAGTTACACCACTCCAAGGGGCGCTACCCAAGCTGAAGTTGCTCCTTGCCTTGGCAAACCTCTGGATGGTACGGGAACGGATCCCTGATCCAGGGTAGTATAAGGAGTTAGCGTGTCTTAAGGTCGAAAATCATCCAGAAATCAAGGCAAAATGCATGGTGGAAACTGCCTGAACGCCTCTGCAAGGACTGCTGTGAGTGAATCGGGGCAAAATCTGCTCAGTCTCGTCTCATTCATGAGAATCAGACTAGGCTGCTGGATTCAATCGTCTGGTTCAGGGCTTCCTTAATTCTATTTGGATGCAAACAGTCTTGAGGTGCTCATTATCGAGTAAAGAATATAGTTTATCATGGCAGGTACAATTGGCAACAAAAAAGTGATGCTACCTTGAGGTAGAATTCCGAGGCATGATGCGGCTACCGCGTTAATACTAAAAATGGAGGTAGCAGCTAGGCTATTGAGTCTTTTACCAGCTAGTTTATCTGCAAATGTGAAGCGCTGTTGCATGACAAAGGAGAATACAAAGGCGCTTAGAAATCCTGCTAGATTGCTTAACCAGCCAAATTCCATGCCAAGGAAGATATAAAGGACAACTGCATGAATAAAAGTAGATGATATTCCTACTACAGCAAACCTGCAAAGTCTGTTTTCAGGCCTCATGTCTCATGTCTCATTGATTTTGCGAATAATATAGGGCGGTCTGCGCTTGCTCTCCATATAAGTGCGTCCTAAATACTCACCCAATACGCCAATGCCAATCAGCTGAGCACCTCCAAGAAAAGTCACGGCGGTAAAGATAGATGAATATCCAGGCAATTGAATCCCCAAGATGAGAGTACGAAAAAGGGTCAATACTCCAAAGTAGAAGGCAATCAAGGTAATGACTAACCCGGCGTAAGTCCAGATGCGTAGCGGGGCAGTTGAAAAACTAAAAATTCCATCCAGCGCATAATTCCATAGTTTCCAATAGCTCCACTTACCTGAACCGGAAACGCGATCTGGCCTGCTGTATGGAATCTCATGCTGCTGAAACCCTGCCCATGCAAAAAATCCTTTTGAAAAGCGGACAGTTTCTCGACACTGAGTGATTGAGCTTACCACTGCATGATCCAGCAGCCTAAAGTCACTGACATCAAACTTGATGTCGAGCCTTGATGTCAAGCGAAAGATTCGATAAAATAAAGATGCTGTTAGGATTTTTAAGATTCCATCAGTGCCTCTGTCAGTACGTGATGCATTGACAACTTCTGCGCCGTCAATCCATGCTTTGATCATGAGTTCTATTAATTCCGGTGGATCCTGAAGATCGGCATCCATAATGATAGTAGCTTGTCCGTTAGAATGATCGAGTCCTGCAATGAGGGCGGCTTCCTTCCCAAAGTTTCTGGAAAGGTCTATGAGCTTGCCTCTACACCAATGCTCGTTTTCTTTGAGTAGTCTTAACGCTAAGTTAGACGTGCCGTCACGACTGCCATCGTTAATAATTATCAGAGTCCAATTTATGTTTACTTGAATCCGGAGCGTTGCTTGAAGTGTTGAAAATAAGGACGGCAGGCAGGCTTCTTCATTGAAGCAAGGTATGAGAATGTCGACAGAGTAGGCCATAGAAAGAAGTCTTCCTTCGTAAAAATCTACTTGATTGCCCAGCTGGCTCTGTTCAGGCCCATCCCACTCCGTAGGCTGATATTCTCCTGATTGACCGTAACATCTCAGGTTAAGTCCTTCGTGCGACGGCCTACCGCTGCGATTGCTGATGTCGTGGCCTTGGAGGCAACTCAATCCGCGTGAACCACGGCTGCCTCTGTCGCCGTTCGACGCCGCGACTGGGGATGCAGGGCTCCAGCTCTCGCAGCGGGATCGGTATCCAGGCCAGCAGAGTTCTGCCGGCGTGGACCACAGCCTGTTGCAGCCACTGCAGGCCGATGAGACCAGCTACCCAGTGGGCAACACAGATGGAAACGACCCCAACCGCCGCAGTGGCTGGCTGTGGGTGCTGCGCAACGCGTCGGTGACGGTGTTTGATCTGGGGCTCAGTCGCTCCAAAGCGGCGGCCCAGCAGCTGATCGGCGACAACTGCCTCGGCAGCCTGATCTGTGATCGCTACGGCGCCTATAACTGCCTATCGCTGGAGCAACGCCAGTTCTGCTGGGCCCACATCCGCCACGATCTGATCGCCATAGCTGAGCGCAGCGGCGTCTCGGCTGAGATCGGCCAGGCGCTGCTCAGCCTGCAGGGGCAACTGTTTGACGGCTGGCACGAGTGGCTGGATCAGCGAATCAGCCGCTCTGAGCTGGAGGCCGCCTCCACAAAAATCCGCCAGGCCTTCCAGGCCAAGCTGGAATGGGCGATCGCTCTGGGCAGCAGCCCCTGTGAAACCACGCCGATGGCCAAAACCCTGGGCACCTGCCGAACCCTGTTCAACAGCTTGGCCGCGCTGGGGACTTTCCTGGCCCATCCCGATCTGGAACTCACCAACAACGCCTCAGAACGGGCCCTCAGACCTGTGGTGATTGCTCGCAGGTTGAGTTTGGGGGTTCAATCCACCTGGGGAGGGCAGTTCGTGGGCAGGATCATGACCGTGACCGCCAGGCTGAAGCAGCAGGGCCGCGCTGCCATGGCCTTCCTCATGGAGCTGATCAACGCACGGCGAGAAAACCGGCCTTTACCAAGCCTGATCCCACAGGCGGGATAGCCGCCGCTCACAATCAGGCGAGGGATCGAGCGGCTCCGCTGCAGACATAGCAGGGTGCGGGATAGTGGGCGCCTGCGGAACTCTCTATACCCCCCCTGAATGGGTACGATCCGGGAGGTTTGGGCCGCCTCCCGTTAGGCAGCGTCTGAAATGCATTTCGACGCGTCATCAACGGTTCGCTTACGCTCACCTTCTCATCACACACCTGACGGATCAAGTCCGCTGTTTCCCCATCGCTCACCACCAAGTTTTTTGAACGCAGCAGCATGAGGTGGTTTGGAGCCAGCCTCTGCAGGCCGACCCCGGGAGGCCAAACTCCTATCCCTGTTGCAGTTGCGTCAGCTTTGGCTTTCACCTGCTGACTCATGACACACGCCCACAGTCATTCTCGGAAGGCCGACAGCCATAGAAAGACTACATCGGGAGACACTGAGATTCTATTCGTTATTCACGGGGCTGTACACTAGACGCGAGGACCGCACTCTAGAGACATGTGGAAATTGACCTACGCAGCACCTAACCGATTTAATTCTCGTTACGTGCAATGGATTGCATCAATTACTGCCATCTCTCCAAGCGCATTACAGCTGTTTTTGGCCTCCTTGCCATGGCCAAACAATTGGGATGATTTTCACCGTGGCTACAACGGACTTGAGGCAGAACACCCCCTAATCAGCTATGGATTGCTGCAGAGTCAAGTCATGCTCAAGCTTGCTGTTCACGATCCACTGCTCACCATCAGCAACCGGCTGGACATTCTTTCCCCTATCGGAAGCGGCCTTCTTGAAGTGATTCTTCTAATGTTGCCATTCATCCTGTTGAGCCGCTTGAGTCATCGACATGCGGATATTTCTCTAGCTAGCAGTCTTCTCGTGGCACCTGTTTCACTTATTGCTATCCACCAAAAATTTTTACCGCCATCAGCTTATCCGCTTGCATTTACCGGATCCTTTATTGTGGCAACATTGGCTGCCTATCTTACTGATTGGAGAGGCTTGGCTAATGCGCCGACATTGTATCGCTTAATGCTATGGATTGGGGAGCAGCTAGCCTTTTTCTTCTATGCTTGCTGTTTTCTGCAGGGGTTCACTTTTTGGCTGCTGACATACTCGTATAAAATTAGAGAGGGTAGGTCGTCTTCTCTGCGCTCCGCTGCACTTAGTGGTATCAGGTTTATCCCCCTGCTCGCTGTCACTCTGCTATGGAGGACGATCCATCCCTCTAGCGAGGCAGAATCATTAGCCATTGGTCGATCCCCGATTGAATTCCTCATCGCCAGTTTGAAATGGCTGCTTAATGGCACAACTCTCGGAAGCTTCTTTAATGCTTCCGGTTTAAGCGCGAAGACGGTGGCTCTCTTTGCTGCAGACAAGCTGCCATTGATTGCCAGTTGCCTGTTCATAGCGTTACTCGTTCCAGCGGCGGCCTCGCTGGCTTGTGTTGACGGGAGGGTTGAACTCTTTGCCAAGCTGAAGTTTCGAGAGCGTATCTATGTGGGCCGAAGGCTGGTACTAATGCTCGGCATCAGCATCTGCATTGGCTGGACTCTTCCTGTAGCCTCTATTCGCTATATATCAGAAATGCAGGGTGCAGCACCTCAAGTATATGTTGCTAGCAGGTTTACTGGACTTGGCGTGGCCCTTTTGTTCGCGGTTCTTATAGCTCGGTTATCTGATGACTTACTAGGTACGTTTCGGCGGCAGCCGCAGTTGCCTCGTGCAACAAAGACTCCCGTGGCTTTGAGTCTCTATCGATCACAGCTATGGCTTGTTCCGCTAATCACTTGGACCCTGACATTTAATCAGTTTTCCCTTGGCGCAAGCACTGATATATCGCATGGCAATCTTCCCTCTCTCGATGGATTCTGCGCAGGCCAGAATATCAAGAGCGAGACAATCAGAGCAATCATTCCATTAGAGGTTGTTGAGGGTGACACGGGTAACTGGCTTTTTACATTGCCGGAGAATGGGGAGTATACCAACCTTGATACTGAAGGACGTCTTGCATTTATCGCGGATCGATTCAGCCACAACCTGCGTAGCCACTGCCGAAAACAGCGTCAGAGCCAATAAACAGGGTTTGCTGAGCAACCCAGATCACCTGCAGTGCAATTGATTCCAGTCAGTGTCTCACGCTAGAATCAGCGGAGATCAGCCATTTTTGGGCTAGAAGAATTCGCGTAACCATTCAGGGGTCGGGATGCGCCGCCGCGCGAATGCACGCCTGATCGCTCATCGCTGAGCGGGCAAAGAAGCAGTGCTGCTCTTGCTGCTGAATTCAGGGATCCGGCAGCAGTGATGGCATC
>NZ_JAGQBU010000066.1 GCF_024345795.1 Synechococcus sp. J7-Johnson
GCAACCACTGGGGGTAACGCACCCCTCGGCGCTTACGTCTCTCCGGCAAGGCCTGCAGGAAGGCGATCAGATCGGGACTGGCAGCAAGCTGGGCCAAAGGACAAGAGCAGTCCCGATAAAACCAGGCTCAGCTTGGCCGCACAACGACCCTTGTGCCTGACTTTCAGTCGGCCCTGATCACTCCCCCCAGCGGCGCATCAGGTTGGTGTAGCTGCGGCTGATCAGATCGAACACCTCGCTCTTGCCCTCCTGACGGAAAAGCGCCCGGCGGGCGGTGTCGAGCTCGAACAGCAGTTCACGCTGCTCGGCGTCGCGAACTCGGCTATGAATCCAGCCCACGGCCACCAGACGCTCCCCCTGGGTCACGGGCTCGACGCGATGCAACAAGGTGCTGGGATACACCAACGCATGTCCGGCCGGAAGCCGCAGCGCCTCCTCTGCCGAGGGCGATTCCAGCACCAGCGCGCCTCCCTCGTACTCGCACGGATCGCTGAGGAAGAGGGTGAAGGAAAGATCACTGCGACCCCCCGCCATGAAGGCGTTATCAACGTGGCGGCCATAGCCTTCACCGGGCCCGGAGCGGCTGAACAGCAGCCCGTGGACCCTCACTGGCAAGGCTGCCGACTGCACCAGGGGGTGGCGCAACAGGGGTTCCACCACCCGTGGTGTGAGCTGGCCCTGCAGAGCTGAACTCCGATCCAGCTGGCGGTTGTTCTTGACCGTTCGTGCATGCCAACCGGCGGTCTCCACGCCAGGCCTCCAGGCATCGACCTCAGCCAGCAGTTCCATCCGCAGATCCGCCACCTGCTGGGCCTCCAGCAGAGGTTCAAGCGCGAAACGCATGGACTGTGACGAATGGCACCACAGGCTGTGGCAAATGCACGGGCTGCCGGGAGCCACGACCTCACAATGAAACACCATCTGAGTTTTGCCATGGCCCGCTCCAGCATTGCCCTGTTTCTGGCCACCGCTGGACTGGTGGCCGGCACCGTGGGCTGCGGAGGTGCCCCCGAGACCAAGGAGGGCGGGGAAGACAATGGAGAAAAGATGGAAAAAACCGTTCCCGGTGCTGCCCAGAGCGAGAAGAACAAAGAGGGCGGTGAAGGTGGTGAAGGGGATGAGCGAGAGGAAGGTGGTGAGGGTGGAGAAGACTGAGCTGGTATGAGCTGGGCGATGAACCCATCGCCTGGGAGCGAGGCGATTACACCCTGAAGATTGGCTGGCTGCATGGCCAGGCCAGGAACTCTGGGTAGAACGAGCAAGAACAGCAAACTGAAGCCCCCACAGATCCCAGAGTTCAGGCTGGGGCTGGTTCAACGTGGCTCAGTCGCCGCTCCAGCAGCAGCAGACCCAGCACCGTGGTGACGGTAACCATCAGCACCAGGGCCGAGAACTGCACCGAGTCGATCAGGCCCTGATTCAGGGCTGTGGTAGCGAAGACCAGCCCAGGAAGGCCTCGGGGGATCAGCCCCGCCACCACCAGCCAGCGGTCGACGCCCTCCTCACGATCTTTGCGAGTGATGCCGAGGCCGCAGGTGAGCTTGCTGAGCACACCCAGCACGATCAAAACCGCCGCCAGGCTCCAGGCGAGTGGCTCCAGCAGCGTGCCGGCAGTGACCCGCATGCCGACGCTGATGAAGTAAAGGGGCAGGAACACTTCGGAGAGCACGGTCAGTACCCGCTGCACCTCCCCATGCACAGGACCTAGCCGGGCCATCAGCACCCCTCCCCAGAGGGCTCCCAGCAGGCTGGTGAGACCACTCGACTCACCCAGCCAGGCAGAGCCGATCAGCAGCATCATGACGGCCAGGGAGCCGGTGGGCCGCTCGCTGCGGTGACGTGCCCAGTAGTCCACGGCAACCCAGCTGACGATCGCCATCAGCACTCCCGCCAGCGGACCGATCCAGCCGCCCCCCTGCCCACCAAGCCGCAGGCCGGAGGTGGCGGTGGCGATCAGCAGCAGACCGATGGCCGGCAGATCGTCGAGCACCGACACCCCCACCAGCACCCTGGCTGAGGGGGTCTGCAGCGCCCGGCGCTGGGCCAGCAGCCGCAGCGTGACGCCGGTGCCGGTGGCGCTGAGTACTGCAAGGCAAAGCAGGGTGGTGGGGAGGGAGAGGGCGAACCAACTCCTCAGAGGCCAGTACGCCAGCAGGGGGGTGCAGAAGCTCAGCGCCACCGTGCGCAGCACCGTGGCACGACGCGAGGAGATCAGATCACCGCGCACCTCAAGGCCCACCTGGAAGAAGAGGGTGAGCACCCCCAGCTCCGTGAGACCGCTCAGCGGCGCCATCGACTGGAACGGAAGCACGGTGTTGCCGAGGATGAAACCCATGGCGAGCTCCAGGACAATCGCCGGCACCGCCCATCGGGCCATCCATCCGGCCGAAAGTCGAGCCAGCAGGACGCCCATCAGCAGGATCAGGAGCGTGCTGAGCAGGGATGGGGAAGCCACGGCCAAGGATCAACCCCCTGCTGGGATCGCTTCATCCTGACTCCCGAGGCGGCAGCCTCTGGTATCCCCATGCCTGATCGCCGGATGGCCGCGTCAGTCGATGCGTCCGGGAGGGGACTCGACACCGGACGCCCCTTCGAGTTCAGCCTCCGTCAGTCCGCTGAGGTCCTCCTCCTCGGCGTCCCCTGCCGGCGAGGGTTCTCCGGTGAGTTCATCACTCAGCTCCTGGAGTATTCGATCGGCTGAATCAGGCGAGTCCAGGTTGTCGTCGAGAGGTTGTGTGGGCGTCCAGTTCATGGCAGGCACCGGCAGGAAGGGGGGGGCGGAGGGATCCACCTGAACCGTATCCACGCTGGCCTTTCCAGGCCGTGACCTCGTAGGGATGTGATGCAGCGCCCCTGACCTCCTGTGGCTAGGACAGGGAAGCCCCAGGGGGTTGCTGTGAGCAGTTCCAACGCCGCCGAACGGGAGGTGATCGTCTGCTCAGCTGGCGTGGAGCTGGCCGGCAGTTTGACGCATCCGGATCCGGCAGCTGGGCTGGTGCTGTTCGCCCATGGCAGCGGCAGCAGTCGCTTCAGCAGCCGCAACCGCTACGTGGCGAGCATGTTAGTGGAGGCACAGCTGGCCACGCTCCTGTTCGATCTGCTCACCTCGGCGGAGGAGCGGATCGATGAACTGGACCGATCGCTGCGCTTCGACATCCCCCTGCTCAGACGGCGCCTGATCGGCGCGATCGACTGGGCGGGCAGCCAGCCGGAGTTGAAAGGTCTGCCGATCGGACTGTTCGGAGCCAGCACCGGCGCCGCGGCGGCCATTGCGGCGGCGGCAGCGCGCCCAGATCCGGTGGCAGCCGTGGTGTCCCGTGGAGGCCGTCCCGATCTCGCTGCGGAGGCCCTGCCTCTGGTGCGCAGCCCCACGCTATTCCTCGTCGGCGCTCAGGACATTGAGGTTCTCCAGCTCAACCGGCAGGCCGCCGCTCGGTTGATTGCGCCCCACGCCCTGCAGGTGGTGCCGGGTGCCACTCACCTGTTCGAGGAGCCCGGCACGCTGGAGCAGGCTGCCCAGCTTGCCCGCGACTGGTTTCTCAGGCACCTCTCAGAGGCCAGGCCCCGAATGATTGCTGATCCCTCACGCCCCCCTTCAAGCCATGGTTGACCGATCTCCACTCTGGAGCGACCGCCATCAGGCAGGACTCGCTCTTGCTGAAGCCTTCGCCGAATGCCGGGGCCTCGCCGACAACACCACCTTGCTGGCACTGCCGAGGGGGGGAGTGCCGGTGGCGGCGGCGATGGCCTCCCGCCTTGGGCTGCCACTGGCGACCTGGTCGGTGCGCAAGGTCGCCGACCCCGCCTGGCCAGAGCTGGCGATCGGTGCGGTGGCAGCCGGTGGGGTGGTGGTCTGGCGGAACGGAGAGGGCGCCAGCCGTCGGGCGACCACGGCTGCCGCGCACGGCTGGCTGCGGGAGCAGGAGCAGGAACTCAGACGCCGTCAACTGCTGTTCGGAGACCCGCCGGGTGAGCAGCTCTTCGGCCGACATCTGATCGTGGTGGACGACGGCATCGCTACAGGCATGACCGTGAAGGCTGCCCTGCTCTCGCTGCGCAAGTTTCAGCCGGCCTCGCTGGCCCTGGCAGTGCCAGTGGTCGATCGCGACATCACAGCCGAACTGAGCCTGCTGGTGGATCGTTTCGTGGCCCTGGCTGAAGTCGACGATCTCCAGGCCGTTGGTCTCTGGTATGAGCACTTCGAGCAACTTCGGGATGAACAGGTTCTGCCTCTGTTGCGAGCGCACTCCGCTGCACGGGAACAGGTACCCCCTCAAGCCTCAATCAACACGCAGGAGCTTTAGCTTGAAGTTGAGGGGAGGCCCCCTGAGAGCTCTCTCCTCAACAGCAATCCGGGTAAGTCGCCCGGCAGCAGAGATGGAGGTGATGAGATTGGAAACAGGCCCAACGTGGCACCACACGGTTGCCATCTCAACCAGCGGAATCAGCCATACGCTACTTGTTTATTCTTGATGTGCGAACCCTGGGCTGCATAACCCAGACGGGACTTATCGGCTGACGAGGTCAAGCCTTGAGCATCTCTCGTCCAGCAACGTTGTTCCTTGACAATCCCGCAGTCGCAGCTGCGGTATGGTCTTTTGGAGTCTTACTTACGCCGAGTCGCTGGAGTGCCTCAACCGTACTGACAGAATCCAGCTCGTCTATCGCAGAGAAAGGAGATGAGGAAAGGGCAGCAACCTTGGCCTGTGACCACTGATGGATTAGTGCTGCATTTATTGCCGCAGGCGAGAACCCGCCATGAAGCCGCTCGTTCCCTGCAAGAGGGGCGTAGTTGCTATACAGATTCATACTCGCTCGGGTCATTGAATTCACGCTTCTTGCCATGAAACGACTCGTAGAGTTCCCGATGCCTTGAGAGCCCATATTCGTCGGTACGACTCTCGTAGGCTCCAACCCATTTGAGCAGGTTTTCTAGATTTTCGTCTTGTTCCTGGCGTGAGCCAAACTTGTCTGGCTCCCACGGTCTTGAGTGGCAGTGTGCGATGCATGCATCTAACGAACAAGGATAGATCGTGCGCAGCCACGATCTTATCCGGTGGTTGGACTAGCCCTTTTCGCTATTGACCAGTGGCTTACGGTAGATACGTCGGCCCGAATCTCAGCTTTCCTTCTGAATTC
>NZ_JAGQBU010000067.1 GCF_024345795.1 Synechococcus sp. J7-Johnson
AGCCGGAATTCAGAAGGAAAGCTGAGATTCGGGCCGACGTATCTACCGTAAGCCACTGGTCAATAGCGAAAAGGGCTAGTCCAACCACCGGATAAGATCGTGGCTGCGCACGATCTATCCTTGTTCGCTGGATTCAGGCCTGCCATAGCTCGGCCAGATCAAGCCGCAGACCAGCGATCACGTCTCCGCCATTGAGGTGGGTGGCGCCCTCCAGACGCTGAGGTTCACCGCTGGCCGGCCAGAGCTCCACAACCTGCTCTTGCGGCAGCAGCAACCAGCCCATCTGGGCGCCATTGGCCTGGTAGGCGCCCATCTTGCGGCGCAGGGCACTCACCCCACGGGGACCTTCATCACTGGGACGGATCCATCGGACAGGCGGGTATTGCGTGCGCTGGTTTCACCACCAGTTGGTGTCATCTGAACCAGGTAGCCATCAGCATCGAGCTCAAGAACAGCCTCTGGATTTCGCTCGCAGACGGCAGCGAACTGCTCCGGTGTGAGCTTCAGATCCCCCGGCAACAGCAGCGGCTTCAGTCCCAGATCTGTTGGTGGGGCTGGATAAGCAAGCGTCACGGCCCCAGCAACTGGATCACAACCATGTTACGGCCTGTTCAACCCCTACGAGGGCTAGGCGCAATCAATGCCTTATGGGGATTTGGATGGGCGCGCTTGCCGAATGGCTGCTTATGGCCTTGGAGAGTCGCTGAGCGGCATCTTCCAGGCCGCCCAGAATCGGATCGGCCACCGAACTCGGAAAGTCGGCGGGGATGGTGCTGGTCACTTCAGCAAGCACATGGTTCGTGTCGGTCACCATCTCAACCATCACTCGCGTCGCTTTCTGAGGCTCAATCCCGCACTGCCTTGCCGTGGCCAGCCAATGATGAGGCTGAAGACTGAACCAGTCATAGCGTGGCTTTCTGCCTTTCAGCGCCATCGCCATAGTCACCCTCTGGGGAGCCAGCTGATTGGCGCCTTTCCCGATCACTGGATAGGCTGAAATCACGTCATAGAGAGGTGTGAGTCGAAACGCTCCGCCTGCACCCAACATCAGGGAAAAGTTCTTGGCATGCCCATCGATGGCTGCCAGCAGCCAGAACAGCAGCAGACAGCGGAACAGCTGAATCCGATCCTCTTGGGGGGCCAGGCTGCCGCGAAGAAGCGTCATCAGATCAGCGATGCCTGGCCCGCCATCACTCTGGTACTTGAGTCCAGGGGGTGTCCCCAGCGCCTGGCAGCAGTCCTCCTGCGGCAGACGTAACCACCAGCTGCCATCAAGGACGGGGCGTCGATCGAAGCGCTCGACCACCAGCACCTTCTGGTCCTCGAAACAGGCGACCCTGCTCCCGGCCACCGGCAGACCAAAGGCGGCAGCAATCCGGCCGCAGAGCCACTCATTCTCAATCGAAAGGGAAAGATCGAGCCCCTCTACTCCCACCCGGCCCAGAGGCAGCTTGAAGATGTGTGTCGACGGCGTTGCACCCAGGGGGACACACCACTGGTCGCCATGGCGGAGGAACGCTGTTTTCTCCTGGGCTCCGGCCAGCGACAGCCGAAGCGCCTCCCCATCGTCCTGGCCCAGGGGCTTGCCCTGCACCGCGAGCCGGCATTGCCTGGCCACCCCGGCCTCATCGAGGGGCTCGGCCTCGATCAAACGCACGTTCTGCGGTGGCGAACCTTGCGGCAGAAGCTGAAGGGCGCCCACGCAGTCGCGCCCAACCGCCGCAAGCAGCGCCATGGCACCGCTGTTGCTGGTGGAGAATCGCTGCTGCAGGCGCAGACGGATCTCGCGGCTGTCGGGCAGCAGATTCTCGAAGTAGTTCTCCACCACGGCGCCGTGATGGGCCTGGCCCTCAGGCAGCAAGGGCAACGAGAGCGAAATCGGGCGGCAACGAGGTGAAGCCAGCCAGCTGGCGGCGTAGTGGAGACGGTGCCCGCCGGTGGAAGTCACCCCCCAGTGCCCCACCAGCTCGCCGTTCATCCAGAGGTCAAGACCATGGCCCAACCGAGGACGTGCCATGGCTACCAGTCGTCTCCTACGCTTCCCACCTGGGCTTCACGGGGCTGGAGCACAAGCTCCACCTTCAAAGCGGCCATCAGGCGGTAGAGGCTGTCGATCGTGCAGCGCTGTGGGTCGTTCTCCAGTGACGACACCGTTTTCTGCTGCAAGCCACCTTGAGCTGCGGTCTCATGCTGTGACAGCCCCAGTTCCTTGCGGCGGCTGCGCAGCAAGACGCCAAGCTGTGATGGAAGGCGGGCCACATGGGACAAGGCTCATCCCCTGCAAGGAATAGATCCAGCTTATCCCCTGTGGGACTTAAGCCCGAGTGAACCCCTGCAGGGGTTGATCGCAGCCGAGCTGTTCGGGGATCAACAGCCAGCAGCAGGTGACTGTTGCTTCTGGGCCTCTCGAAGGCGCTCACAGATCGCGAAACGGCAGCAGGCGGCTTGGTAGCGCAGGCCATGGCACCCACCTCAGAACCAACGGCTTATGGCGCTCCAGCAGATAGTTCAAGGCACTGGCATCGAAAAAGCTCACACCCCAGTGGGCCGCCGATCCGGCGCTCATCGCGGATGCACGCCCATGGTACCTGCGTACTACTAGCGGATCGATCTCGGGTTGGCGTCGCTACGGTCATGGCAGAGAACGAAGCGCCGGTTTCCTCGGGTCAGCCCGATCCGTTTCCTTTCCTCGATCGCGGCGGCCTTGCCTCCTACAGCCATGTCGATCTCCTCGGGGATCCGCTTCTACGTCAATCAGCAAATCGGAATTCCTTTCCTCTTTGCCGCCGTGGCGGCGCTGGTTGGCGAAGACGAAGTCTTCTCCGAAGGAGTAGTTAAACTGGCATCCAACGATAGATGCGCAGATCAGAGCGCTCTAGAGCGAGAGGCGAACTTAGCCGTAGGCCGGCGAAGCCGTAGCTGCTCGAGAAAGAGATCGCGCTGCTTGAGACAGAGAACGAGCGGCTCGCCGATCTCGAATCAATGCTCGATGCCTTGTTGCTCGCTCCAACTGAGTGAAGCCCTGGCGTTTGCGTCTTGTACGCGAGCGGTTCAGCCACCCCGCCGCTCCCACAACATGAACGGCTCGAAGCTCACGCTGATTCCGAACTCCTCGGCGAATTCCAGCACCGGGCACCAGGCACGGTTCTCGCGCACGATGCCCCGCAGGATCAGTGGCGCATCCCCCCGCTGCAGGCCCATCTCGAACAGCGGCCAGCCCACCGAGGGCTGCACCTGGTCGTCCTGAAACGTGGGCGCCACATCGAGGCTGCCGATCAGGATCCGCCGGCGGCTCGCCTCCCATTCGTAGGGGATCTCGTAGAGCTCCAGCAGCTCGGCAGCCAGCGCCCACGAGGTGCCATTGGCATCGAGCTCCACCGCCAGCTCCCGGCCGCGGGCCTTCATGGTTCTGGCGCGGCGGAACTCCAGCCGGCTCGAGGGGGCAGCTTCCGGTTCGCTCAGATACCGGCGGATGCGCTGACGCAGCTCATCGCCGCCGGTGGGTGGACCGTTCCTGCTGAGCTGCAGGAAGTCCCAGCGCTCGCCGCTGCCGCCCCAGATCACCGGGCCGTAGTTGTCGTGCATCCAGCGGCCGTCGCGGTTGGAGGCGGCTTCGGCGTGGGTCATCACCGTCTGCAGCGAGATGTCACCCGCGCTCCAGCCCCAGCTAACAGTGATCCGAGCCGCCTCGCGGCACATCGCTTCGAGCTGCGCCTCGGTGGGCGGCATCGTCCAGGGATCGGGCTGGCCGCCCATGCAGGCGCAGGAGAGGGCCACGGAATTGCTGTTGCGCCGCCATGTGTGGGCCGGCAGGTCCACGCTGTAGGCGTGCAGGCGATTCAGCCGCCCGTCGCCGCTGATGATCGTGTGGTAGAGCCCGGAGCGCACCCAGGTGTAGGGCGTGGCGGCCCAGTGCAGGTAGATCGTGGCGGGCATGGTGAGTGGGCAGGCGGCCGTCAGCGAATTACTGGGTAAGCTCAATAGTAATTCAAGCTGATGACCATGAGAAGCACGATCACGTCCCGCGGTCAGACCGTGATCCCAGCAGCCATCAGAAAGCGCTTCGCGCTTGGCCCCTCCCAGCGGCTGGAGTGGCTCGTGGAGGCCGACGGCTCGATTCGGGTCATTCCGGTTGCCGCCTCTCCCGTGAAGGCCTTTCGGGGGCAGGGGAAGCTCGGGGGCTCGACCCAGCGCCAGCTGGCCGATCGGCTGGCTGATGCTGCGCTGGAGGCGTGATGACCCGGTTCTGCCTCGATACGTCGGCCTTGCTCACCCTGCGAGATGACGAGCCCGGTGCCGACCAGGTTGAGCAGGCCCTGGAGGGCCCTGTGCGGTGCACGGCCTGTTTCATCACCCGGATGGAGGTGCTCTACCGCGTATGGAAGGAGGAGGGTGAACGGGCAGGCCGACTGGCCTATGAGCAGCTGCAGGCGCTTCAAATCGACTGGCTGGAAGCCAGCGAGCCCCTGCTGATCAGTGCAGCGCAGATCAAGGTTACCCATGCCCTGTCCCTGGCGGATGCCTGGATCGCCGCGGCTGCTCTCAACTGCGGCGCTACCCTGCTGCATAAGGACCCGGAGTTTCAGGCGATCGACGGTCTCGCTCAGGAGTGGTTGGCTTGAGGGAGCAGGCCTGCGGCCTGCCGATCCGTGAATGGGAACGGAACGCGAATCACCGCATACCTCTCGAAGGCGGTCACAGATCGCGGAACGCTTCCTCGTCCGCCGGGCTGCTCCACTCGCTCAGGCCCCTCTCCAGCCCCTGGAGATAGGCCAGATCCAACGGCGTCACCGCCCGCACCCGCGCCGAACCATCCTCCAGCTCCCAACTGAGCTGGTCGCCCTGCCGCAATCCCAGGGCCTCACGCACGGCCTTTGGCACCGTAACCTGCCCCTTGGCAGTGAGAGTGACGACTTCCATCGCTGGCAAACCAGTCACTGCTTATAGCCTAGGTGTGTAGTCCCAACAGGTTGTTCAGCTGACAAGGGGGTGTGAGGTCGCCAGGGTCGGAGTGTCACCGCCGTCCCAAGACCTCACACACCATGCATAGCCACCCACTGGCCCGACTGACGCCGA
>NZ_JAGQBU010000068.1 GCF_024345795.1 Synechococcus sp. J7-Johnson
GTAGCAGCGGCTGACTGAGGCCCATCGATGGGGCCCGGACAGCAGAAGAACGGAGTCTCAGCTGTTCAGCTCAGGGGTCGATCCGCTGTGGCCAGGGGTTCGCTGCTCAATTGGCAACAAACTCCTACGTCGAGGGCGTTACCCACGACTACATTCGCCACGGCACCACCACCCTGTTTGCCGCCCTGGACGTGGCCACTGGCGAGGTGATGACCCAGTGCAGACCGCGCCACCGGCACCAGGAGTTCCTGGGCTTCCTGCGCCAGATCGAGAAGTCCGTTCCCGAGGATCTGGACGTCCATCTGATCGTCGACAACTACGCCACCCACAAACACGCCAAGGTCAGGTCCTGGTTGGCCCAGCGGCCCCGATTCCACGTCCATTTCACGCCCACCTATGCCTCCTGGCTCAACCAGGTGGAGCGCTGGTTTGGGATCATCACCCAGCGGGCCATCCGGCGGGGCAGCTTCTCAAGCGTCAAAGAACTGATCGCCAGGATCGAGCAGTTCGTGGCGTCCTACAAGAAGACCAAGGCCCCGTTCAGCTGGACCGCGACGGCGGACTCAATCCTGGAGAAGCTCCAGCGACTTTGCTCGCAAATCTCCGGGACGGCACACTAGGTGATCGTAGTAGAAACGGGTGACTCCATGGTCAACTCAACGAGTGGCCCCTGCATACGATCTGCCCATATATCTTCCAATGCGATGTTGTGGATCAGCCTGCGCACCGTGGCCCCGAAAGTGCTGGTGTCGGCCCCGGGATGAAAGCGGGTAAGGCGGGTAAATTCACCGGTGGCTTTGTCTTTGCTGAGGATCACCTCTTCCACCTGACCCTCGAGGCCCTCCAGCCAGCGCCAGTGCTGGTGGTGGTCGCCGTTCAGCGGGTTCCAGTAGGTGCAGGTTGTCTTGCTGACGCCAGGGTGCTTTGGTGACGATCGATCAGTGGGGCGATCTCGTGAGCTCGCTCCATCGCCAGATCATGGCTTCCCTCCGCAAGGATCACCAGACGCGCGTCGGGAAGCAGTGAGGCTAGAAGCTGGCCCACCTCACACCGGGCTGATCGGATCGGCATCACCCCAGAGCTGCAGGGTGGGGATGGGCGGGATGGATCCGCTCACCACCATGCTGAAGCCGCTCGGCAACGGGTCGCCAGAAACCAGAGTTTCCAGAGGCGCCGGAGAGAAAGAGCAACGGGGCGGGGTATTCATGGCCCGAACTTCGGTCGCCCTCACTCTCGGGCGGCCTCCACCTTCCTCATTCCTGCCTCCAGGCTCTTTATATCTGCCGGCGAGAGCTGGGGCCGGTCGAGCTTGATCGTCAGCTTGTTGAGCTTGCCGGTGAAGCGGAACGGGGGCTGGTAGTCGGCGTCGTTGACGCCGGTGAGGGTGTCGGAGCCGATATCGAAGCTCTCGTCCCACTGCAGGATCATCGGCAGGGTCTTGGACATGGTTTTGGTGGCGACCACCTTGCCGTCCACCTTGAGGGTGCCGGTGCCGGGGCGGCCGACGCCAGTGAAGCTGTTGAAGGCCAGGGTTCCCGCCCCCTTGCCGTCGTAGACGAAATCGAATTCCACGTTGTGCTTGCCAGGCTTGATGGGCTCGCTGCCCTCCCACTTGAGACGCTCCAGATCCACCATGTTCCACAGCCACACCGGCTTGCCGTTCTTCAGATAGAGGCCGTAGCCCCCGAAGCGGCCGCCCGAGGTGAGCAGCATGCCCTCGGCGCCGCCGGCCGGTACCTCGACATCAGCTGTCACGGTGTAGGAGCTGTTGAGCAGCAGGGGCGAATCGCCCTGGGGCAGACCCACCATCGGACGGGTGTAGACGAACTCGTTGCGACCTGAGGTGATGTTCGGCCGCGGCGCCACGATCCGCGCCGCCACCGAGGCATCGAGCGGAAACACCTGATACTTGTTGGCCTCAGAGATGAAGGCAGCCTTCATCTCCTTCACCTTCTGGGGGTTCTGGGCGGCCAGATCGCTGGTCTGGCTGAAATCACGGTTGAGGTCGTAGAGCTCCAGCGTCTGGTTGTTGAGTGGATCCGGGTTGGCCGGGCCGAAGGCCTCCCAGGGAGCCCGGTTCACCTTGGTGCTCAGCAGCCAGCCGTCGTTGTAGAGCGCCCACTGGCCCATCATCTCGAAGTACTGGGTCTTATGGCGCGAGGGTGTCTTGGCATTCTTGCTATCAAAGGTATAGAGGAAACTGGTGCCTTCGATCGGTTTCTGGGGGATGCCGTCCACCAGCTCGGGCGCCTTCAGACCGGCCGCCTCCAGGATCGTCGGTACCACGTCAATCACGTGAACGAATTGTTCGCGCAGGCCGCCCTTGTCCTTGATGCGCGCTGGCCAGCTCACCACCATGTTCTGGTTGACGCCGCCGAGTTTGGAGGCGTTCTGTTTGAACCAGCTGAACGGGGTATCGAAGGCCCACGACCAGCCGGCTGACATGTGGTTGTAGGTGAGCTCGGTGCCCCAGACGTCGTAGAACTTCATCTGATCCTCGACGGGCAGTTTGTTGAGTCCGTTGAAGAAGGCCACCTCGTTGGGGGTGCCCAGAGGCCCACCCTCGGCGCTGGTGCCGTTATCGCCATTGATGTAGATCACCAATGTGTTGTCCAGCTTGCCGAGATCATCGAACTGCTGGATCACCCGGCCGATCTCGTAATCGCTGTAGGCGGCGTAGGCGGCGAACACCTCCACCTGGCGAATGAACAGTTTCTGGGCGTCCGGGCTCAACTGATCCCAGGGGGTGATCACATCAGCTGGCCAGGGTTCTAGCCTGGCGTCCTTCGGAATAACACCCAGGCGCTTCTGGTTCGCGAAGATGCGCTCCCTCAGTTTCTCGTAGCCATCATCAAAGAGATGCATTGCGTGGATCTTGTCCACCCACTCCTTGGTGGGATGGTGGGGCGCATGGGTGGCACCGGGGGCGTACTTGATGAACAGCGGTTTGGCCGGATTGGTCTGGTGCATCCGCGTCATGTAGTCGATGGCGTCGTCGGCCATCTCGGTGACCAGATTCCAGCTGCCGGGGGCCTTGCCTTCAAAGGGATAGATCTGGGTGGTGTTGCGGAACAGGTTCGGCTGCCACTGGTTGGCATCACCGCCCACAAAGCCGTAGAAGTAATCGAAACCCATGCCCGTGGGCCACTGATCAAAGGGCCCGCTCTGGCTGGCCTGGAAAGCCGGCACGTTGTGATCCTTGCCGAACCAGGCGGTGGAGTAGCCGTTGTCCTTGAGCAGACGGCCGATGGTGGCCTTGTCGCGCTCGATGATGCTGTTGTAGCCGGGGAAGCCCGTCGACTGCTCCGAGATCACCCCGAAACCGGCGGAGTGGTGGTTGCGGCCTGTGATCAGGGCGGCGCGGGTGGGCGAGCACAGCGCCGTTGAGAACATGCGGTTGTACCGCAATCCCGCCTTGGCGACGCGATCCATCGCCGGTGTGGGGATCACGCCGCCGAAGGTGCCGGGCACGCCGAAACCGGCGTCGTCGGTGATGATCAGCAGCACATTGGGGGCGCTCTGCGGTGGCGTGATCCGCGGCGCCCACCAGGGTTTGGACTGCAACGCGCCGTCATTGATCACACCGCCGAAGGGGGGAGCGGGGGCCGGGAGCTGGTTGCTCGAGATGGTGGTGGTGGCGTTCGGAGAACCGAGCAGGCCGCTCAGCTGTTGCGCCAGCACGGGGAGGCCGTAGGGAGCAGTCATCAGCACGGCCACCGCTGCCACCAGGGCCAGGCAGCGCTGCCACCAGCGGCGCAAGTTCTGACGGACGAACTTCAGAAAGCCGGTCATGAGGTGGGCAGTGCAGTGGAGAGAGCGCTGGAGAGCGGTGCCACGAGGCGGAAGCCGATGTGGGAGGTGCCGGTGTCGGGGCATTCCGCTTCCCGGGCGGCGGGGCGGTAGCGGCTGCAGTAGGTGGAGGAGCAGAGAAAGGAACCGCCCTTGATCACGTGCTTGGCCACGCCGGGATCGCGGGGATCGCTGGAGACGGAGCGATCGGCAGCCGTGGGATCACGCCTCCCGGACAGGCCTCCATGGCCGATCTGGTACCAGTCGGAGGTCCACTCCCAGACGTTGCCGGTCATGTCGTGGAGGCCGTAGTCGTTGGCGGGGAAGCTGGCCACCGGAGCGGTGCCGGCGTAGCCGTCCTCGGCGCTGTCAAGCCGCGGGAAGTCGCCCTGCCAGGTGTTGGCCTGGCGTGGCGACCAGGTCTCGCCCCAGCCGAACACCTGATCGCGGAGCCCGCCGCGGGCGGCGAACTCCCACTGGGCCTCGCTGGGCAGGGCAGCGCCGACCCAGTCGGCGTAGGCCACGGCGTCCGCCACGGCCACATGCACCACAGGGTGATCGAGGCGGCCATCGATCGAGCTGCCCGGACCCTCGGGGTGGCGCCAGTCGGCGCCGGGCACCCACTGCCACCAGCTGAGCTCCTCCACCTCCCCAGCAGCTGCCGGGGGCCTGAACACCACCGAGCCAGCCCGCCGCTCGGCGGCCGGCAGGTCCGGGAACTGCTCCTCGCTGAGCGGCCGCTCCGCCACCGTGCGGTAGCCGCTGGCTTCCACGAAGGCGGCGAACTCGCGGTTGCTCACTTCATGGCTCTGCAGGCAGAACGCGCTCAGGCGCACCGCGCGGGCAGGCCCCTCCTCGGGAAGCTGGCCGGCCGCGCCGATCTGGAACCGACCGGCAGGGATCGGCACCATGCTGTCGGGGCATTCGGCCGCGAGCGCCATCGGTGCGCCCCCGAGCAGCAGGCAGAGCAGCAGGCAGAGCAGGGCCAGAAGAACCGTCATCACCACAACGCCTGTGGCAGGCCGATGCGGAAAGCGGCGGGCGCGCGGAATCCTGACGGAGTCGACCAAAACGAAAGCGATGCTCAAGCAACACGTAAGCGTTCAGGGGTCGGGACAGCACGCGGCGAACTTCGTCTCTGCTGAACCCTTGACGGCGAGATGATTCCCGTTTGCATCTCAGGCAGAGACTGCTTGAGATGGGAGCCCCTCCTGCTGGCA
>NZ_JAGQBU010000007.1 GCF_024345795.1 Synechococcus sp. J7-Johnson
TGACCGCCACCGGCATGGGCACGGAGCTGGGCCAGATCGCCGAGCTGATCAACACTGCCGGGGGCGAAACCACGCCTCTGCAGGAACGGCTCGATGGGCTGGCCAACGTGCTGGTGGTCTCGGCGCTTGTGCTGGTGGCGCTGGTGGTGTTTGGTGGCTGGCTGCTGGGTCAGCCGTTGCTGGGCCTGCTGGAGGTGGCGCTCAGCATGGCCGTGGCGATAGTGCCGGAGGGCCTGCCCGCGGTGATCACCGTGACCCTGGCGATCGGCACCCAGCGCATGGTGCAGCGCGCTGCACTGATTCGCCGTCTGCCGGCGGTGGAGGCCCTCGGCTCAGTCACGGTGATCTGCACCGACAAGACCGGCACTCTCACCCTCAATCGCCAGGTCGTTGAGGAGCTGCGCTGCGGCAGTCAATCGATCGCCGTCAGCGGCCAGGGCTACAACCCCCATGGCTCCTTCACTGCGGCCGAGCTCCCCGTCCCCGAGGGTGCCGCAGCAGGCATCACCCCTGGAGCTAGGGATCTGCTGCTTTCGGCTGGTGTGCTCTGCAGCGACGCCGAGCTCAAGAAGGCAGAGGACGGCAGCTGGGATGTGCTGGGCGATCCCACCGAAGGAGCGCTGGTGGTGGCCGCCGGCAAGGCCAAGCTGGATGGCTTCGCCCTGCGCAGCCGCTACGAGCGGACGGCGGAGATTCCCTTCAACTCAGAGCGCCAGCTGATGGCTGTTTGGGTGCAGGACAGAGAAGGCACGCTCCAGGCACCGCTCGGAGATGTGGCGGCCGGCTCCAGCATCCTGGCGATCAGCAAAGGTGCTCCGGAGGTGATCATCGGCAGCTGCGACCGCTGGATCTCAGGCTCGGGTGTCAGCGCTCTGTCTGATCCGCAGAAACAGTGGTGGGCAGACCAGGCGCGCGATCTGGCCGCTTCCGGCCTGCGGGTGCTTGCCTTCGCCTGCGCGCCACACCATCACAGCCCCGAGCTTGAGCTCGACCATCTTGTGCTGCTGGGGCTGATGGCCCAGCTCGATCCGGCCCGCCCGGAAGTGGCCCAGGCCGTGTCCCGCTGCCGGGAGGCCGGCATCCGGCCGGTGATGATCACCGGCGACCATCCCCTCACAGCCCGCGCCATCGGCCAGGGCATAGGCCTGGTGGATGGTGATGCCGAGGTGGTGCTGGGCCGGGAGCTCGAACAATTCAACGACATCCAGCTTCAGGAGGCCGTAAGCCGCTGCAGCGTCTATGCCCGTGTGCCGCCCGAGCAGAAGCTGCGCATCGTCAAGGCCCTGCAGGCCAATGGCCAGGTGGTGGCCATGACCGGTGACGGCGTCAACGACGCCCCGGCGCTCAAGCAGGCCCACATCGGCGTGGCGATGGGCATCACCGGCACGGAGGTGAGCAAGGAGGCCTCCGACATGGTTCTGCTCGATGACAACTTCGCCACGATCGTCAATGCAGTCGAGGAAGGAAGGCTGGTTTACGCAAACATCCGCCGCTTCGTGAAGTACATCCTCGGTAGCAACGTGGGTGAGCTGATCACGATCGCCTCGGCGCCTCTGCTGGGCCTGGTGGGCTCTCCCCTCTCCCCCCTCCAGATCCTCTGGATGAACCTGGTGACCGATGGGGTCCCCGCTCTGGCGCTGGCACTGGAGCCTGGGGAGGAGGGTCTGATGCAGCGGCCTCCGGCTGAACCGGGCGAGTCGATCTTTGCGCGCGGAATCGGTAGCTACATCCTGCGCATCGGTGTGGTCTTCGCTGCGATCACTATCGTGCTGATGGTCTACGCCTTCAGGTCTGGGGCCCCCTGGCAGACGATGGTGTTCACGACCCTCTGTCTGGCCCAGATGGGCCATGCCCTGGCCGCACGCAGTGATCTGCCACTGGTGCAGGTGAATCCGTTCTCCAACCCCTGGCTGATCGGAGCCGTTGTGCTCACCTCCGCCCTGCAGATGGCATTGCTCTACGTGCCTGTCCTTTCAAACTTCTTCGAGACGACGCCACTGAGCCTTCAGGATCTGGCCATCTGCGTGGGGTTCAGCTTCCTGTTCTTCCTCTACCTGGAGCTTGAGAAGGTCTGGCGGCTGTGGCGTCGCCGCGCCCATGCCGACGCCTGAGCTGATGGTCGGCTCCCTGGTCCCGGCGGAAAGGTTGCAGCAGTGGGCTGAAGCAATTCTCACGCTGATCGGTGACACGGTCGAGACCAACCCCCTGCAGGGCTATGTCCTGATCGGCCTGGCGCTGCTTCTCGAGAACGTGATCCCACCGATTCCGTCGGAGCTGGTGATGCCCCTGAGCGGCTTTCTGGTTCAGCAGGGCAAGCTCCAGTTCGCTCCCGTCGTGGCTGCCGCTTTGATCGGCACTGTCCTCGGGGCCTGGTTCTGGTACGGGATCGGTCGCCTGGTGAATGAGCAACGGCTGGAGCATCTGATTGGTCGCCATGGCCGTTTCATCGGCCTCAAGGCTGCTGATCTGGCTGTCAGCCGGCGCTGGTTTGCCCGCCATGGAGCGGCGGTGGTGTTCTGGGGCCGGCTGGTACCAGGCATCAGACCCTTCGTTTCGATACCGGCCGGTATTGAACTGATGCCACAGCGCCCGTTTCTGTTCTGGACCAGTGCCGGAAGCCTGGTCTGGATCCTGGCACTCGTCAATGCTGGCCTCCTGCTGGGGGATAACTACCGACAGATCCTGGTCTGGATTGCTCCCTTGACCAGCCTCATGATCCGCCTGCTGCTCGTGCTCATCGCTGTGGTTGCGATCTGGCTCGGGGTCCGTGCCCTTCAGCGAAGGACTAAATCCTGAAAGTTCCTCCAGGACAATCCTCTCCTGGTGAGCTCCGAATCATTCCGCCCCTGGCTGTGCCTTCGACGGACGACCATCATGGTCGCTGAATGTATTGCTTGGGGCGAGGAGGGCTGTAAGCCCAGCAATCACTATCAGAACGAGAAGCAAGGTGATTGCGATCAGCATTTTGCCAACTCCCGTGTTTTGCGGGACGTCATCCACAGGCTGACCACAATCCACACAGATCATCTGGCCCTTTCCTGAGCTGGCTCTGGTGATCATGCGGCAGCCGCAACGTTGACAGGGCACGACAGGTGGATGCACTAACACCCTCAGATTATTGCAACCTAGCCGTGGTATCTGCTGCTTCAACCGCGACCAATAAACGCGGCCAATAAACGCGGCCAATAAAATGGAAGTCTGATGGCCTGTATGCAGCTATCGACGACTTATTGCTGGCTAGACGGGTAGTTGCAGGTTTCGTTGTGATGCAACATGCCTAGCTTGATCACTTCAGGGCAGGAGGGATTACAAGAATCTTGTCGACGCGCTTGCCATCCATATCCATCACCTCGAAGCGATATCCATGCCAATTGAAATGGTCAGATGCCTTGGGGATGCACTCCAATGCATGAATCACGAATCCAGCCATGGTGTGGTACTGCCGCTGTTCTTCTAAGCCGAGTAGTTTGCTGCCGATCCGATCATCGAAGTCATTGATGTCTAGGCTGCCGTCCACCAGCCAACTGCCATCATCGCGGATCACGAATGTAGGCTCCTCCTCGTCTTCCAGCGCTGGCAGGTCACCGACGATGCCCTCCATCAGATCGTTGAGCGTCACGAGACCCTCCACCCCACCGAACTCGTCGGTGACCAGGGCGATGTGGATGCCGGTGCGTTTGAACTGCTCCAACACCGTGAGGGAGCGGACCGATTCCGCCACATAGAGCGGCGGCTGGCAAAGCGCTTCCAGATCAAGGGGGTCGCTGCCCAGTTGGGCTGTGAGCAGGCTGCGAACTCGCACGATACCAATGCAGTCGTCAAGGCTGCCTCGCCCTACCGGGAAACGGGAGTGGTTCGACTCCTTAACTTCCGTGAGATTCTCCTCCAGGGATGACTCCAGATTCAGCCAACTGATCTCAGTGCGTGGCGTCATCATTGTCTTGATCGTGCGATCTCCCAGCCGCAGCACCCGCTGCACCATGTCGTGCTCACTTTCCTCGAAGACACCGGAATCAGCTCCCTGACGGATCAGGGCCTTGATTTCCTCCTCGGTGATGTCCGGTTCAGCGGAGGGGTCCACGTTCAGGAGCCTCAGCAGAGCATCGGTGGAGATGCCGAGCAGGTGAACAGCCGGGGCACTTATTCGTGAGAGCGAGCGCATGGCGGGGGCGATGCGGCAGGCGATCCGCTCCGGATTGGCCAGGGCAATGCGCTTGGGCACCAACTCGCCGATCACCAGGGAGAGGTAGGTGATCAGGGCCACCACCAAAGTGACACTCAATCCTTCGCTGTAGGGCTGCAGCGCCTTGATGCCATCAAAGACGGGTCTGAGATGCTGCGCCACCGTGGCCCCGGCAACGGCACCGCTGAGGATGCCGATCAGGGTGATGCCGATCTGCACCGTCGAGAGAAAGTCGTTAGGCGATTCCGCCAGGCGAAGGGCCGCTTGAGCAGATCGATTCCCTTTCTCGGCCAACTGCTGAAGCCGCAGCTTCCGGGCAGAAACAACGGCGATTTCAGAGCCTGAGAAGATCCCGTTGGCGATGATCAACAACAGGATGAAAAAGATCTCGAACGCCAAGCAGGGATGAAGACCCAGTCAGGGTATCCAATCTACTGCTCTGATCAGGTTGTCTACTCGTTGTTGTGGTGGCAGCCCAGTTGGCCCATCTGGCCACTCCACACCCATCACGGCCGCTCCAGTTCGAACCACTCGGGGGATGCCTCATAGCAGGCAGCGTTGCGTTCGTTCTCGCGCGCCTCCACTTTCCAGCAGCAGCTGCGGCCGTCGCCCTGGTCGTGGAGGAGCTCGTTGGCCCAGCCCCAGACCAGCTCGGCGCTGCTCTCCATCCCCACGTTGGCCATCACGCGCAGGTCGAGGGCTCCTTGATCATGCAGCGAGCGCCACTGCTCCAGCAGCGGGTCATCGGCATTCACCAGGAAGGTGTGGTCGAACTGGCCGGCCAGCCGGGCCTCCAGCTCCTTGAGACCCGAGAAATCCACCACGAAGCCGTTGGCATCGAGCTGGCGGGCGCGGAACCAGCAGGTGAAGCTGCGGCTGTAGCCGTGCACGAAGCGGCAGTGCCCCCGGTGCCGCCATTGGCGGTGGCAGCAGGGGTATCCGCTGAATTGTTTCGAGCAGGTGAACAGGGCCATCGCCGGGATGGGAGAGGATCGCATCAGCCGGACTCCTCTTCCTTGGAGGCATCATTTCAGCCCCCCAGACCGATCGCTGCCGATTCCGCCCCCTGGCTGGATCAGCTGCGCTTCGATGGGGCCGGTCTGATCCCCGCTATCGCCCAGGACTGGCTCGATGGAGCGGTGCTGATGCTGGCCTGGATGAACCGGGAGTCGATCCAGCAGACCCTGAACACGGGGGAGGTGCACTATTGGAGCCGCTCCCGGGCCGAGTTGTGGCACAAGGGCGCCACCAGCGGCCATCTGCAGCGCCTGAAGGGGCTCCGCTACGACTGCGACAGCGATGTGCTACTGCTGACGGTGGAGCAGGTGGGTGATGTGGCCTGCCACACAGGTACGCGCAGTTGCTTCTTCACCGCAGCTTCCGGCCAGGGGAGCACCGATACAGGTCGTGCTGATCCACCGGCCGACGCCTGCAGCGAACTGGCGCGGCAGATCCAGGACCGCCGCGATCAGCCGGTGGAGGGGAGCTACACCAATCGCCTGCTGGAAGGGGGTGACAACCAGATCCTCAAGAAGATCGGTGAGGAGAGCGTCGAATTCGTGATGGCCTGCAAGGACGACGAGGCCGATGGCATCGCCGGGGAAGCGGCCGATCTGATCTTTCATCTCCAGGTGGCCCTGGCCCACCACGGGGTCGACTGGCGCAGGGTGCTGGAGGTGCTTGCCGCCCGACGCGGCGCTCCGCGCCGGAGCCAAGGGCACGAATAGGGTCACAGAATTCGAGTCAGTACACCTTGCCTGCTTCGCCCGAGGACCCCTCCGTCAACTGTGGAGGCCGCCCACCGCTAATCGCCACCGGTGTAGCCCCCCTGGGGATCATCTCGATCGGAATCGTTCCCATGGGCGTGGTGGCCATCGGCGTGGTGCCGATGGGGGTGATCAGCGTCGGAGCCGTCTCGATGGGTCTCGTGTCGGCCGCGGTGGTGAACATGGGGGTGCTCACCGCAGGAGTGACCACCATGGGTGTGTGGTGGGCCGGCCTCGCGGGCCATGGACTGGTGCAGCTGAACAAACCGGCTACGCCGCCGATCTCCTTGCCGGTGGACCCTGCCAGGGATCCTGACCACCAACACCACCAGCACACGCCCTAAGGCGGTTTCCCGAAGCGGCTGGGCTGCTGGTACAGCCAGCGCACTGTGGCGCGGTCGCGCGCAGTGAGGCTGAGCACTGGCCTGGCACCGGGAACTGCCGCCATGGCATCGGCAGGCTCATCGCTGTGGCCCCAGAGCCCGATGGCGTGGCCGAACTCATGCAGGGCAGTGGCTTGCAGAGCTTCAAGACGCTGATCGGGGCTCAGCAGCACGAGCACGCGGGGTTCAAGCCGCCAGACAGCCTGGCGCTGAACCTCCAGCACCTCGAGCAGGGCCCGGCCATGGCTGGCCCGGCGGCGGCCCTGGGCATCCAGGAGCGGCGGACGTCGGCGCTGGACCAGGATGTGGGCCTGGTCGGGATGGCTCACCATCACCAGGGAGAGTTCGGAGCCCCAGCTGGCCAGGGCGCCAGTGACGGCCTGCTGCCAGCGTTCCTCGAAACGGGAGCCGGGGCTGGACTCCCCCAGAGGCTCAACCCACACGCACCAGTGATCAAGCCGAGGCCAGCCCCAGGGTGTGGTCTCCAGCAGGTGGCTGTAGTCGAGGCCGCTGGGAGCTGGAGCTGAGGCCGCTGCAAGCGCCGCTGGGGAAGACAGTCTGACGGGAGGACGGCTGGCGCTGGCCACCGGGCAGATCTGCTGACTCTCGGGTTCCGCAGCGGCAGGGGCTGCTCCAGCAAACGGAACAGCCAGGAAGATCCAGATCAGGCTCAGAACAAGCCTTTGTGGATTACGCCTGAGGGAAAAGATGGCTTGCACGCAGCAGCCTCAGCCCGGCAAGCCGACGCCGCGGGCCATCAGGGTCGCAAGCAGAGGAATGGTGGCGAAGCCCACGAGCTCAATGTTGAGAATCCAGCCCAGACGGCTGGCCAGACCCTGGCTGACCTTCGGCAGCTCCCCCTTGCGCAGAGGCAGGGCCCAGAGGATGTAAGTGACCGTGGGGTAGAGCGAAAGGGCCCCCACCGAGAGGTATACCCCAACCTTCCACCAGAACAGGGGATTCTGGGTGTAGAAGCTGCTGCCCTGGCCGTAATGCAGCACCCGCAGGATGCCGCTCAGCAGCACCAGCAGGGCAGCGATCCCGTAAACGATGTCGGTGATAACCATCGTGATGGCCACCGAACGATCCGGATCCGGTCGGATCAGGCGGCGCTCCAGGACCAGGGCCCCGAAGCAGACCATGAAACTGAGGTAATGGACATAGGCCACGGCCGCACTGGGCAGCACACCGGTGGGAAGCACCAGAGCGGCGGGCAGATGAACCAGTGCTGACATGGCCAGGGCTGTGCTCGGTTGACGCCATGACGGTAGCGAGACAGGGGAAGCATTGAGCCACCAGCCGAGCTGATGATTTCAACGGAATGTCCCGGAGCCAGAATCTGAATGAATTCCGAATACCGAAGCAAGTTGGAAGTCGGAAGCCTTTGTGATGATTTTGAGCGAATTGAGTTTTTGCTCTAAATTAAATAAGGTTACGAGGAAGGTCATGGCCAGTTCGTTGAGCGCCTTCCTCGGAGAGATCGGACGCCATCAACTGCTTACCCCATCCCAGGAGCTCACGCTCGGGCGAAAGGTACAGGCGATGATCGCACTCAACGAGCGGTGTGCTGAAGCCGGCGGCAGCGGCAAAGCCTGTGATTACAGCGATGTGGAGCGTCGCACGATCCGTACGGGTGAGCGGGCCAAGGATCTGATGATCACAGCGAATCTGCGCTTAGTGGTTAACCTGGCCAAGCGTTATCAGGGCAAGGGCCTGGATCTGCTCGACCTTATCCAGGAAGGAAGCTTGGGGCTGGTGCGAGCCGTCGAAAAGTACGACCCCACCCGGGGACATCGCTTCAGCACCTACGCCTACTGGTGGATCCGCCAGGGTCTGAACCGTGCGCTGTCCACCCAGAGCCGCACGATCCGCATTCCGGTGAATGTCAACGAAAAGCTCACCAAATTGCGCGCCGCTAAGGCACGGCTGCTGCAGGCCAATGGCCTTTCTGCCTCGCCAAGAGAGCTGGCCACCAGCATGAATCTTCCGCTCACGGAGGTGGAAGACCTGCTGGGCTGCGAATTGCGCAGTGTCACGGTCAGCTTGCAGGGAGTGGTCAAATCAAAGTCGGATCCCACCGAGCTGGTGGATGTGCTGGCCAGCGATGAAATGCCACCTATGGAGCGGGCCGAGCTGGCCGAGCGCAGCGCGTCGGTGTGGCGATTGCTCGACGGCTCAAATCTCACCCCACGCGAACGCACAGTGGTGATCCTGCGCTTCGGACTTGATGGCAGCCATGAATGGCGCACTCTGGCCGAGGTGGCCCGCCAGTTGGGCTGCAGCCGGGAGTATTGCCGCCAGGTGGTGCAGCGTGCCTTGCGCAAACTGCGTAAGGCAGGCGTCCAGAGCGGCCTCGTGGAAGCGGGCTAGGGCTGGATCACCGTCCTAAATCGGCCTGAAACCGTCCTTGTCTGGTCAGACTCAACTGATGATGATGACTCTGTCAATTGCTCCCAGAGCGAGCCATGGCTCCAATCGACGCCAGCCCCTCATATGCCTCCGATGGATCCTCTTTCCAGGGGGACTCAGAAGGGGCTGACCAGACCACCGTTGAAGCGGAAGTGCTGGAGAGCACAGTCGTCGATGAAGGGCTTCTGCAGCGGCTGTTGCGCAGAGCGGGCCGTGCCATCGCCTTACCCGCTCTGGAATGTCTGGAACTGCTGCTGGATGGCAGCACCCCGAACCAGGTGCGGCTGACGATGCTCGCCGCCCTCACCTATCTGCTGCTGCCCTTCGATCTCATCCCCGATTTCATCCCCGCTGCCGGCTTCAGCGATGATCTGGTGGCGCTCACGGCACTCCTGGGCCTGACAGGGCGCCATCTGACCCCAGACATCCGCACCAGGGCCCGGCGCAAGCTGGACCGCTGGTTTCCCCCCGGCCGTTGATGCCAGACCACAGCAGCTCACCAGTCAGCACGGCATCGGCCAGTGATGCATCCCTGAGCAGCGACCAGTTGGAAAATCTCCAGGCCTTCCTCAAAGACTGGCTTCGCCATCAGGGACGCACCCAGGCCGATCTCCGCCTGGCTCTGCGGGCTGAGTCGATCCGGATGCCGGTTCTGCTGGATACACTCCAGCAGCTCCATGCTCAAGGCGGACTCAGCGCCCTGGCGGACCGCCTCTGTGGCATTGAGGAGCTCTGGCAGCGGGAGGAGGGAGAACCTGGGCATGGGATCGAGTTCGGTGATGACCCACTCGGTCAGTTGGATCTTCTGCTTGAGGAGATCCGACAGGACAGGCGGATCTAGCTCCTGGAAGGCAGAGTGTCAGTAGCCACACTGCTCTCCATGGCACCCATCCCAACCAAGACTCTGGCGAGCCCAGGGCCAATGCCACCCTTTGCTGCCCCACTGGCTACGGCGGCCGTGGCCCTGATCTTGCTCGCCCCCTCGGATCTGCGGGCCCAGAGCCTGCGCTACAACCTCGGCCCAGGCAGCAACGTGGGTGAGCCGACCCAGGTGGAGTCCACCGATTGCGTCACCGATCCCAAGGATGGATCGGTGACTTGTAAAACCAAGCTCAAGAACCCTCCAGGGGACAGCCCAGCCCGACCCCAGTTCGAGCCCTTCAACAATTGATGGCCAGATTCTCCGGCCTGTTCGATGACAAGACGTTCCTTGCGCTTGTCGATCGTTTTGAGCGTCAACTGGCCAAGGCGCTCTCAGTTCTGCTCTGCGTGGTGCTGATCGCCGCCACCACCCAGCTGATCATTCAGGTGTGGCAGGAGTTTTTCAACCCCGACACCGGCTGGCTGGGTAACGATCTGATCCGGATCCTCGGTGATGTGCTCACCGTGCTGATCGCCCTTGAGGTGCTGCAGAACGTCACGGCCTACCTGCGCCACCATGTGGTCCAGATCGAGCTGGTGCTGCTCACCGCCCTCACCGCCGTGGCGCGGAAGGTGATCGTGCTTCCCCCCGGCGCGGAGGACAAACCCCTTCTGCTGCTGGGCTTGGGGATCACGGTGGTGAGTCTGTCAGCGGGCTACTGGCTGGTGCGCTCCTCCACCCTGATGGAGGAGGCGTCCAGAAGCAGGCGAGCCAGAGTGTTCCGGGATCCGGATCAGTAGCCACCACCCGGTGACGGCGCCCGGGCGTGATCAGGAGGCTGTCACCGACGGCCAGATCCCTCGCTTCGTCCTCATCCTCGAAGCGAAGCCTGGCGCTGCCGCGAAGCAGAAGCACCCATTCGGCCTCCGGCTGGTCGTACCACTGGCCTGGTGCTGTGCAGTGGGCACATGAGTGAATCCGCTCCAGGCGCAGGCAGGGGCTTTCCAGCAGCAGATCCAGCCTCTCCTGCCCCGCCGGCGGGCAGGGGCTTTGGAGCAGGTTGTCCGCTCCAGCGCGGCCCCCCTGAGCGGGGTCCGGTTCTCCCCAGCGCTTACCGATCTCATAGCCCTGCTCCCGGGCCAGGGCCACCACCTCGTGATGGTTGGAGCAGGCCGCGAGGGCGTCCCGCAGCTTGGGCCGGGCTTCGCTCAGGGCCACGAAGGCGTTGAGCTGGCGCACTTTCTCGAGAAAGGCCTGCAGCTGCTCCTCGGCCATGACGGAATGCTCAGTTTTGGAGCAGATCCTTGACCATACGGAAGCGACGAAAGGGCACCGAGGCGATCGTGAGTTCCTCGATCCAGGCGACGCTCCAGCCCTCCCGCTCGAACAGGGGGCGCGAGAGGAAGCTGGCTTCGGTGCGCAGCCGCTGGCTGCCGTAGCCACGGGCCAGGGCCTCCAGGGCACGCAGCAAGCTGGTGGCATGCCCCTGGCGGCTGGCCCGTCCGCGGCAGTAGAGCAAGGAAATGCGATCTAGGGGCTCCAGCACCGCGAATGCCTCGATCACCTCACCTGCGCCGGAGCAGCTGGCCAGGCCCACACCCTTCGCCAGGATCTCCTCGAACGGTGAGCTCTCCTGCACCACATCCGCCCAGGCCCTGACCTGCTCCGGGGTGTAGAGCTGTGGGGCCTGGCTGAGCACCGCGTCACGGTATACCTCACGCACCTCTTCGAGGTCTTGGTGAACGAGGGGTCGCAGGCTGTGCATCGGCTTGCCCCTGGCTGGTTGCTGGGACGGTATCGGGGCGGCCCAACCATTGAGACAACTTTGTTGCGGCCCCTTGGGTGTGGCCCAGAGCCGTACAACTGCTGCATAGCGTGGATCCAGGTTCAGCGTTTGGCCGTGCCGCCACGGCGAGCGCCGGAGATCCCCATGGCCGACTCACGTCCACTCAGCATCGGTGAACTGGAGGCGGGCTTTTCGGCCTACTGCCAGGCCCTGAGACGGCTTGTGGCCGACGGACACAGCATCGAGCGCATCGAGCGCACTCACTGCTGGCACAACCTCAGCGCCCTGCACAGCTCACTGCCCCAGCGCTACCGCTCACCAGAGGATCTCTATCGCCGCTACCTGCGGGCCCGTGCGGCTGAAAGCACGCCAGAGTGACCGTCTTGGCAAGGAGCGAGAGCGGGTGTCTTTGATCCAACCCTCATCGCCCAGCCATCCAACCTGGCGCCGGTGGCTGGGGATTCTGGCGTTGCTCGGTTTGCTACTGCTGGTCTGGTGGCCCCGACCGGTGTGGGGTGACTCCCTGGCTACTCCTGGCATGGCCTCAGGCGAAAGCCTGTTCGCGAACCATTGCGCAGGGTGCCACATCAACGGTGGTAACATCCTGCGCCGCGGCAAGACCCTCAAACTCAAGGCCCTGGAGCGCAACGGCATCACAGGCCCGGAAGCCATCGCCGCCATCGCCTCTGCTGGCCTGGGTCAGATGTCGGGGTATGGGGAGGTGCTGGGGCCAGGGGGGTCCGAGGCGGTCGCTGACTGGGTGTGGCAACAGGCTCAGCGGAACTGGAGCTCAGCGACCGCGCCCGAAGTCCTTGGAGACTCCTAAAACGCCTGAATCCAGGGGTAGACCTCCACGCTGGTCCAGATCCCCTGGCGCCAGTAGACATCCCCCTTCACCAGGGCTTCCACCTGCTGCTGGCTTTCGGCTTCATAGATGCCGAACACTCGGGTGGTGCACGCAGTGGGCCCGAGGGTGATCAGCACCCCCTCCTGCTTCTGCAGCCGCAGTCCGGCCAGGTGTTCCTCCCGATAGGGTCCTCTCCTCTCGAGCACATCGGCGCTGTAGGTGCCCCAGAGGACGAATCTGGCCATCGGTTGCTCCTATAGGTGCTTCTGGTGTGAGGGTCAGGAATGCCCTGGAGAGCTGATCCAGAGGTCACAGTGTGGATCAGCTCTGGGCCCCTCAGCTCTTCACGCCCCTTCCCAGGAGCAGGTCGCGGGCGCCGTTGACCAGCTGCATGGTGTCGTGCTGGCCGCCGCGGTCGGGGTGATGCTCAGCAGCGGCAAGTTTCCAGGCGCGGGTCACATCGCCGGCGGTGATCCGGCCGCAGCGAGGGAGGTGCAGGCGCTGGCGAGCGACGATGGCATCGAGGTCGGGATGCTTGCCCAAGGGGCCCCAATCGGCCTTGCTCAGGCAAGGGTTGCGTTTCTTGCCACCCTTGCCCTGGCCTTTGGCCTTGCCGGTGCTGGCTCCCGGCGCCCTGGTTGGTCCGAACCCCTGGCGAGCGCGGCTGCTCGAGCGGTTGGCCTCGGCCTCGAATGGGCTCGGCTCCTGCTCAGTGGGTCGGGTGCGCGCCAGGGGTGAGACAGGCTCGCGCAGGGTCTTGGGCATCACCGTCACCAATCGTGGCTCCAGCCTGCTCCATCACCAACCGCTGGCCGAGTGGCGCTGGCTGACAAAGGGTTACGTGTTCATCTACATACAGAGATGACCAAAAGATGACTGGCTGTCAAGCTAACGAAATACACCGTTACGTTGGCTCAGGTTCCGGCTCTACCCATGGCCGCCGTCACACTTCCGGTTGACAGCCTGCAGCCTCGAGGCGCTGGGGCCCAGACAGTCCAGAGAATGCTCCGCTTCCCATGACCCTTCACCAAGGCCAGATGGTCAGGCTCACCAACAGCCCCGATCACACCTATCAGGTGCTCAACATCGACGCCGACGCCAGCACCTGCTGGGTGCGCCGCTGGCCCCTCCTGCGCCATGGATCACGCCCATTTGCCCTTCCCCTCGATCAGCTCCAGCAGCTCGACACCGCCAGCAGCTGAACAATCTTGCCGTGCCTGAGGTCCATTCCTCCGTGCCTGAGGTCCATTCCTCCGTGCCTGAGCTCCATTCCAAGGAGACCCGTTGTGATTCCCATCCGCTTCCTGATCTGCTCCCGCCTCCTCGGCGGCACCACCCGCCTGCTCCTGCTTGGAGCGCTCACGGCCACCCTCGCCGAGCTGTTGGTTCACACGGGCCTCTGATCGCTGCGCTGCTTCAATCCAGACAGCCCTGAGCGAGGACATGAACCTGGCTGAAGCGCCGCTGGATCAGCCTCTGGAGCTGCTCAGCCTGCCAAGTCGTCCCAGCCTCGAGAGCCGCCTACGCGCCATGGGGGTAAAGCCAGGCTGCCACCTGATGGTGATGCGCCGGGGACACCCTGGCGGCATCCTGCACTTACGCATGGGCCTGCTCGATTTCATGCTGCGCCGAGCAGACGCCGCACAGATGGAAGCGCTGCCCCTCAGCTGAACCCGAGGCGCACACCCCCCTGGTAAAGGAGAAAAGACATCACCCAGGCCAGGCTGAACGACCACAGCAACGACAGCGCCACGAAGCGGCCGCTGCGACTTTCCCTCAGCTGCACCGCCACCGTGGAGAGGCAGGGGGTGTACAGCAGGGTGAACATCATGAAACTCAGGGCCTGCAGAGGCCTGATCGCTCCCACAACCACGCTGGCCAGCCCACTCTCGCGGGTGGCATAGATCACCGCCATCGCCCCCAGCAGAATTTCCTTGGCGATGAAGCCGAAGATCAGGGAGATCGTCAACTCCGGGTTCATGCCGATTGGACCAAGCAGTGGTTGCACCGCCCATCCGATCTGACCTGCCAACGATTGGCCGGAGAGGTGATCCACTTCAGGAGGTAGGTTGTTTAGCAGCCAGATGGCGATCACTCCCAGGATGATGAAGCGGCGGGTGGTGAAGAAGAAGGTCACCATTTCGCGCCAGGCGCGGCTGAACACCGTGCCCAGGCTGGGAGCTCGATAAGGTGGCAACTCCAAAACGAATCCTCCCTCACTGGGGAACACCTGTTTGAACAGAAGGGCGGTGAGCACCGCGGCAGCGAAGCTGACCACGTAAAAGCCGAAGATCACCGTTCCAGCTGCCCACCAGGGCCTTGGAAAAAAGGCGCCGGCCATGAACACGAACACTGTCAGCCGGGCCTGGCAAAGCGAAAACGGAATCATCAGCATCGCCAGCCAACGCTGGGGCCTGTCCCGAATCACGCGGGTGCCCATGATGGCCGGCACGTTGCATCCGAACCCCATGATCTGCAGCACGAAGCTGCGGCCATCAAGGCCCAGCCAATGCATCACCCCATCCATCAGGAAGGCCGAGCGAGCCAGATAGCCCGAATCTTCAATCAAACCAATCATCATATAAAAAAGAAAGATGATCGGCATGAAGCTGATCACCGTGGTGGCGCCCATCCACAGCCCTTCGCTGAGCAGCCGGCTGAAAAAATCCGGGAGCGCCAGGCTCTGCAGGGCCGGTTGCAACAAATTGGCCTCCAGGCCATCGAAGAGCGTCAGGAGCCTCTCTTGAATCGGTCCTCCCACGGCATAGATCAGCTGGAAGATCGCCAGCATCACCACAAAAAAACACAGCACCCCTAGCAGCGGGTGCAACAGCAGCCGATCCAGGCGGTCCCGCTGGGTATCCGGATTCGGGTGGTCGTGGCCTTCGATGCAGCTCGCCACCAGCCGGGCCCGCTGCGCCTCCAACTCCGCCTCAGGCAGCAGCCGGGGAGGACCTGGCTGGAGCTGGGCAAAGCCGTGGATGCGTTCCAGCAGCATTTCGAGGCCCTTCCCCTGGCGGGCACTGATCACCAGCACCGGCAGCCCCAGGTCCGCCGCCAGACGCTGATGGTCGATTCGCACCCCGAAGCGCTGGGCCTCATCACCCATGTTCAGCGCCAGGATCAGGGGCAGGCCGGTGGCCTGGAGCTCCAGGGCCAGCCTCAACTGGGTGTCGGCATGGCTGGCATTCAGCACCACCACGGCCAGATCCGGCCGGGTGGCGCTGAGAAACCGGCGCACGATTGCCTCGTCCTCACTGCTGCCGCGCAGGTCGTGGATACCGGGAAGATCGACCAGGTCATAGGGCCGGCCGTCGACGTCGGCAGGCAAGGAACCCCGCAGAAGCTCCACCGTGAGCCCGGGCCAGTTGGCCACATGGGCATGGCCGCCAGTGAGCCTGTTGTACAGCGTCGACTTGCCGGTGTTGGGCAGGCCCAGCAGGGCCACCTGCACCGCCGCGGCGGTGCTCATGGCTGGGGCTCGGACTCCTCAGCAGCAACCCGGCGGAACACCAGCAGCCGGTTGTTGGCGGGCATCGACACATCATCGATGGCCTGCAGACCGCAGTCAGCGGCCAGGGCGGCGAGCTCCAGGGCATCGCGCACGCCCATGGCGGGATCGAGGCTGCGCAAATGCTGATCAAAAGCGGCGTTGCTCGGGCTGGTGTGATGGCCGCCCTCGTGGAAGGGGCCGTAGAGCAGCAGCAGGCCTGAGCAGCGCAACACCCGGGCACTGCCCTCCAGCAATCTCGGAACGGCATTCCAGGGCATGATATGGGCTGTATTGGCGCTGAAGACCGCATCGAACGGTCCATCGGGCCAGAGCGGCTGGAGCACATCGAGTTCGACGGGAGGGAGCAGCCAGCCCAGGTGGGAGTTGGTCTGGCCCTCGATTTGGCAGCGGCGGCGCAGATCGCTCAGGTTGATGGTCCTGTCGCTGGGTTGCCACACCACCCGCAGATGGCGGCAGACATGCACAGCGTGCTGGCCAGTGCCGGAACCCACCTCGAGCACCCGGTTGCCTTCAGCCAACCACTGGCTCAGGGCCGCCAGGATTGGTTCCTTGTTGCGTTCGCAGGCCTCCGAGAAGGGCAGGGCAACGTTTGATTCCTCAGGTGCCATGGCCGGCCTCAGGTGTCGAGGGCCCGGCGCAGGCCGGCGATGAATGCCGCGGCGGCGTGGGCCGGATCAGTGCCCTCCTGATGAGCCGCAGCCATCACCTTCACCAGAGCACTGCCCACAATCGCCCCATCGGCGCCCCAGTCACGCACCTGCCTGGCTTGCTCGGGGCCCGAAATCCCGAAACCCACCGCCACGGGTCTTGTGCCCAGGCCCTTGAGCTGTCGCACCAGATCGCCCACCCGGCTCTCCAGACTGGTGCGCACCCCAGTAACCCCGGTCACGCTCACCAGGTAGGTGAAGCCGCGACTGGCCTCAGTGATTCTCGCCATCCGCTCGGCAGGGGTGGTGGGAGCCACCAGAAGCACCAGATCGAGGCCGTGGCCAGCGGCAATCGGCGAGAGGCGCTCCGCCTCCTCCAGGGGAAGGTCGGGTACCACCAGCCCAGCTGCACCGGCAGCGGCAGCTTCACGGCAGAAGTTCTCGAAACCGCGGTTCAGCAGCGGGTTGGTGTATGTGAAGAGCACCACGGGCAGCGTCAGTTCACCCTTCAAGCTGGCGAGCATCTCCAGTACAGCCGTGGGGGTGGTGCCGGCGGCGAGGGCCCGGCTTGCGGCGGCCTGAATCACCGGGCCGTCCGCCAGCGGATCGCTGTAGGGGATGCCCAGCTCGATCAGATCGCTTCCCTCGGCCTCAAGCGCCAGCAGAGTGTTGCGGGTGGTGGCCAGGTCAGGGTCTCCTGCCATCAGAAAAGGCATCAGGGCGCATCGCCCCTGCTGCCTGAGGTCAGCGAATCGCCGCTGGATCGGTGTGCTGGCAAGGGTGGCGGAAGCAGCACTCATCGGAGCCGTTGGGCGGGGGCGTTCAGGCTCCGAGCCTATGGGGTCAAGCTGCGGCGTCGTCCTGCCACTGGCCGATCTCCCGCAACAGCTTCTCCTGCTCCCCAGGGCTGAGGGCATCGAATTCTTTCTGCAATTCCTCAGTGGTGAGGGCATCAAAGGCCGCGCGGTACTGGCGCCGCTGCTCCATGAAACTCATCTTTCCGGTGACCACCCTCAGCAGGTAGGAGCCCGTCCAGCCCAAAACCAGCAGGATCAGCAGGGCCTCGGTGGCGATGCCGGCCGAAAAGCCCTCGAATCCCGCCGCTTTGAAGCCCCAATAGCCGAGCCCGCCGGCCAGGAACACTCCCAGCCCGATCAGAAGTGCCTGACCACGGTTCATTCTCCCTGACCCGCCATGCGCAGATTCAGAAAGGGTGCGAACAGGATCAGGCCGGGAAAGAACAGAAACACCAGGCCGTAGACGGCCGTCCGCTCGATCTTGCCCATCACTGTCCAGCGCTTGTGCATCCAGGCGTAGAGCGCCAGGGGCACCACCACCAGATAGGCACCAGCCAGAACCGCATAGGCGCCCAGCACCAACAAAGTGTCGGGGGAGACCATCCCGAGTGTCATCGTCATCGAACTGAGCAAGCCGGGCAGTGGCACGACCGTGAACTCAAGGTGACGCAAATCTAGGATCCAAAGGTCGGGGGCATGGCGAAATTGGTAGACGCAGCGGATTTAAAATCCGCAGACGGCGACGTTGTGGGGGTTCAAGTCCCCCTGCCCCCATCGCCTCAGTGCCTTCTGGCCTGGGCCCATGCCGGTCTTTCATTCAGCTCCGCTGGGCGCCCAAACCGGCGGTTGCATGTGTACGCAGCAGATTGGGTTCTGCTCCCCAGCGGCTATCTGGGGGTGCTTTGAACCCCCTCGCTCAGGGTGCTGGCAGGGCGGCTGGCTTGGCAGCTGGCTTGACGGGGCCTGGGCTGGCCTTCGGTTGGCTGGCAGCGCCAGGCTGGGCCGGGGCTTCGCTGGGGGTATTGGCCAGCGGCCGGGCATTGGCGCAAAGGTTGGCCACCATCTGGTCCTCGCCTCCTGTGGCCGCCGATTCGCTCAGGCTCAACGGCAGCCGCCATGACTCCCACTGGGCGTCGGCGACCTGTCGGCTGATGCGCAGGCTGGGGCAGAAAACCGCCACATTGCCCGTGATCGGCGGGTCTCCGCAGCGGAAGTTGGTGGTACGAACCCCTTTTGCGCTCAAACGCCAGGCGGTCCAGTCGTACTGGCAGGCCCCGAAACTGCGCCAGCGGGGGGCCTTGAGCTTGCGGATCTTCTCAAGCAGCTCCTTTTCCCTCGCGGTGGGGGCATCAACTGGCTCAGGAGCGGCCACCACCGCCGGCGTGGTCACAGCTGGTGCCTCCGCGGACTCTGCCTCTGGGGGAACGTCCTGCTGGGCCAGGGCATGACCACTGACCAGGTCAGGGAGGGTCAGCAGCACGAAAAGCACAGCGCCGAACCAGGAGGCCGCCCTGAGAGGGTGCAGCGACACCGGCAACCTGCTGGATGCTGTGAGTTTCATCCGTCGGGGGCTGAGGTGGCACCCGTCAGCCTGTAGCAGCGCGGGCAAACTGACAAGGAGGTTGCTTGGAGCGGCTTATTTAGGACCCTTCTTCTGCATATGCTCACGCCGCAGCAATGTAAAGAGATAATCTGGCGCCTTATACATGCTCGGCAGGCAATTGTGGAGCGTCTCCAGGCGACTCCAGCACACTGTCCGTTGAATTTCCTGAGAAGTTCTCTCCTCCATGATCAACATTTTCATGGCTTTGCAATAGAGGTGATAGTTCGCCTCAAGCTCGCCGACCGTCAGGGAGGCTGCTTCAGTCATGGCCATTCAGAACCGGTTTTTCAAGGGGATTGGATCGCTTGGATCCTGGACGGGAAACTGGGTCGATCAGAACATCCGTGGGCCGAGATCGATCCGGCATTCAGCAGCTCACGGATGCAAACCACCTTAAACCTTTGCTGGGGCTGCGCGCTCACCGGCATCTCGCTCAGCGCCGATCAAGCCCACATTGGAAGGCCTACAGTGACAGAGCTACGACTAGGGACTGGCCGCACAAGCAGCCAATAGTTGAAAGATATCGTCACCGGAGCTAGCCACTATCAGCTCCATTCCTGAGAGGAAATACCTAGAGATGCAGGGTTCCAGCTTCTTCGCCAGACTTGAAACCCTGACGTGCACAGCATGGAATTGAGCGACGAGCGCTGCGTGCCCTGCCGCGATGGCGCCCCCACTCTCACCAGCGAGGAACTCGACGACCTCCTGCCCAGCCTGAGCGGGTGGCGGGTAGTCGACCACCACCATCTCCACAAGGTCTGGTCATTTCCCGATTTTCAATCGGCACTCAACTGGCTCAACCGGGCCGGGGCGGTCTGTGAGGCGGCTGGTCACCACGCCAATTTCTGCCTAGGCTGGGGCCGCGTGGAGGCTGCCATCCGCACCCACGATGTGGATGGACTCACGCGAGCGGATGCGGATCTTGCCGCCAAGCTCGATGCCATCGGCGAAACGCCGACCAACCCCTACGGGGGCTATGCCGCTGCCTCGCCGGGTTCGGGCTCTGGGTCGGAGACCTTGAGCTCAATGATGTAGCTGAGCTGGGAGCCAACGTCGGTGCCCCGGTAGGTGCCGGTGGTGGGAGCGGCCATCAGGTGGTCGGGCGAAGCCGCCAGAGCCACATGGCCATCCGCCACCGCCAGCCCCAGGCTGGGGTCGTAGCCGCGCCAGCCACCACCCGGCAGGTAAACCTCGGCCCAGGCATGGAGTTCATGCTCGCTCACCTCCGGAGGGTGATGCATGGAGTAGCCGCTCACAAACCGTGCTGCCAGACCCTGGCTGCGGCAGGCCGTCACATAGAGCATCGCCGTGTCACGGCAGGCTCCGCAGCGGCTGGAAAGGGTCTCCTCCGGGCTGAATGGCTCACCATCCAAGCGGCCGATGTGGTGAAAGCTGTGGTGAATGTCGTCAGCCAGCCGCATCAGAAAATCCGGGGTGGAATGCTCCACCTCAGCGGCAATTGCCGCTGCCCAGGAAGCTACAGGTGTCGAGCCAGGTTCTCTGGACCCTGACGTGGTGGAGAGGCTGGGAGCCAGGGAGACCGCTTCAGCGGCGGGATAGGAGGCCGGCAGTCGTTGCGCCTGGGGGTGAGTGAGGATCCAGTCGAAAGGATTACAACGCAGGGTCTCCACCACCGAGTGCACCTGAAGGTGCAGATGCTCTCGCTTGTCGCTGAACCAGAGCACCCGAGCGTCGGTGCCATCGGGTTCGAGGATCAGGCTGTGACCTGCCGGAGCCTCGGTCACTGTCAGCTCATGGGAGATCAACCGCTGGGTCACGTCCTGGCGTGGACTGAGCCGCACGATCATCGGCTCGAGAAAAACCGGCCGCTCATAGCTGAACCGAATGGAATGGCGGATCTCGAACAGCATGCCGATGGTTGCGTGGGCTGAAGGATTCCACGCCTCCGTGACCAGTGCCAGTCAGAGGCGGGATACTGCTGTCCGGATCAGCGCCGGCCGAGCAAATCCTCCCAGCTGGGAGGAGATTGGTGCTGGGAGCCTGTTGACTTGAGGCTCTTACGTTTGGCGTTGGCCTGGTTCAGGCTCTGGCAGGAGAAATGTCTGATGGAGCGTTCAGCGGAAAGCAGTCCCGCTGGGGAAAGGTTGATGGTCATGGGGGAACAAATGTGATCTGGTCATGGTTTCGGCACCGGTCCTCACCCGCAGATCCTGGTGGGACCGTCGTAGCGGATGGATTTGGGAACCTGATGGCCGCCCCGGGAAGCAAAGGGGCTGGCGCGTTGCTGGGTCAGGCTCTGTGCGAGCTGCGCGGCTCGCCGGCTTCAGCCTGACTTAGACACCATAACCCCATAAGGCCGTCAGCCGGCTGCGCGCTTGCATTCAGTCATGAACTGAGCAAGGAGACGATCTGGTCTCGGCCATTGGTCTTGGCCAGCTCCAGGGCTCGCTCGGCCCGCTGCACCAGGTCGCCGAAGCTGGTGTCGTCGTGGGCAAAGGCTGACACTCCGCCGCTGATGCTCAGGTGGTAGCCGGAGCGGGAGAACACACCGTTCATTCGGCTGACGGCGTCGCGAATCCGCTCGGCCAGTTGCAGGGCAGCATCGCTGTCCCGGCCGATCAGCAGGATCACGAATTCCTCATCACCAAGACGGGCGATGAAATCCTGCTCACGCAGAAAACCCTTGCAAAGGCGACTGAAATCGAGCAACACCTGGTCGCCGGCAGGATGTCCCCAGCGATTGTTGATCTGGCGAAAGTTATCAATGTCGAGGCAGATCAGGGCCATGGATTCAGCACCGCTGCGGGCCTGCTCCATCTCCCGTTTGCCAACGCTGAACAGGGCGCCGCGGTTGGAGAGCCCCGTCACGGGGCAGAGGCTGGAGTCGTGGCGCCATTCGATTTCGCGCATCACCACGTCGGCCAGCATTCGCAACTGCTGCTGCTGCTCCGTGCTGAACTCCCTCGGTTTCTGATCGATCACGCAGAGCGTGCCCAGGTTGTGGCCGTCTTTGGTGCGCAGGGGGGCCCCGGCGTAGAAGCGGATGCCAGACGGGGAAAGCACGAGGGGGTTGCTGCTGAAACGTTCGTCCTGGAGGGCATCGGGCACGACCATCACCTCATTGCCGGCAATGGTGTGCGCGCAGAAAGCCACTTCCCGCGGGGTCTCGCTGACCTCCAGCCCTTCGCGGGAAAGGAACCACTGCCGGTCGTGATCCACCAGGGAGATCAGGGCGATGGGCATGTCGAAGATAGCGCTAGCCAGTTTGACGATCCGATCGAAGTGTTGATCGCCGTCATGATCGAGCAATTGATGGCGTTGCAGCTCCCGCAGGCGCAGGCCTTCATCGGCTGGAACCGGGTAGGAGCGGGCCAACCCATCGCTTGCTGTCTGGTTCACGTCGTCTCCCCGCAGTCCTGGTTTCAATGTAGGCAGAGCCGATCCGCCGGGTAGGCCCGGGGCCAGGAGGGATACGGCTTCAGGGTGAGGTGCTGGATCCAGCCGGCTCAAGCCGGATCAGGGCTCCATCGCCTGCCCCGTCGGTGAGCACGTGCAGGTGGCCGTCGGGACCTTCACGCACATCCCTCACCCGATCTCCCACCGGCAGAATGGTTTGCCTCAGCACCTCCCCGGACGGGTTGAGCTGGATGCGGCGCACATCGCCAGAAACGAGTCCGCCGGCAAACAGGTTGCCCTTCCACGATTTGACCGCCCGGCCGCTGCCCACCGCCAGACCCGAGGGGGCGATGGCCTGCATCCAGACCAGCCGAGGGTCCACAAGGCCTGGAGCGCTCCTGAGCGACGTGATCTCAGGACCGGAATACTCACGACTGTGGGTCACCGTCGGCCAGCCGTAATTCCCCGCCGCCACCACCAGATTCAGCTCATCCCCGCCGCGAGCGCCGTGCTCGCTCGCCCAGATCCGCCGATGCAGCGGGTCGTAGGCCAGCCCCTGAATGTTGCGGTGACCGAGGCTCCAGACGGCCGGATCGGCTCCGGGATCCGATCGGAAGGGATTGTCGGCTGGGATGGTGCCGTCGTCGTTAAGCCGCAGGATCTTGCCCAGGCCGCTGCCCCGGTTCTGGGCCTGAAGCCGGATCGCCTTGCCCTCCAGTTCAATGGGCGGATTGCCTCCGTCTCCCACCGAAACGAGCAAGGTGCCATCTGGAAGCCAGAGCAGGCGAGAGCCAAAGTGCTGGCCGCCGGTCTTGGCTGGTGTCACCGCATGAAGCATGGTCAGCTCCTCGAGGCGGTGATCGACCAGGCGAGCCCGAGCCACCCGGGTCTGATTCGCCTGGGCATTTCCCGCCGCATAGGTGAAGTACACGAGCTGATTGCTGGCAAAGCGAGGATGCACGGCCACATCCAGCAGGCCTCCCTGACCCAGGACCAGTAGAGGCGGAAGTCCGGAGATAGGCCTGGGGTCGAGCACTCCCTCGCGTACCAGGCGCAGCCGCCCTGGCCGTTCCGTGATCAGCAGGTCGCCATTGGGCAGCCAGGCCATGCCCCAGGGGTGCTCCAGACCTCGCACCAGCACCGTTCGGCGCAGCTCGGACTCCGTGGCCGTGGCCTCCGGCTTTGCCCATGAGCAGCCCGGGGCGACACCCAGGACCAACACCGCCAGCAGCAGCAGCTTCGTTAAGATCGCTTCAGGCCATTGCGTGGGGTGGAGGTCAGTCACTGGTATGGCCCAGGCGATTCCGATCACGGCAGCGATTCTGATTCTGTTTGTCCTGGCCCATGGGTTGGGTGCATCTCTGGCGCTCCTGGATCCAGCTGGCTTCGAGAGCTATGCAACGGCATTGCATCACGCTCCATGGCTGCCGCCCCTGGAGCTCACCCTGGCCCTGGTGGGCCTTATCCACCTGGCCCTCACCCTCCAGCGGGTGATCACCAACCGCCGAGCCCGGGGAACGGCGCCATACGGCCTGTGGCGCAGCCGGCGTCTTCAACCTCTGACGGCCCTGGCTGGTCGTACAGCTCCGTTCAGCGGTGCACTGCTGCTGCTTTTCCTTGCCGTGCACTTGGTCCAGCTGCGCTGGCACAGGCCAGGGGATGGCCTGGAGCGGCAAGCCCTTCTGCTGGCGCTGGCCTCTCCCTGGGCCCTGGGGCTCTACGTGCTGGCGGGAGTGGCCCTTGGTATCCATCTGCTTCACGGTGCCGAAAGCCTGTTCCGCTCTCTGGGCTGGTTGGATGAGACCAACGCCTCAGGGCTGCGCCTGGCCAGCCGTGCCTTGGCGGCCCTGATCGGTGGTGGCTTCGCCCTGCTGCCCCTGGCTCTGCGGGCCACAGGCGCTCTGGCAGGGGCTGGGTTCTGATGCGGCTCGATCCCCAGCTGCCGCCGGGCCCGGTGGCTGACGCCTGGAGCCGGTGCCGTCAGGATTTAGCGCTGATTGCGCCGGCGAATCGGAGCCATTTCAGGCTGCTGGTGGTGGGCAGTGGCCTGGCGGGCGCATCCGCCGCCGCCAGCCTGGCTGAGCAGGGCTTTCACGTGCGGCTGATCACCTACCACGACAGCCCCAGAAGGGCCCATTCGGTGGCGGCCCAGGGGGGCATCAACGCAGCCCGCAACTATCAGAACGACGGCGACAGCGTTGAGCGGCTGTTCCGCGACACAGTTCGGGGCGGTGATTTCAGGGCGCGCGAGGCCGGCTGTCACCGACTGGCTGAGATCAGCGGTTCGATCATCGATCAGTGCGTGGCCCTGGGGGTCCCCTTCGCCCGTGAATACGGCGGAACCCTCTCCAACCGCAGCTTCGGTGGCTCCCAGGTGAGCCGTACGTTTTACGCCCGCGGTCAGACGGGCCAGCAGCTGCTCTACGCCGTGGTCCAGGCCCTGCTGCGGCAGGTGGAGGCTGGCCGGGTGGAGCTCTGCCCCCAGCGGGATCTGCTCGATCTGATCACCCACGAGGGCGTGGCCCGCGGCGCCATCTGCCGCCACCGGCTCAGCGGTGCCCTCGAGACCCACACGGCCCATGTGGTGCTGCTGGCCAGCGGCGGCTACAGCAACGTGTTCCACCGCTCCACCAACGCTGTGCGCTCCAACGCCAGCGCCCTCTGGCGCGCCCATCGCCGCGGTGCCCTGATGGCGAACCCTTGCTTCACCCAGATTCACCCCACCTGCATTCCCAGCGGCGATCCCGACCAGAGCAAGCTCACCTTGATGAGCGAAAGCCTGCGCAACGACGGGAGGGTCTGGCTGCCGCGGCAGCCGGGGGATCAGCGACGGCCTGATCAGGTACCGGAGGCTGAGCGGGATTACTTCCTCGAGCGGCTCTACCCCAGCTACGGAAACATGGTTCCCCGCGATGTGGCCTCCAGGCGCGCCCGCGAGCTCTGCGGGGCCGGCCATGGGGTGGGGCCGGCCGGCCGCTCGATCTATCTGGATTTCAACGAGGCGATCGAGCGCCAGGGACGCGCCGTGATTGAAGCCCGCTACGGCAACCTCTTCGCGATGTACGAGCGCATCACCGGAGCCGACCCCTACCGGGAGCCGATGCGCATCTATCCAGCTCCTCACTACACGATGGGTGGCCTTTGGGTGGACTACCACCTGATGAGCACGATCCCGGGCCTGTTCGTGCTGGGGGAGGCGAACTTCTCCGAGCACGGCGCCAACCGGCTCGGTGCCAGCGCCCTGATGCAGGGTCTGGCCGATGGCTTGTTCATCGCCCCAGCCACCGTGCCGGCCTGGCTGGCCGAGCATCAGCACCCCGTGATCGACCGCGACCACCCCGCCTGCCGTGCGGCCTTGGAGGGCGTGCGGCAGCGCATCACCCGACTGCGGTCCAGCAGCGGCGCCCAGCCGGCGGAAGCGCTGCGCCGTCAATTGGGGGCCCTGCTGATCGAGAGCTGCGGCATCAGCCGCTCGGCCGCTGGTCTGCGCTCGGGGCTGGCAGAGGTGGCAGCTCTGCGGGCAAGCTTCGATCAGGACCTGCTGCTCCCCGATCCCGGCACACCCCTGGATCCAGAGCTGGAGAAGGCCCTGCAGCTGGAGGATTACCTCGAGCTGGCTGATCTGATGCTGCGCGATGCCCTGGCGCGAGAGGAGTCGTGCGGGGCCCATTTCCGCGAGGAGCACCAGAGCGAGAGCGGCGAGGCCCTGCGTCGCGACGCCGAGTTCAGCCACATCGCGGCCTGGGAATGGCGGGCTGATGGCACACCCATCCGCCACCAGGAACAGCTGCACTTCCGTCTGATCAGCCCCACGGCTCGCAGTTACCGATGAGCGGTCCTTCCAGCCTCAGCCTCACCCTTCGAATCTGGCGTCAGCGCCGGGACGAGCCCAGCGGACACATCCTCGACCATCTTCTCACGGACCTGAGCCCGGATCTCTCCCTGCTGGAGGCCCTTGATCGCCTCAACCAGCAGCTGCTGCTGGCGGGCGAGCGGCCGGTGTACTTCGATCACGACTGCCGTGAGGGCATCTGCGGGTCCTGCGGATTCATGATCAATGGCCAGGCCCACGGGCCCCGGAGCGGCACGACTGTTTGCCAGCTTTACCTGCGTGACTTCAGCGATGGCCAGGTTCTCACTCTCGAGCCGTGGCGGGCTCGGGCCTTCCCCCTGATCCAGGATCTGGCGGTCGATCGCTCCTCCCTCGATCGGCTGCTGATGGCCGGGGGGTATGTGTCGGTGAACATCGGCAGCGCCCCGGAGGCCAATGCCCTGCCGGTCGGCCTGGATCAGGCCGCCCAGTCCTTCGACGCCGCCAGCTGCATCGGCTGTGGGGCCTGCGTGGCAGCCTGCCCCAATGCGTCGGCCAGCCTGTTCGTGGCGGCTAAGCTGGCCCATCTCGAGCTCCTGCCCCAGGGCAAGCCGGAAGCTCCCCGGCGCTCCAGACGGATGCGCCAACGCATGGAGACAGAGGGCTTCGGAGCCTGCGGCAACCAGCTGGAGTGCTCGGCGGTCTGCCCGAAGGAGATTCCTTCCAGCCTGATCAGCCGGATGAACCGCGAGGCCAGCGATTGAAAAACCAGGGGGTGACCGCCCTATCCGGCTGGGTGTGGGGATGGATGCGGCGAAGGGCCTTCTGATGCGGCTCGGCGGCCCGGACGTCGATCGCAACCTTCAGGATTGGGCCATGGGGCAGCACCATCAGCTCCAGCGCCGATTCGAACACCAGGCGGGTGGGGATCCCGGCGATGCGTGGCCGCAGCCATTCGACCTGGTCGTCGTCGAAGATCAGGCTGGCGAACAGAACCTGTGCGCCCTGGAGCGCCGCTTCCACCTCGGCTGGCCGGCCTGCCAGATCCTGATCGCTGAAAATGCGGATCTCCAGCGCCGGAGACCGGCCCATCGCCGCCTCTGCTGCATGTCGATAAAGGCCGGCGTTGAAAGACTCGAGCTGGCCGAGCTGAACTTCTGTCAAACCACGAGCCGGTGATCGAGCTTCCGCTCAGACTGCCGCCAGGGCTTGGGTGATCACCTCGAACCTGGTCAGGTCGTGGGGGCCGAAGGAATGCAGGAACGGCACATCGCCGGCATCGCGGCCGCGGCCGATCAGCACCCGGCCGATCCGCGGGGTGTTGTAGCGGGCATCGAAGACGTGCCAGCCCCCCTCCAGATAGGCCTCGAACCAGGCGGAGAAATCGATCGGTTCCGGCCCGCGCGGCACCCCTGTGTATCCCACATAGCCGGTGCAGTAACGCGCCGGAATATTCAGGCTGCGGCAGAAGGCGATCGCCAGATGGGCGAAGTCGCGGCAGACACCCTGCCCCTCCTCCAGCACCTCGAGCGCGGTCTTGGTGGGGCGGGCCTGGCCCATGTCGAAGTGGATGCGGGTGTGCACCGAGTCGCAGATCGCCTGCACCTGTGGCCAACCCGCGGGGATCTCGCCAAACAGGTCCCAGGCGGTCTGATCCAGCCGGTCGGTCTCGCAATAACGACTGGGGCGCAGGAACTGATAGGTCTCAGGTGGCAGGGCCTCCACGGGAACCGCACTGAGATGGGGGAGCACCGGATCGGGCTTGCCGCTGCACTCCACCAACGCCCGCTGGCTCAGCTGGGTGTCACCTGCCAGGGCCACCAGGCAACAGCATCTATTACCGAACCCATCCACAAACTCCGTCACCGGTACGGCAGGGTTCGAGACCAGCGGATCGGCGGTAACCAGATCAACCCGGCGGCTGGTGTGGGGCTGCACCATCAGCAGCAGGGGTGTGGGCTGCTGACAGGCAACCGTCAGATCGCAGCCGACCGTGATCCTCATTGCGCTGTGGGGATACGACCCGGTCTTGAATCTGCAAGGAGTCTGGCGATGGCCCCACGGTTGCGCGAGCCGATGTCAGGAGATGCGGCCCCAGACTTTCCGGTGCGGGGCCGATCGAGAGGTCCGATGGGAACTTCTGGGGATCTTGCGGCAGCCTTGCCCATCAAGGCCCCCTGCAGACTGCCTCTAAATTCTCAAAAAAGGACTGAGACCTCAGGCAGCAGGGGGATCGATTGATCTGAACTCCTCAAGCAGCTGGCATTAAACGGGAAAGACACGATCTCACACTGTCCCTGGTACTGGACGTCGCTCAAGAGGCGCGTTCTGCTCATCCATCGCCAAGGATTGGCAGTACCACCGCCAACCGGAGCTGCACCTCATACATTGCACCGTTTCTGCCCTCACCCCAACGAGCGCAACTCGGTTACCCATGTCAGCACTCGATCTCCGAAGGCCATCGACGCACCGGGCCAACGGTTGAGCGGTCGGGGGGTGGCCTGCACTGCCATGCTGGCCCAGGGGCAGGCGCCATGAGCTTTTTCGTCAAACTCACCGAAGCGATGGCCAGCCGCCAGTCGCTGCTGATCACCGGCTTGGATCCCAATCCGGAGATGCTGCAGACCTGGACGCGCCACAACGCCGGCAGCGGTTCATTTCTGGCCCAGGCCCGCCGCTGGATCAAGGCGGTGATCGAGGCCACCTCCGACAACGTCTGCGCCTACAAACCGAGCCTGGGCTTCTACCAGGCCCTGGGGCCGATCGGCCTGGAGTTGCTGCGGGAGGTGCGCGAACTGGTGCCGCTGGAGCTGCCCCTGATCCTCGATGCCAAGCACGGCGATCTCAACAGCTCCTCGGCCCTGGCCCACTACATCTTCCGCGACCTCGGCGTGGATGCGGTCACCCTCTCCCCTCTGGCGGGGCAGGACATCGCCGCCCCCTTCCTGCTCTATCCGGACCGGGCGGTGGTGCTCACCTGTCACAGCTCGAATCCCGGCGCCCGGGTGGTGCAGCACCATCCCAACGAGGACGACCCGCTCTTCATCACGATCGTGCGCGAAACCCAGCTCTGGGGCACCCCGGAGCACCTGTTGCTGGAAGTGGGAACCAGCGATCCGGCCATTCTGGCGAGAGTGCGGAGGGAAGCACCAGAGCGTTTTCTGATCCTGCGCAGCCTCTGGGGGGAGGAAGAGCGGCTGGAGGCGTTGCTTCAGGCGGGTCTCAACGCTTCCGCCGATGGATTGCTGCTGCCCCTGCCCCAGCACCTGCTGGTGGAGGAGGGCATGGCGGCGGGCACCCAGGCCCTGCGAGAGCAGATCGAGACGATGCGGGCCAACTGGGATGGAGGAACTGCCGACCGCTGCGAGCTCTGGTTGCCCGCGCCCAGGGCAGCGGCGGCGGCAAGCAGCCTGCTCGACGCCAAGAGCCTTGAGCTGCAACGGCTGGAGGATCAGGACCTCGATGAGCAGCGGATCGATGAGCTGCTGGTGGATCTGTTCGACATCGGCTGCCTGCTCTTCGGTGAGTACGTGCAGGCTTCAGGTGCCGTCTTCAATTACTACATCGATCTGCGCCGGATCATCTCCGATCCGAATCTGTTTCACCGGGTGCTGCATGCCTATGCGCAGCCACTGGCCCGCCTTCAGTTCGATCGAATCGCCGGCATTCCCTACGGATCCCTGCCGACGGCCACGGGGCTGTCACTGCAGCTGCATGTGCCCTTGATCTATCCGCGCAAGGAGGTCAAGGCCCATGGGGCCCGGCGCCTGATCGAGGGGGATTTCGAGGAGGGCGAAACCGTCGTCATCGTCGATGACATCCTGATCACAGGCGGAAGCGTGCTGGAGGGCATCGCCAAGCTGGAGTCGTCGGGGCTGAAGGTGCGCGACGTGGTGGTGTTCATCGACCACGGGGGTCAGGCTGTCTCTCGTCTGGCCGCTGAGGGCTACACCTGCCATGCGGTGGTGGGCATTGAGCGGATCACCGCTGTCCTGCGCGCAGCTGGGCGCCTCAGCCAGGAACAGGCCGACCTGCTGGCGGAACACACTACGGCAGCCCCTGCCCCAGCCACACAGGCCAAGGTCTGATACCACTATCAAAATTACTTGCCACTGATCAGCGGATGCTCCACTCACCAACGTTCTTCCAGCTTCTGGCCTCCGTTTCCTCGGATCAGGCGAATGCCCTGGACCTCCCCATCCAGGCTCAGCTGTTGTTCATCGGGATTCTGTTTCTTGGAACCCTGGCCATTAGCCGCTTCTCTCCAAAGATCGGTATACCCGCCATCCTGGGAGTGCTGCTGCTGGGCCTGTCGATCAACGTAAGCAGCCTCGACATAACCCATGCCCAGGCGGCAAACTTTCAGATGCTCGGATTGGCACTACTGTTGTTCTATGCCGGGCTTAAGACTGATCTGGCGGCGATCAGAGGATTCTTCGAATACGGAATCATGCTCGCCGTTGGTGGTGTGGTGATTTCTTCATTGTTGTTGGGTGGGATGATCTGGCTTGTAGGTTCTCCTTACGCCAGCACCATCAGCATGGGGCGAATCGAAGCCATTCCTCTGGGTGCGGCGATGCTGGTCGCCGCCTGCCTTGGCTCCACCGACGCGGGAGCCACCTTGAGCGTGTTGCGATCGGTGCGGCGCAAGGTTCCCATGCGACTTCAGCACCTGCTGGAATTTGAATCCTCTGTGAATGATCCCTCTGCTCTGCTCTTCTACGGGCTGGTGGTGGGCATCTTTGTCAGCGCCGGTGCTGCCGCCGGAACCTACAGCCTGGAGAGCACGGTGCTCACCCAGGTCAAGATCTTTCTGCAGCAGATTGGCATCGGCCTGATGGTGGGCTTTGTGTTCGGTTACATGGCCCGTTTTGTGATCAATTATCTGGTGGAGGATCGCGCCCAGCTGCTTGTCGTGGCTGTCTCGATCGCCTTTGTCGTCTATGGCGTCACAACACTTCTTGGGGGTTCAGGATTTATCGCCATCTATGTGAACGGACTGTTTCTCACCAACACCGTCTATCGCTCGCCTGAGATCAATCACATCACCATCCAGGAGGTCCTTCTTCCCTTCAATACAATGACGGAGATCGCGATCTTCCTGGTCTTCGGTCTTCTGGTCTACCCCCCCGATCTGATCGATGCACTGCCGATCGGCATTCTTGCGGCATTGGGTCTGATGCTCGTGGCACGACCCATTAGTGTGCTGATATTTCAGCCTTTCTCACCCTTCAGCATCAAGGAATCGTTATTGGTGTCGTGGTGCGGTCTTCGCGGCGCTGTTCCCCTCGCTCTCGCCCACGATCTCAGCCTGGCGATCCCCAGAATCCGGGGCATCGATCAATCCATCGTCGCAGAACTCAGCCAGAACGCCCAGAGCATCATCTTCATCGTTGTGGTGATCAATCTATTCGTCCAGGGCATGAGCCTGCCCTATCTGGCCCGTTTCCTCGGGCTGGTGCCTTCCTCCTCGGCCAGACCCGAGCTGATTTCCTAGCTGGATGGTGCCCTGATCTGCCAGGACAAGGTTTCGCCGGCCTGAAACGGCACCAGCGGCTGGAGCGAATCTCCCTCGCCCCCCAGCTCCAGCATCAGGGGAACCTGCAGGGGCTGGCGCACCAGTTCGATAGTGCCACCATTTAGCGGCAGACCGTAGAAGCGGGGCCCGAACACCGAAGCGAAATCTTCCAGCCGCTCCAGGACACCCTCCTGCTCAAACACCTGTGCATAACTCTCGAGAGCGTGGGGCGCATTGAAGATGCCGGCGCAACCGCAGGCGGATTCCTTGGCGCTGCGGGTGTGTGGGGCTGAATCGGTGCCCAGGAAAAACTTCGGGTTGCCGGAGGTGGCGGCCCCCCGCAGGGCGATCCGGTGCAGTTCTCGCTTGGCCACCGGCAGGCAGTAGGCATCGGGACGCAGTCCGCCCAGGAACATGGCGTTGCGGTTGATCTGCAGGTGGTGAGGGGTGATCGTGGCGGCCAGGGTGGGCGCTCCTCCCTCAACGAAGGCCACGGCCTCGGCGGTGGTGATGTGCTCGAAGACCACCTTCAGACCCTGGTGACGCTCCAGCAGGGGTTGAAGGTGGCGCTCGATGAACACCGCTTCTCGATCGAACACATCCACTTCGGGGTCAGTCACCTCCCCGTGGATGAGCAGAGGCATGCCGATTCGCTCCATGGTCTCCAGCACAGGCGCAATGCGGGCCGGATCGCTCACCCCGGCCTCGGCATTGGTGGTGGCCCGGGCCGGATAGAGCTTGGCAGCTGTGAAGACACCGTCTGTGAAGCCGCGCTCCAGCTCACCAGGATCGATTGTGTCTGTCAGGTATGCCGTCATCAGGGGCTCGAAGTCATCGCTTTGAACCACCGCCGAGAGGATGCGCTCGCGGTAGGCCGCTGCAGCCGCTGCCGTGGTGATCGGTGGCAGCAGGTTGGGCATCACGATCGCCCGACGGAACACGCGGGCCGTGCTGGGGGCCACGGCCCGCAGTATCGCCCCATCGCGCAGGTGTACATGCCAGTCGTCTGGTCGGCGTATCAGCAGTCGGTCGGGAAGAGCCGCCATGAAACAGGTGCCACGCGCAGACAAGTCATTCTCCGCCCCGGCGGTCGACTTGCTCAGAGATACAGATCTTCGTGCTGGTAGGCGATGCGCGACGTGGGATGGCTGCCGAAGATCGCGGAGAGCAGCAACAGGATGCCGATCCGGCCCACGAACATTCCCACCATCAGCACCAGCTGGCCCCAGCGGTTCAGCTCTGAGGTGACCCCCACATCCAGGCCCACGGTGGCGAAGGCGGAGATGCAGGTGAACAACTTCTCCAGAAAGGAGAACGACTGACCGTCGCTGCCGGCGGCACGATCAAGAACCAGCACCAGGGCCATCAGCAGCACGAACAGCAGGGAGGCCAGGGTCACCCCCACCGCCCGCAGGATCACCTTGTCTGAGATGGCCCGGCGTCGGATCACCACGGTGTCCTCACCCCTGAGGGTGGAGCGGGTTGCCGCCACCAGGCTCGCGAAGGTAGTGGTCTTGATGCCACCGCCGGTCCCGCCGGGACTGGCGCCGATGAACATCAGCGTCATGATCAGCAGCAGACCCGCTTCAGAGATTGCATCCACTGAAAGAGGCACGGTGTTGAAGCCGGCGGTACGGGCGCTTACCGACTGAAAGAACACCACCTGCAGCTGCTGCCACCAGGTCAGGGTCGTGAGTCCACTGGAGCGGGTGAAGTGCTCGGTGAACAGCAACCCCGCCGCACCGATCACGATCAGGGCGATCGTGCAGCGCACCACCAGACGGGTGTGCAGGCTGAAACTGCGGATCAGCCGCACCTTGAAGCGTTTCTGCCACAGGTCGTTGGTGACCCGGTAGCCGATCCCTCCCGAGACGATCATCACCATGATCACCAGGTTCACGACCGGATTGGCCCTGTAGCCCATCAGGCTGTCGCTCCAGAGCCCGAAGCCTGCGTTGTTGTAAGCGCTGATGCAGTGGAAGAGAGCGGCCCAGAGCCGCTCGCGCGGCACGGCGATGTCACGAAAGCCGACGGTGAAGAGCACGAGAGTACCCATGCCGATCACCCAGGCTGCGGTGATCAGGATCGAGTGAAACGTGTTGCCGATGCCGCCCACGCCGAATTCGTCCATGGCCCGGCCGCGATCAAGCCGGCGCCTCAGACGCGAGCCCCGTTGAACGAAGCCCTGCAGAAAGGTGGTGATGGCCATCAACCCCAGCCCACCAGTAAGGATAAGTAGGGACAGCAGCACCTGCCCGGGGAAGGTGAGGTCCTTGCCCACATCCACCACCGAAAGCCCTGTCACGGTGATGGCGGAAATCACCGTGAACAGGGACTCCCACAGGCCGACGCTATCGCTGGAGAAGACAGGCTGGGCCATCAGAACCGTGCCCACGGCAATCACCAGCAGGCCGGTGAGCACGGTGAACTGGGGCACAGTCAGGCGTGAGCGTCGTTGCTGGAAGCGATCCAGCAGCTCGCGGATGGGATTGGGGCTCGTGCTGGTGGATGGCCTGAGGGGGGAACTGGCGCTGCCTGGCACCCATCGATTCCGCAGAGAGCCCATTATCAGCCCGGGTTATCGGCATGTCCGTGGCAGAGCTGGCAAACTGCGCCCACTGCTTTGCTTCCGGTTGATGCAACCCTCGCCCCGCTGGCTCCTCGCCCTCCCCTTGCTGTTGGCATTCACCCTCACTGGTTGCGCCGACGACAGTGGCAGCGGAGGCGGTGTTCAGAGCATGAAGCTCTCCACCATCCGAGGTCGCGACAAGCTTGTCTGCGGCGTGGACGGGAAGCTGCCAGGCTTCAGCTTCCTCGGCCCCGATGGCACCTACAGCGGGCTCGATGCAGACACCTGCCGTGCTGTGGCGGCGGCTGTGCTGGGGGACCCAGCCAAGGTGGAGTACCGCGACCTCAACTCCAGTGAGCGCTTCGCGGCACTGGCCAGCGGTGAGGTGGACATGCTGGCCCGTAACACCACCATGACCCTGAGTCGTGATTCGGCCGGCGGAAACGGCATTTCGTTCGGGCCCACCACCTTCTTTGACGGCCAAGGCCTGATGGCCCCGGTGGCAAGCGGCATCAAGACCCTCAAGGATCTGGCCGGCAAACCGATCTGCGTGGAGAGTGGCACCACCACCGAACTCAACCTGGCCGATCGCATGCGTGAGCAGGGCATCGCCTACACCCCGCTCAAGTTCCAGACCGGCGACCAGACCTACGCGGCTTACCTCGGCGGCCGTTGCGTCGCCGTCACCAGCGACCGCTCCCAGCTGGCAGCCAAGCGCAGCAGCTTCCCCAAACCTGATGAGCACATCCTGCTGCCGGAGGTGATGAGCAAGGAGCCACTCACCCCCGCCAGCGTCAATGGCGACCCCGCCTGGGCCGATGCCATGCGCTGGACCGTATTCGCCCTCTTCCAGGCTGAGGAGCTGGGCATCACCAAGGCCAATGTGGCCGCCAAGGTGGCCGAGGCCAAGGCAAACAAGAACCTGGCCGACCTGCGCCGCTTCCTGGGGGTGGAGGGTGATTTCGGCAAGCAACTGGGTCTGCCGGCCGACTTCGTTCCCAAGACGATCGCAGCGGTTGGCAACTATGGCGAAATCTTTGAGCGCAACGTGGGCAGCGGCTCCCCGCTCAAGCTCGAGCGGGCCGAAAACCGCCTCTGGAGCAAGGGTGGTCTGATCTATTCGCCGCCCTTCCGTTGAGCACCACCCTCGAGCGAATCCCCTGGTGGCGTGACCGCCGGGTAGTGCCCTGGATCGTTCAGGCGGTGGTGGGCCTGGCATTGCTCCTGGTGATCACCCTGCTGGTGGGCAACCTGGTGCGCAACCTCACTGCAGCCGGGCTGTTGCTGAGCTGGCGCTGGCTGGGCCAGCCGGCCAGCTTCGATGTGGCCGAGAGCCTGATCCCTTTTGACGCCTCGATGCCCTACTGGCGTGCCCTGCTGGTGGGATTGGTCAACAGTCTGCGGGTGATTCTGGTGGGACTGGTGGGGGCCACCCTGCTGGGTACGGCCATGGGTATGGCCTCCTTCAGCGGCAATGGCTTGCTGCGGCGGCTGGCCCGGGTGTACGTGGAGGTGATCCGCAACATCCCCCTGCTGCTGCAGCTCTTGTTCTGGTATTTCGTGGTGTTCCTGGCCCTCCCCAACGGCACCGCCGCCTTTCAGCTGCCTGGCATCGTGCTCTCGAAGTCGGGGCTGTATCTGGCTTGGTTTGCCCAGGGCCTCAGCTGGCTGGGACCGGAGCTGGTCAATGGAGTCTGGCAGGCACCACTGCGCCTCTCGGTGGAGTTCACAGCCCTGCTCACCGGCCTGATCACCTACACCGGCGCGTTCGTGGCCGAGGTGGTGCGGGGCGGCATCGCCTCCGTGCCGAAGGGCCAATGGGAGGCGGCTACCTCACTGGGCTTGCACTGGAGCGCCAGCATGCGCTCGGTGGTGCTGCCCCAGGCCCTCCGGGTGATCGTGCCTGGCCTGAACAGCCAGTACATCTCCCTGGCCAAGAACTCCTCCCTGGCGGTGGCTGTTGGATATGTGGATCTGTATTCCGTGTCGGAAACCACCCTCAACCAGACAGGACGGGCCCTGGAGGTGTTTCTGCTTCTCCTGGGCTCGTACCTGATCATCGATCTGCTGATCTCCGCCGTGATGAACGGCGCTAATCAGCTGGTGCAGATCCGGGAGCGCTGAGCCGATGACCCCCATCCAAACCGGACCGGAGTCCGGAACCACCCCACCCCTTCGCCCAGCTAGGCCGGCACCGGAGTCGGTTCAGCCCAACTGGGCCGGTGCCCTGCGCCAGGAACTTTTCGCAAGCCGCACCGATGGCCTGGTTTCGGTGCTGCTGATCATGGTGATCCTGGCGGCGGCGCTGGGGCTGCTGCGCTGGGCACTCGCTCAGGCCCAGTGGGCCGTGATCCAGGCCAACACCAGCCTGTTCGCCATCGGGCGCTACCCCGTCCAGCAGCAGTGGCGCCTCTGGCTGCTGGTGGTGCTGGTGGCAGCGCTCAGCGGCGTGAGCTGGGGCTTGCTCCGGGCTTTTCCGCGGGCAGATCGCAGCGGCGAGATCTGGCCGTTCAACGACCGGCTGGTGGTGGCCCTGCTCGGTTTCCTGGCGGCCTGGCTGCCGGCGGCCCTGGCCCTCGGTCTTCCCCTGCAACTGCGCTGGTGGGTGATCACAGCCCTGCTGGTGACCATGCGCTGGCTGGCGGGCCACTGGGGGCGGAGCTTGCCTTCGCGGCTGGTGAAGCTGGTGCCCCTGTCCTGGCCGCTGCTCTACCTGTTCGGCATGGTGCTGATCGCCGGCGGCCTGGGCCTTCCCAGGGTGCCTCCTTCCGAGTGGGGCGGGCTGCTGCTCACTTTGCTGATGGCCAGCTTCGCGATCCTGCTCAGCTTTCCGATCGGCGTGGTGGTGGCCCTGGGGCGCCGCAGCAGCCTGCCGTTGCTGCGCTGGAGCTCGGTGCTCTACATCGAGTTCATCCGTGGGGCCCCGCTGATCACCCTTCTCTTCCTGGGCCAGAACATCCTGGGCTACATGCTCCCCGGCGGCTGGGCTCCGGATCGGGTCTGGCGGGCCGCCTGGGTGCTCACCTTCTTCTGTGGCGCTTACCTGGCAGAAGCGGTGCGCGCCGGCCTCTCTGCCGTTCCCCCCGGCCAGCTGGAGGCGGCCCGTTCCCTGGGCCTCTCGATGCCCCTGGCCCTGCAGCGCGTGGTGCTGCCCCAGGCCCTGCGCATTGCCCTGCCGGCCGCCGTGGGGCAGTTCATCTCCCTGCTGCAGGACACCACCCTGCTGTCGCTGATCGGCTTACTCGATCTGCTCGGCACCGCCCGAACCGTGATGGCCAATCCCGAGTTCCTGGGCAAGAACGCCGAGGTGTATCTCACCCTGGCTGTGCTGTTCTGGTGCTGCTGCGCCGCCCTCGGGCTGGGCAGCCGGGCCCTGGAGCGCCGCCTAGATCCCACCCATTCCCCCGTCTGAGCCATGCCGTCCACCCAGCCGATGATCGAGGCCCGTGGGGTGCAGAAGTGGTACCCCAATGGCTTCCACGCCCTGCGCGGAGTCGATCTGAGCGTGTCGAAGGGAGAAGTGGTGGTGATCATGGGGCCCTCGGGCTCCGGCAAGAGCACCTTCATCCGCACCTTCAACGCCCTTGAGGAGTTCCAGGAAGGTTCCATCAGCGTTGATGGGATCGCCCTCTCCAACGACCTGCGCAACATCGATGCGATCCGCTGCGACACCGGCATGGTGTTTCAGCAGTTCAACCTCTTCCCCCACCTCACGGTGCTGGAGAACCTCAGCCTGGCCCCGGTGGTGGTGCGCAAGCGGCGGCGAAGTGAGGTGGAAACCCAGGCCATGGCCCTGCTTGAGCGTGTCGGCATTGCTGAGCAGGCCAGCAAGTACCCAGGCCAGCTCTCGGGCGGCCAGCAGCAGCGGGTGGCGATTGCCCGCTCACTCTGCATGGAACCGAGGATCCTGCTCTTCGATGAACCCACCAGTGCCCTGGATCCGGAGATGGTGGGCGAGGTGCTGGAGGTCATGCGCGGCCTGGCCGCCGAAGGCATGACCATGGTGGTGGTGACCCATGAAATGGGCTTCGCCAGGGAGGTGGCCCACCGGGTGGTGCTGATGTCGGAAGGACAGATCGTGGAGGAGGCCGCTCCTGAAACGTTCTTCACCAACCCCCAGCACGAGCGCAGCCGTCAGTTCCTGGCCCAGATTCTCTGAGGGTCCAGAGGCCTGGAGTACTTCCGAAGGCCGCGGGTTCACTTGGCCCTGTTTCCGGGCTGGACTCTCAATGAACGCCGGACGTCTCGAGGTCGTCGAGGAAGCTGCGCACCACCTGCCCCACAGCTTCTCCGTTCTGGTCCACACGGGCATTCAGCCTCTGCATGGTCTGGGCGTTGAGTTTTCCCTCAAGACTGCCAAGGGCGCGGCCGATCTCCGGGTGACGCCGCAGGCTGGCGCCATTGACCACTGGCACAGCCTCGTAGGGCGGAAAGTAGTGGCGGTCGTCCACTAGCGCCGTCAGCCTGAGACTGGGAATCAGGCCATTCGTGGAATCTCCGGCAATCAGATCCACCTGAGAATCGGCCAGAGCGCGATAAAGCAGGCCCAGGTCCATCGAGACCGGGCGCGTTGCAAAACGCAGGCCATAGCTGCTGGCCAGGCCCTTGTAGCCATCGGGCCTGTTCAGAAATTCATAGCCGAATCCAGCTCTCCAGCCGGGAGTGTGGACGGCCGCCTGAGAGATCGTTGCCAGCCTGAGGCGCCGGGCGGTCTCCTGACGCACCAACACCGCAAAAGTATTCTCGAATCCCAGCGATGGGAACACCTCCAGATCAAAGCGGTCCCGGTAGAGCCGGCGGGTCCGCTCCCCCACCGTCCTCGCCTCATGCATGGGCGGTTGCTGCAGGATCGTCATCCAGGCCGTGCCGGTGTATTCCACGTAAGCGGCGATGCGACCGCTGCGTACAGCCTCCTGGCAGATCGCCGTTCCCCCCAGACTGAACTGCCTGTCCACCTTCAGGCTGCTGTTGCGCTCGATCTGCTGAGCGAGCAATTCCCCCAGCAGGATCTGCTCGGTGAAACTCTTGGATCCGATCGTGATACGCCCGGCCACTGCAGGGCGGACCGAGAAGGGTCCGAACCCCAGGAAGGTAGCTGCAACCAGAGCAACCACGACGCCCCCCAGGCCGGCAGCCAGCCAGGAGCGACGACGTCCCCATCCCCATGGCTTCAGCGGCCAGCGCCTTGGCGTGCGTCCCTGCAACAGGCCGATGGCGGTGTCGGCGCCCAGGGCCAGCAGCGCAGCTGGAATCGCCCCCGCCAGGATCAGACCATTGTTCATCGTGGCCAGCCCGCGGAAGATGAACACTCCGAGCCCACCTCCACCGATCGCGGCGGCGATCGTGGCGACCCCCACACTGATCACTGTGGCCACCCGGATCCCGGCCACAATCACCGGCAGGGCCAGGGGCAGCTCCACGTGGCGCAGCACCTCTCCCTTGCTGAGACCCAGGGCCTGGCCGGCTTCGCGCAGGCCCGGGGGTACGCCGGACAGACCCGTCACGATTGAGCGCAGCAAGGGCAAGAGCGCGTAGAGCACCAGCGCCACCACAGCCGGCACCGGCCCGATGCCCCCCAGAACGGGCACCGTGATCAGCAGACCGAAGATCGCCAGGCTGGGGATGGTCTGGATCATTCCCGCCATGGCCAGCAGCGGGCCTGACCAGCGGGGGCGAGACTGAATCCAGAGGCCGGCAGGCAGGCTGATGGCCAGGGCTAAAGCCATGGCCAGACCCACCAGCACCAGGTGTTCGCCGGTGCGTTGCAGGATCTCGGCGATCAGATCCCTGCCGGGGGCGGCCATGGGTGAAAACACTGCAGGCGATTCTTCAGCTTCGCAGGGGTGTGGTGAGAGCCCCACTGGCCCGGATCCAGTTCCTGCCGAAAATCGTCATCCGAATCAGCTCCAAGAGGCCGCAGGGCTGAATTCTGTCTCGACAGCTACAGAGAAGAGCCGCCTTGACCCGCATTGTTCGCTTGAATGCCCGTGCGGCTGGGTGTTCCCCACCGTGCTTCCATCACTTCACATTGTCATTCCACTGTCTTTCATCATGAAAAAGGTTGAAGCCATCATTCGCCCAGTCAAGCTCGACGATGTCAAAACGGCTCTCGTCGATGCGGGCATCATCGGCATGACCATCACGGACTGCCGTGGCTTCGGCCGCCAGAAGGGGCAGGTGGAACGTTATCGCGGCACTGAATTCACCGTGGAGTTCATCAACAAGGTGAAAGTTGAGGTCGTGGTCGACGACGACAAGGTAGATGCTGCCATCGAAGCGATTGCGGGTCCTTCCCGAACCGGCGAAATCGGAGATGGCAAGATCTTCGTGACGAATGTGGAGAAAGCTGTACGCATCCGCACGTCGGAAACTGGCACCATCGCCCTCTGAGCAGCCACCGGCCCCTCGCGCTCCGGGGCGCCAGACCAGTACGGTCGTTGACGTCACTTCGGCGTTGGCGCCCCCTGTGCCCAGCCTTGATCTGTTCGGCCCTGCCCCCCACCTGAGCGCTGCTGCGCTGTTTGGTCAGTCATCACTCTTCGGGTTCGGCATTGCCTTCAGCCCGTTGCACATTGCTGTTGTGGTGCTGCTTCTGCTGGGAGAATCCCCGCTGAGGCGTGCCTTGGCCTTCGTGAGTGGTTGGGCCAGTGCCAATGGACTGGCGATCGTGGCCCTGATGGTGGTGGGAGACAACCTCTCCCTCGCTCTCAACCACGGAGAACGGGGTCAGGTGATCATCGATCTGGTCGGTGCGGCCGTATTGATGGCACTTGGCCTCTATCAACTGACTCCGGCCGCTGCCATCGGCGAGCAGGGTATGGCGATGCGTCTGATGAGTCGGCTGCCTGACTTCAGCACACCGATGCTCGTCCTGATTGGCGCGGCCAGCGCCCTGCTGACCCCAGAGAATCTGGTCTTCTACCTCAAGGAAGCCGGCTTGTTGTTGATAAATCAGCCGGGGGTCAGCACCGACCTGGAACTCACCGGTGTGTTCGTGGCGGTGGCCAGCTCATTGTTGCTGCTGCCTCCCCTGGCCTGGATCGCCACAGGAGGTGGCATCCGTGTCCCCCTCAGCCGACTTGAGGGATGGATGGAGCACCACGGCGAGTGGCTGGTTGGTGTTTTGGCCCTTTTGATCAGTGCATATCTGATCTGGGAGGGCCTGCATGGACTCTGGTTGATGCAGGGAGCCGCACCCCTTTGAAAAGGAGATGTCAGCCCGGCAGCATCACCCGGTTGATCACGTGAACGATGCCGTTATCGCAGACCACATCAGCGGCATTAACACTGGCATTTTTCACCTCGAATGGATCGGCGCGGCGGATCGGTAACGGCGCTCCTTCCAGGGTGGTCCATTCCGGTTGGCTGACCAGCTGCTCGCGGGTGTACTGACCCGAGAGCACGTGATACTTAAGGATCCTCGCCAGTTGGGGTGGGTTCTGCACCAAGGTCTGAACTGTGCCGGGCGGCAAGGCAGCAAAGGCTTCATCCACCGGGGCGAACACGGTGAACGGCCCCGGGCTGGCCAGGGCTTCAAGCAACCCTCCAGCCTCAACGGCCGCCAGCAGAGTCTGAAAACAGCCGGCCGCACGGGCGGTGTCGAGAATGTCAGGCACGGTGGTGGTTGTCAGAGGGACTGTGGATCAACTCAGCGGTAGTCCTGGGTCTGCACATCCCGCAATCGGGCTTCAGGCCTCAGGAAGCGATCCATCTGGCTTTCGAAGAAACGGCGGTTGGCGAGAAGATGCTCTGGATCGGGATCATCCAGGGGATAGAACAGTGCCGCCCTCAGGGCCTGGATCACCGCTGAGGTTACGTTGTACATCGAGCGCTGAAAAGTGATGCCCAGCTGAATCAGCTGATCTTCCTCGCCGCGACGATGCTTGAGATAAATATCCTTGAGATAGGGGGGCAGGAAATGCACCATGTCCTGCATCAGCAGGGTGGGTGGAATACCGGCAGACCCCACCGGAAACACATCGGCATAAAGGATGCCATAGTGAAAATCGGCCTGCTGATCTGGCACTTGTCCAGCTTGGGCATTATAAGACTTGGTGCCACGAAACGGTGCAGTGCGATAGAAGACAGCCTCCACATAGGGTAGGGCAGCTTCATAGAGCCAAGTGAAGCCTTCTGATTTGGGAATGATCTCCAGACACTCTCCATCTATGTAGACATGATGGTAAATCGGACGTCCCGCCACGGCAAAGATGCCATTCACCAGGAAGTTCATGGCGTCAGGCACCCCGGCAAAGCCCCCTTCGTCGTAGATATCGCTCATCTCGAAAAAGACCGGTGCCATCACCTCCCAGAACAGGCCGAGATTGGCGTAGTAACTGAGCTTGCGCACCTGTTCCAGAAACATCTCCGGAAACAGCTTGTGCAGACCCAGCATCAGGGGATTGCCCTTGAAGTAGGCCTTAATTGCCCGATCGGCATTGGCCTTATAGGTGTCGCTCTCCAGGTAGTCGTAGAAGCGCCCGCCCATGCCCTGGTGCCAGAACATGGCATCCATGCAGGCCTCCGCGAACTCCATGTTGATGCGGTCGTGCCACAGGTGGTGAAGCAGCTTGGGCATCCGCCGCGTTTCACCTTTCGCCATGAACTCCAGCAGCTCGGGGTGAGCTCCGGCCTCGCCTCGCCAGATGCGCAGGTCGGCGCTCTCTCCGGCATAGGAATTGGGGAGATCGAGGTACTCCTGGCTGGGAAAGTATTTGAACGCCGGCAGAGGATTGAGGAATACACGCTCGGCGATGTACAGGAGATCCCGCCAGTAGAAGTCCATCGGCACGGCGTAGGCCTTGTAGATCCCGATGATCTGGAGGAGGTTTTCCGGGGTGTCAGGCAGCATCGAACCACCGGCTTCAAGCCTCTCCACCACTTCGGCGAAGGGGTGGGTGGACGGGGGGAGCAGCGTTGGCCTGGGGATCAGCACCGTCATGAGGGGAGCTCCTGAAGGAGTGAGGTGGCAGGGAGGGACGCGATCAGTGGGTGGTGCAGAGCCAGGGGTGTGGTGACGGATTCACTCCAGCCCAGGGTGAGCGGCGGCCAGAGGCCACCCACCAGCACCAGAGTTGATAGGGCCAGGGCAGGTAGCCGCTCGGACCAGGTGGTGGCGGGATAGAAGGCCTTGGCGTTGTCGAGCTTGCCGAAGCCCACCCTGTTGAACAGGCGAACCGCGTACACCGCCGTGAGTCCGGAGGCGAACAGGCAGCCGAGGGTGGGCAAGGGGAACACGGTCCAGCTGCCCTGGAACACCACCAGTTCCGCAACAAAGCCGACCATGCCGGGCAGACCTGCTGCGGCCATCAGGGCCAGGAGGAACAAACCAAGGGTGAAGGGCAGTCCCCGCAGGGGGTTGAGCAGACCGGAGAGTTCGGCGATCTCGGTGGTGCCGGTCTTGGCTTCGATCAGACCAACCACGCAGAACAGCAGCGAGGAGATCAGGCCGTGGGCCAGCAGCTGGGCGACCGCTCCCTGAAGGCTCAGGGGGGTGGCGGCAGCCATGGCCAGAAGCAGCAGACCCATGTGGCCGAGGGAGCTGTAGGCCACCAGCCGGCGCATGTCGGTCTGGGCGATGGCGTTCAGAGCTCCATACACAGCACCGGCGGTGCCCGCCACAGCGATCAAAGGCGACCAGGCCTCCCAGGTGTCACCCATGAAGCCCACCCCGAAGCGCAGCAGACCGTAAGCCCCGAGCTTGGAGACAGCTCCGGCCAGCAGCATTGCCACCGGTGAGGAGGATTCGCTGTAAGCCAGGGGCTGCCAACCATGCAGGGGCACCGCCGGTAGCTTCAAGCCAAAGGCCAGGATCAGCAGCCCCAGGATCCAGAACTTGGAGCCCTGGGGGAGCACCGCTGTTGCCAGGTCGTCGTAGGCGAGGCTGAACCCATTGGTATTGAGCAAGCCGAGGGCCAACACCGCCGCCAACAGGGCCACTCCCGAAGCGGCGCCGTAAAGCAGGTAGCGAATGGCGGCCTCGCGGCTGCGCTCATGGCCCCAGATCGCGATCAGCAAGGTGGTGGGAATCAGGATCAGCTCAAAGGCCAGCACGAAGAGCAGGCCGTTGCGGGCGAGCAGTGCCCCCTGAAGCCCGAGGTTGGTGGCCATCACCAGGGAGAAGAACAGCCGCTGCCGCGGCATCTCCAGGCTGGTGGCAGCAACGGCCATCAGGGTCAGCAGGGAGGTCAGGCCCACCAGGGGAAGTGAAAGGCCATCCTGGCCGAGATGAAAGTCGAGGCCCAGCTGGGGCAGCCACGCCACCCTCAGGTCGCTGGCGGGCTGCATCACCATCCTGACCAGAAGCAGCAGCTGCAGACAGGGGATCAGAAGGGCCAGACGTCGGGGCCAGGGCCCAGCTGGAGCGACGACCATCGCAAGCGCGGCCGCCAGCGGAAGCAAGAGGAGCAGAAGCAACATCGGAGTTGACGGCTGGGGAGTCGGGCTTCAGAAATGAAGTGGGGAGGGTGCCAGGGCCAGCTGACGGACGAGGAACCAGACCCCCATCAGCAGCACGCCCACGAGCACGGTGAGGGCATAGCCCTGCACCCGGCCTGAGGTGCTGTAGCTGAGCCGGCGAGCCCCTTCCATGGTCAGACCGCCGCTGCGGTCGCTGAAGCCGTCGACCAGACGGCGATCCACCCAGCTGCTGGCCGCTGCCAGCACCACCACCAGACCCACCACGGTGCGGCGGTAAAAAGTTTCAGTGTGCAGATCGGCCGCCAGCCAGTGCTGCAGGCCGTCGAGCGGATGGGGTAGCTGCTGCCAGGTAAGGCCTCCTCCCAGCAGGGTCGAGGCCAGCAGAGGCACGGTCATGGGGCTCCAGTTGACAGCGCCGAACTCTGTGGGTGCCAGCAGCACAGGCAGATGCAGCACCATTCCCGCCCCAACCATGGTGGGGAGCACCATCAGCCAGAGCACTTCGGCCGAGCGGATTGTGAACACCGAGGGGGTTCCTCCCCAGATCCGCCGGAAAATGCGAACCAGTCCGGCGCTGATCAGGGCGTTGGTGAGCAGCAGGACCGCCACCAGGGCGGCTGGAGCAGGCCCATCGAAGAGGGAACCGGCCAGTTGGTTCAAGGCTCCAAAGCCGGCCAGGGGAGGCAGGGCCACAAGGCCGGCCGCACCCACGAGAAAAGCCAGGCCCGTGAGCGGCCGCCTCGACCAGAGTCCCCCCAGCTGGGTGAGGTCCTGGCTGACATTGCTGGTGATCACCGTGCCCACCGCCATCAGCAGCAGAGCCATCGGCAGGGGATAGATCAGCAGCATGTGCCAGGCCGCATCCACGGCCCCGCAACCCACGGCCATGAACAACAGGCCGAACCAGCTGCTCACCAGAAACGACAGGGCGCGTTTGATGTCAACCTGGGCCAGGGCGATCAGGGCACCCACCAGAGCCGTGGTGCCGCCCACCACCACAAGAAAAGCCTGGGCTGTAGGGCTGATGGCCAGCAGGGGTTGAAGACGAAGCAATACCCAGGCGCCACCGGCCACCACCACCGAACTGCGCAGGATCGTGGAGGGCAGAGGACCCTCCATGGCCTCATCCAGCCAGAGGTGGAGAGGAATCTGGGCGCATTTGCCCATCGGCCCTGCCACCAGGGCAATCAGGATCAGGGTGAGGACCGGCGAAGGCTCAGCCTGAGCGGCCCACACGGCCAGGTCATTGAAGTTCCAGCTGCCCGCCAGCGGCAGCAGGGCGATCACACCCGCGAGCAGCACGAGGTCGCCCACCCGTTTGGTGAGGAAGGCATCCCGGGCCCCCTTGACCACCAGCGACTGGTTGTACCAGGTGCCGACGATCAGGTAAGTCCCCAGGGTTAGCAGCTCCAGGACGACATAGGAGAAGAAGAGCGAATCGGTGAGCACCAGGGCGCAGAGGCCTGCTTCGAAAAGATTCAGCGAACCAAAGAAGCGAGGCCAACCCCAATCCATTTCCAGGTATCCAATCGCATAAACCTGTGCGAGGAGATGAACGCCGCAGATCATCGTCATGGCGATCAATACGCTGCGATCGATCGTCGCGTCAAAATTGATCGTGAGCCCGGCGGTGGACAGCCAGGTCCAGCTGAAGCTCAGCGAGCGGCCTGAACACCCCATCCAGGCAAGGAGGCCATGACCGAAGGCCAGACCATTCATGAGCAGGTTGAGATACCCAGCAGGCCTCGGACCGCTCTGGCTGATCAGGCCAGGGGACCAGAGGAAGGAAAGCAAACCGCCGAGCAACGGGTATAGCGGAATCAGCCAGGCCGTCTCGAAGAAGGGGACGGTCATCGCGTTGTGCGGTGCGCGGGAGATTCGCAGAACCTTAGGGCTTCCGGTGCGCTGCGGAGAGCCAATGAAGTTGCATTGCCTATGGCTCCGTTAAGCGTTGTTGATCGGCTACAGCCCCGATCAGAGCTCCCGACTCAGGACCTGTCCCGGCTAATTCCAACCAGCTGCTTCAGCTTGCCGCGGCCAGTTCGGCCTCGATCGCCGCGATCGCCAGACGGGTAGCGATCACCGCATCGGGATTGAGGCTGATCGAATCGATGCCTTCCTTCACGAGAAAGCGGGCAAACTCGGGGTAGTCGCTGGGGGCCTGGCCGCAGAGGCCGATCGGACGACCGCAGCGGTGGGCGGTGTGGATGGCGAGACGGATCATCTCCTCCACGATCGGATGACGTTCATCGAAGAGGTCCGCCACCAGAGAGGAGTCGCGGTCGATGCCGAGAGTGAGCTGGGTGAGGTCGTTGGTGCCGATCGAGAATCCATCGAAATGCTTCGAAAAGGCTTCGGCGCCGATCACGTTGCTGGGCAGCTCGCACATCACATACACCTTGAGATCGTCCTTGCCGCGCACCAGGCCGTGGCGGGCCATCTCCTTGAGCACCCGCTCACCCTCCTCCGGGGTACGGCAGAAGGGCACCATCGGGATGGTGTTGCGCAGTCCCATCTGGCGGCGAACCCTGAGCAGGGCGCGGCATTCCAGGCCGAAGGCGGCCCGGAATCCCGGGGAGGTGTAACGGGCAGCTCCCCTCCAGCCGATCATCGGATTGGCTTCGCTGGGCTCGAAGGCCTGGCCACCGAGCAGGCGCGCGTACTCGTTGCTCTTGAAGTCGGAAAAGCGCAACACCACCGGCCTGGGATGGAAGGCCGCCGCGATCCGCGCCATGCCCTGGGCGAGCCGATCCACGTAGTACTCAGTGGGATCGTCGTAGCCGGCAGTCAGGTTGGCAATGGCCTCGCGCTCCGCTGGATCGCTCACCCGCTCGGGCTGCAGCAAGGCCATCGGGTGAACCCTGATGTGGTTAGCGATGATGAACTCCAACCGGGCCAGGCCGACGCCATCACAGGGGATGGCCGCGAAGCGGAAGGCCTTCTCCGGGTTGCCCACGTTCATCAGGATGCGGGTGCGCGTGGGGGGCAACTGCTCGAGCTTCTGCTCCTCCTTCTCGTAGCGCAGCAGTCCCCGGTAGACCATGCCGTCCTCCCCTTCGGCGCAGCTGATCGTGATCGCTTCACCATCCTGGATGCGCTCGGTGGCGTCACCACAGCCCACCACGGCGGTGATGCCCATCTCCCGGGCAATGATTGCGGCGTGGCAGGTGCGCCCCCCCTGGTTGGTGATCACCCCCCGGGCCTTCTTCAGGATCGGTTCCCAGTCGGGATCAGTGCGCTCGGTCACCAGCAGATCACCCACCTCAAATCGGTCGATGCCACTGGGGTTGAGGATCACCCGGGCGCGGCCACTGCTGATCGAGGCGCCGATGGCGCGTCCATGGGTGATCAGCTCCGCCTGATGGGGCTTGAGATGCCAGCGGCAGAGCACCGATCCCGAGCGTCTGGATTCGACCGTTTCAGGACGTGCCTGAAGAATGAAAAGCTCACCGCTTTCCCCATCGCGGGCCCACTCGATATCCATCGGTGTGGCCGTCCCATGGCGAGCGCTGTAGTGGTCCTCGATCAGGCAGGCCCAGCGGCCCAGGGTGAGGGCCTCTTCATCGCTGATGGCATAACGGCCGCGCTCCGGGGGCGGCACAGGTTCGTTGCGTACCGTGCCGCCTTCGCCGTACACCATGCGAATCGCCTTGCTGCCCAGGCGCTTGCTCACGATTGCGGCATAGCCCTCACGCAGGGTGGGCTTGAACAGCAGGATTTCGTCGGGATTCACCGCTCCCTGAACCACGTTCTCGCCCAGGCCATAGGCCGCGTTCAGCAACACGGCGTTGCGGAAGCCGGTTTCGGTGTCAATTGTGAACATCACTCCAGCAGCGCCCAGATCGGAGCGCACCATCCGCTGAACACCGATCGAGAGGGCCACCTCCAGGTGGTCGAAGCCATTGATCTGGCGGTAGGAGATGGCTCGATCGGTGAACAGTGAGCTGTAGCAGCGCAGGCAGGCGGCCAGCAGATCCTTCTCTCCGCGCACGTTCAGGTAGGTCTCCTGCTGGCCGGCGAAGCTGGCGTCAGGCAGATCCTCCGCCGTGGCACTGGAGCGCACCGCCACCGCCCCGGCCCCCAGTCGGGCGTAGGCCGCCGCCACGGCATCGCGGAGCTCCGGCGGCAGGGCTGCCCCAAGGATCAGCTCCCGTGCTCGCTGGCCGGCCTGCTGCAGAGCTGTGAGATCGCCGCTGTCGAGGTTCCCCAGGATGGCCCTCAGGGTGGGCTCCAGGTCATTGCGCCTGAGAAACAGGCGGTAGGCGGCTGCAGTGGTGGCGAAGCCACCAGGCACCTTCACTCCCTGACTGGCCAGCTCCCGGATCATTTCCCCCAGAGAAGCGTTCTTGCCGCCCACTTCAGCAATGGCGTCGATGCCCACCTCCTCAAAGGGCCTCAGCAGGGGGGCTTCGCTCAGGGGAGAAGTGAGGGTGGCCTGGTTGGGGTCCATGGCGATCGGCTCGCACAGAAACTGACGTTAGGAACGGCTGGCACCCGGGTCGGCCTTCAGCGGAGTCAGCCGCAACTCCCCGGCCGGAGGAGTGCCGGGCGCTAGATCAAGGCGGCTGGCGGCCCCGCGCAGGGCTACCGGCTTGCCGGCCCTGCGGGCTTTGAGGGCGTCGCAGAGATCGAGGGGTTTGGCTTTGGAATCCAGCCAATCCAGCGTCCAAATCTTCGACGTCTGCCCTTCGAGGGAGGAGACCGCCACCAGCTGGCCCGTGTCGAAGCCGGCGGCCTCCACCAGCCCAGGGGTGTAGCCATGGCGTTGCTTGAAGGCCAGCTCGAAACGGTCCCAGCCCGGCCCGCGGCTGAGCGAGTCGACCCCCAGCTGAGCCATGGGCAAGGGTTCACGCACAGGGAACGGCCAAGCCAGGGTCAGGTTCTCCGGAAGGTCGAGTTCGGCTACAGCCCGGGCCAGGGGGCTGCCGGGGGTTGTCATCACCACCAGGGAGGAAGGGGTGTACCAGCCCACGTCATCGCGCAGCTGGGCCAGCACCTTGGCGTCGGGATCCACGATTGCCTCGGGCTCGTTGGTGGGACCCACGGTCCAGCCTCCGCTGCCTTGGATCGTCTCCACGAAGCGATCGGCCAGGGCGGCCTGCTCCGCTCCGCCGTCATGAATGACCATCACCTTGCCCTTGTTGTTCTCCAGCAGGCCCCTGGCCAGGCGGTCGGCCTCGAGGCTGCGGGACGGCAGAACTGGCCAGATTCTGTCGGCTCCCACCTGACTGGGCAGCCGTTGCAGGGAGTAGCCCCGTTGCAATGGCAGCAGCACGTTCACTTCCCGGCTCTGGGCAAGCCGTCCGAAGGACAGCAGATTGACCGCAGGGGGAGCGATCAACAGCTCAGGCATCGGAACACCGAGCAACAGAGCTTCCGGATCCTGCTCCGGCGGAAGCCAGCCCAGTCCCAGGCTGGGGGGTCGAAGGCCACAGGTTGTGGTCTCCTCCATGGCCAGTCCGTAGCCGCGGCGCAGGCTGTCTCCCACCCCCGCCAGCAACCCCTCACTGGGCAGCAGCATCAGCACCTCCTGGGGGAAGGGGGTGCTGGCCGCCAGGCTCTGAACCCCGACGAGTACGGCCGCCAGGCCGACACCGACACTCCAGAGGGGAAGACGCAAACCGTGCTCTGGGGAGGGTGGTGGCCCGCTTCCCAGTCCGCCAGTGGTCATGGCCCATACCGTCCAGCCCAGCGAGATTAGGTGCAGCTCCGTTCCTAGGCTCAATCTTTTCGTTGAGGGACGCATGCCAGGCCCCACCGTTCCACTGCAGGATTCGCATCTGGCCTCCCCAGCAGGGGGATCGAGCCGCCGCCGCCTGATTGCTCTGCTGACCAGCTGCGGTCTGGGCTGCGCGGGGCTAGTGGGCCTGTTTCAGCCCCTGCCGGCGCTGGCCATTCCTCAGCAGGAGGCCATGAAGAAACTGGCTGTGATCCCGGTGTTCGTGCTCACCGATTCCAAGGGAGTCCCCCTGCCGCTGCAACGGGACAAGGCCCTGGTGCTGCCCCTGTTCCTTGATCGGGGCAAGGCCGAGCAGGAATTGGCCGCCTTTCTCAAGGCCAACCCCACCATCAAGGCCGGGGTACTGCCCATGCCCATGAACGTGGCCCTGGAGCGGGTGCAGGAGCTCAACAAGTCGCTGAAAGACCGCAAACTGCTTTCACCGGTGATTCCAGCTCCTTCCGACCTGAGCCAGGCCCGTATTCTGCTGGGCAAGCAGGGCCTTGATCAGAAAGCGATCCAACAAGGTCTCTCCGTGCCGGTGTTCTTCACCACGCCACTGATCACGGTCAAAACGCCCCAGGGGGAACGCGGGCTCTTCTTCTTCGACTACGCCTCGTTGCAGAAAGCGATGGCGACCATTCCCGATCGCAACAAGCTCACGATTAAGGCCGCGGATCTCAGTGCCGTGATGGATCAGATCGTGAAACAGAGCAAGGACACCTATTCCTTTTACCCAACACCGGAGTACTTCCGCTTGGTGCAGCAACAGTCCAGAACCCAGGGGGCTGGCCCAGCTGTGGCTCCCCCGGCAGTGGCCCCACGCCGATGAAACGGATCAACGTCGGCTGAGCCTGAGCGCCTAATCCGAGCTTTCCTCCGGTTCAGTCTCCGGTTGGGCCTCAGGCAGCAGCTGGGTGAGCAGACCTCCGGCCAGGAGCACCGCAGCGATGGCCAGAGCCAGGGGACGGTTGGCTTCCGACCCTTCGCCGTTCCAGAGGGCCGCGCTGAGAAAAGCACCTCCAAGCAACAGGGTTGGGACCAGCACGATGCCTTTGGCAGTGCGATTCAGGCTCATGGTTGCTTGGGGTCGTCCTCGCTGGACGGGCAGCCTTGTGGGCGAATCAGCGACGGCAAGGGCTGGGCCAGGCCAGCGCTGATCAGGCCTGAGCCCAGGTCATCCCCTCCCCGCAGCACCTGAACACGGGCGAGCAACACACCATCTGCAGAGCCCAGGGGACGCAGGTTCACCCGGGTGCGGCGTGGAAGCTCCTGGCGCAGCCAGTCTTCAGCGGCCCTTGACTGCTCGGGTGTGACGCTGATGCAGCCAAGCTGAACCGGGTAGCTGCGGTTCTGATCGCCCACCTGGAGCAACACGCCACTGCGCACCTGCAATACCTCAGCGGCAGCTGCCGGCAGGGCGCTCAGGGGGTCGAGCAGCAGGCCCAACACCAGGATCAAGGCAAGAAGCAGGGGAAGGGGACTCAGAGCTTGGCGCCGCAACTGGGACAGAAGAGATGGGCACTTTCGGTGCTGAAGCCACAGGAGCCGCACTGGCGCGTGGTGTCGATCGCCAGCTCAGGATGGGTGGGAAGGCCCACCATCTGGGCATTGCTGGCGCCGGGAGGCACCATTGGATAGCAGTTTTCGTTGCGGCGTACGCGCACGTCGATCAGGGCAGGGCCTGGATGGGCCAGGGCCTCAGCCAGCTGCTCGCGGAAGCCGTCTCGCTCGCTGATTCCCACCCCTCTCACGCCGAAGGCCTCGGCCAGACGGGGGAAATCAGGCATGCCGCGGGTCATCTCCGAGGCGGAGTAACGCTCGCCGTAAAAGCTCTCCTGCCACTGCCTCACCATCCCCTGCCAGCCGTTGTTGAGGATCACCACCTTCACGGGCAGGTCGTACTGGGAGAGGGTGCCCAGTTCCTGGATGTTCATCAGGATGCTGGCGTCGCCGGCCACACAGATCACCTGGTCGCCCGGGAAGGCAACCTGCACGCCCATGGCCGCCGGCAGCCCGAAGCCCATGGTGCCGAGGCCGCTGCTGCTGATCCAGTGGCGTGGTGGATTGTTCAGGTACTGGGCGGCCCACATCTGGTGCTGGCCCACATCGGTGGTGACGAAGGCATCCGGAGCCAGATCGCGCAGGGCAAGCACCACCTCCTGGGGGGCGATGGCCCCTTCCGGGGTGGGGATCACCAGCGGGTAGTGGCGTTTCCAGCGGTTGATGCGCTCCAACCAGGGACCGGTGCGACCGTGATCGGTCTCACCGGCCGAGGCCTCCAGCAGCGCCTCCAGGGCCAGACGCACATCAGAGACGATCGGCACGTCAGGCAAGCGGTTCTTACCCACCTCGGCCGCATCGATATCGATGTGGATCACCTGGGCACGGGGGGCGAAGCTGTCGAGCCGTCCGGTGACCCTGTCGTCGAAGCGGGCCCCCGCTGCGATCAGCAGATCGCATTCGGTGACGGCGAAATTCGCATAGGCGGTGCCGTGCATCCCCAGCATGCCCACCGCCAGGGGATGGCGCTCATCAAAAGCCCCCTTGCCCATCAAGGTGGTGGTGACCGGTAGCTGGAAGCGCTGGGCCAGGGCGATCAAAGAGGTGTGGGCGCCGGAGCTGATGGCGCCGCCACCGACGTACAGAAGCGGGCGGCGCGCCTGGCGGATCAGCTCGATCGCCTGGGCGATCGCATCAGGGGCGGGACCGCTGGGCAGCAGGTATCCCGGCGGGATGGCCGCTCCCGGCTCCACGGGGGTGTAGTCGAATTCCTCGAGCCCCACATCCTTGGGGACGTCGATCAGCACCGGACCAGGCCGGCCCGTGGAGGCGATCAGGAAGGCCTCGGCCACGATCCGGCCGATGTCCGCGGGGTCGCGCACCACCCAGGAATGCTTCACGATCGGCAGGGTGATGCCGAAGATGTCGGTTTCCTGGAAGGCGTCGGTGCCGATCGAGGCGCGGGGAACCTGACCGGTGATCACCACCATGGGCACCGAATCCATCTGGGCTGTGGCGATGCCGGTGACCAGATTGGTGGCCCCGGGTCCAGATGTGCCGAAACAGACACCGACCCTGCCGGTGGCCCGGGCGTAAGCGTCAGCGGCGTGGGCGCCCCCCTGCTCGTGTCGGACCAGCACATGCTTGAGCCAGCCCCGACTCTCGGCCTTGTGCAGGGCGTCGTAGATGGGCAGAATCGCTCCGCCGGGGTAGCCGAACACGTCGGTGACGCCGTGGCGATGGAGCGCATCCATCAGGGCGTCGGCGCCGCTCAGCCTCCCTGGCACAGATGGTGCAACAGCCTCAGCAGGAATCAGAATCTGATCCGCCGGGACGGGCGCTGCTGTGTTGGCCGAGGTGCTGACAGTTGTCGAGGTCACGGTGGTCACGGTCACTGTGGCGGGCAACACACGTAACGAAGACTGCCAGCGTAGGAGCTCAGTTCCGACCTTGGGAGAACTGTTGCGGGGACTGTGGCTTCAACCGCCGGCCGCGCACCATGGCGCGCAGGATCAGACCCGGATCGAGCCAGGTGCCCCGGTAGCGGATTCCCCAGTGCAGGTGGGGGCCCGTGGTGCGCCCGCTCAGGCCCAGATGAGCGATCAACTGACCGGCCCGCACCGTCTGGCCGGGGCGCAGCAGCACCGGGCCACTGGCGTAGACGCCGCAGCCGCCGTCATGGAAGACGTCCGCCACCCTGCCGCCCCACCAGTTGCGGATGGGGGAGCCCAGGGGAGCGGCGATGTCGAGGCCGGAATGCATCTCCCGGCCACCACCAGGCCCGTTGCGACGGCCGAAATGACTCGTGTAGCCAGCGAAGTGGACGATTGGAAACACCCCGCGCGCCCAGCGCAGATCCGAGCGGGCAGGCGGGATCAGCACAAGCGCCAGCTGCAGACCAAGCAGCCCGGTCGCGATGCCTCGGCGTTTAGAGAAGGCCGAGGGCATGGAGCGGACCACGTCCACTCAGGAGCTCCAGCAGGAAAGCCGAGAACCCGAGCATCGCCAGACGGCCATTCCAGACCTCGGAACTGTTGTTCCAGCCCCAGGCCCACTTGTCCTGGGGGTAGAGCTTCACCTGGGTCGCCAGGGCGGCAGCCTGATCAAGATTCACTTCGGGGCCTGCCTGGGCCTGTTGCACCAGATCGGCCAGGCCCTTGATGAAAGTGGGATAGGTATCAAGGGCGGGCACGCGCACGAAATTTCTGATGCCGGCTTCCGTAGCTATTTCCCGGTATTCGATATCGATTTCCTCGAGGGTCTCGATGTGCTCGCTCACGAAGCTGATCGGCACCACCACCAACTCCTGGACCCCCTCCTCACCCAGCCGCACCAAGGCTTCATCGGTGTAGGGCTTGAGCCATTCCACAGGGCCCACCCGGCTCTGGTAGGCCAGGGTGTAGGGATTGCCATGGCCAAGCAGTTGCTCCAGTTTGGCCATCACCAGCCTGGAGCAGGCCTCGATCTCCTGCTGATATGGGTCACCGGCATCCTCCACATAGGTCTTGGGCACGCCGTGGGCGCTGAAGAACACGTGGGCGGCGGCTGGTTCCTGGCAGCTGCGCACCCCAGCGGCGATCAGCTCCGCCATCGCCAGCACATAACCGGGATGGTCGTACCAGCTGCGGATGCAGCGGATCGGCAACTTGCTGAAGGCGGGATCGGCCTGGCGCAGGCGCTGCAGTTCACGGAAGCTCGAACCACTGGTGCTGATCGAGAAGTGGGGATATAGCGGCAGCACAACCACCTCATCCACGGCATCAGCCTTGATGTCGCCCACAGCCGATTCGGTGAATGGATGCCAGTAGCGCATCGCCACATAGGTGGTGGCCTGGACGCCCCGCTGGCGCAGCTCACTCTGGAGCTCGCGTGCCTGCTGCTCGGTGATGCGGCGCAGGGGGGAGCCGCCGCCGATGGCGCGGTAGGCCTCCTTGGACTTGTTGCTGCGCAGGGTGCTGATCAACCAGGCCAGGGGTTTCTGCAGCAGGGGCGTGGGCAGCCGGATGATCTCCGGATCAGCGAAAAGGTTGTAGAGAAAGGGGCCAACATCTTCGATCCGCTCAGGCCCGCCGAGGTTCAGCAGCAAGACGCCGACCCTGGCCATAGCTGAACTGATCCACTGAGTGGTTTAGAGCGTAACCCTGCTGGTGCCCGCTGGCGGTAGCCCGAGCTGATCGATATCGTCGGCGCGCCCATCACTGGCTCCAACTCCTCTGACCCAATCCCTTGCCGCGATCGATGCGGAGCTGAGCCAGGAGAACGCCCGACTGGCGGCCAGCGGCCTGGCCCTGCGGCTGGAGCGGCGGGGGGGACGGCTGGCCCTGCGCGGTCCCCTGCCATGCCCGCGGGGCGGTCCCCTGCGGGTGCAGCGCCTGAGCCTGGGCCTGGAAGCCAGTCCCACTGGCCTGATCCAGGCCAGGCGAGAACTGAAACGGGTGAACCAGGCCCTGCGCCAGCAACGCTTCGACTGGGGCGACTGGGGCCGACCCTGCGCAGCGACGTCGGCGCTGGAGCGGCTGAAGGCCTTCGAACAAGCCTTTTTCGCCGATCCCCGCCGGCGGCGCAATCCCGCCGGCAGCCGCACCACCTGGAGCGCCGCCTATCAGCCTTACCTGCGCAAGCTGCGCGACCGGCTGGAGCAGGGGGAGCTTCTTGACAGCGCGCAACTGGTGGAAGTGCTGGAGGCTTACCCCCCCTCCAGCCGCAGCCGTCAGCAGTGCGGCACCGCCCTTGCGGCCCTGGCCCGGCATTTGGAGCTGCCCCTTCCCGATGACTGGCGCGAACGGGCTGCCGGCTATGGCCTGCACCAGGCCCAGTACCGGCGCCTGCCCAACGATGCCCAGTTGCTGGAATGGGTGGAGCGCATTCCAAACCCCCGCTGGCGGCTGGTCTACGGCCTGATGGCCACCTACGGCCTGCGCAACCACGAGGTGTTCTTCGCCGATCTCTCCGCTCTTGCCCCGGGGGGTGACCGGGTGATCCGGGTGCTGCCCACCACCAAGACAGGTGAGCATCAGGTCTGGCCCTTCCAGCCCGAGTGGGTGGACCGCTTCGATCTGGCCATCCTCGGGGAGCACAACGACCGGCTCCCTGCGGTCTGCACCGACCTGAGGCGTACCACCCTGCAGCAGGTGGGCCGGCGGGTGGCGGAGCAGTTCCGCCGTTACGAGCTGCCGTGCACCCCCTACGACCTGCGCCATGCCTGGGCCGTGCGCACCATCCACATCGGCCTGCCCGACACGGTGGCGGCCCGGATGATGGGTCACTCGGTGGCGATCCACACCCGCACATACCACCACTGGATCACCCGCCGCGACCAGCAGCAGGCGGTGGATGCGGCCCTGGCCCGCCAGCGGCTGACCCTCTGAGGCGGCCTGCGCGCCAGAGTGGCCAGCGGTTGTCGCCTTCAGCGTCCATGTCCAACTCTGCTGCGGTCGACCCGCTCGATCAGGTGGCCGCTGAGCTCGGTCCCGGTGGGGACCTCGCCCCTGAGCGTGACGCCGAGGCCTACCGCCGCCGGATGCAACGCCGCCGGGAGGTGCAGCAGCAGCGGGTGGGGGAACGCAGCCTCGAAAAGGGGCTGGTCCTGGTTTTCACAGGCGATGGCAAGGGCAAGACCACGGCCGCCCTGGGGCTGGTGCTGCGCACCCTGGGACATGGCGAGGGGGTGGCGGTGGTGCAGTTCATCAAGGGTGGCTGGCAGCCAGGGGAGGCCCGGGCACTGCAGCTCTTCGGCGATGACCTGGCCTGGCATGCTCTCGGGGAAGGCTTCACCTGGGAGACCCAGGACCGAGAGCGGGACCGGCAGCTGGTCCAGCAGGCCTGGCAACGCTCTCTGGTGTACCTGGCGGATCCCGCCCGCAAGCTGGTGGTGCTCGATGAGGTCAACGTGGCCCTCAAGCTGGGCTATCTCGAGCTGGATCAGGTACTGGAGGGCCTCGATCGCCGCCCGGAGCTCTCCCACGTGGCCCTCACGGGGCGGGGGGCACCCCAGGGCCTGGTAGACCGTGCCGATCTGGTCACCGAGATGAAGCTGGTGCGCCATCCCTTCCGTGAGCAGGGGGTGAAAGCCCAGGCCGGCATCGAGTTCTGAACCGCGTGGCTGGCGCTTCTGCGCTTGCGGGCGCTGTTGCTACTGTGCCGCCGACTGTGTTCGCCGTGCGCTCAATTCCGATGGCTTACCAGCGCGTTCTGCTCAAACTCAGTGGCGAGGCGCTGATGGGGGAGCAGGGCTACGGCATCGATCCCGCCATCGTCCAGGCCATTGCGGCGGATGTTTCGGCTGTGGTGAACGCCGGCAAGGAACTCGCCATCGTGGTGGGGGGAGGCAACATCTTTCGAGGCCTCAAGGGTTCTTCAGCCGGCATGGACCGGGCCACCGCCGACTATGTAGGCATGTTGGCCACTGTGATGAACGCCATCACCCTTCAGGACGCCCTGGAGCGGGTGGGGGTGGCCACCCGGGTTCAGACCGCCATCGCCATGCAGGAGATCGCCGAGCCCTATATCCGGCGCCGCGCCATCCGTCATCTGGAGAAGGGCCGGGTGGTGGTGTTCGGCGCTGGCTGCGGTAATCCCTTCTTCACCACCGACACCACCGCCGCCCTGCGGGCCGCCGAGATCAACGCCGACGTGGTGCTCAAGGCCACCAAGGTGGACGGGGTTTATGACAAGGACCCGGCCCGCCACAGCGACGCCATCCGCTACGACCAGCTCACCTTCCAGGACGTCCTCAGCGGTGAGCTGGCCGTGATGGACAGCACCGCCATCGCGCTGTGCAAGGACAACGCCATCCCGATCGTGGTCTTCGACCTGTTCGGGCCTGGCAACATCGGCCGGGCCATCGCCGGCGAGCCGATCGGCACCCGCATCGTTCCTGCCGGCTGACGCCGCACTATCCCCGCACCGCCCATGGATCTCGACGCCAGCATGCGCAAGTCGCTGGAAGCCACCCAGCGCACCTTCAACACCATCCGCACCGGCCGGGCCAATCCTTCCCTGCTCGACAAGATCACCATCGAGTACTACGGCACCGAAACGCCCCTGCGCTCGGTGGCCAGTCTCTCCACCCCCGATTCCCAGACAATCCAGATCCAGCCTTTCGACACCGCAGCGATGGCGGCCATCGAAAAAGCAATTTCCATGAGTGATCTGGGCCTCACTCCCAACAACGACGGCCGTCTGATCCGCATCAACATTCCTCCACTGACGGCCGAGCGGCGCAAGGAGTTCTGCAAACTCGCCGCCCGCTATGCCGAAGACGGCAAAGTGGCCCTGCGCAACATCCGCCGCGACGCGATCGACAAGGTCAAGAAGCAGGAAAAAGACGGGGAGCTCTCCGAAGATCAGAGCCGTGATGAACAGGAGAAGGTGCAGAAGCTCACCGAGCGCTACATCGTCGAACTGGAGAAAAGCCTCGCAGACAAGGAAGCCGACATCCTCAAGGTGTGAGCGTGGCCAGCGCTGCACCCCGGCCAGCCTGTGATGCCGACGTGGTCGTGGTGGGTGCCGGGGCGGCCGGGGCGGCAACCGCTTACCACCTCGCTGCGCGGGGCTGGCGCGTCAGGATCCTGGATGCTGGCAGTCTGCCCCGGCCGAAACCCTGTGGCGGCGGTATGGCCGCCTCCGTGCAGCGCCTGTTCCCCTTCGATCTCAGTCCTGCCGTCGATCGGGTGATCACCAAGGTGCGTTTCACCTGGTGCCTGGAGGATCCCGTGATCGCCGAGCTGCCTGGGGAGGCACCCTTCTGGATCGTGCGCCGTTCCCGTCTGGATCATCTTCTGGCGGAGCAGGCGGTGGGTTGTGGTGCCGATCTGCTGGAGGCCACCGCCGTGGAGAGAATCACACGGGAAGGGGATCACTGGCGCGTGCACAACTCGGCGGGCGGTTGGATCAGCTGCAGGGCGGTGGTGATCGCCGATGGGGCTCGCTCGGCCTTCGGCCAGCCGCTGGGCCTGGGGTCACCCCAGCCCCGCTACGCCTCCGCAGTGGCGGTGGAGGTGGACGCTGAAGTGCTTGAGCCCAGCACGGCCCATTTCGAATTCGGCCTGGTGCGCCATGGCTTCAGCTGGATTTTCCCGCGCCAGGGTGGCCTCAGCATTGGGGTGGGCAGCTTCATCGGCCGCGAGCCCCTCGAGAGCGAGGCCGTGCTGGCCCGCTTGCTGCCCAGCTTCGGGCTGCCACCCGACAGTGGCGAACGGCGGGTGTCTCCCCTGCGGGTCTGGGACGGGCATCACCGGCTCCACCACGATGCCGGCGTCCTGGTGGTCGGAGACGCGGCCTCACTGGTGGATCCCTTTCTGGCGGAAGGACTGCGTCCCGCGCTACTCAGCGGCACCCGCGCAGCCGAGGCCCTCGACCGCTGGCTGCGCGGTGAGGCCGGCGCTCTGGCTGGCTACAGCGAGCGCATGCGCAGTGAGTGGGGCCAGTCGATGGCCTGGGGACGACGCATCGCCCAGGTGTTCTACCGGTTGCCCCGTGTTGGATATCAACTGGGGGTGAAGCGGCCCACCGCTCCTAGGCGCATCGCCCAGATTCTCTCCGGGGAGATGGGCTACGGCGACATCGCCCAGCGGGTAATCCGCCGACTGATGTTCAACCGCAGTCAGAGCTAGCGGAGGCAATCCTTCAGTTGGCGCAGACGCTGGTCGATCGAACTCAGTAGCTCGATGGCGAACATCGGCGATTCCTGAACGGCGAACAGGAACTTTTCCCGGTTCATCACCAGGATCCTGCAGGGGCTGATGGCCCTGGCATTGCCGAAACGGCGGTGATCAGGGGTGACCAGCGCTCCTGCGCCGAAGACATCGCCTTCCTTGATCTCCTCATGGCCGGCATCACCGTTCCAGCTGAGTTGCACGCTGCCCTGCAGCAATCCGAACATGCAATCGCCGGATTCTCCGGCCTTGAAGATCAGATCGCCGGGTTCATAGTCACGCACCTCGCCCTGGGTGGCCAGGGCACGAAGGGTGTCAAGAGCATTCATGGATCAGGCACCGGCGGCCGTGAGGGCCAGGGGGGCTCCCAGGCCACCACGCACGTCTTCGGGCACCAGCTTGCCGTCATGGTCGGTGTCGAGAGCATCGAAGACCGCATCGCTGCCCAACCATTCCTCCCTGGTGATGCAGCCGTCGCCATCCATGTCGTTGAGCAGGAAGATTTCCTGGGCAGCGTGGGCGAAGGCGGCCTCCCCCTCCAGCTCGGCAAGGCGATGGGCCAACTGGGCCTCAAGGGTCTCAATCGCTTTGCTGAAGCCGCGGATGCCCTCATCGAGCTTTTCGCTGGCCATCCGATCAGCCGCCATGGCGGCGGCATAACTGGAGCTATCCATGCTGAAGCGAGCCTCGGTGGGCGCAGGGTTGAGGGGATCAAGCTTGCGCGGCAGGGGCGCTTCGGTCTGGCGAAGCTGATCGAGAAGCTTGGGAGAGATCGTGAGCAGATCGCAGCCGGCCAGCTCGATGATCTCCTCGATGTTGCGGAAACTGGCCCCCATAACTTCCGTGCGGTAGCCGTAGGTTTTGTAGTAATTGAAGATCTTGGTGACGGAGATCACACCGGGGTCCTCTGGCCCGGGATAGTGATCGCGGCCGGTGTCTTGCTTGTACCAATCGAGGATGCGACCCACGAAGGGGGAGATCAGGGTTACGCCCGCCTCGGCGCAGGCCACGGCCTGGGTGAAGCTGAACAGCAGGGTGAGGTTGCAGTGAATGCCCTCCTTTTCCAGCTCTTCAGCTGCCTTGATGCCCTCCCAGGTGGAAGCGATCTTGATCAGCACCCGCTCCTTGCCGATACCGGCCTCGTGATAAAGGCCAATCAATTTGCGCGCCTTCTCGATCGTGGCCCCGGTGTCGTAACTGAGCCTGGCATCCACCTCAGTGGACACCCGCCCTGGAACGATCTGAAGGATCTCCTTGCCGAAGGTGACGCAGATTTCATCAAGTGCTTCCAGCACCACCTCTTCGGCGGGTGCGGCGGGCCCGATCACCTTCCTGGATGCCTTGAGGGATTCATCGATCAGCCCCTGATACAGCGGTATCTGGGCGGCCGCCAGGATCAGGGAGGGATTGGTGGTGGCGTCGCGAGGGGTGAACTGCTTGATCGCTTCCAGTTCACCGGTGTCAGCGACGACAACCGTCATGGCAGCGAGTTGATCGAGCAGGTTGGGCATGTCCCCATGCATCAGCATCTGCCAGGAGGCTAGCCAGGCTCAGCCGAGCCCACCCGGAGCGTCCTCAACCCCGCACCGTTGGCTGGCTGGCTGGCTTCTTGCCGGAGCTGGGGGGCACTTTCTCCAGCACGAGCAGAGCTTCGATGATCTCCTTGGCTACCGGAACCGCCACGGTGGAGCCGTAGGCACTGCCCCCCTGGGGCTCATCCACCACCACCAGCACCACATAGCGTGGATCGTCAATCGGCAGATGGGCCACAAAGCTGGTGATCCGTGCTCCCGGGATGTAGACCCCATTGAGGGCTTTCTGGGCGGTGCCGGTCTTGCCTCCGATGCGGTAGCCCGGTACCTGAACGCCCTTGCCACTGCCCTTGTCCACCACAGATTCCAGCCAGGCCATCACCTGCCTAGTGACGGAGGGTTGCAACACCTGAAGGCCATTGGCGGCAGGAGCTTGGGCCAAGCTGTCGCCGGAGCGCAGGCCGCGGGTGATGTGGGGGCTCACCAGTCGCCCTCCATTGGCAATCATGGCGTGCAGCTGAAGCAGCTTCAGAGGCGTGAGCGAGAAGCCCTGGCCGAAGGCGGCCGTGGCCGGCTCGATCGGTTGGGTGGTGAACTGCTCGCGGGTCTTGAGCTCGCCAGCCACGGCTCCCGGCAGGTCGGTGTCAGGGACAGTGTCGATGCCGATGCGGCGCATCCACTCCCAGTAGGTGGAGGGCTTGAGGTGACGCATGGCCTGCACCATGCCCACATTGCTCGAGACCTGCAGAACAGTGGCGAAATCCAGAGTGCCGTTGGCCCGCCGGTCGTGGTTGAAGATCGGCCAGCCTCCGATCGTGAGCTGGCCCACGTCGTTGACGGTGCCGTTGGGCTGGATGGCCTTCTCCTGCAGGGCGATCGCCAGATTGATCGGCTTGAAGGTGGAGCCAGGCTCGTAGAGATCCTGCACCGACCACTCGCGGAACAACCCGGGGGAGAACTTCCAGAACCGGTTGGGCTCATAGCTGGGACTGGAGGTGAGCGCCAGCATTTCGCCGTTGCGCACATCCATCACCATGGCGGACCCGCGCTTGGCCTTCCACTGCTTCAGCTGTCTGGCGAGGGCCTGCTGGGCCACTTGCTGCAGACGGGCGTCGAGGGTCAGCTGCAGCCGCAGATCATCGGTGTAGAGAACACCGGACTGGAGGCCGTCGGGCAGGGGCGTGCCGTCGGCGCCGCGGCGCAACTGACGGATGCTTTCCTGGCGGCGCAGGTCTTTGTCGCGACTCTGCTCCAAGCCCGCCTGTGCGACCCGCTCCAGATTTAGGAAGCCAACCACATTGGCGAACAGCTGACCCTGGGGATAGATGCGCTGGGGGTAGGGCTCGAGGTCAAGGCCACTGATGCCAAGTTCGCGCAGGCGACGAGCGGTTTCTGGATCGAGATCAGTGGCGAGTTTGACCCCGGTTTTGCGGCCGTCGATCGTGCTCATCAGATCGGAGGCAGGCACCAACAGCACCTTGGCGAGCTTCTGGGCCGTCTCGGAGCTGCTGCGGATCAGGTTGGGATCGTCACCGGGAAAGTTGAAGTAGCGGGGGTGGGCCCAGAGGGTGAAGCGTTCCTCGTCGATGGCCACCAACCGGCCGTTGCGGTCGACGATCGGCCGACGCTTGCCGATCGGCTTCGTCTTCTGGGTCTGGATTGCCCGGGCCCGCTGTTGCAGCCGATCGCCCTCTTTCACCTGAAGCCAGGCAAGACGTCCGGCCAGACCGACCATGGCCAGGCAGAGGGTGAGATAGACAATGAGCAAACGGCCAGCTGGCACGGGTTGCAGCTGGATCACCCGACGCCGGCTGCTGCGCGGAGTATCTGACTCAGTGGAGCTGGGTCCCCCTCGATGCAGGGGTATGGGGGGTGACCCAGTGGCGGAGCGACGCACCACCCTCAATACCCAGCCCGAACAATCTGGGGGTCGAGGCTGATCCGGCTCAGTTCCCCGCCGAGCGAGCGGGGATCAAGGGATTGAAGGTTGAAAGGCTGGGGCTGAGAAGGGCTCTGATACGGGCCGGCAATGGAGTTTGGCCGGCTCTCCGACACCCTGGCGCTGGGAGAGGGCAGATGGATAAGGCGCTGAAGGCTGGTGGGCACCAGCAGGCCAGGACGGCGGGCCATCTCCAGATGGTGTTGCTCCAGGACCGCCGTGGATTCCTGCAGGCGGTGTTCGAGAACCTGGGTCGACTCCAATCGCTCAAAACTGGTGGTCCACTGTCCCTGCCAGTGCAGGGTGAGGACGGTGAGGCCAAGCATCGAGAGGCCGAGGGCCACTAGCAGGCCATCAGAGGCCCTGTGCAGACCAGCCAGCCAGGGGGCCTGGCGCACCACACGCCTGGCGGAGAAAGAGCCCTGGATCAGCTCAAGAGAACGGCGCCTGAAGAAGGGCTGGGGCGACGGAACGGCGACCACCGGAACCTGACGAATCTCCGCAAGTGAACCATGGGGCGCAAGGGGCAGCAAGGCAACGATCAGCGAGCCAGCAACAGCAGGTTGGTGAAGGTGAGTCCGTTCCAGAGAGCATGTAGCCCCACACAGGTGCTCAGGCGTCCGCTGCTCAGGCGCAGCCAGCCCAGGCCCAGGCCCAGGGTGAACAGGGGAGGAAACTCTCCGAGGCTGAGGTGGGCGATGCCGAAAACCGCGCTGCTGAGCAACACCGCGGACAGGGGGCCGAGCTCCCGTCCCAGCACCGGCAGCAAAACCCCCCGGAAGATGGTTTCCTCGAACAGAGGGGCCAGCACGATCGCCGTGAAGGCGAAACAGGCCAGGGTCAGGCCGTTACCGCTGCGCAGCACCAGCTCCAGCAGAGGATTGCTCCCGCCGATATCGCTCCAGACGAGCTGCTGCAGCCAGCCGACCAACGCAACCAGGGGCAGCACGATCAGCAGATACTTCAGCGACTTGCGCAGGGCTGAACCCAGAGGCCGCCAGCGGAACTGCAGCCAGCCCCCCTGCGGGGCCTCGCCCCTCGAGCGCAGCAGCCAGAAGAGCATCAGCAGCGGCGCGGCCATCAGGCCGAGGTACATGGCGAGAACCGTGACGCCATCAGCGAGGGGAGGCTTGATGGCCAGTGCGGAGAGAGAGGCCTGCAGCAGGGGGCTCAGCAGCACGGGCGTGAGGACTTCCCCCAGCAGCACGAACCCTCCGGCGATCAGCAGGACCACATCGATCACCCCCAGGTCGGGGCCGACCAGCCCAGGCAGCGGTGGTTGCTTGCCGCGCCAGCGCAGCCAGCCTTCCCGCAGCAGCAGCACAAGCCCAACCAGCAGGGCCAGGGCAGGCAGCAGGTTGATGCCCAGGAGCTGGAGCAGGGCGCGCCGCTCGGCGGCAGGCTCGGCGCAGTCGCTGGTGTTCGCCAGCACCTGGCAGCTCAGCCGCCGCACCAGAGGGTCCTCAAGCATGCCCAGCGCCTCGGCGGGCATGGTGCCGGCTTGGGGCAGCATCAGCAGCTGCTCGATCAGGGCCTGATCTTCGGCGCTGGCAAGCCGTTGCAATTGCAGCAGCAGGGGGCGGGCGGCCGCCGGTTGTCCCTGGCGCAACTGCAGCAGCGCCCGCTCCAGCAGGCTGATCCTGGCCTCCCGTTCACCGGAAGCCTGAACGGCCGCTGATGCCGTTGTGCTGTCGCCGCCCTCCTTCGCCTGCTTCTCAAGCTCAGCCAGCAACAGGCCGCCCGAGTCAACGCCCACCAGGAGCGGCTGCAGCGAGGGCGGAATCGCCGGTGCGGCCAGCGCACTCAGCTCCAGTTGCCGCCTGGACAGGTCGTTACCCACCGATGGGCGCTCCAGACTCTCCAGCAGACCGTTGAGCCAGAGCAGCAGGCTCAGCACCAGGCTGACCATGGCCAGCCCCACTTTCAGGGACCCGGCCCGTCCTCGCCCCGCTGTTGCCACCCCAACTCCTCGCACTGGCCCGATTCTCCCTTGAGCCCGACAGGAAGCCGTTAGCGCAGGCAACGATCAACCTCGCAGGAATCCCTCCCATACGATGACGGCGCTTCCAGCTCCAGACCCCGTGCCCCTTCGGCTCCTGCTCGTCCGCCATGGACTCAGCAGCTTCAACACCGAGCGCCGCATCCAGGGCCGGGATGATCTCTCCTCCCTCACCGACGAGGGCCAACGCCAGGCCCGCCTCACTGGCGCAGCGTTGGCGGACCTTCGCCTCGATGCCGTCTACAGCTCCCCCTTGAGCCGTGCCGCCAACACAGCCGTCCAGCTGCTGGAAGCCCATGGGGGTGGGCTCAGCGCCGAGTTTGACGACGACCTGCTGGAGGTGGATCTGGCCCCCTGGTGCGGCCTGCTGGGAAGTGAGGTGAAAGAGCGCTTTCCCGAGGCCTACCGCCTCTGGAGGGAAGCTCCCGATCAGCTGGAGCTGGAACGCTCCGATGGCAGCAGATACCGGCCGATTCCAGAGCTGATGGACCAGGCCCGCCGCTGGCTGGATCGCCTTGAGCGTGAGCATCTGGATCAGCCTGATCAGGCGGGAGAAGATCTGAACACGGTGCTGGTGGTGGCCCACAGCGCCATCCTGCGCTGCCTGGTGCTGCAGTTGCTGGGGCTCCCCGCCAGCCGCTTCCAGGGGCTGCGTCTCGAGAATGCCTCCCTTTCGGTGTTCAACCTGCAGCGTCAGGCCAGCGGCGTGCAGGTGCAGATCGAATCGCTCAATGTCACCGCTCACCTGGGCACCCAACTGCCGCCAAAGGGACCAGGAGCACGCCTGCTGCTGGTGCGCCACGGCGAAACCGACTGGAACCGCCAGGGTCGCTTCCAGGGTCAGATCGACATCCCCCTCAACAACACTGGTCTGGCCCAGGCACGCTCCGCGGCCGACTTCCTCAGCGCCGTGCCGATCCAGAAGGCCTTCACCAGCTCGATGGCCCGGCCCCGCCAGACCGCTGAAGCCATCCTCACCGCCCATCCCGAGGTGACGCTCCACAGCCAGGAGGGCCTGGTGGAGATCGGTCACGGCCGATGGGAGGGGCGCCTGGAGCAGGAGATCTCCCAGGAATGGGGGGAGTTGCTGCAGCAGTGGAAAGACGCTCCCCACACCGTGCAGATGCCCGAAGGTGAGAATCTGCAGGAGGTCTGGGACCGCTCGCTGTCGTGCTGGAGTTCTCTCGCCGCTGGTTTGGAGGCGGGGGAGACCGCCCTGGTAGTGGCCCATGACGCCGTCAACAAAACGATCCTCTGTGCCCTGCTGGGCCTGACCCCAGCCGACATCTGGATGGTCAAGCAGGGCAACGGCGGGGTGAGTGTGATCGACTGGCCGCCGCCGGACAGTGCTGGCGGAACCCTGCCGGTGGTTACCTGCTTGAACCTCACCACCCACCTCGGTGGCGTGATCGACCGCACCGCCACCGGCGCCCTCTGATGACTGCCCACCTGCTGCAGGATGTCCAGCTGCTGCAGGGGCCCGACCAGCCTCTTCTGCGCAGCGATGTGCTGCTCGAGCAGGGGGTGATCACGGCGATTGGCGCCAGCTCGTGGGACGGGGCGGCACGCCTGGGGCTCACCCCCCTGCCAGCTGGCTCCTGGCTGTTGGCGCCGGCCTTGGTGGATCCCCACAGCTTTCTGGAGGAACCCGAAGACGGCCGCGCCGAAACCCTTGAAAGCCTGGTCCGCTCAGCCGCAGCAGCTGGCTACGGCACCGTGGCACTGCTGCCGCGGGCCCGCAACTGGCGTGATCGCCCCGAATGCCTGCGCCTGGCGGTTGAGCCCCCGTTCGAACTGTGTCTTTGGGGGGGGTTCAGCCTCGGTGGCCGCGGCGAAGATCTCTCGGCCCACGCCGATCTGCTGGCCGCCGGTGCCCTCGGACTGGCGGAGGAAGGGGAGCTGCCGCGGCTGCCCCTGCTGGAACGCGGGCTCAGCATCGGCGAATGCGCTGATCGCCCTGTGCTGCTGACACCGCGGAGCGCCAGTCTTGATCATGGTGGCTTCGTGCGCGAGGGGGTGGAAGCCCTGCGGGCCGGCTGGCCCATGGATCCTCCCCTGAGTGAAATCATCCCCCTGCAGAACCTGCTGGCCCTTGGGGCCTTCCTGCCCCAGGTGCGCCTGCGCCTGGCGAATCTCTCCACCGCCGCTGGCGTGAAGCTGCTGCGGGAGGCCGATCCGGCACCGATGGCCACGGTCTGCTGGTGGCATCTGGTAGCCGACAGCGGCAGCCTTGATCCGGTGGCCGAAGGCTGGCGGCTGGTGCCCTCGCTGGGCACTCCTGAAGACCGCCGTGCTCTGGTGGCTGCCCTGGCTGATGGGGTGATATGCGCGGTGGCGGTTCACCATCAACCGCTTGACCCAGAAGAGCAACTGCTGCCTCTGGATCAGCGCCGGCCTGGTCTGGCGGGTCACCGCTACGTGCTGCCGCTGTTGTGGCACCAGTTGGTGCGGGAGCAGGGTTGGAGCCCCGAAGCGCTCTGGCGCGCCCTGTGCTGGGGACCGGCCCGGCTGCTCGATCTGGAGGAACCAGTGCTCCAGTGCGGTTCCAGGCGCTGGATCCTCTTCGACCCGGAGCTGGAGTGGATCCCCAGTGACGATGGCTATGCCTCCAAGGCGGCCAACCAGCCCCTGGGGGGAGAGCTGCTCAGGGGGCGGGTATTGGCGACTGGGCTGCTGCCCCAGCTTTGGCTGGGTCCCCGCTGAGGGGATCCGGATCCCCCAGAGGGCCAATGCGATCCAGCGGCCAAAAGCGGTAGAAGGCCCTGCCGATGATCTCCTTGCGGGGCAGGAAGGGACCACCGGGCCAGAAGCGTCCATCCCAGCTGTTGGCGCGGTTGTCGCCGAGGGCCAGCACGGCTCCAGGGGGCACCACGGTGTCGAGGGTGCGGCAGGGGCTGGTGCCCTGGCTGTCGATCGGGCAGAAGTTCTGGACGTAGGTCTCGCGGATGGTCTGGCCATTGATGCTCAGCTGCCCGCGGGGGTTTACCACCACCCGGTCACCGGGGATAGCCACCACCCGTTTGATGTAGGCATCGCATGCCAGCTCCTGCAGGCCGGGGATCGAGCCGATCAGGGGCAGATTCACCAGCAGGCAGCCCAGGGGGCTGGGACGTCGATTGGCCTGGAGTGCGGGATCGAAGTTGAAGGGGGAGTGGAAGACCACAATTTCGCCCCGCTGGGGGGCACGGCTGCGAAACGAGATCTTCTCCACCAGAAGACGGTCCTGGATCTGCAGGCCGGGCAGCATGGAGCCCGACGGGATGAAGCGGGCCTCCAACAGAAACTGTCGGATTCCCAGGGCCACCGCCAGGGTGAGCAGCACGCTGCGCCAGAAGGCCCAGGCGCTTTCCGTGCTGTGGACCGACTGCTTGTCTTGCTGAGGCCCCTTCTGCGGCTCGGGTTCAGGTGTCCCTGCAGGTGTGTTCGGTGATGGGGAGTCCTCGGCGCTCAATGCTCTCCTGCTGGAGCCGGTCACCTTAGGGCTCCGGAGCCGGGCAATCCCCCTCTCTACCCTTGGTCGATCGACGCTGTTCTCCATGGTGCGGCCACGCTGGCATCTGAGGTCCTCGACAGGCAGCAACCGCCTCGGGCACCACTGGGATCAGTTCGTGGCCCTCTGGGCGGCCCTGAATCTGCTCTGGGTCTGCTTCGACATCACCTACGTGCCCCTGCGCACGTTCTGGCTGCAGCGCAACCTCTATCCCCTGCCCTCGGCGCCACTGGTGCTGCGTCTTGGATTCCTGCCCGACATCACGCCCTTCTACGACCCGGTGAAGGGGATCGAACCCCACCGGGAGACCCAGGCCTATCTTAACGCCTTCGATCAGATGGACCACGCCCTGCTGGCGGGTTCCCCAGCCAGCGACCTGCGCCAGCGACAGGTTGCGCTCACCGATCAGATGATCGATGACAACCCCTTCCTGGCTTCGGGTGGCTCCGGCACGCTGGAGAAGATCAAGAACCGCCTGCGCGAGCGCGCCGACCAGGACTCGGCCAAGCAATCGGCTGAGCTGCTGCTTGGAGACGACTGGCTGAGGCGCCAGCCCTGGAGCGAGGAGCGACTCTTCTGGCAGCAGCAGGTGCTGCCGCTGGTGGCCACCAACTACTGGCGCTCAATCGATGAGAACGGACGTCCAACCGACCAGTTCTGGCGGATTGATCTTCTGCTTTTCCAGAGCGTCTTTCTGGCGGACATCCTGCTGAGGGCAGCACGGCTGCGCCGCCGCCTGCCTGGCCTGAGCTGGGGGGATGCCCTGCTGCGGCGCTGGACCGATCTGCCCCTGCTGCTGCCGTTCTGGCGCTGGCTGCGCCTCATACCGGTGGTGGAAAGGCTGCAGACCAGTGGCCTGGTGAACATGGAGCCCCTGCGAGCCGTTATCAGCCGGGCGGTGGTGGCCCTCCTGGCCGTGGAACTGTTCGAGGTGCTGGCCCTGCAGCTCATGGACGGGGCCCAGGGGTTGATCCGCTCCTCTCAGTGGCCCCAGCGGATCCGCCGCCTGCGCAGCCATCAGAGCGTCTCGATCAATGACGAACGCGAGCTGGTTGAACTGTTGCGCATCTGGGGGCCCCTGCTCCTCAACGAAGTGGGTCCTCGGCTGGCACCCCAGTTCCAGGCCGTGCTGGCCCATGCCCTGCAGCAGACGCTTCAGTCAATGGTGGTGCCACCGGGGCTGCGCCAGCTGCAACTGCTGATGGAGGTGGAGCAGCAGCTGACTCAGCAGCTCGCCTCCGGCATGGTGGACAGCGTGATGGAGCTCTCGCGGGGAGCCGGCGCAAGGCTGCAGCGGCGGGACAACCGTCAGATCGATCTCCTGCGCGACTGTGTCGATCGCTTCTGGGACGAGCTGGCCGAAGCCCTCGAAAGTGGTCCGGTGCTGGAACGCAGCCAGCAACTGGTCTGTGCCCTGCTGGAGGAACTCAAGCTCACCTACCTGGCCCAGATCAACCGCACAGGGATCGATGCTCTGATCCGTGAGCTGGATCAGCTCACGGTGCCGCCGGCTACGGCAGCTGAGAACCAGCCGATGGGAGCAGAGGCTTCAGGACCTGCTTCCACACCTCGGGATCAAAGCCCGTGAGCACCGCAACCCCTTCCGCCAGCAGAAGGGGTCGGCGGATCAACCTGCCATCGGCCGCAAGGGCCGTGATGGCTTCGGAGGGAGACATCGCCTTGACATGGGCGGCGCCGAGGGCTCGGTAGCTGGCACCGCTGGTGTTGAACAGCCGGCGAGGATCAGGCAGGCCGGCCCAGATCTGCTCAAGCTGCTCCCGGGTTGGGGGGGAGAGGGTGATATCCACCAGATCCACCTCAAGGCCCTCCTCTGCTAGCCATTTCAGGGCCCGGCGACAGGTGGAGCACTTCGGGTAGCTGTACAGCCTTGGGCGTCCTTCGCTGAAGGAACCGTCCAGGCTCACTTCAGGCCGACAAGCGATTTCAGGGCGCCCACCAGGCTGTTGGAGCCCTTGCCCACGGCGGCTTCCGGACGGGTTCGGATCGTCACGTCGCCGTTGACGCTGGTGCGGCAGCTGAGGCGGAAGTTGGCAGGGCGATCTGACAGGTAGACCTGCTCGACATCGCTGCGGGGCGAAAGATTCTGGGCGCCCTCAAGCACTTCGACGACGCAGGTGCCGCACTGGCCAAGGCCACCGCAGTTGTTGAGGTTGTTCAAGCCCTTGTAGGGGTTGATGCCGGCATCAAGTGCCACCTGGCGCAGGTTGGCCCCCTCGATGCAACCAACCTTCTGGTCTTCATTATCGAAGCGAATGGTGGGCACTGGTCGCAGCGGCTACTGGCGCGAACCAACTTACCGTCCGGCGGGTCTTGGACGACCAGCCTTGCAATGGATGTTGGCCCGGGCGGTGTGGCGTCGCTGCCTACGATCCATGGGAGCGCGCACAGGTCCATGGCTGCAGCGAACAGCGGCGAACTCTCCGGGTACGACCTGGTGGTGCAGGGCCTGATCCCTGGATACGCCAGCCTCGCCCGGCTCGGTGTGGCCCTGCTGGCGGCTTCCCCCCTGGCCGGCCAGCAAGGAGCTGAGGTGCTGGTGGCCGGTTGCGGCACCGGCGCAGAGCTGGTGGAGGCCATTGCCCAGCGCCCTGACTGGCGCCTGAGCGCGATCGATCCCTCCCAGGCGATGCTCAGCGCCGCCCAGCAGCGGCTGGGCAAGGCGGCGGCAGGCCTCAACTGGCGGCAGAGCACCGTGGAAGACCTGGATCTGGAGGCCGGCTTCGATGGGGCGCTCTCGGTGCTGGTGCTGCAGGCCCTCCCCGATGACGGCAGCAAGCTGGCGTTTCTTTCAGCCCTGGCCCGCTGCCTCCGGCCTGGGGGCCAACTGGTGCTGGTGGATCTGATGCGCCCGGCCCTTCCACTGCTGGAGGACCAGATGGCTGAGGCATGGCTCGGTTTCCAGCGGGCCTCTCAGCTGGAGGCACCCCTTGAACTGCTCGAACCTCTCACGCACGGAGCCCATCCTGTGGGCGTGGCACGGCTCACGGCCCTTGTCAACGCCGCTGGCTTCGGAGATCCGGCACGGGTGTTCCAGGCCCTCGATTACGAGGGCTTCCTGCTGCAGCGCTCCTCCTGATCGGCGCGAGCGGCCTGGATACAGCGCTCCACGAGGGCAGGCACGGCAGGGGCGTCCTCCCAGCCGATGATCTCGACCGCCCGCCCCTCCAGATTTTTGTAGGTGCGAAAAAACTCGGCCACGTCTTCGAGCTGGTTGGCAGCGATCTGACGGATGCTGCGCAGGGCAATCTGTCGGCCGTCGGCCTCGGGCACGCATAACAGCTTCCCGTCACGGGCGCCGCAGTCGATCATGTCGAGATAGCCGATCGGTCGGGCAGTGATCAGGCAGCCGGCGAAGGTGGGCTCTTCCATGATCACCATCGCGTCGAGGGGAGCGCCGTCCTCGGCAAGGGTGTTGGGAACGAAGCCGTAGTCGAAGGGATAGCGGACAGAGGAATGGAGTACCCGATCAAGAGCCATCAGGCCCGCCGCACTGTTGTACTCGTATTTGTTTCGGCTACCGGCGGGAATCTCCACCACCAGGTTCACCAATCCCAGGGATGGCGAGGGGGACAGGCTGCTGATGTCCACGGCTGATGGGAATGGAAAAGCGGGGGTCAGTCCGGAAAGAGCCGCGCTCAAGCAGAACGGCAGCCACTGGAACGATCAGAGCAAGCAGGGCAATCGTGGCCCCCAGCAGCGGTGATCCAGGGTCCAGGAGTCCGTCTGGGCTGTAGGACTCATCCTTGGAGCCTTCGCTGGCTGCGCTTGGAGCCTGCCCTGACTCATCAGCGGCAGTGGTCAGGAGGCTGGGGAGAGCGGCCGGCGCAGTAGCTGAGGAAGTGACTGTGGAGGTGACAGTCGTAGTGCCAGTTGAGGTTGGAGTGGCCGTGGCCGGGCCGGTTCGTGGAGGTTCGGAATCCATGGATAGGGATGAGGGACCAGCTTCAGGGAGCAGCGTTGGATCGGCACTCAGACCGTTCAGAGCGCATGTCCAGGAAGCAGCAGCGGCCGTTCTGCCGGGACGAGAATCACCCCTTGGAAAGTCCGTTACCGAATTCAATATGACACCTTCTGCTTCCTTCTGCCCGAGCCGCTGACGAACCGCTCAGGCAGCGGGGCGCGACTGCTCCAACTGATCCCTCTTGGTGCTGAGCACCGCCGGTGCCTGATCCAATCCCTGCAGGCTGAGCCGAATGGCCTGAAGTTCCTGGAGGATTGAGCTCAGCAGCTGCTGTGAAGCCGTGGAGGGTGAATTGAGCACCTCGACGGTCACCTCCTTGATCCGCAGCACATCACGGGCGAAACGGGCCACCTCGTTGGGGTGAAACAGCAGTGCCTCCTTCTGATCGGTGCGGTATTCCGGGTTGAGCTTGCGCGAGTTGAAGGCTGGGTTGAGGTTGCGGGGATCAGTGTTGGTGTAGCGGTAGACCGAAGCCCTTGAACGGTTGAGCGCCTTCTGCACCTCGTCGATGCCGATCAGACCTTCACCCGATTCGGTGCTGGGATCGGGAAGGCCTGCAGGCCAGGAGGGTGGCACGGTCGGTGGAAGCTCTCCGTTGGAGCCGGCCGTTGGTGCAACCATAAGACTTATCTTGGACGGCTGGGAATTCATGCCGACGCTAGCAGAGGAAGCCTGAACAGCCAGATCGCTGCAGCGACCCGCCCGGTGGCGTGATTAAACCGGCCCAGGCCCCGGTCGGCAAGACCAGCACCGGTTCCCATCTGCCCTGAAAAACCATGGCCCATGCGGTGATAGGTTCCCGGGCTGCTCAGCTTGTGTCTTCCATGCGCGTCTCCCGCCTGATGCTGGTGACGCTGCGGGACGACCCGGCGGAAGCCGAGATCCCGTCCCACAAACTGCTGCTCCGCGGCGGCTACATGCGCCGGGTGGCCTCGGGTGTGTACGCCTATCTGCCCCTGCTCTGGCGGGTGCTCACCAAGATCTCGGCGATCGTGCGCCAGGAGATGGACGCCACCGGCGCCCTGGAAACCCTCCTCCCCGCCCTGCAGCCCGCCAGCCTCTGGGAACGCAGCGGCCGCTGGCAGGGCTACACCGCCGGGGAAGGAATCATGTTTCACCTGGTCGACCGCCAGGAGCGCTCCATGGGGCTCGGTCCGACCCATGAAGAAGTGATCACGGCCCTGGCCGCAGACCTGCTCCGCTCCTATCGGCAACTGCCGGTAAGCCTGTACCAGATCCAGACCAAATTCAGGGATGAGATCAGGCCCCGCTTCGGCCTGATGCGCGGGCGCGAATTCATCATGAAGGATGCCTATTCCTTCCATGCTGACGAGGCCGATCTCAGGCTCACCTATCAGCGCATGGACGAGGCCTACCGTCGCATCTTCAGCCGCTGTGGCCTGCGCACAGTGGCAGTGGAGGCCGACAGCGGCGCCATCGGAGGCTCTGCTAGTCAGGAGTTCATGGTCACCGCCGATGCCGGAGAGGATCTGATCCTCAGCAGTGCGGATGGACGTTATGCCGCCAATCAGGAGCGGGCCTGCTCGTTGCCGGAGCCGGCGGTGCCCCTGGTCACCCCCGGCTCCGGCACGGTGGAGCTCCACACACCAGGGCAGCACAGCATCGAGGCCCTCTGCGCTGCCCAAGGCTTCGAGCCCAGCCAGACGGTGAAGGTGCTGCTCCTGCTGGCCCGCTGCGCCGAAGCAAAACCACAGCCCGTGCTGGTGAGCCTGCGCGGCGATCAGCAGCTCAACCCCACCAAGCTGGCCAACGCCGTCGGCGCGTCGCTGGGGGAAGGGGCCGGGGCCCTGTTGGACCTGGAGCCGATCATGCCGGAGCAGATCCGCTCCGAGGGGCTGCCTGACTGGCCTCTGGGCTGCCTGGGTCCCCATCTTGGCGATGAACTGCTGGCGGGAGCGCGCAGCTGGCAAACCTCGTTTCTGCGCCTGGCGGATGCCACCGCAGCGGAGCTCGAAGCCTTCGTCTGTGGGGCCAACCGCCCGGACACTCACCTGGTGGGAGCACGCTGGTCAGCGATGGTGGGCGGGCGGCCGAGAGTGGCCGACCTGCGCTCAGCCCAGCCGGGGGAGCGCTGCCTGCAGGACCCCAGCCAGCGGCTTGAGGCCAGCCGCGGCATCGAGGTGGGTCACATCTTCCAGCTCGGGCGCAAGTATTCCCAGGCCCTGGAGGCCACCTTCACCAATGAACAGGGTCTGGATGAACCCTTGTGGATGGGCTGCTACGGCATCGGGGTGTCCCGGCTGGCCCAGGCGGCCGTTGAGCAGCACCACGATCACCTGGGCATTCGCTGGCCCGTGGCGATCGCCCCATTCGAGGTGATCGTGGTGGTGGCCAGCGCGCAGGACCCCGTTCAGGTGGCTCTCGGGGAACGGCTTCACGACGAGCTCGAGCGGGCTGGCCTTGAGGTGCTGCTCGATGACCGCGGCGAGCGGGCTGGGGTGAAGTTCAAGGATGCCGATCTAATCGGAATTCCCTGGCGGGTGGTGGTGGGGCGCGGTGCAGCCTCTGGCCATGTGGAGCTGGTGGAGCGCGCTGGCGGAGCCAAGCGAGACGTGGCCGCCCAGCAGGTGGTGACCCTGCTGCAGGAGCACATCGGCGCCGCACGCCTGGGACTGGCGACGGGGAGCTCGTAAGATCGGCCATCGACACGCAGAGACGCTGATGACTGTTGTCTGGAGGTTCTTCTTCCGTTCGACTGGGCCAGCCCTCAGCGCAGCTCTCCAGGCCTGCTCGGCCATGCTGTTCTCCCCGAGCTGGTGGAGCCGCACGCTGACCCCTCTGCTGGCCATCGCGCTCGGACTGAGTCTCACGCTAACCAGCTGCGGCAGTGCCAGCAACAGCCTCAGCGGTTCCTACGTCGAGGACACCATGACGGTGGCTGAATCATTGCTGGGAACGATTGCCCTCAGCCAGGATGATCCGGCCCGCCCCGAGGCTGAAAGCCAGGCCCGCGTCCTGATCAACGACTACATGGCCCTCTACAGGCCGAAAGGGCGGGTGAACGGACTGCCCTCCTTCACCACCATGCAGACCGCCATTAACTCCTTGGCCGGGCACTACACCAGTTACGCCAACCGCCCCCTGCCTGACGCGCTCAAGACCCGCCTGGAAAAAGAATTGAAAAAAGCCGAAACCACCGTTGTCCGGGGCACCTGATTTCCCTCAGGTCCAACGGGCCGGAACTCTCCAGCGCCCAGCCAGCTTGCTTTCAGGCCCCAGGGCTTTGACGAAAGGGCTGGTCATCTGAGACTCTTGACCCTTGTGCTTAGAAGCGGCTACGGGCCGCTGTGTCCTTGGCCAATGTTGTCGTCATCGGTGCACAGTGGGGCGACGAGGGGAAAGGCAAGATCACCGATCTGCTGAGCCGATCCGCCGATGTGGTGGTTCGTTATCAGGGAGGTGTCAATGCCGGCCACACGATCGTGGTCGACGACAAGGTGCTGAAACTTCACCTCATTCCCTCCGGAATTCTCTACCCCGACACCATCTGCCTGATCGGTTCGGGCACGGTGGTCGACCCACGCATCATGCTCGAAGAACTCGACATGCTCGGGGACTACGGCATCGACATCTCCGGACTGAAGCTGGCCTCCACGGCTCACGTCACGATGCCGTACCACCGCCTGCTCGATCTGGCGATGGAAAAGCGCCGCGGTGATCGGCGCATCGGCACCACTGGCCGGGGCATCGGTCCCACCTACGCCGACAAGTCAGATCGCAACGGCATCCGGGTGATCGACCTGTTGGATCCCGAGCGCCTGCGCGAGCGCCTGATGGGGCCACTGGCCGAAAAGAATCTGATCCTGGAGCGGATTTACGGCATTGAGCCGCTTGATCCCGAGGCGGTGCTAACGGAATACCTCGCCTACGGCGAGCGTCTTGCCCCGCATGTGGTCGATTGCACCCGCACGATCCACCAGGCGGCCCGGGCCCGGCAGAACATCCTCTTCGAGGGCGCCCAGGGAACCCTGCTTGATCTCGACCACGGCACCTACCCCTACGTCACCTCGTCGAATCCCGTCTCCGGCGGCGCCTGCATCGGCGCCGGCGTGGGCCCCACCCTTATCGACCGGGTCATCGGGGTCGCCAAGGCCTACACCACCCGGGTGGGAGAGGGTCCCTTCCCCACGGAACTTCAGGGCAGCATCAACGACCACCTCTGCGACCGGGGCGGGGAGTACGGCACCACCACGGGGCGCCGTCGCCGCTGCGGCTGGTTCGATGGGGTGATCGGTCGGTACGCCGTGGAGGTGAACGGACTGGATTGCCTGGCCATCACCAAACTCGATGTGCTCGATGAACTGGATGAGATCCAGGTCGGCGTGGCCTATGAGCTCGATGGCGAACGCATCGATCACTTCCCCAGCAGCGCCGAGACCTTTGCCCGCTGCCGTCCGATCTTTCAGACCATGCCTGGCTGGCAGTGCTCCACCGCCGAGTGCCGCGCCCTCGAGGATCTGCCCGCCGCCGCCATGGCCTACCTCCGGTTTCTGGCAGAGCTGATGGAGGTGCCGATCGCGATCGTTTCGCTCGGCGCCCAGCGTGATCAGACCATCGTCGTGGAGGATCCGATCCACGGTCCCAAGCGCGCCCTGCTGAACGTATGACGATCCACGCAGGTGGCCGATCCCTCGATGTGGTGGGAATCGGCAACGCGATCGTCGATGTGCTGGTCAGCTCCGACGACGCCTTCCTCGAGGAGCATGGACTGAACAAGGGCGGCATGGCCCTGGTGGATGCCGAGCAGGCCCGGAAGCTCTACGAAGCGGCCGGTCCTGGACTGGAAACCTCCGGAGGCTCGGCCGCCAACACCCTGGCGGGCCTGGCCCAGCTCGGCGCCCGGGCCGGGTTCATCGGCAGGGTGCGTGACGACCAGCTGGGGGCGATCTTCAGCCACGACATCCGCTCGGTGGGGGCTCGCTTCGAGACCCCAGCCGCCAGCACGGGTGCAGCCACCGCCCGTTGCCTGATCCTGGTCACCCCCGATGCCCAGCGCACGATGTGCACCTATCTGGGCGCCTCGGTGGACCTTGAACCAGCCGACCTGGATCTGGATCTGGTGCGCCAGGCGGGGATGCTCTACCTGGAGGGATACCTCTGGGATGGGGAGGCCGCCAAGCGGGCCTTCCTCGCCGCCGCGGAGGTGATGCGTGCCGCCGGTGGCCAGGTGGCCCTCTCGCTCTCCGATGCCTTCTGCGTCGAGCGCCACCGGCAAAGCTTCCAGGAGCTGGTGGATGGCCATGTGGACGTGCTCTTCGCCAACGAAGCCGAGATCACCGCGCTGTACCAGTGCGATGGTTTCGAGGCGGCGATGGAACAGGTGCGCGGTCGCTGCTCCATCGCCGTGCTCACACGCGGTGCCCTTGGGTCGGTGGTGCTCGGGAACGGGCAGGTCCATCGGATCGATCCCTGGGTGCTCGGCCCCCTGGTCGACACCACCGGAGCGGGTGATCTCTATGCCTCCGGTTTCCTCTACGGACTCACCCGCGGGGAGACGCTGGAGCGCTGCGGCCAACTGGGATCTCTCTGTGCCGGCCAGGTGATCACCCAGCTGGGGCCCCGCCCACGGGCTTCACTGCCGCAGTTGGTGGCCGAGCACCTGGGCTGATTCCGCCCCCCAGTGGGCTTCAGGCCGTCCCACCTGTGCCAGCAACTCCTCCAGAGGCCACAGACCCGACTCAGGCAGCGGTTCCGCCGGTCGCCTGAGCAGCAGCAGTGTCAGCCCCAGCTCGGCGCAGAGCTGCTGCCAGAGCTGTTCGGTCGGGCCGCCCGACTGGCGGCATAGCACCGCCGAGATGCTCCAGTGCTCCAGCAGAGCTCGCTCGATCGAACCGGCCGTTGACGCCGGTGGCTCCGTGCCGGGACGGTGGCAGGCAAGGGCACCATCACCAAGCCCCGCCGCCAGGGCCTGCCGCAGGCTTGTCGGGTTGGGCAGGATGCGGGCGAAGCAGGCAGAGGTTCTGGCCAGCGCCACGGCTCTCGCCAGATGGCGGGCGCCGATGGCCAGCAGCAGGCGCTCCCCTGCCAGGTCGATTCCGGCCAGATCCTCCAGCTGATCGAGCAGGATCAGCCTGGTCCCAGGCCGCTGGGGGACCGGTGGGCGCCAGAGGCGAAGCAGGGGTTGACCGCCGCGGGTGCAGACCGCCGCCAGATCGGCGCTGATGAGGGCAGCGAAGGGGTGGCTTGCATCGATCACCCAACGGAAAGGGGCAAGGGGAGCATCAAGCAGTTCGGCTTCGATCGCCCCGGGGCCGGCCAGTGCTCCCAGGCGACTCTGCAGCCGGGAGTGGGAGGGATAGGCCCGCAGAGCGTCCTCGCTCACCAGAGATATCTGCACACTCCAACCGGCGGCCAGCAGCCGGCTGACGATCAGGGGCCCTTCTCCGGTGCCGCCCAGCAGCCAGATCGATGGCCGCCGTCCTGGTGCTGCAGCGGCGTCCGCCGCCTCAGATCCGGCGATCAAGGGTTGGCTCCGTGCATCAAGATGGGGCCCACTGTCGTGGAGGGGGTCGTGAACCACTGTTTGCTGGAGGTGGTGGTGCTGGAGGCGCCCCAGGTGCGCTACACCCAGGACAACCAGACACCGGTGGCGGAGATGGCCGTCGAGCTCGACGGTCTCCGCCCCGATGATCCCCCGGGGCAATTGAAGGTGGTGGGCTGGGGCAATCTCGCCCAGGATCTTCAGAACCGGGTGCAGGTGGGTCAGCGGCTGATGATCGAGGGGCGCCTGCGCATGAGCACCGTCTCCCGCGCCGATGGCACCAAGGAAAAGCGCGCCGAATTCACCCTCGCCCGCCTTCACCCACTCACGGCCCAGGCTTCCACTGCGGCTCCATCGGCGGTGCCGTCGATGGCAGCAGCGATGGCTCAGGACGCTCCAGTGCGCACGATTCCACGGCCGGCGGCTGCCGCGCCCCGGCCCGTCACTCCGGCACCGCGCCCTGCTGCGGCGGAGCCACCGCCTCCCACCTGGAACACCTCTCCGCTGGTGCCTGATCTGGCCGACGACGACGACGAAATCCCCTTCTGAGGAGATCCCCTTCTGAGAAGTTGATCAGCCCGGATCGAGCCGCTGGCGGGCCTGGTCGAGCAGCTGACCGAGCTCCCGCTCCAGCGCAGCGAGATCCAGCCTCAGATCGTGCCAGCGGCCGCCGTCGATCTGCTGCAGCAGCCAGAGGCGATCTTCGGCGAGCTGGTCCAACAGCTTCAGGGTGCTGGGGTCGTTGAACGGGATCTCGGGGGTGGACGAAGGCGTAGCGGGATCGGCAGCGGGGCTGGGGTGATCCATGGCCGGAGGAACTCCTGGGCAACGATCGCCATCCTGGACCGCGCTGCAGGAAGATGGCGCCATGGAAGCACTCACATCGCCCGGCAGCCTGCTGACCATCCTCGGTGCGGCGCTCACCGTGATCGGCTCAATCGCCTACGTCACCGACAGCCCCAACATCAGCCTGGCGGGAGTGTTCTACGGCGTTCCGGTGCTGCTGGGAGGCCTGGCCCTGAAGTCGTCGGAGCTGCCTCCAGCCCAGCGGCTCACACCGACAGCGGAGCTGCGACAGCTGCGCGAGCAGCCCGAGAGCGAGCCCCTGCGCAAGCTTCTCAAAGACGTGACCCGCTGGCGTTATGGCCAGAAGGCCCACCTCGAGAGCTCCCTCGAAGCCCTCAAGCTCTGGAACGAGGACGCCCCGCCGGAGCTGCTGAGCGTGGCAGAGCGAGATGTGGAGGGCGGCTATGGCCTGGTGCTCCACTTCCGCTGCCATGGAGTTCCGCCGGAACGATGGCAGGCCAAGCAGGAGCGGCTGGGTCGCTTCTTCGGGCCTGGACTGCGCGCTGAGCTGCGTCTGATCTCAGCTACCGAGCTGGAACTGAGCCTGCTGCCCGGCGCTGATCTAGTCGAGTCCGCTCCAGCTGCCTGAGCCCCGGCGGTTGCCGGTCCCCACGCCCACCCTCTCACCTTCCCCTCTTGAGCCAGGACCCCGTCATCAGCGCTGAGGACACCCTGAGGGTGTCCGTGCTCAGTGAGGCGCTGCCTTATATCCAGCGCTTCGCCGGACGCCGCGTGGTGGTGAAGTACGGCGGTGCGGCGATGGTGCGTGAAGATCTGCGCGAGGCAGTCTTCCGCGACCTGGCTCTGCTGGCCTGCGTGGGGGTACAGCCGGTGGTGGTGCACGGCGGCGGACCGGAGATCAACCAGTGGCTGAAGAAGCTGGAAATCCCAGCCCAATTCCGTGATGGGCTGCGGGTCACCGACCTCGACACCATGGATGTGGTGGAAATGGTGCTGGTGGGTCGGGTCAACAAACAGATCGTCAACGGTCTCAACCGGGTTGGCGGCCGTGCCGTGGGGCTCTCCGGCAGCGATGGGGCCCTGGTGGAGGCTCGCACCTGGGGCGAGGGTTCCCACGGACTGGTGGGAGAGGTGGCGGCGGTCAACCCCGATGTGCTCGCACCTCTGCTGCAGAGCGGCTACATCCCGGTGATCTCGAGTGTGGCTGCCGATCCCAGTGGCCAGGCTCACAACATCAATGCCGACACGGTGGCCGGGGAGCTGGCCGCTGCCCTTCAGGCCGAGAAGCTGATCCTGCTCACCGATACCCCGGGCATCCTGCAGGACCGGGAGGATCCCTCCAGCCTCTTGCGCCAGATCACCTTGCCCGAGGCCCGGGAGCTGATCCGCAGCGGCGTCGTCAACGCGGGGATGACACCCAAGACTGAATGCTGCATCCGGGCCCTGGCCCAGGGGGTCGGCGCGGCCCACATCATCGATGGCCGAGTCCCCCATGCCCTGCTGCTGGAGGTGTTCACCGATGCCGGCGTCGGCACGATGGTGGTCGGCAGCAGCCGCGCCGCCGCCCGAGCGAGTGCCCAGCGGCGTGGCTGAGGATCCACTGGCTCCGGCTCGGGCCGCGCTCGATTGCGGTGAATACGGCCGCTGCCTGCGCTTGCTGGAGCCGATCGTGGCGGCCCATGCCATCACGGTGTCCCTGGGCGGACGGGCCCGGATGCTGATGGCCACGGCGCTGATCGGCCAGGGGGAGTCTGAGAGGGCGGCCAGCTGTGTGCGCGGTCTCCAGGCCTGCGTTGATCCCGACCTGCGCCGGCAGGCCCGGGACCTCAGCTTGATTCTCGAGGCCCCCAGCCTCAAGCGGCCGGAGAACTGGTCAATCACCTTGCCGCCGATCGGCGGGGTGGAGTCGCTGCAGCAACGGGTGATGCCCCTGGCCCAGGCCCGCCCAGGCCGCGCCAGAGCGGAGCCAGCGCCACCGCCACCGGTGGGTCCAACCCGGGCTCCCCTGGGCTTTGCGATCGTCGTACTGGCTGTGCTGCTGCTGCTCACGGGGCTGCTGGGGGGCTGCCTGCGCGTCGACACCGAGCTCAGCCTGCCGGCACCGGGTCGGCTCGAGTTGAGTCAGAGCCTCAGCAGCTTCAGCGGCAGCTGGATGCCCTGGCAGAGGCAGTTCGCCAGCACCCTCTCAGCCGACCCTGATCTCACTCGCTTCAAGCTCTCCCTGGATCCGGATCGGGGCCGCCTCAGCCTCAGCAGCGGCGTGGTGTCGGCGGCGGAAGCCTCCGGCCTGTTGCAACGCCTTGCTCTCGATGCCGGCGCGCTCACGGGGCAGGCACTGCCTGCCCCGCAGCTGAGCCTGCAGGAGCGCAACTGGCTGCTCGGTGTTCGTCAGCAGCTCGACTTCGAGCTCGACCTGCGCCAGGTGCAGCCCCTGCCGGGTCTGAGCTTCACCCTGAGACTCCGCTCCCTGGGAGTCGGGACGGTACGAATGGCCCAGCCGCTGGCCGTGGAGCCCCGGCCCGAAGGGCTGAACTGGCCCCTGCAGCTGGGGGCCATCAACCGGCTGGAGGTGAGCGCCTGGCGCTGGAGCCGCCTCGGCCTGGGCAGCCTGCTGATCACCCTGTTGCTGGTGCTCAGCCTGGTGTTGCAGCGGTTGCGGCGACAGGCGGGTTTCGGCTGGCCTGAGTTGCCCTCTCCGTAGGGGTTCCCTCAAAGCTCGATCGGATCGGGATCAATCGAGAGGCTCACGCTGCGGGCCAGGCCGGAGCGCAGCTCGGCTTCTGGAGGCAGGGGCAGGTCGGCGCCGGCGGGGCCGTGCAGCAGCAGTTGCCAGCGGTAGCGGCCCGCCACCCGCGCCACAGCGGCAGGCGCGGGGCCGATCATCTGCCAGCCGGCCTGCTCCACCTGGGGGCGAAGCTGCTCGGCCAGGGCGGCGGCGGCCGTGGCGGTGGCCGCTCCGGATGGGCCAGCCAGGCGCAGCAGACAGGCCCGGCTGAAGGGCACCAGCTGGGCCTGACGGCGCAGCTGCAGTTCCGCCTCGAGAAAGATGTCATAGCGGCCGTCGATCAGATGCTGGATCACGGGGTGATCCGGCAGGTAGGTCTGCACGATCACCTCCCCGGGACGCTCCCCCCTGCCGGCCCTGCCCGCCAGCTGCAGCAGCAGCTGCAGGCAGTGCTCCGAGGCGCGCAGATCAGGCCGGTGCAGGAGACCATCGGCTGCCAACACCGCCGCCAGGGTGACCCGGGGCAGATCCATGCCCTTGGCCAGCATCTGGGTGCCCACGAGCACATCGGCCTCCCCGGCCGCGAAGCGTTCCAGCAGGCCTCGGTGCCCATCCCGGCCCCGGGTGCTGTCCCGGTCGAAGCGCAACAGGCGCAGACCCGAGAGTTCCTGCTCCAACTGCTCCATCACCCGCTGGGTGCCGGCGCCGAAGGGCTTGAAGGCGGTGGAACCGCAGGCCCCGCAGCGTGAGGTCAGGGGCTGGCGGTGGCCGCACCAGTGGCAGCGCAGGGTCTGACTGCCATCGCGCAGCCGGTGGACCGTGAGCGACACATCGCAATGGGGGCACTGAACCACCTCACCGCAACTGCGGCAGCTCAGAAAACTGCTGTAGCCGCGGCGGGGCACCAGCACCACGGCCTGCTCCCCCCGCTCCTGGAGCCGCTCCATCCGCTCCATCAGGGCCCGGCTGATCAGGCGGCGGTGGCCTTCCGCCAGCTCCTGACGCAGGTCCACCACCCGCACCGGCGCTGCCTCCTGACCGCTGATGCGGCGGCTGAGGCGCAGCAGGGTGGCCGTGTGCTGGGGACGCCTGCAGGCCAACCACGACTCCAGGGAGGGGGTGGCGCTCCCCAACAGCAGCCGGGCGCCCGCGGCAGTGCAGCGCAGGCGGGCCACCTCCCTGGCGTGGTAACAGGGCATCGGACTTTCCTGCTTGTAAGAACTGTCGTGCTCCTCATCAAGCACGACCAGTCCCAGGGTCGCCAGCGGCAGGAACACCGCCGAGCGAGTGCCCACGGCGATCAGCGGCTCCGTGGAGCCGGCCTGCAGACAGCGGCGCCAGGCGGCGATGCGCGCCCGCTCCGAGAGGCCGCTGTGGAACTCGAGGATGCGGCCGCCGAAGCGGGCACGGCAGCGGTCGAGCAACTGGGGGATCAGTCCGATCTCAGGAGTGAGGATCAGGGCACTGCGGCCGGAAGCCAGGCAGGCCGCCGCCGCCTGCAGATACACCTCCGTCTTGCCTGAGCCGGTCACTCCCCAGAGCAGGAACTCCTGGCCGCTGGATCCCGCGAGGATCTGCTCGAGAGCTGCCTGTTGCTCCGGATTAAGGGGGCGTGGTGACTCAAGCGGCCCGCCGGCCAGATCAGGAGACTGCTGGACGGCGCCTGGCTGAGGCGCACCGCCGCCAGAGAGCACCTGTCTGCTGCTGCGCAACCAGCCTTTGGCCACCAGGGCCTGCACCAGTGAACAGCTGAAGCCCCACGCCATGACCGTGGTCTGGGAAGCCGCAAAGCCTGCGCTTTCCCGCAGGCGATCGATCAGCTGGCACTGGCGGCTGGTGAGTGGCTGGTGGCTCTCCACCAGCTCCAACCAGATCTGGGTACGCAGCTGGGGCTGGGCCCGTCCCGGCCGCTGTCCCAGCCAGCCTGGAGGCAAGGCTGTCTTGAGGGTTCGAAACAGGCTGGTGTGGCACTGACGGGACACCTCCTGCAGCAGCGCCTGCCAGTGGGGATCCACGGCTGCGGCCTGGTGAAGACCTTCCACCGACTGGATCACCGCTGGATCGAGATCAGCCGGAGCCTCAGCCAGGGTGTCGACCACCAGGCCGATCTGGGGACGTCCCCTCAGTCGCACGCTCACCAGATCCCCGACCGCCAGGCCAAGGGCCGGTGCTGCGGCGTAGGTGAAGATTCGCCCCTCCCGACCGGCCTCCACCCAGACCTGAACCCAGAGCGGGGGCAAGGACATCTCCAACACGGTCGAGATTCGCCTTGCAAACCCCATAGGGGTTTCTTAAGATAATGGAGTTGAGCAGCTCAACTGGCTGCTGTCGGAACCAGGCAGAGTTCCGTCCAGTGGGAAGACCTGAAGTGCAGGCTGCTTGGAGACCCCCTCCAGCGCGCCTCCCGGTCTGCGAACACCCCTGACAGCACTGCCTGGCCTCCGGGTCGTTCCATGTCGTCAGGTCTTTGTTTCCTCCGCTTCCACCCGGCGCCTGATGGGGCCTGTTTTTGATCCTGGTCGGCCAACGGCTGCACTGGGATGCTGAAGAAACGTTTTGTGTCGTGATGTTGTCATCGCGCCCAATTGGCTTGGCTGAATTTCCGGCCTGAACTTGTCGGCCCAATTGTTTTCACTTGACCATTCCGTCACCCCGTCGCAGTCCCGCTATGAGCCCAGTGTCCGCCGCCAGCCCCAAGCCGGGCGTTCCTCAGATCCTGATGGTGGCCGCTCCATCGGGAGAGGAAGTGGCGGTGAAGCTCAAACCGAAGGCCAGCGCCACCAAGGCCAAAGCCTCCCCCAAGTCATCCGCCAAGGCAAAGGTCGACCTTGCTGCTCCTGACGCCGCTGACAAGGGCGAAGCCCTGACGGCAGCCAACACCGTCACCAGGACCCGCAAGCCCGCCGCGAAGGCGGCTGCTAAGAGCACCACCGTCAAAGCCAGCTCAGCAGCCGCCAAGGCGGGCGCCACCAAAGCGAAAGCAACCATCGCCAAAGCGGCGGCCAAGCCCAAGGCTGAAACGGTCAGCACCGACCTCAGCGCGGCGGCCGACGAGCTGCTCGAGGCAGCCGACGGTGCCAAGGACAAGAAGAGCTCGGCCAAGGAAAAGGCCCTGGCCAGCATCAAGGTGGGTCCCAAGGGGGTTTACACCGAAGATTCGATCCGGGTCTACCTGCAGGAGATCGGCAGGATTCGCCTGCTCCGCCCCGATGAGGAAATCGAGCTGGCGCGCAAGATCGCTGATCTGCTGCTGCTGGAAGAGCTGGCCACCCAGTTCGAGCAGGACAACGGCCACTATCCCGACAACAAGGAATGGGCCGTGCTGGTGGACATGCCACCGCTCAAATTCCGTCGGCGCCTGATGCTGGGCCGCCGTGCCAAGGAAAAGATGGTGCAGTCGAATCTGCGCCTGGTGGTTTCGATCGCCAAGAAGTACATGAACCGTGGACTCTCCTTCCAGGACCTGATTCAGGAAGGCAGCCTCGGCCTGATCCGTGCCGCTGAGAAGTTCGACCACGAGAAAGGCTACAAATTCTCCACCTACGCCACCTGGTGGATCCGTCAGGCGATCACCCGCGCCATCGCCGATCAGAGCCGCACGATCCGCCTGCCGGTGCACCTCTACGAAACGATCTCCCGCATCAAGAAAACCACCAAGGTGCTCTCCCAGGAGTTCGGCCGCAAGCCCACCGAGGAAGAGATCGCCGAGAGCATGGAGATGACGATCGAGAAGCTGCGCTTCATCGCCAAGTCGGCACAGCTGCCCATTTCGCTGGAAACCCCGATCGGCAAGGAGGAAGATTCCCGTCTGGGCGACTTCATCGAAGCCGACATCGAGAATCCTGAGCAGGACGTGGCCAAGAATCTGCTGCGCGAAGATCTCGAAGGCGTGCTCGCCACTCTCAGCCCCCGCGAGCGGGATGTGCTGCGTCTGCGCTACGGCCTCGACGACGGCCGCATGAAGACCCTTGAAGAGATCGGGCAGATCTTTGATGTGACCCGCGAAAGAATCCGCCAGATCGAGGCCAAGGCCCTGCGCAAGCTGCGCCATCCCAACCGCAACGGAGTGCTCAAGGAGTACATCAAGTAGTCCCGATCTCCTGAGGTCTCGCTCCGTAGCTTTTCGGCCCTGAGCGAGGCGATCCGTACGGGCGGCAGCCCGTACTCTGTCCTGTTCCTTGCCGGATGGCGTGTTGATCACTCAGGGATGGATGGCCTGGCTGGAGCGCGATCAGCGCCGGCTCTGGCTGGTTAGCGGCCTCGGCTATCTGCTGCTGTGCTGGCTGGCGTTCTTTCAGAACCTGGGCAGCCTCAGCCTGATGGACAAGACAGAGGCCCTGTTCGTGGAGGTGGGCCACCAGATGGTTGAGCGGGGGGACTGGATCACCCCGATCTGGAATGGCGAACTCTTCTTCGATTACCCCGTCTGGGGGTACTGGATGGTGGGCCTCAGCTTCCGCCTCTTCGGTGTGAACGAGTGGGCCGCCCGCCTGCCGGTGGCCCTCGCGGCCAGTGCCGTGGTGCTGGCTGGTTTCGGCCTGCTGTGGCTCAGCGGCTCTGCTGATGGTGGCCTGCGTCAGCGCTGGCAGAGGGCCGCCTTCGGGTCGGCCCTGCTGGCCCTTAACCCCGGCTGGATCGGCTGGGGCCGCAGTTCCGTCACCGACATGTTCCTGGCCAGTGCCATCTCCCTGAGCCTGTTCGGTTTCTTCCTCAGCTACAGCCAGCCCGCAGGCAGCACGGCACGGCGCCTGGGTTTCGTGGCCATGCCCCTTTTCAGTGCCATCGCTGTGCTGGCCAAGGGACCGGTGGGCCTGGTGCTGCCCGGGCTGGTGGCTCTGGTGTTCCTGATCGCCCAGGGCCAGCTGATCGCCTACGTGCGGCGATTGCCGTTTCTGCCGGTCGTCGGAATCTTCCTGGTGGTGGTGCTGCCCTGGTATGTCCTGGCGGCCCAGGCCCATGGCATGGCCTTTCTGGGGGGGTTCTTCGGGTTCAGCAACATCCAGCGGTTCACCTCGGTGCTCTATCGCCACGCCGGCCCCTGGCACTTCTATCTGCCCTGGGTGCTGCTGCTGCTGCTGCCCTGGTCGTTTCACCTGCCCGTGGCGCTGATGCGTCTGCGGTTCTGGCAGTTGAAGACCTGGCGCCGCCAGCCACCCCAGGCCCAGTTGGCTCTCTTCTGCCTGGTCTGGTTTCTGGTGGTGTTGCTGTTCTTCTCCGCTGCCGCCACCAAGCTGGCCGGCTACATCCTGCCCATGGTGCCGGCCACAGCCCTGCTGCTCGCACTCTACTGGTTTCCTCTCGAGAGTGTCCCGCCTGAGGCCAGTGGCGGCAGCGAGCTGGTGGCTGCACACCAAAGCGACCGGCCCCAGCGTTGGAGCGGCTGGGTCAATGCCCTGGTATTCGCCGCCCTGGCTCCAGCCGCCGCCCTGGCTCCGCGCTGGGCGGCCACGGATCCGGCCTACCCCGGCTTTGCCAGCGCCCTCAGCAGCTCAGGCCTGCCGCTGCAGCTGGCCCTGATCCTGGCGGGAAGTGCCATCGGCCTGATCGTCCTGCTGCTGCGGCCAGGTCGACCCAAGTCCCTCTGGCTGCCGGATCTGGCCGCCATGCTGCTGCTGATGGCGGTGGTGGTGCCCCCCCTGGCACCGCTGATGGAAACCCAGCGGCAGCGGCCGGTGCGGGAGCTGGCGGAGCGGGCCGGGCAGCTGGCAAACCCCGGCGAACCGCTCTGGGTGGTGGGCTACAAGCGCTACAGCGTGGTGTTCTACAGCGGCCGTGAGGCCGTCTTCCTCGACAGCCCGGAGGGTGCCCGGGAGGCCCTGAGGGAACCCCCGGCGCCGGGTTCAGCAGCCCGCAGCGTGCTGATCTTTGGAGAGGAATTCCGCCTCAGGGACCTGCCAGAGACCTTGCCGGGGGCCGAGCTGCTGGAGAGCCGTGCCGGCCACCAGCTCTGGCGTGTTCCGCGCACTAGCTGAAGCGATGATCGGGCACCATGAGTGACCCAGAACACCAACGAACCGATCGGCTGATCACTTGATCCAAACCCAATCCCCGATTTTCTCCGCGCCGACCCCCACCGCAATCCGCCGCTGGTTTCGGTTGTTCGGCCCAGTGAGGCTGCTGCTCTGCGGCCTGGCGGCCCTGGTGGTGATCTGGATCGAGCAGGTGGTGCTGAGTCAGCAGGAGCCGGCGTTCGATGAGGCCGTGCTGGTCTGGCTGGGAGATCGCATCCCCGAGAGCATCGGTCGCTTTCTGGTGATCGTTTATCAGGTGAGCGGCACCCGCTTCACGGCGATGCTGGTGCTGGCGGCACTGATCTTCCTGTTGATCAAGCGATCGTGGAACCAACTGATCTGGGTCGCCATCGGCACCAGCGGCATCCTCCTGATCGTGGATCGCTGGTTGAAGCCCCAATTCGATCGTGCTCGGCCCCTGGGCCGTCTGGTGGAGGTGATCGGCCGCAGTTTTCCCAGCGGCCATGCCGCCGGAGCCGTGGTCTTCTATTTCCTGATGTGCACGATCCTGGCGGAGCGTTACCCACAGCTGCGCCGCCCCCTGGTGCTTGGTTCCTCCCTCTGGGTGGGCCTGATCTGGGTGAGCACCCTCTATTGCCGGGTGCACTGGCTAACCGACATCATCGCGGGGGCAGCCGTGGGCTTCATCTGGCTGAGCATCTGCCTGACCAGCCTGCGCTTCTGCGCTGAGCGTCAGAGTGGCTGAGCCCGAACCGGCCGTCATGAACGCCAGCAGCAGCGCAACCTCCAGTGATCTCACCAGCCTGATGGGCCTGCGCAGCGCCCCCAGCCTGGATGCTGCCCAGCGTCTGGCCCAGGGCCAGGAGCTGAAGCAGCGCCTGGCGGCCTGTGACTGGTTCACGATCGGCGTGATGGCCCCATCGGCCCAGGCGGCCCTGACCGCCCTGCGGGCCTGCGAGGCCGCCCAGGGCTGGAGCCCGCTGCAGGGCGAGAGTGAGGAGCTTGTGGAGGGGCCCGTATTCCTGAAGGGGAATCAGCGCACGGGCCGCTTCCTGCTGCGGGCCGAGAGCGGCCTGGGGGAGGGGCTGCTGATCGGCGGTCAGAGCGACAGCCATCCGGAGGCCACCGGCACCTGGGGGCCCCTGCCCCTCGACTTTTTCGGCTGATCACGGTGCAGCCTGCGCTGGCCTTCAGCTGGCCGGCCAGTCCTTAGGCTTGACCGCTGTTCTACGGCCACGCGGCCGGGCTGAGGAATCGATTGATGGCTGGCACCACTCTGCGAATCGCCTCCCGCCGCAGCCAGCTGGCGATGGTGCAGACCCACTGGGTGCGCGATGAACTGACCAGGGCCCATCCGGACCTGGAGATCAGCATCGAAGCGATGGCAACCCAGGGCGACAAGATCCTGGATGTGGCTCTCGCCAAAATCGGCGACAAGGGCCTGTTCACCAAGGAACTGGAGGCCCAGATGCTGGTGGATCAAGCCGACATCGCCGTGCACAGTCTCAAGGACCTGCCCACCAACCTCCCCGAAGGCCTGATGCTCGGCTGCATCACCGAGCGTGAAGATCCCGCCGATGCCCTGGTGCTGCACGAGCGCCACCGGGGCTGCAGCCTTGAAACCCTGCCGGAGGGCAGCGTGGTGGGCACAAGCTCGCTGCGGCGCCTTGCCCAGCTGCGCCACCACTTCCCCCACTTCCAGTTCAAGGACGTGCGCGGCAATGTGATCACCCGCATCGAGAAGCTCGATGGCGGCGGCTACGACTGCCTGATCCTGGCGGCCGCCGGCCTGGGACGCCTCGGCCTTGGCCACCGCATCGACGCCCTGATCGATCCCTCAATTTCTCTGCATGCGGTGGGCCAGGGGGCCCTGGGAATCGAATGCCGCCTCGGCGACAGCGCGGTTCTTGAGCAGATCAAGGTGCTGGAGCACACCCCCACCGCCCGCCGCTGTCTGGCGGAGCGGGCCTTCCTGCGCCAGCTCGAGGGAGGTTGCCAGGTGCCGATCGGTGTGAACAGCCGCTTCGAGGGGGAGGAACTGGTGCTCACGGGCATGGTTGCCAGCCTGGATGGCCTGCGCCTGATCCGGGATGAGGCGCGGGGCCCCCAGCAGGACCCTGAAGCGATCGGCATCAGCCTCGCCCAGCTGCTGCGCAGCCAGGGCGCCGGTGAAATTCTGGAGGAGATCTTTGCAGCTGTCAGGCCCGAAGCCTGAGGCAGGCTCCGCCGCACCTCTGGAGGGCGACACCCGCGGGCTTCCCTTCCAGTGGAGCCTGCTGGCCTGGGCCGCGCTGGTGGGGATCCTCACCGGTGTGGCCGTGGTGGGCTTCCACTACCTGCTGGGATTCATCAACAATTTTCTGTTCGGCACCCTGGTGGAGTGGGTGCTCGATCTGGTGAGTTCTCAGCAGCTGGACACCACCACGGTGGAGGTGTTCAGCGCGCCGGATCCCGACTCCGGCACACCCCTTAAGGCACTGCTGCAGCTCGGTCTGGGTGGGGTTGGCTTTCTGCCGCCACCACCGCCGCCCCTGCCGGAGCCCACCCCCCTCCCGCCGATCGGACCCAGCGGTTGGCTGGCTTCCTGGCCGGTGGTCATCGCCCCCCTGCTGGGCGGCGTGGCGGTTGGGTTGTTGCGCCAGGTGGGCCGCGACCTCGGCCCCAGCCTGCCCAGCCTGATGGCGATGGCCGACGGGGCGGCTCCTGCCCTGCCGCGCCTGCCGGGACTGCGGCTGGTGGCTGCATCCCTGAGCCTGGGCAGTGGCGCTTCGCTGGGCCCCGAGGGGCCGAGCGTGGAGAGCGGCGGCAACCTTGGCCTGTGGGTGGCGCTACGGGGACGACTGCCGCCCGAATCCCAGAAGGCCCTGGTGGCCGCGGGTGTGGCAGCGGGACTGGCGGCCGGCTTCAAGGCACCGATCGCCGGGGTGTTCTTTGCCTTCGAAGGTGCCTACAGCGCAATTCCCGGGCGGCCGAGTCTGCGGGCGGTGCTGGTGGCTGCGGTGGCGTCTTCGCTGGTGACCCAGCTGTGCCTCGGTGATGAGCCGATCTTCCGCCTGCCGGTCTATGAGGTTCGCTCACCCCTGGAGTTGCCGCTCTACCTGGGTCTGGGGCTGGTGGCCAGCCTGATGTCGTGGGCGTTGGTGAGTCTGCTGGCGGCCGGGCGCAGTGAGCCGGTGCAACAACGGTTTGCCCGTCTGCCCCTGTGGCTGCTCAATGGGCTCGGTGGCCTGGGCGTGGGTGTGATGGCCCTTGGCTTCCCCCAGGTGCTGGGAGTGGGCTACGACACGATCGAGGCCCTGCTCGGCAGCGAGGGGGGGGTGGCGCTCACCACCCTGGCGGCCCTGCTGGTGGTGAAGCTGCTGGCCACGGGCCTGAGCAATGCCACGGGGTTCGTTGGCGGCGGCTTTGCACCCGCCCTGTTTCTGGGGGCCGTGCTCGGCAATCTCTACGGCCAGCTGCTGGGGGACAGCGGTTTCGGTCTGCCGGTGGCGGAACCGCCGGCCTACGCCATGGTGGGCATGGCGGCAGTGCTTGCCGGCAGTGCCAGAGCGCCGCTGACGGCGCTGCTGTTGCTGTTCGAGCTCACCCACGACATTCGCATCGTGCTGCCGCTGATGGCAGCCACCGGCCTCAGCGCCGTGCTGGTGGAACGCTGGCAGGGACTGGCGGACCCAGGCATGCTCGGGCCGGATCCAGCCGAAGAGGAACGGCGACAAGGGCTGGCTGCCCTGCCGGTGATCGAGGCCCTTGAGGCGGAGGCCCCGCTGGTGCTGAAGGCCGACATCCCCGCCAGGGCGGCCCTGGGGCTGCTGATCGAAGCCCACGGCCACTGCCTGGTGGTGGAGCGCGACGGCTGGGTGATCGGTGTCGTGACCCTGATCGACCTGCAACGGGCGATCAGCGCCGGCCACGGGGGTGAAGGGCTGCCGCTGGAGGAGTGCCGCCGCTCCGATCTGCTCTGGCTGCCGGCTCAGGCGAACCTAGCCCAGCTGGAGGACCAGCTGGTGCCCAATGGGCTGCGCCAGGTGCCGGTCTTCGATCTCGACGGTCCTGGACTGGCCCAGCTACCTGCCGGCTTGCCGAACAGCGGCTTGCCGGCTCATGCCCTGCTGGGCCTGGCCAGCCGTGATGGCATGGCCAGGGCCCTCGCCCGCAAGCTTCGGATCTGAGCTCAGCGCACCACCACCACGGGCGTGCCCACCTCCACCATCTCGAACAGCTTGCGCACATGCTCATGGAACATGCGCACGCAGCCATTAGTCACGGCGGCGCGGGAGCTCACGGTCCAGGCCCAGGCGTTGGGGGTGCCGTGGATGCCGAACTGATTGGGTCCCTTGGTCTTGAAGCCGATCCAGCGGTCGCCGAGGGGACCATTGGGGCCGAGCACACCTTTCTTCTGGCCTGAGCTGGTGCTCACGTACTGAGGATTGATCACCTTGTTGGTGACATTGAAGGTGCCGGTGGGTGTGGGGGTGGCGGGATCACCGATCGCCACCGGCCAGGGGCCATAGACCTTGCCGTCGCGCTCGAGGCGGATCTCCCGCTTGCCCAGGGCCAGCAGGATCCTGGAGCTGTTGACCGGAGCCGCCTGGGGAGCAACCGGAGCGCCAGCCGGAGCCGGGGAAGCAGCGGGGGGCGCAGGGGGAGGGTCAGCCTGGAGCACCGCTGCCGGGCTGCCGATCGCCGGAGTGCTGGGGATCGGAGCTGTGGGGGTGATGATGCCGCCGCTGCTGGCCAGGGCCATGGGGGAGCCGGCGACCCAGAGGCTGGCGAAACCTGTGAACAGGCCTGCTGCAACCCGGGCGGGAGCCAGCGATGAACGGGAGTGGGTGAAGCGCATGCGGTTAATAGAGGCTTTGGACAGAAAAGGCGACCGTAGGGGGCGGTTCAGTTCACCAGTTTGGCGTCAATCTGCTCGAGATAGCGCGCCTCGCACTCCTTGATGATCCGAACAGCCTCCTGGGTGTTGAGAAAGTCATTGACTTTGCAGGTGCCGGGCTTCTTCAGGTCCTTGTAGTGCTCCCAGTAGTACTGGGTTTCCTTGAGCCAGTGGGCGCCGAGCTGCTCGTAGCTGGTGATGTGATCCATCCGCTTGTCATCGGCCAGTACGGCGATCACCTTGTCGTCCACCTCACCGCCGTCATCGAAGGTCATGATGCCGATGATTCGGGCCTCCACCAGGCTGCCGGGCACCAGGGGTTCGGTGACGCCCACGATCTCAATGTCGAGCGGATCGCCGTCCTCATCCCAGGTGCGGGGGATACAGCCGTAGGCGAAGGGGTAGGAAAGCGAGGAGTAGCCCACCCGATCAAGCTTGAGATGGCCGGTTTCGGTGATCAGCTCGTATTTATTGATGGTCATCGAGTTGAGCTCGACGATCGCATTCAGCCGCAGTTCCTCTTCATCGGCGAACGCTGGCAGCACATGCAGCAGGTTGAGCATGGTGCGGCTGGGGGCGTGGTCGATGTTCGCCATGGGGCGTCGCGAAGCGGCTGCGGCGGCATCTTACGGACGCCGGGCTGAGCTGATGCCAGGCCCGACTCAACTGGTCTCGAGCAGCCGGTCGACCTTGCCGCTGAGGTAACGCAGGAACGGGCTGGCGCTCAGGGGCGCCCCGGTGACCTGGGCCACCAGCTCCTCTCCATTGACAGAGCGGCCCAGGGGCCAGACGTTCTCACTCAGCCAGTGCTGAAGCCGTGATTCCTCAGCCGCGCCCACCACCGACTCAATCGGCCCGAGCTCGCGCTCCATCGACTCGGCCAGCTGGGCACTGATCAGGTGGCCGAGGGCATAGGAGGGGAAGTAGCCGAACAGGCCTTCGGCCCAGTGGATGTCCTGCAGGCAACCTTCGGCATCACGCTCCGGCCTGATCCCCAGCAGCTCACCCATGCGCCGATTCCAGAGCTCGGGCAGCTCCGACACCGGCAACCCCTGCTCCACCAGGGCCAGCTCCAGCTCGAAGCGGAGCACGATGTGGAGGCAATAGGTCAGCTCGTCGGCTTCCACCCGGATCAGCCCCGGCCGCATCGGGTTGAGCCCTCGCCAGAAGGATTGGCTGCCGCCCCAGGGATCGCTGCCCAGTGCCCCGCTGAAGCGGCCATGCCAGCGGCTGGCAAAGGCCTGGCTGCGCGCCACCCGGCACTCCCAGAACAACGACTGCGACTCATGGACCCCCATCGAGGTGGCCTCCCCCAGGGGCCAGGGGAAGTAGTGGTCGTCGCCGCGGGGCAGCCCCTGCTCATAGAGGGAGTGGCCCCATTCATGGGCGGTGGCCAGGAATGCTGAAAAGGGTTGATCCGGCACCACCCGGCTGGTGATGCGGTAATCGGCCGGGCCCAGGGTGCAGGAGAAGGGATGGGCCGAGCGGGAGCGCTGGCAGCGGCTGGGGTCGTAGCCCCAGCTCTCGAGCAGCTCGGCGCAGAGGGTCTCCTGCAGCTCCTCCGGGATTGCGGCAGCAGCAGGCGATGAGGCCCGCACCCGCTCCAGCAGCGGCGGGATCCCTTCAGAGAGGGGCGTGAACAGCTCCTGGAGGCGGTCCTTGCTGACATCGGGCTCGAAGGGCTGGGCCAGGATCTCCCAGGGGCTGCGCCCGGCTGGTTCGATCGGCGTCAGCTGGGCGGCCTGCTCACGACGCAGTTGCAGCAGCTCCTCGAGCGCCGGTGCAAAGACCGCGAAGTCGTTGCTGCGCCTGGCTTCCTGCCAGACGGCATTGCCCCGGGACTGGGCTGCGGCAAGGCGGGCCACCAGCTGGGGATCCAGGCTGCGCTGCCGCTCCAGTTCCTGCCTCAGCAGCTGCAGATTCCGCCGCGTGGAGGCGGGGGCGTAGTGATCAACCTCGGCCTCGGCCGCCGCCACCAGGCCCGCGTAGGTCTCGCTGCTCTGCCGCTCGTGCAGCTGGCTCGCCAGCAGGGACAGCTGCTGACCCCGCCAGTCGGCGCCAGCGGGTGGCATCACCGTGTTCTGGTCGTAGTAGAGCGCGCTGCTGATGGAACCCAGGAGCCGGGTCTGATGCAGATGCTCACGGAGGCGCACAAGGGCCTGACCCGGCTGGGGCATGGGACGGGAGCAGGGTGACGGCCCCAAGCATGGCGCTGAGTATCAACCAGCCGTTGGCCTGAGCGTCTCCCAGTGCAGGTCCATCGCCACCGAGCCCTCGAGGCTGCGTTTGACAGGGCAACCCTCGGCAGCGCGCTGCAGCAGACGGATCTGATCGTCGCCCAGGCCTGCCGGCAGGGACACCCAGACCGTGAGCCGCTCGATCTGGCGGACTCCGCCGCTGGTCATTGTTTTCTCCACCCGGGCCGTGCAGCCCTGGAGCGGGATGGTGTGGCGTTCCGCCACGATGCCCATGATCGTCAGGATTCAGGTCGCCAGGGCGGTGGCCACCAGGTCGGTGGGCGAGAACCGTTCCCCCAGCCCCTGGTTGTCCGTGGGGGCGTCGGTGCTGAGATCCGAGCCGGAAGGACCATGGCTGGCCGTGCAGCGCAGTGCCCCCTCGTACTGGCACAGGATCGTGGTCATCAACTCAGGAGCGGCTGGATCGCTACCCAGCATCATGTGATTCTGACGGCGCGGCGGCGGGTCGTTGATGTTCTGGCCGGCCTCGGTAGTTTGTGCGTCGAGGGCCTTGATCCAGGCCTCACGGACGGGCCCCATGCTGCTGGCCGAGATTCTGACCAACCGCAGCCTCAGCGATGAATCGGCTGTGGTGGGCCTCTCCAAAGCGATCCAGCTCTCGGTGGCGCCGGTGTTCCTGCTCACCAGCCTCACCGGCCTGCTGGGGATGTTCACCACAAGGCTGGCGCGGATAATCGATCGCACCCGCTTCATCCAGGAGGCGTATGAGCGCAGCGACCTGGCTCAGGCCAAGCGCCTGCGGGAAACCCTGGAGATGCAGCGCCGCCGCACCTTCCTGATCAACCGCGCCATCCTCCGCACCACCATCACGGCCTTGCTGGTGTCAGGGGTGGTGGCGGTGATGTTCATCAGTGCCGTGGCCGCACTCGACCTGGCGGCCATCGTGGTGCCGGTGTTCGTGCTGGCGATGTCCGCGCTGATCGTGGGGCTGGTGCTGTTTCTGCTGGAAGTGCAGCTGGCCATCGGCCAGAACCCCCGCCGTTACTACTGAAAGCAAGGGGCAGCATGGATTCCGGCGGATTCATTGAGCGACAGGCGCAGTCGCGCCGGGAGGTGATGGCCATGCTGGAGAGCAGGAGCCTGATGGTGGTCAGCGGCCGCCGGCTGGTGATCTCTCTGCTCACCGGGTTGATCGCCGATCGCTGCCAGTGGTTCGGCTCCGCCACAAGTGAAGCTGAGGCGCTGGAGCTGATGAGCGAGCGGCAGCCGCACTTGCTGTTCGTGACCCACCCTTTGCGTCCCGGCAGTGGCCTTGAGCTGGTTCGCCGTGCCAAGGCTCTGCACCCGACGCTGCCCTGCCTGCTCTTGCTGGAAGATGAATCCCCGCCACTGGTGCGCGCCGCGCTGGAAGTCCACTGCGACGGCATCTGTGCCGATCGGGGCGTGGGATTCGGCAATCTGGTGGCGGCCACCAGGGCCGTGCTAGGCGGCGGCTTCTACATGGACCCCCAACTGAGGGATCTGCTCACCCAGGCCTGCCGCAGCAGCCGTGCTCCGGCGGGGCCGGGCCTGAGTGAGCGGGAACAGGAGGTACTCGAGTTGGTGGTGCGGGGATATCAGAATCCCCAGATCGCATCCCGGTTACACCTCTCGGTTGAAACGGTGCGCAGTCATCTGAAATCAGCGTTTCAGAAGCTGGGGGCCGCCGGACGCACCCAGGCGGCGGTGATGGCGGTCCGTCAGGGGCTGGTGAGCTGGCACCTGCATGAGCTGCCTGATCCGGGCCGAAGTAAGTGAACCGGCTCACTTGCGTCAGCTCACTTCCGCCTGCAGTAGCCGCCGCCCACGTTCATCCAGCCGGAGGGGCAGGCCTCACGGTTGCTGGGAGCAACCGTATAGGTGGTGACCCCGAGGGTGCTGCACTTGCCGTTGAACAGATCCACATAGCCAAGTGGACACATCTCCCTGAGCTTGGGAACCACCTTCTGGGCCTGGGCCGGGACCTCCATGCACGCGATCGTCAGCGGGATGGCGAGGCTCAGCAGCAGCAACCGATGAAGCCGGCGTGAGGGAGGCGGGGCAGGGGGCATCGGTGCGGGGCTGGAAACTCAGCACGAGCCTAGGTTTGATGCGCTTTCTCAGGGGTCTGGCGAGCGGCTGTCTGTGCAACAAGACGCGACTCAGATGCAACAGCCCTGCAACCCGCCGACCTTTTTGCCCCCTTCAACCCTGATGCTGCGTCAGCACCTCGACCGGCTTGAACTCACCACCACTGGGGAGGGCTTCCATGACCTGACGGCCCGGCTCAAGACCTGCCTTGCGGCCACCGGCCTGGAGCTGGGGGTGTTGCACCTGAGCGTGCTTCACACAAGCTGCAGCCTCACCATCAACGAAAACGCCGATCCGCGGGTGCTGGTGGATCTGGCTGCCTATCTGAGAGCACTGGTGCCCGAGGAGGGGGTGCGTCCCATCAGCGGGGCTGGCCCCCTGCACGCCTGGGTCCACGACGACGAAGGGGCCGATGACATGCCGGCCCACATCCGCACCGCCCTGACCGCCACCAGCCTCAGCCTGTCCTTTGAACGGGGCCGCTTGCTGATCGGGACCTGGCAGGCGATTTACCTGTGGGAGCACCGTCGCCGCCCCCACCGGCGCCAGTTGTGCGCCCACTGGATCGGCAGTTGAGATCGGCTTCAGCAGCTCGCTCCCAGCACTCCCATAGCTCCATCAGCACCATCGACTCGTCGAGGCCTTGGTGGGAGTGCACCACCAGGCTGCGCAGCTGCTCGGCGGAGCTGAGCGGTTCGGCCGTGCGCCGCTGCTCCAGCAGCACCGCCAGGTCGGCGTCGCTGGGGTCGTCATCCAGGCGCTCTCGCCGCTCCAGCCGCTGCTGGAGCAGGGCCTGATCGGCCCGCACCTCCAGCAGCAGGGGCACCGCCCCCACGCGCCGGGCCAGCTGGATGGCTCGCTCCCGGCTGCCGGCCCTCAGGTGGGTGGCATCGAGCAGCACCCATCGGCCCTGCCGCAGGCTGGCCTCGGCAGCTGCCAGCAGGGCGTCTTCTGTGCGCTGGTGGGCATCGGGGCTGTAGATCCTGTGGCGCTGCTCGCCGCTGGGGCGCTGCAGGGGAGTCAGGCCGTAAAGGCGCTTGCGGATCAGGTCACTGCGCTGGTGGTCGGCCAGCAGCCAGGGGGCGAGGCGGGCGGCCAGGTGGCTCTTGCCGCTGCCGGACAGCCCATGGAGCAGGATCAGGGCCGGCGGCCCCAGCCCACAGCCGACGTAGGCCAGGGCCAGGCTCAGGTAGCGACGCGCCATCGCCCTGGCGGCCTGGCGCTGCTGGACAGGGATCTCCTGTTCGCCACTGGTGGCCGCTTCCACCTTCGCTCTGACATGGGCGCGGTAGGCGCAGAAAAGCTGGAGCACAGCCGGCTCGATCGCCTGTCCATAGCCGGCCAGGAGGGCCTCGACGCGGTCGCCATGACCGGCCGCCTGCAGGTCCATCACCAGAAAGGCCAGATCCGAGGCCCGATCCACCTGGCGCAGATCGGCGTTGAACTCCACCCCATCCACCACTGCCAGCTGTGGCTCCAGCAGCACGTGCTCAAGGCGCAGATCACCGTGGCCATCCACCGCCTGCCCCGCCGCCAGTCGCTGGCGCAGGCGGAATCTGGAGCGGCGCAGGGCCAGGGCCAGGCCACTCACCAGCAGCCCATGCACCCCTGGGGGAAACAGCTCCGGCACCGAGCGGCGGGTGGCGCGCACGTTGTTGCGCAACACCGCCGCAAAACGCATCTCGGCGCCAAAGGCCAGCTCCGGCGCCAGGGGGTACTGATTGTGAAAACGGGCGATGAACCGCCCCAGTTGCTCCAGCTGCATGTCGCTGACGCGATCGGCCGCAAGGTGAGCCGCGAGGGTGGCGGCGGCGGCGAAGCGGTGCATCACCACCACGTGCTCGCCCCCCTCCAGCTCCTCGCCAAGAGGAGAAAGACGCACCTCACCGCTGGCGAGCTGGAGCACGGCAGCCACACCGAGATAGAGATCAGGCGCCAGGCGGCTGTTGAGGCGCACCTCCTCGCGGCACCAGTGCAAGCGCCGCTCGGCGCTGCCGTAGTCGAGCAGACCCCAGAAGCGCAGGGGCTTCTTGAGCTTGAAGGCGCGGCAGCTGGTGAGAAAGACCACGCTGATGTGGGTCTGGATCAGCTCCACCCGGCGTTGATCGGCCGGCTCCTCCCCCCAGGCCTCGTCGGGGTAGGCGCCGGGGCGGGAGAGGGCGCTGATCAGGGCGGCCAGCTCCAGCGGCGTTGATGAGCCGGGCTCTGAGCCTGGTGAAAGATCGGGGGTAGCGGATGTCACATCAGGTGGAAGCAATTGAACGCAGGACCGCCCACCTGACTCCGTACGTTGCCTGGACGACATCTCTTCGCCCGTGACCCAGCATCGCCCCCGCCGGCTCCGGTTCCGGGCACTCGCCCTTGGCGCTGCTCTGGGGCTGGCATTGCTGACGGGCTGCAGCAATGCCCGTAAACAGGAAGTCAATGTCTATTCGGGGCGTCACTACAACACCGACAAGGAGCTCTACAAGCAGTTCACGGCCCAGACCGGCATCAAGGTGAACCTGCTCGAGGGGAAGGACGATGAACTGATCGTGCGCCTCAAGAGTGAAGGGTCGGGCAGCCCCGCCGATGTGCTCGTGCTCGTGGATGCCGCCCGCATTCAGAGGGCCCGCCAGGAGGAGCTGTTCCAGCCGATCCGCTCCGAGGCCCTCAACCGCGACGTGCCCGCCAACCTGCGCGATCCCGCCGGCAACTGGTTCGCCCTCACCCGCCGGGCCCGGCCGATCATGGTGAATCCGGCCCTGGTGGACCCGGCCAGCCTGGGAACCTACGCCGATCTGACCAGGCCGGAGCTGAAGGGCAAGCTATGCCTGCGCAACCGCGCCAGTGTCTACAACCAGTCGCTGGTGGCCGACATCCTCCAGCAGAAGGGTGCCGCCGCCACCAGAACCTGGATGCAGGGCCTGGTGGCCAATGTGAAAGCACCCTTCTTCACCAGCGACACGCCGATGCTGCGGGCGCTCGGCCGGGGTGAATGCGGCGTGACGGTCGCCAATCAGTACTACCTGGCGAGGATGCTCTCGGATGAGGCCAAGCCGGAGGACCGGGCCCTGGCGCAGAAGATCAAGGTGGTCTTCCCCAGGCCCACCCACGTGAACATCACCGCGGCCGGTGTCACCCGCCATGCCCGCCACAAGGAGGCCGCCACGAAGCTGATTGAATTTCTGGTCTCCCCCAGCTCCGGCAAGGGCTACGCGGCCGCCAACAACGAATACCCCCTGCAGGGATTCGGCGACAACCCGATCCTCAACAGCTTCGGCCGCTTCGAGCCATCGCCTGTGAGTGCCGACCAGCTGGCCCGGGGCAACCGTGAGGCCAGTGCTCTGATGGTGGAAACAGGCTGGAAGTGACCCTGCTCGCCCCCAGGCCGCTTCCGCGCGTCACCCCCTCCAGCCGGCCAGTGCTAACCGCCGTGGTGGTGGTGATAGGTGTGTTCGCCCTGCTGCCGCTGGCGGCCTTGCTGCGCGACGCCGCCTTCCAGCCGGCCATGGCGGGGGGGCTGGGCCTGGGGTTCGATGGGGCCGAGCAGATCCGCGGCACCCTGGTGCTGGTGCTGGGGGAAGGGGTCTGCGGGGCGGTGATGGGCACCGCCATCGGCTGGCTCACGGCCGCGTGCCGCTTCCCCGGCCGGCGCTGGCTGCGGATCGCCCAGCTGCTGCCGCTGGCCTTTCCGGCCTATCTGCTGGCCGCCAGCCTGATCGACTGGGGCAGCAGCCACGGCCTGCGCATCCACGGCATGGGCTGGGCGGTGCTGCTGCTCAGCCTGGCCAACTACACCTATGTGTTCCTGCTGAGCACCGAGAGTTTCTCGATCACCGGTGGCCAGCTGCTGGAGGCCAGCCGCAGCCTGGGGGTGGGCCCCTGGCAGGCGTTCCGCCGCGTGGCCCTGCCGATCGCCCTGCCGGCGATCGGTGCCGGGGTGGCCCTGAGCGCGATGGAGGTGGTGAATGAGCTGGGCGCGGTGCGGCTGCTCGGCGTACCCAGCCTCTCGGCCGGCATCCTCGATCGCTGGCAGGTGGAGGGCGATCCCCGCGGGGCGGCGCTGCTGTCTCTGATTGCGCTGGCGATCGTGGTGCTGCTGGTGGCCGCCGAGCGCTCCCTGCGCCAGCGCAGCCGCCGCTGGAATCTGGGCCATGCCAACGCGGAGGCCCAGGCCTATGTGCTCAGCGGCTGGCGCGCCCTGCTGGCCCAGCTGGTCGTAGCGCTGCCGCCCCTGCTGGCGCTGGCCATTCCCCTGGTGTGGGTGGCGGAGGGCTGGCGCAATCTGCTGCTGGAGCCGCTCGCTGAGCAGCTCACCCTGGCCGGGCGCAGTCTCGGTCTGGCCCTGGTGGCCACCCTGCTCACGGCGGTGGCGGCATTGCTGCTGTCGATCATCCGGCGCTGGAGCCCCCAGCTGGTGGTGCGCCAGCTCAGTTTCCTGGCGGGGATGGGCTACGCCGTTCCGGGCAGCGTCATGGCCCTCGGGCTGATGCTGATCGGGGGCCCCTGGGCACTGAGCCCGCTGCTGCTGCTGATCTGGGGCTACGGGGTGCGCTTCATGGCCGTGTCGAAGCAGGGCCTCGATGCCGGCCTGGAGCGTATCCCTCCCAGCATCGATGAATCGGCCACCAGCCTGGGCTGCAGCTGGACCCAGGTGCTCAGGCGGGTGCACCTGCCGCTGCTGCGCGGGCCGGTGCTGGTGGGTGCGCTGATGGTGTTCGTGGATGTGGTGAAGGAGCTGCCGCTGACGCTCTCCCTGCGCCCGTTCGATTTCGACACCCTGGCCGTGCGCGTGTTCCAGTACGCCAGTGATGAGCGGGTGGGGGCGGCGATGGCACCGGCCCTGGTGATCATGGCCCTGGGAATGGTGGCCTCACTGGCCCTGATCCCCACCCTCGAGAGCCGCGACTGAACCGCTGCTGCTGATGCTGCTGGTGCTGGTACTGCTGTTGCTGCAGCCGGCCAGCCGGCGCGGGGCGAGGCGGGCCAGGCGGTTGGCCTGCAGCGGATTGAAGTTGTCGTCGCTCACCAGAAGCAGGGTGGGACGACCATCGGGAAGGGGAGCCCCCAGGGCCAGTCCCTCCCAGTTGTCGGGGGGGAGACCGGCGGCCAGCAGGTCCCAGCGCGCCAGCGGCGCCTGCAGCGACCCCTCCGGCCCCGGCGGGGACAAATGCAGCAGCTGGGCCCACCAGCTGGCGGGCGGCTCGAAGCCCCGCACCAGACCCAGCAGGCCACCGCCCGGGGGAGCGAGCAACTCGGTGAGCCCCCAGTAGGGGGCGGGCAACAACAGCTGCAGGGAACCCACGGGCCTGAAGCCCCCTGGTCCGTGCTCCAGCAGACGCAGCTGATCGGGGGGATCCTGCAGCAAGGGGCGCTCGGCCGCCAGCAGCAGGGTGAGGGGTGAGCCCGGCAGACGGGTGAGCGACTCGGGCCCCTGGTTGACAGCCAGGCCCTGGCCGGGGGCGGCTCTCCATGGCTGGGGCAGAGGCTGGGCCTGGAGCAGGTGGCCGCTGCGCCAATCGAAGCGCAGCAGCTGGGCGGGGCGATCAGCGCTGCGGCGCTCCTCCGTCACGATCCAGAGCTCGTTGCCCTCCAGCACCAGGCCCTCGGCATCGAGGGGGGCCGGGAAGGGTTCGCCCGTGGCGTTGCGCAGGGGCAGCCGCTCACCCAGGCGCAAGGGGCGCCGGCCAAGAGCTTCCAGATCCCAGATCGGAACCAGCTCGGGTTCTTCGCGGTCGCTCAGCAGCCAGAGACGCCCATCACTGGGATCGCTGGCGATGGCGGAGAAGCCTCCGAGGCTGCGGCCATCGCGGCCTTTGGCAGGAAGCACGCCGTGGGCCACCAGCTCCCAGCCAGCCGAAAGCGGGCAAGGCAGCAGGGCAGAAGGCTGTGGTGGCGGTGGCGCGGGAAGGGAAATCAGGCGGCGGCCAGGGGTGCGGATTCCACCAGGGAGGGCGCCAGGCGCAGCCCGGGTTCGCCAGCCGGGGCTTCCAGCAGCTCAGCCTGGCGGATCCTTGAGATCAAGCGGGTGGTGGTGACCCGGGTGGTGCCGATCAGCTCACCGATGCGCTCGTGGGTGAGGCGGAAGGGCAGATCGCACCACGGACCGCAACGGCGGCCGAGGCGGCGCACCAGCAGACCGAAGAGGGCATGCAGGCGCTGCTCGGCGGAGCCGAGATGGCGAATGCGCAGCAGTTGCAGGGTCCATTCGTTGACCGGATCGAAGCCGCTGCCGTCGCTGGCTTCGGCTTCGGAGCGGAAGCAGAGGGGGGTGAGGGCCTCCACGCAGACGCCTTCACTGCAGAGGCGGTCGGTGCGCAGCTGATCGCCGGGCTGGAGGAAGGCCAGGGTCATGCCTTCTGTTTCCTCGCAGGGGCAGTAAACGCGGGCGATGCCTTCAAGCACCTGGATCGAGGTGCCGCCGGGGCGGAGAGCGGGATCGAGCAGCACGGTCTGGCCGGTCGGCATCCGCACGCAGGAGAGGGGCTGATCGGGCAGGAAACGGAAGCTCACGTGACCGTCGCTATTGCGAATGACTCGCAATCTAAACAGCAAGTCTGCCCTTTTGCAATCGGTTCTCAATAACGAGCTTTGTTGCAAGCCCGGCCCCTGCTCCCGCCCGTCGCCGAAGGGCCATTGGCCTGTGCCTTTTCACTCCCCCATCGGTGACCGTTGGGCCCGGTGCTCCAACGCGCTGGGCCCAGCCTTGGGATCGTTCTCGCACCTCAGCCATGCTCAGGCTCCACGGCGATCGCGCCACCCTGCTCGCTGCCCTCAGCGCCCACTGGGCCGCCGTTCAGGCGGATTCGCCGGCCGCGCAACGAGGACACAGGGCCCGCACGTTGAGCACGCATTCGATCAGGCGAAAGCCATGGCTGCCGGCGGCCTGGCGGCCCTCGGCCAGCACCACGGCACTTTCGAACTCCTCGGTGCGACCGCAGCCCACACAGACCAGGTGGTGGTGATCGCGATGGGCGTCGCTGGCCAGCTCGAAGCGGCGGCCCCCTTCCGGCAACTCCAGTTCCCGCAGCAGCTCCATCGAGCTGAGCAGGCGCAGGGTGCGGTACACCGTGGCCAGGGAGACCCGCTCGTCGGCCCGCAGCAGGCGTTGATGCACCTCCTCGGCACTGAGGTGGCTGCCTTCGCCGATGCGCTCGAACAGGGAAAGCACCTTCTGGCGCTGGGGGGTGAGCCGCTGGCCTCGCCCATGCAGGCTGGAGCGCAGTTCAGTGGCCGGCGGCGTGGAGGCCGTCGAAGCTTCCGGCAATCGGGATGGCACTGGATCACCCCGAACGTCAAAGCCACTGTAACCGCTGTTCTCAACAGGTCCAGCAATTGCGAAGAGGAGAGGCTCCTCAGGCTTGGGCCCAGAGGTTTCTGCCTCAGGCTTCGGCCTGAGTTCCGGCCTGAGTTCCGGCCAGGGTTCCAACCCGGTTTCCTGGCAGTCGCGGCTGGTCGATGGCCCCATCCAGCCGGGCGGTGAGGGCTGCCAGCAGATCAGCCGCCGTGACCACCAGGCGGTAGCTGAGCGCCACGGCCAGCAGCGGAGCTTCCGCCACCTGCCCGCCTAGCTGCAGCAGCAGCACCGCCTCGAACACCCCAATGCCGCCGGGGGCGCCGGGCACCACGAGGCCCGCTGTCCAGGCCAGAGCGAAGCCCAGCAGCCAGCCGACCCAGGGCAGGGACAGCTGCTGATCAAAGGCCAGCACGCAGGCCGCAAACCCCCCGAAGCGCAGCAGCACGAACAGCGCCAGCGCCAGCAGCGGCAGCAACGGGTAGCCGGGCAGCACGAAACCGGCTGATTCCGGGCTGGTTGTAGCCGCCGGCTCCGCTTCAGCGGACCGCTGGGCCCGGGCCAGCTGGCGCTCGCGCGAGCGCTCGAGACGCTGGAGCAGGGGCTGGAACCAGCGCGGCACAAGCAGCAGCAGGGGCAACAGGCCCAGCAGGGGCCAGCCAGCCGTCCAGCCCACTGCCGCTGCGAGCGCCATGGCTGCGCTGGCAGCCAGCAGCGGATCCAGCAGGGTGGCCGCCAGGGCCAGGGGAGCGGCCACCGAAGATTGAGGGCCATCGAGCAGGCGCCCGTCCTGGCCGAGCAAGCGCACCCGCTCCGCCAGGTGCCAGATGCCGCCGGGCAGGTACTTGAGCAGGTTGGTGCTCATGTAGGCACGCACACTCAGGCCCCAGCGGGGCCTGAGCCGGAACCAGCGCAGGCACACAGCCCAGGCCAGGCCATTGATCACGAGGCTGAGCAGGCTCACCCCCACCCCGATCACCAGCCAGAGCCAGCCCTGGGGATCGAGGCGCAGGGCCAGCAGCTGCTCGCCGTTGCCCTTGAGCGCCGCCAGCAGGAAGCCCAGGCTCAGCAGCGTCACCCACAGGCGTGCACCGCCCGGCAGGGGTGGCAGGGGCGGCAGGCGGGCGGTCAGCGCTGACCACAGCTGCTGGGGGGACTTCATCAGCTGGTGGGTGGTTGAACCCAGGCATTGTCCCCGGCCGCGGCCTCGTCCACCACCTGGCGAACCTGGGCGAGGCTGAGGCCATGGCGGCGGGCGAGGGCCGCCAGGTCGTCGTGTTCGGCCTTGTAGCGATTGGGGCCGCCGGGAACCTCGGCCTGCTTGACCTGCACCACCCCCAGGCGGGTGCGCAGAGCACGGCTCAAACGAGGCAGGACCCAGCGTTGCTGCAGCTGCTCGCGCACCCCGAGGCTGCTGCCGTGGCACCACCAGATCCGGCGCAGCTCTTCGGCCTGATCTGGCCGGGCCAGCACGGTGAGCAGCACCCCCTGGCGACCCTTCTTCATCTGGATGGCAGCGGTGAACACCTCGAGGGCACCGGCACGGCGCAGCTCCTCCACCAGAAAGGCCAGGTCCTCGGGGCTGGCGTCATCGATCTGGGCCTGCTGCTGCACCACCGTTTCCAGCTGGGCAGCATTGGCCGACGTACTGGCCGGCGACTCAGCACCGAAGCCAGTTCCCCCCAGCCAGAGACGGAGCAGGTTGGGGCGATCCAGCACCCGGTGGCCCAGGCCGATCCCCACCTGCTGCGGCACCAGGCTGGGTGCCTGGCCGAAACGCTCGGCCCAGCAGGCCATCAGGGCCAGGCCTGTAGGGGTGGTGAGCTCCCCTGGCGGGAACCCTTCTGCGCTCGCCAGGGGAATGGCGCCGCGCCGGGCAAGCTCCAGCACCGCCGGGGCCGGTAGGGGCAAGCGGCCATGGGCCGTGTTGACGCTGCCATGGCCGGCGGGCGGGGGGGCGCAGATCAGCTGGTCCACCTGAAAGTGCAGCAGGCCGGCGCAGACCCCCACCACATCCACCAGGGCATCGAGGGCCCCCACCTCATGGAAGTGCACCTGCTCGGGGGCGTGGCCGTGCACCGCACCCTCGGCGTCCGCCAGCAGGCTGAACACCGCCAGCACCCGCTCGCGCAGAAGCGGCTCAAGGGCACTGGTGCTGATGGTCTGGCGCAGGCCGCCCCAGGAGCGGTGGGGGGGATCCGGCTCGAGGGTTTCCACCGTGAGCCGGCGCCCGCGCAGGCCGCCACTGCGGCTGTCCTGGTGGTGCAGGCGGTAGCGGCCCTCCAGGCCGAGCAGGGCCAGGGGCTCGTGGATCACGGCCTCAGGCAGGCCCAGATCGAGCAGGGCCGCCAGGAGCATGTCACCGGCCAGGCCGGTGGGGCAATCCAGAAAGGCCAGCACCATGGAGCTCAGGCGCTGGCGCGCAGCAAGCGGGGGGCCGCCAGCACCAGGGCCTCGGCGCGGGCCTCGAGCTCGCTCTGGCGGCGGCGCAGCAGTTGCTCCACCTCACGGCGGGCACGCCTCTGCTCCCGCTGGGCGGTGTCGACATCGAAACCGGAGAGCCCCCAGAGGCGCCCGAGCAGGGCCCGGTCGTCGGCGCCACCACGGGCCTGCTCGTAGAGAAGCCGCTCGGCGAGCATGCCGGCCTGCAGCACCCGGCTCCAGCGGCGCAGGTCGTCGGGGGGGAGCTTGGCGTGCTGGGGGGGCTCGAACTCGATGCTGCCGCTGGCTCCGACGCCAGCCCGCAGGCAGGCCAGGCTGCCCACCAGCACCTGCTTCACCGCCAAGCCTTCCTGCTCTGCCACCAGGGCATGGCCGGCCTCGTGGATGGCGATGCGCCGCAGGCGGGAGAGCCCACCGGGGAGGGTTTCAGCCAGCAGGTGGCCGCCGCGGCCGCCGAAACGGGCCGAATCGACGGTGAGCCCGGCGAGCCCGCCGCCTGCGGCAAGGGCCACCAGCCAGGGAGAGAGGCCCAGGGCAGGGCCCAGAACGGCCAGCAGGGTGCCGCCAGCCACCACGGCACCGACGCGCAGGGCGCCTGAGGAGCCATCACCGCGCTGGGGCCGGGCTTCCATCTCAGTGGGCGGGACGGCTCACGTGCGTGCGGTGGCCGCCCCGTTCCGTGCGTCCCTTGCCGCCGCGGCTGCCGCGCTGGGCCACCGGTCCGATCACCTCAAAGCTCTCCACCTGCAGGTTCTGGCCCTGACGGCGCAGGTCGAGGGCCACGAAGTGACGCAGATGCTCAAGGGGCACCTGGCCGCTGAGGGGCAATTTGAACGGTTGGGGGCGGCTGCCATCAGGCCGGGGGCGCTGGCGCACCTTGACCACCAGCTCGTTTGAGTCGGGGCGGGTGTAGATGAGCTCGCCCCGCACCGAGAAGTAATCGTCGCCTTCGGGGAGAGCGTCGGCTGGTGGCTCCGCTTCGACGCCTGGCAAGGCATCAGCATCAGGATCCGGCTCGCTGAGGGTGCTGGGCTCCCACACGCCCACCATCTGCAGGTGGAGGGAGCCGGCTTCCCGGCAGCGCGGATAGACCACCCAGAGATGGGAGCGGTCCAGGTCGAGGTGGCGACGCACCAGGCTGAGCACACGGCCCAGCACGACCGCGTCGATCTCGCTGCCGTCGTCGGTGCGGATCAGCCCACGGGTGAGCTGCTCTGGGCCGGAGGGGACGTACTGGCCACGCACCACGCCTATGGCCCGGTACTGCAGGGGTTCGGTGACCGGGGAAATGGGATGGTGACGCATCGTCGGTGGGGGCATCCATTGGCCCGGGCCGCAATCTAGCGAGGGCACCAGGGGCCAGACTTGCTGGGCCTGGTTCAGGATCGATGCCCTCCCGCCCCTCCACCGCCGCTCTGGGCTCCCGGCCACGGGCGTTGCTGGTGCTGGGTGCGGCGGCCCTGACGGCCCTTTCCCTGATGGCGGGGTGGTGGTTGGGGCAGCGCAGCCTGGGCAGCCGGCCGCTGGACCGCTCCCGAATCGAGCTGGAGAAGCAGGCGATCAGCCTGCGGGCGGAGGTGAGCCGGGGGCAGGCCAGCGAGGGCCAGCAGCAACGGCTGCTGCAGCTGCTGCTGGCCCTCGACAACAAAGCCGAGGCCACGGCACTGCTGGAGCGCATGGCCGATCAACAGCCCGAGCGCTGGAGCCTGCGGCTGATGCTGGCGGAACTGCGCCGCGACCAGAAGGATCCGAGCGGCGCCGAGCGGGAGCTGCGCCAGCTGCTCAACTTCAGACCCGACCAGATCGAGGCGTTGCAGCTGATGGCGTTGCTGCAGCTGGAGCAGGGCCGGGGATCAGACGCCGAGGCCCTGCTCACCAAGGCCTACCAGAAAGCCAGCCGCGAGAAAGCCACTGAGCAGGCATTGGGGCTGGGGCTGCTGCTGGCCGACCTGCAGCAGCGGCGGGGGCAGACCAAGGCCGCCGATGACCTCTACCGCAAGCTCGCAGCAGCACACCCCGTCGACCCCCGGCCGGTGCTGGGCCAGGCCCTGTTGCGGCAGCAGCAGGGGCAGACCCCCCAGGCCCTGGAATTACTCGATCGAGCCCGGCGCCTGAATCCGAATAAGCCCGATTTGCGCCTCGATGACGTGGCGGCTGCCTGGGGACTGGAGCCGCTGCGGCGCATCAAGGGGCCGAAACCAACTCCGTCTGAGCAGCAGCCTGCGGTTGGGCAGCCGCCTGAACCTAAGGAGCTGCCTGGGCCTCAAGGGCCCTGATGGCCTGATCGATGGCGTCACCCGGCTGGGTGGCGTTGTCTAGGGCACTGTTGCGCCGCAGCTTGTTCATCAGCTCCAGCGGATTGCCCGATTCGAGGATGCCGCTGCTGGGGCGGCCGGTGGGGCTGTTGTCGTAGATCTGCTGCTCCTGAATCGACTGCCCGAAGCTGGTTGACGACGACTGGGCCTGAGCCGGCGGGACGAGGAGGGGAGCGGCCAGCAGGGCAAGGGCCGCAAGGGCCAGGTGACGGGCCATGGCAGGCGTGCGACGGGACAGGATGGTGACTTGATGCTAAGTGCCACCAGCGGTGGCTGAATGTTGCGGCATGCAGATAGCCACCTGGAACGTGAATTCCGTGCGCAGCCGGCTGGAGCAGGTGGTGGCCTGGCTGGAGCGGGAAAGCCCTGAGGTGCTCTGCCTGCAGGAAACGAAGGTGGAAGACGGGGCCTTCCCGATGGAGGCCTTCACGGCCCTGGGCTACAGCGGCGTGATCAGCGGCCAGAAGGCCTACAACGGCGTGGCGATCCTCAGCCGGCTGCCGCTCGAGGATGTGCGCGTCGGCTTCGACGCCCTGCTGCCCGATGAAGCGGCCCTGGCGCTGGCGGAGCAGAAGCGGGTGATCAGCGCCCGGATCGAAGGGGTGCGGGTGCTCAACCTCTACGTGCCCAATGGCTCATCGCTGAGTTCCGACAAGTACAGCTACAAGCTGGAATGGCTGGCCTGCCTGCGCCGCTACCTCGACGCCCAGGACAACGACGGCGACCCCGTTTGCATGGTGGGCGACTTCAACATCGCCCTCGAAGACCGCGACATCCACGACCCCAAGCGGCTCAGTGGCGGGATCATGGCCAGCGAGGCCGAGCGGCAGGCCCTGAGCCTGGCCCTGGATGGGCGGCTGGAGGATGTGTTCCGGGTCTTCGAGCCCGAAACGGGCCAGTGGAGCTGGTGGGACTACCGCAGCGGCGCCTGGGACCGCGACAGCGGCTGGCGCATCGACCACATCTATCTCTGCGAGGAACTGCGGGAGCGGGCCACCGGCTGCGTGATCCACAAGGAGGTGCGGGCCAACGAGAAACCCAGCGACCATGCACCGGTGGTGGTAACGCTGCAGTGGCCTCCTGACCCGGACGAGGAAGGAGACGAGGACGGCTGGGCTGCTTAGGCCGATGGAGTCGTCGGGATCGATCAACTGGGGGAGTTTCTGACGTGTGATCCCCTGCACACGGCAACGAATCAGGGTGTGCGCTGGGGCCGACGAGTCCAGCCCTCACCTTGCACCCAACCCCGGTTCTGATCAAAGCGGAGCAAGGCCTGCCCGATGCTCCAGCCCGCCCAACTCATCGGCCCTGCCGTCAGTAATGTGACAACGATCACGGTGGCCTTGAGCCGCGGCGGCATGCAGCCCAATAATTTTGGGATAAGCCTAAGGGGTTCATCTCGTTAGCCTTGTGCGCAGTGAGCCACCCTGACCTGTGGAGCCGAACGAGCTGGAGGCGATGGAGGGGCCCGAGCCGGCCCAGCTCCGAGTCCTAGCCGCGTCGGTTGCTTCGTGGCAGGAGCTGGGCGGCCGCTATGGCGAGCGGGTGAAGGCGATCACGGCCGCGAGCGGGGGGTCATCGCCTGCCCAGCGGGCTGAGGCCATCGATCTGCTGCTGAGCCTGGGGGATCTGGCGGGGGCACGCGACGCCGTGGTGAGCTGGAAGCTGGCCTGGTTCCGGGACATGCCCCGCCGCGGGGCAGCTGAACAGCTTGTGCTGCCTGATCTGCTGCGCTGCCTGGCGGACCTGGTGGAGCGCTGCAGCGACCAGAGGCTGCTGCGGGTGTTCTGGCAGGACATGGAGCGGTTCGCGCCGCCACTGCCCACTGAAGGCGTGCTGCCGGTGCTGAACCGGGCTGATCTGCTGGAGGCCCTGCTGGCAACTATCGACGTGCCGGTCGAGACACTGGCGATAGTGGACAACTGCAGTGGCCGGTCGGACGCAGATGCCCAGCAGTTGCGCCAGCGTCTCGCCCTGCTCGAGCGCGAGGGCTACCCCGGCATCGGCCAGGTGCGGGTGGCGTGGGCGTTCGGCAACGGCGTTGTGGCGGCGGCCTGGAACCAGATCCTGCTGAGCTTTCCGGAAGCGGCTGTGGCCTTGATCGTGAACAACGATGTGGCATCCGCGCCTGGGATCCTGGCTGCGGCCCTGGGCCGGATCGATCCAGAGAAGGACCAGTTCATGCCTTTGTTACCGGCTCCGGCCAGTTTTTCCGCCTTCCTGATCACGGCCCTGGCCTGGGACAGGGTGAGATTGTTCGACGAGGGGTTCCATCCGGCCTATTGCGAAGATCTTGACTATCAGGACCGCCTGCAGGCCTGCCCTGGGCTGGAATCGATTGTGGCAAAAGGCATCCAGCAGGCCATGGCGCCTCTAAATCCCGATCAGAGCGCCACGATTGCCAGTGATCCGACCTTGGCAGACGCCAACCGGCGCAGCTTTCAGCTCAACAGGCTCTGGTATTTGTACCGAAGGCGCAAGCAGCAACAATGCACCAATCAATCAATTTCGCCGCCGTTGGTTGAGTCAGTGGTGCTGAGGCTGTGAACCTCACCCCCGCAAAAGGAGTGTTGGGCGTGGCCCGGCTGCTGATGGCAGCTCGTGGAAACCGCGACCATGGCGACATCGAGGCTGCGGAGGCGGCCTATGTAGAGCTTCTGCAGGCTCGCCCGCATCTGGTGAGCCTCGAATTGGAACTGGCGGGAATGCGCCTGGAGCACGGCCGGCTGGACGCGGCGGTGCGCCAACTTCGTCAACGGCTCTCGTTTGCAGAGATAGGCAGCGATGACGAACGTCTGCAGTTGGAGGGGATGCTGCTCGACGCCCTGCTGCGGCTGGAGCGCTGGGCCGATGCGGAACCACTTCTGCGGGCGCTCTGGACCCGTGGGGAAGCGAAGCCCCGCCACCTGCTGGCCCTCGCTCGGGGATTGGAAAGCATGGGTGAGGAGGAGCAGGCCCTGGCGGTCTTGACTCAGGGCCTCCTGCTAGAAGCGGCCAGCGACGATGAACGGCTTCAGCTGCAGCTGGACCTGGCGCGCCGACTGCGCAAGCTCGGGCGCTGGAGTGAGGCAATCGAAGCAATGAATCGAGCGGTGCTGCTGGCTCCGGAGCAGTTGCCGCTTGCCATCGAGCTCAGGGAGCTTCGCATCGAGGCCGTGATCCAGCGCGGCGACGAGGCTCTGGCCCAGGAAGACTGGCTGGCAGCACGGAAGGCCTACCGCACCCTGCTCGACCTGCGCCCCGACGATCACCTGGCCCTGCAACGGTTGGATCTGCTGCAACGCCTTGATCCCGCCACGATGCCACCGCCGCTGGATGCAGCCCTGGAGGAGAAGTCCCCCTGGCGCCACCAGGCCCTGGAACGTCTCGGACAGTTCAGCCGGTTCCTGAATCAGCTGGAGGCTGGAACACCGACCGGGAGCGGATCGCCAGCTGGGCCTCCAACTCCTTGATGCGCTGCTGCTGGGCCAGCAACAGGGCTTCGGCCCGGGCCAGTTGCGCTTCAGTCGCCTGCCAGAGGGGATCGGATTCGTTCACGGCCAAGCCTTCGCTGAGGTTTCCAGTTTCAGCGATGCAGGCCTGCAGCGGCAGACGCCAGAGCTGTGCTCCGTGGGCCTGAGCCCGGCCGGGTTCGAAGGCCGCGGGCCCCAGGTGCTCCACCAGACAACGACGCAACACGGGACTGGCGCCATCGATCAGCACGCCATCGACCCAGGGATGGCGGAAGGATCGGATCAACAGGGGCAGCAGGGGTAGGGGTGGGTGATCCTGCCAGTGGCTGGTGTCGATCAGCCAGAGCAGGTCGCCGAGAGCCTCGCCGCTGGAGGCCGCGATCTCCCAGGGCACTGAGCCGCCGGGGAGCAGGTTGTCGCGCCAGCGATCCCGCTCGGCTGGGGAAACCTCCAGCAGCAGGCTGAGACGCACAGTTCCCGCCGGGCCCGAACCCAGCCGCTTGATCGATGCCACCTCGGGCTCTTTGGCTGCTGACCACGTCCTCTGGCTGTCTTGGGCCGCCTGGCTGGCCCCGCCTGTACAGCGGAGGGGAGCCACATCACTGCAATCAAGCGCGTCCCAGCCCTGCTGGCCGGCCAGATCGAACAGCCAGGGCCAGGCCACGGCGGGGTCGGCGGCCAAATCGGGGGCCAGGTGAGGCGGTGGAGCCCAGGCGCCATGGGGCATCAACACCCAGGCTGGCATGGATGATGGATCGAGGCGTTCCGCGGCATCGGGGCCAGCGCGCCGCCAGGCCCGGCCCCAGGCCAGCGCAGGTGTGTCCCGAGCCGCCAGCTCCGCCACCACCTCGAACCAAGCCTCGTCGGGCTCGGCACCTGGATGGATAAGCAGCAGCGAACTCGACGGGCGGCGGGTGCTGGCCAGGCGCAGCAGGTCGTCGAGGCGGGGCTGGTCGTCGTCGGTGGTGCGCAGATCTGGAATCAGCTGGTCGCCGGGGCCTTCAGGCACGCCCCATTCACCGAACAGCAGCAGATCGCAATTAGTGGAGAGCCATCGCTGAGCGACCTGCGAGGCCTGGCCATGATCGTGGGCCAGAGATGGCGTGATCGGCACACAGACGCTGAAGGCAGGCACGGCAAGCTCCTTCCCCCCAGAATGAACGAATCTGAGCCAAACGTGTGGGCAATCAGCCGGTGGCCCCAGGGAAGCCGCCTTCCCCCAAACGCTCAGGCGGGGAGGTTCTGGGCCTCTTTGGTGGAGGAGGCCTGGTTCTGGGTCTGAGCGTGGCTCTAGTGGTGGGGCTTCAGCTCGGTGCCATGCCCTGGAGATTCCGCCGCCAGATGCTCCAGCTGCAGGGTGCACTAGCTGGGGGACTGGTGGGGTTCGTGGTGGGCTGGAGTGTGGGGAGAAGCCGGCGGGAGCCCGGATCCGATGAGAGCTAAGCCGCGCCGCGCCGCCTTGCTGAGCCGGCTGCGCTCGACGGCATTGCTGATGGTGTTGTTCTTATGCATCCCGCTGGTGGGGCTGGTGCTGATCTCCTGGGCCATGAGCCTGTTCGCCGCACCGATCCTTACCTCGGCCAACGTCTGGGCCTTCGTGCTTGGGCAATTGCTGGTGGCGAGCCTGTTCAGCTGGCTTCTGGCCTGGAAGTTTCCGGTGGTGTGAGCCCCTGCCACTGGCCCAGCTTGGACGCACGGCTGCGCTGGAGTGTCATTAATGGAAGCAGCCTTGAAGAAACTCGTCCCGATCTGGCTTGACCAAGTAGACGCAACAGAGGTCATGGGTGATGTAGCTTGAGGTCTAGAGCCTGCAAGGGGTGCTGATGGGCGGCCTTGAACAGTCCTAATGGGCTACGTGGGGGACGCATGTCGTCAGAGCCGCCTGCAACTGCTCTGAGCGGATCCCGTAGAACGCCTGCAGCAGTGAGGCCAACAGCAGCTCCTCTGGTGGGACTGATGGCCGCCCTTCTGATGCATACAGCTCACAGAAGGTGGGATTGAGCCGATCGAGCGCCTGATCAGCCAGCTTCCTGATCCGCCGCAGCGGATGACTGGCCGGGATCCGCTCCTCGATCGACACGTAGGAGAACAGGGAGCCGCTGCGCTCCTGCTGACCACGCATCACGACAGGGGCAGTTGCCCCATTTTCGCAGGGACGGCCAGGTTTTTCAGCAAACTCCTAAGCGGCCATGACCATCCAGGATGAGATCCCGACCCATGAGCAACCGCTCGGGCAGGCGGAGACTCTCTAGCAGGAGGTCCGTGCCGTGCTGAGCGACGACCCAGCTGCCATCACCTGGGAGCTCTGGAGCCTCTGAGCGGCTCACACCCGCTGGTAGCGGCTGCGGAGGAGGGAGAGGGGCAGGGCGGTGCTGGAGCCCAGGAGCCTCCGGTGCGCAGCTGATCTCCGCAGGTGCACCGTGCTGCGCGGCGAAACCGATGCTCCGGGTGGCGACTGTTCATGGTTCCTGTGCCGGTTCGATCAGAGCCCGGAGTTTTTGCCCCCCGCTGACCGCGAAGCCCTCTCGCTCATAGAAGTCGAGAGTGCGCGCGAAGGCAGGCAGCGGCGGCGTCGCCACCTCCAGTCGACTCCAGCTCTGCCTGCGGCCATGGCCTCGGCGTTGGCAGCCAGCAGAGCGCTGCCAACGCCGGGGCCCCGATGGGGCGGGCGCACGTAGAGCTCGGCATAGAGCGCAAAGACCTCGCACAGTGCCAGGAATGCCAGAGGCTCGCTGCTGTTGCCAGGGCCGCGGGCGAGGAAGACGACGCATCGACCGTTCTCCAGGGCTGCCTCCAGTCGCGACTGGGTGGACGTCGCATCGAAATTGTCAGGCGACAGCGAAAACTGGTCCAGCCAATTCCGGATGTCGCTTGACAGAAATGAAAGACCCGCTCGCTGATGCGGGTCTGGATCTCCTCCAGCAGCTCTCCGGTGAGGGTGATGATCGCTGGGGCATCCGACACCTCAGCCAGCTCGATGCGTGGTGTCATCAGCGGCTCATGCTGCGGTGCGTAGGTAAGGACCAGAAGGTTATGGGTGCTGGCAACCGTGAGCTGTTCGACCTGGATGACGCCTAGCTGGCTGCACTGATCGCTGCGATGGCTCAGCCGTAACCCACCCGCCCCGATGCGCATGGGGCTCCCCTTCACCACCACCTGAACCATGGGCGGCCATAAATATCAGCCCCCGCTTCGGCCGTCCGATGCCGCCGCTGGTTCTCACGGAGGACGAAGTTCAGCAGCTGCAGAGCATCGCCAACTCCCGCTCTTTGCCCCACTCGATCGTGCAGCGCGCGCAGATCGTGCTGGCCTGCGGTGC
>NZ_JAGQBU010000008.1 GCF_024345795.1 Synechococcus sp. J7-Johnson
TCGCAGCTACCCACAACCTGCTGAAGTTGTTCAGGTTCAGGCGATCACAACAACAGGCGCTGGCGGCGGCATCGGGATGAGGGGCAGCCGCCCTGGCCGATCTGGCCAGGGCGGACTGAGGCCCATCAAAGGGCACGGCCTGCAGAACCCAAGGCGTCTGCATCCTTGCATTCGCTCACATCAGAGGGGTCATTAGACGTGGCCAGAGGGCCGCTGCCCTATTGGCAACAAACTCCTAGGGCACCTGGCCCACCCCACTTCTCAGCGCCGACAAGGCGGCCGACCTCGGTGCCGTTGAGGCGGACGGTAACCACAGGCTGGAGCACATTGGCGCCGTTTTCGTTAATGCGCCGCTGCTGCTGGGCGCTCACCTCAACTGGACCATTGCGCAAGCTGCCGCTGAGACGGTTGTTCTGATAGTCCATCTTCAGAACCTGCCCCAGAGCAGGGCTGCCGAGCAGAGCCCCCATGCTGATCAAGGTAGGAATCAGACCAGCACGCAGATCCACTGGACGAGTAGCTGAGGAGTATCACTCTTCACCGTAAGCAGGGAGGTCATGGAGGCAAGCAGGCTGAGTTGCCGCTTGCCTCACTGACGCAGGTGCCGGCGACTCCATCCCGTGATCGCGGCTTCCACGTTCTCTCCATGCCACTGCAGGGGTCCCTTCCCCTGGGTGCAGCCCCAGCGGCGGAAGTGCTTGCCGGGTTGCAACACCCCCCGCAGCCGCAGCTGACGGAGGGTTTCGCGGCTGATGCCCAGCACATCGCAGGCCTCGGCCGTGGTGATCCAGACCCGCTGGCGGCCCGATGATGCAGCGCTGTCCATCAGCCCAGCTCCCGCACCACATCAACGACGGCGGGGTTCCAGAGGACCTGGTAGCCGCTGTGGCCGTGACGGCAGTAGGGCATCGCCTCGGCCCATTCCTGGCCACGGTCCGTGAGTTCCCATTCATCACGGGCGTTGCGGAACTGCAGGCCGCAGGCTTCCAGGTGTTGGTTGGTGACCCGGGCGGACATGCCCAGCCGCTGGCCCAGTTGGGTGGGATTGAGTGAGCAGATGGGATCTTCTGCTGCCGGTAGAGCCCGACGCAGGGTGTCGACCGCCAGACCGGTGTTCTCCTGGATGCACGTGAGCGTGGCGGCCATGGCGATGCCTGGCTTAACGCCGGGGACTTGGGCCACTGCCTGACCGATCAGCAGCAGGGCGCCGACGCTGTCCTGCTTGTCCGCTGTCAAGGCCGCTGGCTTGGGTGCGATGCCGGGCACGGTGTAGAACCCCGTGCGGCGGATCGCCGGAAGCACCTCATGGGTGACCCAGCGCTTGAAGCGCTTGGCTTCCGGCTTACGGCTGCCCAGTACCAGGTTGTAGAGACCGGGCTCGTTGACCGTCGTCATGGACTGCTCGCCGCCGGGGGTCTCGGTTGAACCGAGACCCTTTTCATCGTCATCGAGGCGACTGAGCGCATCGCTTGGGTTCCGGATTGCCAGGCATGCGCAGACATCGGCGGCGACAAACCAGGGTTCACCCTGCTCATCTGTGATCACCCGGACCTGGCGGCCCTCGAAATCGAGTGGCACCAGGGAGGATTCGCTGCTGCTCATGGGAACTGAAGCGGGGTGACAGGGGTGGATCCGCCGGCAGTGATGTCGGCTGCGGAGGTGAGGAAGGCCTGATCGGTTGCTGGGACCGGCGTCAGCCGCGGCGGCACGGGCCCAGCGATCACCAGCAGCAGGGTGCTCAGCTGGAAAACCAGGACCAGCAGCAGCAGTTGGTAGAGGTGCCGAAGGCTGCTCACGTAGACGGTTGTGGTGGGCCGGCGGGTGCGGCAGAAGGCCGGCAGCTGGGGTTTGCCCCCCTGGGGGCGTCCGCCGCCAACACCGCCGCGGACGCTGTGGAGGTGAGTCATCAGAAGGGTGCCTCCTCGTCGTCATCGGCGGCCCAGTCACTGGAGCCGGTGGATGTGTTGACCGCGGAGTAGCCGTCGAGCTCGTCGAAGCCATCGGTGGGATCGACCTGCTCGTAGGGAACGAACTCGACGACCTGGATGGCCCTTGGCTGGAACGTCATGCCGCAGCCGTTCTCGCCGTCCCAGTCGTAGATGTCGAAGGCGACGATCACCTTTGAGCCGTTGCCGATGGCAGCGCCATCCCAAGGCTGCTTTCTCGCGTCGACAATGCGGGGCCCTTCGGAAAGGGAGCCGTCGCGCCGCTGAAACTGCGGGATCTTGAAGCGCAACACGGTGAGCTCGCTGGGCTTGTCCTTGTCGGCCTTCCAGGGGAAGCCCTTCTCAGCGCGGCGCTTGCGGCTGCCGTGCAGGGCGATGAACTGATCCTCCATCGCCAGCAGGAAGGATTGGGCCTTCTCGTCGGTGTTGGGCAGCAGCAGGTCGCAGGTCCAGGCCAGCGGTTTGCTTTTGTCGAGCTGATGCCTTGGGGTGATCAGGTGGGCCCAGCGCACGGCGGCGAGGGGCGTGCGGAACAGGTCTTTAGCCATGGTGTGAATCGGTGGAAATGGGGTTTTGATCGAAGGGCGGAAGCGGCGGCAGGCCAAAGCGCTCCCGCAGCAGGTGGTGCACCGCTCCGCTGGCGGAGAGGTTGCGGGCCTCCATCAGCTCGCGGATCCGCAGGTAGACGTCGGTGCGCACCTGGGTCTGGATGAAGTGGCGGCCGGCCAGTGAGCGGGGCTGCTCGCCGTAGCGACGGGGCGGCCTGGGGCGATGGCTCGGGCTCATGGGGCTGGCGGCGTGGGAACGACATCCGGCTCCATGCCCCGGCATTCCTCGAGGAAGCGCTCGATGAAGTCGCCGTGGTGGCGCTGGGTGATGCGATCACCGATCGAGCGGGCGTTGCGGGGCACCTGGAAGTGCTCACGGAACGCATGGGTGAGCTCGCGGCGTACGGCCGGCGGCAGATCAAGCACCCGGCGGTGGTAGCCGCTGATCTCCTCGGGCGTCAGTGGAAGCAGTGCTGGATCGCCACCTCCATCGGCGCCACCGCTGCTGCTGGCCTGCTCGTCGACCTGCTGGTCTGAAGCTTGTGCCTCAACATCGGGCACCGGCCGAGCCACAGCCGTCAGCGATCCGTCGGACTTGTCGACCCCACTCTGCTCTGCACTGTCACAGGGCTCTGCAGTCCAAGCCTGCGAGGACACAGGAATGCCCAGCAGCATGGCCAGCATCAAGCCGGTCATGTCCGCCAGAGCGCTGGGCTCGTCGGCCCAGGTCTCGCTGCTGAGCTCAGCGCCAGCGGCGTGCCGCACCGTGACCTGCAGCCTGGAGCGGCCCTGCTGCTCGTCCAACTGGGCGGACCAGCCGATGCCCTGGCGGAAGACAGGGCGTGCAGCCTGCGCGACGGCCCCAAGGTCGGAGAAAGGGATGGCGGATACCTCGGCCTGGAAGCAGGCCAGGGTGTGGGTGAGCTGTTGCTCAGGGGGTTGATGGCACAGGCCCTCCACGGGCCTGGATGGTGTGACCATGGCGAATCAGATCGGGCGGATGCCCGCTGATCGGAATCTTAGGGCTCTTTACTTGCAGCCGCATTAGTAGCGACTGTTAATTCCTAGCCATCAGGCCGAGACTGGCTTCTTGCCCTTGCTGTTGCCGGGTTTGCGCGGCTGGCGGTGGGCGGTCTCCCACTGGTCCAGCCAGCGCTTGGGCTGATATAGGTCGCCCTCGATCCAGAGTGGGGCCAGCTCCTCGGGCTTGTAGTCGCCAAAGCCCGTGAGGACGGCATAGAAGCGCTTGCGGTGCTCCTCGCAGGCTTCTGCCGCCAGGGCGGTGATGGCGTCGCTGGGGTCGAGCGCGCACTCGTCGACCACCCGCCGCAGCTGGTTGCGCCACTTGGCCGACAGCTCGGCGGCCTTGCGCTGGCCGATGGTCGGGGCCGGCGTGGTGCGGAACGCATCCGGCACCTCCCGCAGGCCGCAGTAGCAGGCCCAGAACTCCAGCGGCGTCCAGACCGGGTAGTCGTTGTCTCCGATCGGAACCGAACCCTTCAGCTTCTCCTTGATCGCCTGATCCTTGAGCGGACCCCACTCCTCATTGGCGATCCGACGGTTGAGTTCCCCTAGTTGCCAGAAGGCCTTCTGCCGCAGCTCGCCCGCCTTGCCCTGCTCGATCACCGAGAGGTTGCCGTAGGAGATCGTCTCGAAGCCAACCTCTTCCGCCCAGCTGCAGGCGGTGTACTGAGTCCAGCCGTTGCGTCGGCGCCAGTTCAGCAGCATGCGTCCGAATGCAGCACGGTTCTCCTCCTGGCGCTCAAGCAGCTCCGCGTAGGTGATGGCCACGTTCTGAACTCCGAGTTCTTAGCGGGAAGCTAAGACATACTTGGCAAGCGCAGCCAGAGCCTGTCATGTCTTGGCATGACAGAACCGGTCAGAACCAAGCCTGTTGAGGATGTGCTTGGCTTGTTGCCCAGTGATCGCTTTCCCTGTTTCCACCTGCAATCTCAAAGCCAGGGTGTAGGGATGCTCGCCGGGGTGGGCCTGAGCCAACCGCCTGAGCCGCTGCTGCAGTTCTGGCGGATCCATCAGCGGCTTGGCCGCATCGAGCTCGTCACGGAGAGCGACTGCTCGGCCTCCTCGATGGAGCGGCAGACGGCCGCCACGCCCCCGAGCTGCCCCACGAGCTGCAGAAAGGCCCACTGCTCGGAGCTGACGGCCCCATGGGGGGTCTTGATCTCCAGGGCGACGAACTGGGCGATTCTCTGGCCCACCATCTCGGGCGTGATCTCCAGCGAGCGCAGGCCGATCAGGTCGCTACTGCCCCTGCACAACCCGAAACGCACCAGACGGCCCTGCTGATCGACCAGGGCACCGGTGTTGTTGCGCCACAGCCGCACCGGCCCATGGCCGCAGGCCAGGCGGATGCGCTGCTGGATCTCGTATTCGCTGGGGGAGGAGGCCATGCCTCCTCTTGCCGTGTTGCCCAGGCCTCGCCCCACAATCCCGCTTAGAGTTGGTCATCTAGATGGACAACGGGATGAGGCAGGTCACGGTGGCGGAAGCCAAGGCCCAGCTTTCGAGCCTGCTCGATGCGGTGGAGAGCGGCCAGCCGGTGGTGATCACCCGCCGCGGCAAGGCCATCGCTGAGCTGGTGCCCAGGCATGCCGTGCGCGATCTCCTGCCCCAGCTTCAGGCTCTACGGGACTCTCTGCCCCATCAGGCCACCAGCGGGGTGGAGACCATGCGCGAGCTGCGGGATGAAGCTGGCTCCTGATGCTTTACGTCGATACCTGCGTGCTGCTGGCGGCTCTCACACCGGAGGCCCACTCCGATACCGCAGCGGCCTTTCTCGAGCAGGCCACAGCACCACTGGCAATCAGCCCCTGGAGTGCCACCGAGCTCCATTCCGCTCTCGGGCTCAAGGTGCGCACCAAGGCCCTGACCCCGCCAGAGGCCGAGGCGGTGCTGCTGGGCTTTGAACGCAGCCTGGCCCCAGGCCTTCTGATGCTGGAGGTGGAACCGCAGGACTTCCGTAATGCGAATGCCGCTCTGCGCGGCTGGACCACGGCCTTGCGGGCGTCCGATGCGCTGCACCTGGCGATCGCCTCCGGACGGGGCGCCACCCTTTGCAGCCTGGATGCCCCGTTTGTGCTGGCGGCCCAACAACTGGGGCTCGATGCCCAGTTGATTGGGGCTAACTCAACCTCCGTTCAGACCTGAAGGCCCCGCTGCCGGGCCGCCCAGACATGCTTGGCCCAGCCGGGTTTGTAGCCCCGCTCCTGCTCCCGCTGCTGCAACTGCTCGAAGCTGCGGCAGCCGGCCGAGGGCGACCTGTGGCGTGGCCGCTGCTGTTGGCGGGGCTTGGGCCGGTGGGCACCGGCGATGATCTCGACGAGTTCGCCCTCGAGCTGCTGGAGTCCGCGGCGCTGCTCATCGCACTCTTCGCTGAGGAACAGGTGGCCGCAGTCGTGGCACTGCTGGGCCGCGCTGGGGCAGCTGCAGAAACAGAGCGGGCAGTCCTTGATCGGTATCGAGACGCCCTCCCGCTTGCGGCGGCCAGCCAGATTCCACTCGCGCTCGTCGGTGGGCAGGCCGTGGCGATGGGCATTGCCGACGTGATCGAGGATCACCGCCTCACCCTTCCCCGGGGCAGGCCGCAGGGCCCGGCCGACCATCTGCAGGTACAGGCTCAGGCTGGCGGTGGGGCGCATCAGGATCGCGCCGCCGACCGAGGGGATGTCGGTGCCCTCGGAAATGATCATGCAGCTGGTGAGCACCTCCACCTCGCCGGTGCCCAGCCCGGCGATCAGGCGCCTGCGCACCTCGGCCGGGGTGCCGCCGCTCACCGCCGCTGCCCTGATGCCATCGGCGCGGAACGCAGTCGCCATTTGCTCGGCGTGCTGGATCGTGCAGCAGAAACAGATCGCCGTGGCCGGGTGCAGCCGGCGCCGGTAGTGCGACACCGCATCGCCGATGGCGGCCCGATCGCCAAAGGCGCGTGCTGCCTGCTCCAGGTCGAACTCGCCCATCCGGCGACGAAGTTTGCTGTTGCGCGCCCCTGGCCAGGAGAAGACTCGGGGCCGGGCCAGCCAACCCTGCTCCACCAGCCAGGCCGCTGAGGGCCCCAGCACCAGGGCTTCAAAGAAGCCGCCCGCTTCCACTCCGAGCCCCTTGCCGTCGAGGCGCTCGGGGGTGGCGGTCTTGCCGATCAGGTGGGCACCTGGCCAGGCGTTGATGATCCGGCCCCAACTGTTACCGCTCACCAGGTGGTGGGCCTCGTCCTGAATGATCAGATCCGGAGCCGGCAGCTGAGCCAGGCGCCTCACCACGGTCTGCACCGAGCCCACAGCCACCTGCCGCCCCTGGAGCTGGTGACCGGGGGCGATCAGGTCGGGCTCCAGGCCCCAAGCCCGCACCGTGGCGCTGAGCTGCTCGATCAGTTCGGCCCGGTGGGCCAGGACCAGCACTCGGCGCCCCTTGCCGGCCGCGCCTTGCACGATCGCGCCGATGGTCTGGCCCTTGCCGGCGCCGGTGGGCATCACGGCGCAGACCCGCCTATGCCGCTTCAGGGCGGTGCGCAGGTCGGCCAGGAGCTGGAGCTGGTAGTCGCGCAGGACGATCGGGGCCATGGAGAGGACTGGATGCTTGGCGCTGATCAGCGCGGACTGACACTGCTCAACTTACCAAGCCTTGCCCAGTGTGCTTAGGCTGTACTGCAGATTCCTAGCGAATATGGCTTCCTTTGCTCCGCCCCTGAGCTTCTCGATCACCGAGGGGCAGCTGACTTGGCTTGACCAGCGCCGCCGGCACGGCGCCCTAAGCCGCTCGGCGGCGCTGCGGCAGGTGCTGGATGCCGCCATCGCCGCTGAGCAGAGCGCCAGCAGCGCCCTGCCTGTTGCTTCCGGGACCGCGCTTGTTTCCCAGCGCTGACCCGAGGCGATCACCATGGCCACCGATGTTCTTGCGGCGGCCAGTGGCCGCTGGAGCGAAATCCTTGAGGCACTGGCCGCTCTGCCCCCCGAACAACTGAGCAACCGCCATCAGCCCTGCCCTATCTGCGGCGGCAGGGACCGCTACCGCTTTGATGACCGGGATGGCAGCGGCTCCTGGTTCTGCAACCAGTGCGGCGGCAAGGACCACATGGGTGGCGGTGGCTCCGGGATGGACCTGCTGATGCGGGTCCGCCACTGGAGCTTTCGCCAGGCCTGCGAGGAAGTGGAACGCCATCTGGGCCTGGTGCCCGAACCTGATCAACGACACCGGCCTCAGGCCAGCGCTTCCTCCAATGGCTCATCCGGCAGACCAGCAGCGGCATCGGCTGCCGGCCTCCCCGGCCATGGCGGTCGGCCCTGGCGGCAGCCCGAACTGCCTCCAGCCGATGCACCCCCGCCTGCTCTGGAGCAGGGCGCCATCGCCCAGTGGTGCTACCGCGATCCGGCCGGCGCCCAGCTGTTCTGGATTCAGCGCCTCTGCTCCGGCCGCAGCGGTCGCAAGGCTTTCCTGCACCGCGTCTGGCTCGATGGCGGCTGGCACCGGCCCAGCCGCCGCGACCCCTTTTCCTGTGAGTGGCCTGCGCCCCGGCCCCTCTACGGCCTTCATCACCTGGTCGCCCGCCCGGAGGCACCGGTGCTGGTGGTGGAAGGGGAAGGCACAGCCGATGCGACAGCGCTGCTCTTCCCGCATCACGTGGTGATCAGCTGGCCCAACGGCACCAACGCCACCGCCAAGGCCGACTGGAGTCCGCTGGCGGGGCGATCGGTGACGCTCTGGCCCGATGCCGATGCACCGGGCCGCAAGGTGATGCAACGCCTCGCCCCCCTTCTGGCAGAGCAGGGCTGCCTGGTGCAGCTGGTGGAGCCGCCGGCCGAGTTGCCGCAGGGCTGGGATTTGGCCGATGCCGACTGGACGCCGGCGGAGGCGGCTGAGCGCCTGCAGGCATGGCTCATGCCCTTGCCGGCTGATGAGGCAGAAGGAAGCACGGGTCATGCGGCCGCTGACAGCAGGGCTTCCGGCAGCGAGCCCCCGCCCCCCACTGGCCGCGCAGCTCCGTTTCAGTGCCTTGGCTACGACAGCGAGGCGAACTACTACCAGCCCAGCAGCACCGGTCAGATCCTGCGGCTGGGCCGCTCCTCTCACACGGCAACCCAATTGGTGGCCCTTGCTCCGCTGCGCCACTGGGAGACCCTTTACCCGAGCCGCACAGGCGTGAACTGGGCGGCGGCGGCCAGCGACCTGCACGAGCGCTCCGCCGCCACCGGGATGTTCGCCCCGGAGCGCATCCGCGGCCGTGGTGCCTGGTGGGACAGCGGGCGCACCGTGCTGCACCTCGGTGACCGCCTGATCACCCCGGACGGGGAGCACCCGATCACCGAACCCTTCCCCTCGCGGCACATCTACCAACGCCTCAAGCGCCTCCATGGGCCCGGCGGCGTGAAGCCCCTTTCTGTGGAGGACGCGGCCGTGATCGTGAGCATCGCCAACCGCTTCCGCTGGGAGGTCCCGGCCTCCGGCACCCTGCTGGTCGGCTGGGTGGTGCTGGGCCCGATCTGCGGTGCCCTGCCCTGGCGGCCTCACCTGTGGCTCACCGCTGGTGCGGGAACAGGCAAGAGCGCGATCCTCGATCGCTTCGTGGTGCCACTGCTCGGGGACTTCGCCCTGGTGGTGAGCGGCGCGACGACGGAAGCGGGCCTGCGCCAGACGATCTGCTGCGATGCCGTGCCGGTGGTCTTCGATGAGGCCGAGAGTAACGAGAAGGGCGATCAGCAGCGCATGCAGGCGATCCTCTCGCTGGCGCGGGTGGCCAGCAGCGAAAGCAGCGCCGCCATGCTCAAGGGTTCACCCAACGGCGAGGTGAGCCGCTACAGGGTGCGCTCGATGTTCCTGCTCAGCTCGATCGCCACCGCCCTCAAGCAGGGCGCCGACAAGAGCCGCTTCGCCCAGCTCACCCTGCGCAGCCCAAGCGACATCCCCAAGCAGGAACGGGAAGCCCATTGGGCTTCCCTGGACCGTGATCTGGACTGCCACATCACCCCGGAGCTCAGCCGGCGCCTGATCGCCCGCACCGCCGGCCTGATCCCGATGATCCGCCAGGCCGCCGGGGTCTTCACCCGTGCGGCGGCGCGGCACTTCGATTCCCAGCGCCTCGGCGATCAGTACGGCACGCTGCTGGCGGGCGCCTGGTCACTGCTCAGCGATGTGGGCCCTACAGAAGCCGAGGCCGAGCTCTGCATCGCGGCCCACGAGTGGGACAGCTACAGCCAGAGCACCGAGATCCCCGATGAGCGGCGCTGCATCCAGACGATCCTGCAGCGGCCGATACGGGTGGAGACCAATGACAAGCCGCTGACCCGCACGATCGGCGAGCTTGTGGATCTGGCCACCAGCCGCGACAGCTGCATCGAGATCTCACCGGACCTGGCCGATCAGACCCTGGCCCGCCATGGGCTGCGGGCCGAGCCGGACCGCCTCCTGGTGAGCAACACCGCCAAGGCGATCGAGCAGATCCTCGCTGACACCGCCTGGGTGAACAGCTGGCCGGTGGTGCTCTCCCGGCTGCCTGGAGCAGTGCGCTCCGGCCCCGTGCGCTTCCGCGGCGCGGGGATGGTCACCCGCGCCGTTGCGGTTCCCCTCACTTCCCTGTGACAGCCAATGCGTCACGCCATGGGCCCCCGGAACAGCATCAGTCACGCCGAGAACGGTTGCGGCATCCGGGTTTACGGCATGCGTGACGGTGTGACGGTTCTGGCGGGGCAGAGCCCCCCTTACAGAGATCAAGAGGAATCCCCCTCTCTACTGATCCATCTTCTGCTGCTTGCTAAAGCTTCTATGCCTCTACAGATGGTTACCTCGTTACAAGGGGCTCCAACCCTGCTTCCAGCCAGGGATCTGGGTTGTGACGCTCTCCGTCACCCGCCGTTGCAGCCGAAACGGCCATGCTGACCAGCACCTGGCTCGATCCGATCCCCGGCCTGTGGCGGGAGGAGGCTGCCCACCGCTACTGGCTGGGTGAGCACCTGTTCCCGGTGTCGATCACTGGCGTGCTGGCCCATGGCCTCAGCGCCACCGCCCGCAAGGCGATTGCGGCCAAACGGCCGATCTGGGAACCACGCGGCACCACCGTGCACACGGCCCTGGAGCACTACAGCCAGGCCCGCTTCCTGGTGGGCCGGAGCCCTGAGCAGGCCCTTTTGGCCATCGAGGAGCTGCCGGGGCACCACCGGTACCGGGACTGGATCCTGCCGCTGCTGCAGCTGCCCCTCTGGGACGAGGTGCAGGTGATCGCCAGCGAACGGCTCAGCTGCTGCCTCACCCGCAACCTGGCTGGGGGCTTCGATGGGGCCTATGCGTCACCGGCGCTCAGTGAGCGCTGGGGCCGCGAGGTGAGGGTGCTGTACGACCTCAAGACCCTCTCGGCCCATGGCCGGCCCTATTCCACCGCTGCCCAGCTGGGGGGCTACATGGTGCTGGAGGCTGCCCAGGGAAACCACTACGACCTGGGCCAGACGCTCTGGAGCAAGCCGGGCGAGGCAACTCCCAGCACCTTCTACAGCCGAGAGCAGTGCCTGGCGGCCTGGGCCGCCGCCTGGAGCAGCTACTGCCTGGCCCGCAGGCCCTTCTGAGCTGCCACTATACGCCGATAGGAATTAACAGCCACTGTGATTGCGGCTCTGAAAGCAGAGCCAATACACTGATCTGAGCGCCAGACTGTGTTTCCCTGGCTTGCCTTTCGTTGTGTCGGCCGTCATGACCACCGCCCCCGCCGCTGCTTCTCCATCCGCACCAGCAGCGGAAGCGATCGACGCCCTGCTGGATGCGGTCACCGCGCTCAAGGCACAGCAGAAGCAGCTGGAGCAGCAGCTGGAACCCCTGCTGGAGGCACTCAGCGAGGCGATGGACGCCGGTGAGCTGGATCCCTCTTTCTCGCACAACGACTGGGCCTTCACTCACAACGCGGGCCGGCTGAGCTACGAGTTCCCGCCGGCGGTGCAACAGATCGAGCAGCAACTCAAGGCGGCTCGCGATGCCGCGATTCAGCAAGGCAGCGCAATGGAGAAGCGCGGCAAACCCTTCTGGACCATCCGCCCTCCGAAAGCAGCGGCCCTGCCGATCTGAGCTCCATGCCGCCCTGGTCCGCTGCACCGACTCCAGATCCGATCGAGGAACTGCGCTCCGCTGCCAACGCAGAGGATGACGACGGCCAACCGCTGTATGAACCGACGGATCCGGCCAGGCCGATCGGGCACGCCAATCCTCCCCGCCGGCCCAGGGGCATCGCCACACAACGGCCGCCGAGGCCCTCGCGGCTTGAGGTCGAACGTCGCATCGCCGAGGCGCAGTTGTGGATCGCCCAGCGGATTCCGCTGGTGTTGATCTACGAAAAAGGTCGTGAAAGCTGGGGGGTGAACAACAGCCAGACGATCAACAGGTATCTCAACCTCGCGCGCGAACGGATGGTTGAGGAGCTGATCTCCGATCGCAAGCGTCACCAGGCCGAGCAGATCTACGCCCTGATGGATTGCGCCCGCCGTGCTGCGGACGCCGAGCAGTTTTCTGCTGCCGTCGGTGCCCATCGGGTGATCGCTGAAATCGCCGGGATGCTGCGCGCCCCTGCCAAGCCGTATTCGGAGCGGCCATGACGCCGCTGATGCCACCCTCCACTGCCCTGCTTACCTGGGCCGGTCGCCCTGTCGATGGGGGCCTGCTCCATGGCCCGTACCACCCGGACCCCTGGGCTGACCCCGGTGTGCTGGCCTACCGCGATCCCGACGCGCTCACCGCTGGTGCAGGGCCGCTTTCCCTGGAGCAGTTCATCGCCCTGGCCTATCCCCGCTATGCATTCCACCGCTGGGCACAGGTGCTGATTGCCCTGCTGCAAGCCATCGCCGATGGCGAGCTGAGCCGGCTGATCGTCACCTGTCCGCCGCGGCTGGGAAAATCGCTCTTGGTTTCCAAGCTGTTCCCCGCCTACTTCATCTACCGCCACCCCCATCTGTTCGCCGCCATCGCCAGCTACTCCGGGGAACTGGCCTACGCCCATTCCAGGGAGGCTCGGCACTACTACCGGGTCACCGGCAATCCGCTCTCGAAGGATTCAGCGGCGGTCGGCAACTGGCTGACGCCCGAGCGTGGTGGCTGCATCGCTGCCGGTGTGGATGGACCCTTCACGGGCAAGGGCTACTCGCTCGGCATCATCGATGACCCCTACAAGGGCCCGGCCGATGCCGGCTCCGCCCGGGTGCGGCAGCGCTTGGTGGAGTGGATCAAGGCCGTCTGGTTCCTGCGCGCCGAACCGCAGTTCATTGAGGCCGGCAAGGGAGCCCTGCAGCGCAACCTCTCGGCTCAGGTGATCGTGCTCACCCGCTGGGACCACGAGGACCTGATCGGCTGGCTGCTTCAAGAGGAAGCCGGCGATGCCCCCCACAGCTGGCACCTGCTCAACCTGCCGGCAATCGCCGAGCATCCGGCAGACCGGCAGACCTTCCCGCGGACCTGCACCGTCGAGCCCGACTGGCGCCGGGCCGGTGAGGCGCTCTGCCCCGAGCGCTTTCCGCTCTCGGAGCTGCTCAAGATCCGTTCCCGCTCCGGTTCGTACTGGTGGCAGGCGCTGTACCAGCAGCGCCCTTCCCCGGCCACCGGTTCAATCTTCCTGCGCCAGTGGCTGCGCCCGCCCTTCCCTCGCAGCAAGCCACGTCGCTATGCGCCCCTGGTGCTCTCCTGCGATCTGTCCTTCAAGGGGGAGGAGGACTCCGACCACTGCGGCTTTGTGCTGATGGGGCTGCTGGCACCGGAGCTCGCCCAAGGCGAGACCCAAAGGGCCGGACCCCAGCGGGGCGGGCCCCAGGCCAAGGCCAGCCCGCAGGAGCTGGAGATCGAGGTGCTCTGGGCGGCGCGGCATCGCTTCGGGTTGCCGGAGACGATCCGCTTTCTGCTCTCCTCCCTCGCGGCCCTCCACCACCAGGGCCTCAAGCCCGACGCGGTGCTGATCGAGGACGCCGCCAACGGTCCTGCGGTGCTGCAGATGCTGCGCCGCAAGGTACCGGGCCTGCTGCCGATCCCGGCGCGGGGCAGCAAGACCTTCCGCGCCCATGCCGTCGCGCCGCTGCTGGAGGCCGGCCAGGTTCGTTTTCACCCCCGCGCCAGTCAGCTCACCGAGGAGCTGCCGCGCTTCCCGAAAGGGTCGAAGGATCTGGTGGATGCCTTCGGGCATGGGGCCCTGTGGCTTGAGACCCGCTACTGGCGCGGCCTGGGCATCAAGCGTGATCCGCTGCCGATGCTGCTGACGCGTTGAGCCATGGATCAACTCGCGCTGCCGATCACGATCGTTGCTCCGCCAACTAAGCGGTGCTCTCGCTGTCGCCTTCGTGCTGCCTCACATCCTCAACAGGGTGATGAGCAGCTCTCCCTCAGCCTCCGGCCCTGCCGCCCGCGGCCACGTCGACACCGGCCGAGTAACCCGAACGCCGCGGCACACGCCCTGGCGCTGGCGCACCTGGATCTGGCGGACAAGATCGCCGGCAACTTCGCCCGCCGCACCACCCATTCCTTTGATGATCTGCGCCAGCTCGCGGTGATCGGATTGCTCAAGGCTGCCGCTCGCTTCGATGGCACGGGCGGGCGTTCGTTTCGCCCCTACGCCCGCACCTACGCCAACGGCGAGATCACCCACTACTTGCGGGACCACGGCTTTGCGATCAAGGTGCCCCCCTCCTGGCGCGATCTCTACGCCAGTGGGCAGAAGTTTTTGCGGGAGGGGCTGCCGCCCCATGCGGTGCCGGAGCGGCTGGGGATCACGGCCGAGCGCTGGCGGGAGATTCAGGACGCTTGTTCGATCACGGTGATTGCGCTGCAGCCGGATACCTGAGGGCTTGGTCAATGAGCTGCAACGTTCAAAATCAGAAACGGGCAGGGACTTGAGCATAGGCGGGTCTCTGCGCTCCCGTCTTCTGTATCTTGAGCGTTGGGCTGCCTGCATGCCATCAATCCAATGAACAGGCATAACTAATGTCACGCAACAGCTATGAACAAGCCAATAAGAAAGACAAGCATCGAAAGAACAATCAACGTCTTGGCGCCTTTCAGGCAGTCTGCGTAGAAATCTGCTCTACAGCCCAAGTCCGTGATCACCTCATGAAACATCTTCCGAGTTCTTAGATCAAAGAAATCCGACCTAATGTAATCATCAAGATCTACTACTTTAGAAATGGTGATAGACAAAGGCTGTAATGACAAAAGTATGCCGAGAATTGCAATTATTAAACATGCAAGCAATATGCTCTTTGGATATTGAGTCGACAGGATGCCGGTGAGGCTATAAAGGCCTGCCAAGACCGATTGCAATGACAGCAAACCTCCTAGCTTTGTTTGTAGTAGAGCGATCTTAGTTGTGGCTTGCTCGTGCAAGAACAGTGCCAACTCCCAATGATTGGGCCTATCAGTATAACAAGGATCATTGTCATATCGACAGTTGCTTACCTCGCTAATCCTTACGTTTCCCTCCGGGAACAAGAGGATCCTGAGGAGCATAAAGACTATTCGATCCGAAAACCATCCAACCCACCTATTCATGGCTGAACATCTAAATTAGCAAAGAAGAAATTCGATGCGCTATACTCAAGGAACTCGTCCATCCATACCCATTGGCCATTTGGATTATTCTCAAGGAAGAACCAACTCCCATCTTTAGTGACAACAAAATCAGATGTACAGAAGCGAAGACCGTTCTTTCTCATCAAGTGGATATATCCTTCTGCCACGCTAGAAGGTGGCTCAAGTATCTGATACTGGATGTGTTCCATCTCATTTCTGCGGACATCTAATGGCCCACCGTACAACCCAATGAATAGCGTACTCCCATTTAAGTATACCGTCCTTACGTCAAAGGCTTTCTCCAGCCTTTTCTGAATAAGCGTAGGACACAGGCCAATCAAGGATAGGTTGGTATCAGAAGACTTAAGTTCGTTCGTATAAATGTGCCAGGATTGTTCTCCGTGTGTAACGTAGCCGCAATCTATAGGCTTAAGAATACATTTCCACTCATGCTCCTCTATAAATCTTTTTGCTTCAGTAACTTTGTTTGTGATCACCCATTCTGGGGTTAGGAGGCCACAGTCGTGTGCCAGCATTAACTGGGTAGCTTTCTTGTCAGCCATCCAGTTGTGGGTCGGGAAATTTATCCATTTGTGGATTGGGATCTGCATCATCAGGTTCCACATGGCCTCCTCTATTTCCGCTAGCCGCAATTTTTCTCCAACTGATGTCGGAGTCGCATTATTCTCGAACGGCCTTCTATACCAAAGAAAATCTATATCAGAGAAGGGCTTGGGCTGATTGCTTCCAATTGTGAATACGGGTACGTCGTCTGAATTGATCACTACGCATGTAAGCCAATCAGGTGCCCTTTGAACAATATGAGCTACCGTAGCGTCTGAAGAATTACTCCAAATGCATAGCTTCATAAAGGCTTAAATGAAATAAGTGATCTGTCTGGTGCCTCTTTTGAGACATCTGTCCTGGTCTTTAATCCCTGAAACTCAAACCCATATGATCTCATGCGTGTAACGTATTTGTCGGGTGATTCGCCTGATGTGCGCGTAACAGTCTTGGTCACACTGGATACATTGGATCTTGCTGCCACTAATTCCAAAAAGCACTCAAGCAAGCATTTGGCCTGTGAGTCGCAACCTTCCTGACCACTTAGGTTGTTGTCGTAGTGCGCCAATCGCTTACCGCATGAATCTGCAAGAATAAAGTGTAGTGTGTTTTGCTTATTTTGTCAATTACACTGGCATTCACATTTTTTTGGACGGAGGTCCTTCGTCTGCTGGTTGCTCGCAGCCTGCACAATGCTGCCCTTGAGTGGCAGGCAAGGAGGCTGAGGTTGCGGTGCAGAGAGCTGATGGCGGCCTGTCCACTGGAGGGGCTTGTTGGCTGGTGCTACCCAGTCAATCACCACGCATCTTTCTAATAACGCGCTCAAGTACATTATTGGGAAATAAGCGATAGCGAATTGTGCAGTCTTTCGCAACCCCAGCTTCGAGATGGCAATCAGCTTTTAGTATTGGAGGTGACTGTATGACACCAGCCTGAATCAATGCAGCGACTAGAGATCCTAAGGTCAGAAAGATGATTGCCCCCTGAATTCTCATCGATTGCCTGTGGCGTTGTCTTGATTGTTGAATTTCACTAAGACTTTTAAATGCGCCTGGCAAGACTCTGTATTTATAATCAGCGGTAGGCTGAAGATCCCCGGTAACAGCAAGTGAGCCAAGAAGATACTCAGTCCTCTTCCTCGCGCTGTTTGCCCCTGGATGTAAATACCAGCGATAATTATACATACTAGTCAGGACAGCGCCAGAATCAAATGTTGATCCAGAGACGGCGTATTCATCTACCACGTACTCAAGCAACTTATCTCTATCGATCTCAAGCTGGCTTCGCTGATTAAAAAGGGTTCTTGAGAGATGAGCCCATATTCGCCTCAAGGCTAATAATAGGTGAGGAACCCGACTTAATTCACCGAGCCAGAAATGAGAAGCGCTACTGTATTCAATCTCGCTCGGTCCAATGTAGTGGACTATCTTCAGGCTGAGCGTTGCCGCATAGGGAGTCTGAACACGTATGATCCCGGCATACCTATGCTGGTCTTGATACCAGAGTTTTCCCTGGATATGAGTATCTCCCATGTCAGTCACTAGCAAATAAGGCCTTTCCTCATCATCAATTAGCGTCGAAAAACAATTGACTTGATCAGCAGCTTTGCCGGATCGAGGGATCCGGCTTGGACACTGCTTTGCGAGGGACATCCTTAGACAGGATTTAAAAAGCAGCAGGCTGATTCTCATCATTAAGCCTATGACTAGCCTTTTGGGCCACATTGTCGGCGATGATGTTGTTGTCAACTTGATGTGTTGATATTGTTTAGATGATAGATCTTCTGTGGCCCAGCCAACTTTTTCTTCGACAGATCAGTAGATCACTTCCGATCAGTCTCTCCTTTCCGCTGAACACGGTTTGTATCCCAGCTGGACGCCCTCCAAGATTAGCTCCCGCAGTGACTCCGACTTTCCCGTACTGACCGGCGCCCATGTCTGCCGGTCTGCAAACCACTGTTCGGCAGTAACCATTCAGCCTGCATGCCGGCGGACACCCAGGGCAGGAAGCTTTAGTTGAGTAGGTAGCCCCCACACCTCCTGGTGTTGCTCATCTCCAAGTGACACAGGCGTCCCTGAATCGTGCGGATCCCCTGGACGCCGTGCAGAACGCGGCTGGGGGAAAGGTTCCGCCGTTGGAGTCCGTCTGATGCCAGCCATGGGGGCACTCTCATTGGCACCCACCGGCTGGTAATAGTCCTCAGCAGCAACAGGCGCTTGGCCTCCAGGAGTCGCAACCGATCCCGCAACAAGTGGCTGCCGCTCTCTCCGCCCGAGGCGCAGGCCCTGGCGGCGGTAGGCAGCGCCCCGCTGCTGCAGCCCTGGCGTGAGCACGCCACCCTCCGCTCCCTGCGTGAGCAGTTGCAGCTCTGCTTTGACTGTTGGAACCTGCTAGAAGCACCCGGCGGCACCAGCCGCCGCAGCGTCTACCTGCCGCCTGGCGCCAAGGAGCCTGACGCCAACTACCGCAACCGGGTGGAGAACGCCCGCCCTAGCGGCTTCTTCCGTGATGCGCTGCGCACCTACGCAGGGATGCTCTCCTTCCTGGAGTACCTGGCCCTGCCGCCCTCGCTGCAGCGGGTGATCTCCGATGTGGATGGGCGCGGCACCGACCTCGGGGTGTTCCTGTTCATCGCCGATCTGCTGGTGCTGCGTGATGGCGGCTGCTTGATCCTGGTGCTGCCGCCCCTGCGGGGCTGGCCATCGGAAGGCCACTGGCTCGAGGCGATCCGCCGTGGTGATCGGCTCTCGCTGCCCCGTCTCTCGCTGGTACCGCGTGGTGATCTGCTGGATTGGCATCTGCCCAGCCCCGACAGCCCACCACATCGGATCAGTTGGCGTCAGGACCGCAGGGCACCGCAGCCGCCGCTCTATGACAGCGCCATCCCGGCGCATCACCTCGGCCCTCTGGGTCTGGGCCCGGCTGGTGCCGATGGCGTCACATCGCCACGGCTCGAGGACTGGCTGTACCACCAGGCGACCCTCGGTGATGACGGCCTGGCCGTCGAAACCTTCGCTGCCGTGCCCAAAAGCGCTGCCGCCAGCGGGTACTCCGCCCAACGGCTCGGCCCGCCGCTGCTTCTGCCCCGTCAACACACCATGCCGGTGGTCTGGTACGCCGCTGATGGGGCGGCCTTTGGCGAGGGCGATCTGCCCCACCTGGGCCTCGCGAACCAGTATCTCACCCACTACAGGCTCAAGAGCGAGTACGAGGACCTGCTCAGCCGCTGCGCCCTGCCGGTGGGGGTCCGCAGCGGCCTGGTCGATCAGTACGGCTTCCAGCGCAGCGAGGACGGCGAACCCCGCCCTCCAGAGCAGCTGGTGCTCTCCACCTCCACCTTCATGGACCTACCCGAGGGGGCGGACTTCAACTGGAAGGAGATCCGCGCCCGCTCGCTCGCCGAGCACCGCGCCTACCTGACCCTGCTGGATGAAACCATGCGCCGTGATGCGCTGGTGCCGACCCAGAACCGTGGCGCTGGCCGCAGCGAAACCGAGATTTCACTCACCGCTGGCCAGGCCTACGCCTTGCTGCAGTCGCTGGCCACCCAGAAGACCTCGGTATTCGCAACGGTGCTGGAGCACTGGTGCTCGCTCACCGGTGACAGCCTGGTGCCAGGCGCCGGCCTGGCGCTGACCGTGACGCCGCTCACCCCGCCGCTGCGGCCCCAGCCGTCGGTGGGCGAGTGGCTCACGCTGCATGAACGCGGGGTGATCAGCACCGCTGAGCTGCGCCACCAGCTCTCTCTCGCCGCTGCACCGGGTGTGGTCAACCCGATCAGCGGCTCGGCGACGGAATCGTTCGCCGTTCCCTGCCCGCAGCACAGCTGATGACCAACCCACCTGCCAACCCCACCCCCAACCCAAACGCCTGGCGTCCTGCTGATCTGGAAGCGATCCGCCGCGCCTTGCTGATCCCCGTCGCCGCGCCTGCTCTGCGGGCCATCAATGACGCGATGGCCCAGCTGGAGCGCAGCTACCCCGAGGCGATCCCTGGCGCCAAGGCCTCGCTCGACGCGATCGCTGTGATCGATGCGGGCCTTGCCACTGGCGGCACGCCCGCTGACCCGTTCGTGATCAAGACCACTCGCAAGGCCGCCGCCGGGCCGGTGCCAGCTGAGCTGCCCAAGAAGAAACTCGATGTGATCGAGTACGCCACCGAGCTGCTGATGGAGGAGGTGTCGACGGAATACGCCGAACCGACGGCCAACAGCTACGGCTTCAGCTCCGCCTCCCAGCGGCGCGGCCATGTGGCCAATCTGCTGCTGATGCTTCCCGGCCTGGCCTCCTGGTGCCCGCCGGCGCCGACGCCGTTCTCCGGCACCTTGATCCGCTCCTGATGAGCGCCACCCCGCTCACGGCGCTGCAGGAGGTCGCCAATGTGCGCCTGATGCTTCAGCAGCAGCAGCATCCCGGCGCCAAGAACCCAGTCACGGTCTGCCGCCAGGTGATCGACTGCGCGATTCAGCAGAGCAAGCTGATCTCCAGCCGCGACAACGGCCCCGGCATCGACACCGGCGACATCCTTTGCGAGGGCTACCTCACCCGCGCTGCCCTGCTGCCGCCAGCCACGGCCCTGTCCAACCCCTGGGATTGGCTGGCAGCCGCGCAGGCGTGGCAGACCCCCGGCCTGCGGGCCACCTTCCAGCCGCCGCCGGTGCCGCCAGCAACCGAGTCCCCTCGGCCAACCACCTTGCAGGTGCCCGCCGAGGGGGTGTGCTGGCTGGGTGATCTGTCGCTGCTGCAAGCGCCGGGCGTGCTGCCGCTCAGCCCCCGGGCCGTGTTTGCTGGCGCCAGCCTGCTGATGATCGGCCAGGCCTACGGACCTGGTGGCATCGGCCTGCAGGTGCAGCCGGAGCTGGGGGAGGCGATCAGCTTTGCCCTCAAGCCCAACCGCGTGCTGGTGATCGAAACCGGCGACAGCATGAACCTGATCGCCGAGCGCTACGGCACCACCGTGCAGACCCTGCGAGTGGTCAACCCGGATCTCGCCCAGCAGGGGCCGATCACCACGGCGGCCGGCGACACGCTCAACGTGCTGGCCAGCCGCCACGGCACCACCGTGGATTTCTTGCGCAAGCTCAACCCGTCGCTGTTGCGCGCTGATGGCCACACCACCGCGGCTGGCGACACGCTCAAGCAACTGGCGATCGACTACGACACCACGGTGGATTGGCTGCGGCTCTACAACCCGGACTACGAGCGCTGGCCCCGCAGTGATCCACTTCCGGTTGGCGTGCCCCTCGATGTGCCGGCGATCCGCCCGTCCGATGAGCTAGACGTGGGCCAGGTGTTGCAGGTGCCGCTGATTCGCCCGGCCACCTTGCTGAATGCCGGCGGCTGGATCTACTTGCCGCCACTGCGGGGCGTGAATGCGGCTGATGACCTGTGGGATGTGGAGCTGCCGCCGAATCCTCCGCCCGTCTCGCCGTGACTTGCTGGCAATAGCTGGGGTGAGTGCAGCCCGGATGGGGCGCTCCCTTCAACCACAGCCGTGATGGGTGGACCGATGACCAAACGCCTTCCTCAGGACCTCCGCGTCCTGCAGCAACCGACCGTCGAGCATCAGCAGCTCGTCAGCTACGCGCAGCCGCAGCACTGGCCCAACCAGGAGCTGCCTGCTCAGCCCGAGCCAGAAGACGACGACCTCGAGGATGACGACCTCGACCCGGATGAGCCCCTGGATGAGCCCGGCGAGGAAGTCGAGGCTTCCCGCTCCGAACCATCCGATGCGCTCAAGGCCGAGCGGCGCAAGACCAACCAGCTGGAGCGGGAGCTGCGCACGATCAAGCGGCAGCTCGCCCAGTTCTCCAAGATCAACCCCGACGAGTACGAGCGTCTCCAGGAGGCCGAGCGGCAGAAGGAGCAGCTGGAGCGCGAGATCGCCAGCCGTGAACTCCAGCTCGAGGCTGCCGCCGCCCGCAAGGTGAAAGCCGCTGCCAAGGAACGCGACGAGGCGCTCCAGGACGTGCAGAACCTGCGCAAGGAACGTCTTTTGGAGCGGCTGTTCGTCGATGCCGATGGCCGCGCCGGTGGTGACAACCGCGGTTCCTTCTTTGAGATCTTCAAGCACCAAGTGGGCGGTGAGTTCCGCCTCACCAAGGACGGCGCCGGGCGTGACCTGCTGGAGCCGATCGACTCCAAGGGCAACGTGCTGCTCGGCGATCACGGCAACCTCGATGCCGCCGATCACATCGAGTCGCTCCGCACCCATCCGGTGCTCAGCTTCCTGTTCAACCAGCGCGGCGGCCTCGGCCCCGCCACGGTGATCGCCGAGTTCGATGGCAACGGCCAGCCGACCAACCTGCAGAGCATGAGCGCCAGCGAGCTCTACCTGGCCAGCTACGCCAAGAAGCCAGCCGGCGCCAGGCGTTGATTCATCCGCGCTCCGTCCATCACGGCGGAGCGCACAATCAAGCGCGATGCAGGGCACTCAAGTTCACGATCAATTCAATCAAGTGAAGATCAAAAAGGGGGGATTTACCCCCGAATACGAGAAACTCGCGCCTACCGCTTCGGAAATGTCGAAAAATCTGGAAATTCACTTTTGCGATCACCTCAACGTCGGCGGACCTTCCTCCTGCAGAGACAGTGCTGCCTGAGGCGGCCACGGGGCGCAGCGGAACACCCGAGCAGGAGCGAGCGGTTGGAGCCGCCTGGCCGCCGTCCGGTGCTGCGCAGAGGCTGGCCCGGGAACCCCGAGCAGGCGCGAGCGGGTGGAACGGTGAGCCGCTGGTGCTGGTTCAGCAAGGTCGTCAGCGCTGCTGAGCCTTGCGGGTCTTGCTTCCGTCTCAATCAACTACCCATCAAGTACCGCGTCGGCTCAAACCCGGCGGAAAGGCCGCCGGGTACTGGTGGGGCCCAGGGGCCAGAGGCCCGTGGCCTCACACGGCCCAGCGCAGCGGCAGCTCCTGCTGCGGATCGGCTTCGCTTTCTTCATCGAGCCACTCCACATCCCAGTGGGAGCCGATGAAGCGGCCCACCACCGGCTTGGGCTCGCTCCAGCGGCCGGAGGCGACTTCCGCCTCCCAGGCCTCCTGGTTGGCGGCCCGCTGGGGATCTTTGGCCTTTCTGGCCTGGGCTGGCTGCACCCATTGCTGCAGGACGGTGCCAAGCCAGAAGCCGGCGCTGAAGCAGAGGCCGCAGCAGCACACGACGACGGCCAGGCTGTGGGCCAGGGCTACCTGGATGACGGGACGGGAGGAGGTGGTGATCACGGCTGTGGTGGAGAAGAACGCGCTTCCCACGCACCGGCCAGCGGCGGGGTCAAGGGCGGCGCAGCCGCCGTGCGGCGAGCCGCTCGCCATCGCCCTTGACGCCGGAAGCGAACGCCAGCCCGTGAGAGCAACCACGGCTGCTGGCTGCCGGATGCAGGCTCGATCGCGTTTCGCCACCACCCGTGGCGCCGCCCACGTCACCACCTGAAGCCCCACATCCTCCGCCGGCGCTGCGCTGATGGCTTCCTTGCCGTCGCTCTCTGGCGCCGGCCAGCGGTGGGAAGGGGCAGCCAGCTTGCGCCAGCCACCCCCGGTGGGCCGTGATCAGACCCGGAAGCCGAACTCCCGGCGATAGAGATCAGGGTGGTGGGCTTCGATCAGCTCCATGGCCAGAAAGGCCGGGAATGGGACCAAGCCCGACAGGGTGACCTCCTGGGAAGACAGCCCACGCCGGGGGCGCGCAGGAACCGCGGCAGCGACAGGCTTCTGAAGGGGCTCCATCTGGCGCAGCTTCTGCTCCAGCACCGCCCAGAGATATTTCGGGATGCCGGAGGGCCGAGGACAGCGCCACACCTTGCAGGTGGCATCCCAGGGCCGGGACTCTTCCAGCAGCAGCCCGTGCTTGCCGGCTTTGCTGATCTCGATCATCAGAAGGTGCTCGCTCACCGCCTTGCCGGTGACGGCCCTCCAGGTGATGCCGCTCATCGTGGATGCATAGATCGTGATGGGTGCCATGGCCAAACCAGGCGAAGGACCCCGAAGCCCTGCGTGGGGAGGGCAAGGGGCGCGTCAGCGCCTCGCGCAGCCCTTGCCCCGCCGCGCACGCTGAGGAGGGCCGCCGCCGATCCTGTGGATCATCAGGACCGCTTTGGTGATCCGCTATCGATCTTTGTGTGCATAGGTGATCCACAACGTCAGAGGAAAGGGGCCCGAAGGCCCCATGGGCCTCAGATCACCGAGACGGTGCAGCCCCGGGTGCCCTGCAGCTTGCGGGCGATCGCGAAGGCCTTCTCGGCGGGCACGAAGCGCATCTTCTTGACCGGCTTTCCGCGCCGGCCAAAGAACTGCTGCTCAAAGGGGTGGGCGCCGCCCTTGAGGCCATCGGGATAGAAGTGGACGATGACGCGGCGGATTTCGCAGCTGGGGGCAGAGGGTGTGGCCATGGCCTTGAGGTGAGGAACCCGATCTGGCCGCGCGGCCCGCGCAGGGAAGGCAGGGGGCGCGAAGCGCCTCGCGTCAGCCCTTGCCGAAGCGAGCAGGCCAGCGCAGCCTTCGGGTGCTTCTCACCGGGGCCGTGGCGGGCGCACTCCCCAGCGGTGCTGCCCTAACCGCGTTCGTCCATGGCTGCCGCCGATTCGGGGCAGCGGCGATCGTGCCCCAGCAGCCGACGTCAGAGGTGGTGAAGTTGCAGTTCTGGGCGCCTGACGGAACAGCTGGCTTTCAGCGCGCCCCTGTCTCCTGGCGCTCCACCTGAAGTCGTCCGCGAGCTGGTCAGAACCAGACGACCTCTGCTAGTACAGGTGTTCTCTTTGCTGGTGTCGCCGTGGCTGCTTCCCCGCCCCGCTCCCGCGGCGCCCGGCCGGCGCCCAACTCAACGGCAGACGATGACGGCTACGAGCAGTGGCCCTATCTCGATGAGGATGTGCTGGTGGCCAGCCGCAGCGGCAAGGTCTGCATGACCTGCCACTGGTTTCGCCATCACGCGGGGGTTGACTGCATCCCTCTGCTCACCTGCCAGCTGCACCAGGGTCTGCTGGCCCAGGGAGAGCACCTCACCAGCCGCTGCCAGGGTTGGACTGAGGACATGACGCGCCAGCGGGGCTGGTGCCCGGAGGTGGCATGAGGCGAAAGCGAACCGTGCTGATCTGTGGAACCTGCGCAGTCTGTGCTTTACGGCCACTCTCATCTCTTGGGCTGGGGGGAGCTTCATCAGGACACGCATCAGTTGATGCGTTGATCGAGCAAGCGCAGTACTGCCTGGGTGCGGTTGGCGACCCCCAGCTTCTGCATGATTCCGTGGCCGTGCACGCGCACCGTGCCAAGGCTGATGCCTAGAGCGTCAGCGATCTGCTGGTTGCTCCAGCCCTGCCCCATCGCCTTGAGCACCTCCAGCTCCCTAGGGGTGAGCAGCTCCAAAGCTGGGGTGTCCTGAAGGGTTCGATTGCCAGGCACTTCATTCAGGATTTGCCCGGGGGCGACCTGAGGGGACCCCAAGGGGAGCTCCAGATCCCGCAAAGCCGCTGTGGCCATGGCATCCCACCAGGATGCTCCCCGCAGCAGGGTTTCGATCGCCAGTTGCAGGTCGTGGGCCGAGACGCCTTTGCACACGTAGCCGCGGGCGCCCGTCAGGAGCAAGCGCCGACAGGCGGCGGGGTCCTCCTGGCTGGTAATCACCAGCACCGGTAGCTCCGGGTGATCACTGGCGATCCGCCGGCAGGTTTCTAGCCCCCCCAGCCCTGGCAGCCCCAGATCCAGCAGCACCACGTCCACCGCTTGCCGGCGCAGTAGTTCCAGGGCCTGTTCGCCGTCACTGGCGGTGAGAACGCCAGTGACCTGCTCAAAGGCGGCCAGGGTGATCTCCAGCCCAAGGCGAAACAGCTCGTCGTCTTCGACCACCAGGCAAAGGGCCATCTCAATCGTCCTTGGCCAGGATGGGCAGGTCCACCTCGATTACCGCCCCGCCCCCAGTCCGGTTGCGCAGAGAGATCGTGCCGCCATGGGCGCTGACGATCTGGCGGCAGAGGTAGAGGCCCAGGCCACTGCCCTGGCGATCTGCCGAGAGCCGGTGAAAGCGCTGGAACAGATTGGGAAGTTCCTGCTCAGGAACCCCGGGTCCATGGTCAATCACCTGGAGCCGGTGGGCGGAGCCCAAGCTCGCCAGAGTCACAAGGATCTGGCCGCCGCGCAGGCTGTGGTGGATCGCATTGAGCAGCAGGTTTTCGATCATCCGCCGCAGCTGCACGGGGTCGGCTACCAAGGTGTGCGCCTGCCGCTGGCCGCTGCCCATGAAGGTCAACCGAATCGTCAGCTGCCGTTCCTGGGCCAGGGCACTCACTTCATTGATCACCTCCTCTACGAGCTGGCTCAGATCCAGGTGCTCCAGGCTTAATCGCAAGCCCTCGGCGTCGTTCCCGTAGACCTCAAGCAGGGTCTGGATCTGGCGCAGCGCGCGGGTCTGGCCGCGCTCGATCGTAGAGATCGCCCGGCTCAGCAGCGCTCCATCGGGGCGTTGCTGCTCCCCCAGAAGCTTTGTGGTGGCGATCGTGCCGAGGATCGGGGTTTTGAGGTCGTGGGCCAGGGTAGCGACGAAGTCGCTGCGCAGATCCTCAACGCTAAGGCGCGCCTGGAGATCCAGCCGTTGACGCTGCAGGGCCTGAACCCGTAGGCATTGGCCCGCGGTGACGAGCAGGGCGCCGCAGACCAGAAGCCGGTTGACGACGACGGGCCCTTCCAGGGTCACGGGAGGAGGCAGCACCAGGTTGAGCAGGGTGAGCACGCAGACCAGCAGCGCGTAAGCCCAGAGCGTGCGCGCCGAAGCCGTGGTGCCCAGGCGCAGCATCGGGATCACGTAGAGCGTGCCGAACACAATGTCTTGCGGCGTCACGAATTCCAGGAGGGCGACGGCCAACGTCATCACCGACACCTGGCCGACAGCGGCGCTCATGAGTCCTATGTCCTTGGGTATAGAGCGCGTTGCCCGATTCATACCCACCGGCAGATGCGGACGCTCCAGCGCCCGCCGCAAAGTGACAGAGATCACCGCGATGGACGCTACCGCCCATGACCGACTGGTTTCAGGTTGTCATTTTTGTGGCTCTGGTCTGGGCCGCGGCACCTGTGCTGGGCAAGCACCTCTTTCAGGTTTTCGGCGACCAGCCCCAGCCTCGCTTCGATCGCTGGCTGACACCCGTGGAAAACGGGTTGCTGCGCTTCATCGGTGAGCGCGGTCGCCCGGCTGATCAGGCCTGGGATTATCTGCGGCCCCTGCTGCTCAGCAACCTGCTCTTCGGCCTGGTGGCCCTGGCCTTTCTCCTGTTCCAGCCCCCCTGGCTCAATGCCCAGGGGCTGCCGGCGATGCGCTGGGACACGGCCCTGCACACGGCGATCTCCTTTCTCACCAACACCGATCAGCAGCACTACACGCCGGAGCAGAGCCTCAGTGATCTGAGCCAGCTCGGGGCGTTGCAGTTCCTGTTCTTCACCTCGGCGGCCACCGGTCTGGCGGTGGGCTTCGCCTTCATTCGCGGGCTCTGCGGCCGCCCCCTGGGCAACTTCAACACCGACCTGATCCGCGGGATCACCCGGGTGCTGATCCCGCTCAGCTTCCTGTTCGCCCTGGTGCTGCTGGTCAACGGAGCGCCGATGACGCTGGCCGGCCCGGTCACGCTCAGAACCCTCGAAGGTGCCGATCAGATCCTGGTGCGCGGCCCGGTGGCGGGCTTCGAGGCGATCAAGCAACTCGGCGAGAACGGCGGTGGCTTCTTCGGCGCCAACTCCGCCCACCCGTTCGAGAACCCCAACCCGTTCACCAACCTGCTGGCGATGGTGGCGATGTTCGCCATCCCTGCCGCCACGATCGATGCCTTCGGCCGCTTCCTTGGCAACCGTCGCCAGGCCACGTTGCTGCTGCTGCTCGTGACGGTGCTGTTCCTGACGCTGGCGGCTGTGGCGATCAAAGCCGAGCAGGGGGGCAATCCCCTGCTGGCCGCCTGGCTCAGCGGCCCCAACCTCGAGGGCAAGGAGGTGCGGTTCGGCGCCGGCATCACCGCCCTGTTCGCCACGATCACAACGGGCTCGATGACCGGCGCAGTGAACGGATCGATGGATTCGCTGCTGCCCCTGGGGGGGCTGGTGCCGCTGTTCAACCTGTTCCTGCAGGTGATCTTCGGCGGCCAGGGCACCGGCGTGGCCTACCTGCTGGTGTTCCTGATCCTCACGGTGTTCCTCACCGGCCTGATGGTGGGGCGCACCCCCGAACTGTTCGGCCGCAAGGTGGAGAAGGGGGAGATCGTCTGGAGCAGCCTGATCCTGCTGATCCACCCGCTGTTCGTGCTGGTGCCGGCGGCGATCACCCTCGCCTACGCCCCCGCCCTCTCGGGCATCAGCAACCCGGGGTCCCACGGCATCAGCCAGGTGGTCTACGAGTACGCCTCGGCTTCCGCCAACAACGGCAGCGGCTTCGAAGGCCTGGGAGACGGATCGCTGTGGTGGAACCTCAGCACGATCGTCAGCCTGCTGGGGGGCCGCTACCTGCCGATCGCGGCCCTGCTGCTGCTGGCCGCCGGTTTCGCCCGCAAGACCAAGGTGCCGCCCGGCCCCGGCACCCTCGCCACCGATACCGGTCTGTTCACCGTGGTGACAGGGGTGGTGATCCTGATCCTTGGCGCGCTCACGTTTTTCCCGGTGCTGGCCCTCGGGCCGATCGCCGAAGCCTTTTCGCTGGTAGGAGCCCCATGACGACACTGCAACCGCCGATCTTTCCCCGCATGCCACGGGGTCGCCGCGACCAGCGGCGCTACACCGAGCGTCCCAAGAGCGATGGCCTGCTGGGTCGGGCCGTTGTGCAGTCGTTCGTGAAGCTCGACCCGCGCCTCACCGTGCGCAATCCGGTGATGTTCGTGGTCTGGTGCGGCACGCTTGTGACCCTGGCCGCCACGGTGGAGCCGCGCTTGTTCGAGCTCAGCCCCGAGGCGCCGGGCCGGGGCTTCAACGCCCTGCTCAGCCTGATCCTGCTGGCCACCCTGCTGTTCGCCAACTTCGCCGAGGCGTTGGCTGAGGGTCGTGGCAAGGCCCAGGCCGATGCCCTGCGTCGCACCCAGGCCAGCACCCAAGCCCGGCGGCTGCTGCCCGATGGCAGCGAATCGCTGGTGGATTCCAGTGCCCTGCGCCGGGGCGATCAGGTGCGTGTCAGCCAGGGCGAGATGGTCCCCGCCGACGGGGAGGTGGTCGATGGGGTGGCAGCGGTGGATGAATCGGCGATCACCGGTGAATCGGCCCCCGTGCTCAAGGAAGCGGGCTCTGATGTAGCCAGTTCGGTAACGGGCGGCACACGGGTGGTGTCCGATGAGCTGCTGATCCGGATCACGGCCGACCCCGGCAAGGGCTTCATCGATCGGATGATCGCCCTGGTGGAGGGGGCCGAGCGCACCAAAACTCCCAACGAGATCGCCCTGACTGTGCTGCTGGCGGTGCTCACCCAGGTGTTCCTGATCGCCGTGGCCACCCTGCCGCCGGTGGCCGCTTACATCGGCAGCCCCACTCCTGTGGTGGTGCTGGTAGCCCTGCTGGTGGCGCTGATCCCCACCACGATCGGCGGCCTGCTCAGTGCGATCGGCATCGCCGGCATGGACCGGGTGGCCCAGTTCAACGTGATCGCCACCTCCGGGCGCGCCGTGGAGGCCTGCGGCGACATCACCACCCTGGTGCTCGACAAAACCGGCACGATCACCCTCGGCAACCGCCTGGCGGAGGAGTTCCTGCCGGTTGGCGGCCACAGCGAGCGCGAGCTGGCCACCACCGCCCATGCCGCCAGCTGGTTCGACAACACACCGGAGGGCAAGTCGATCGTGCGCCTGGCCGAGAAGCTCGATGCCGTGACGACCCTGCCGATGGACACGGCCACGGGGCTGGAGTTCTCGGCACGCACGCGAATGAGTGGCACTGATCTGGCTGATGGCAACGAGCTGCGCAAGGGGGCTGTGGAGGCGATCAAGGGGTTCGTGCGCTCCCGGGGCGGCACGGTGCCAGCGGACCTCGATGGGGCCTATGAGCGGGTGTCACGGCTCGGGGGCACCCCCCTGGCGGTGTGCTTGAACGCCGAGATCCATGGGGTGATTTACCTCAAAGACATCATCAAGCCCGGCATGCGGGAACGTTTCGACCAGCTGCGGCGCATGGGCATCCGCAGCGTGATGCTCACCGGTGACAACGCCATCACCGCCGGGGTGATCGCCCGCGAGGCCGGCGTCGACGACTTCATCGCCGAGGCCACCCCGGAGGACAAGATCGCCGTGATCCAGGCGGAGCAACGGCTCGGGCGGCTGGTGGCGATGACCGGCGATGGCACCAACGACGCCCCCGCCCTGGCCCAGGCAAACGTGGGGGTGGCGATGAACTCCGGTACCCAGGCCGCCAAGGAGGCGGCCAACATGGTCGACCTCGATTCCGATCCCACCAAGCTGATCGACATCGTGACGATCGGGAAGCAGCTGCTGATTACCCGCGGCGCGCTCACCACCTTCTCGATCGCCAACGACGTGGCCAAGTACTTCGCGATCCTGCCAGCGCTGTTCGGCAAGGCGGGCCTGGCGCCCCTGAACCTGATGGGCCTGGCCAGTCCCCAGTCGGCGATTCTCTCGGCGATGGTGTTCAACGCCCTGATCATTCCCGCCCTGGTGCCCCTGGCTCTCAAGGGCGTGGCCTTCCGGCCGGCCACCGCTGATCAGCTGCTGCGGCGCAACCTGCTCGTCTACGGGCTGGGGGGCTTGGTGGTGCCGTTCATCGGCATCAAGCTGATCGATTTGGCCGTCTCCGCCCTGCGGCTGGTCTGAGCTGCCGCGCCATTCAGGCCGCTCCGCTCAGGCCGATCCGCGCCTGCTGCTGATCCACGCCCCCAACTGACTCCCCGCCAATCCATCACCCAACCTTCCCCGACCCATGGCTTCTTCGTCTGGTCTCCTGAGTAAACCGCTGTTCTGGCTGCCCCTGGTGCTGGCCCTGGGCACGGCATTGGCCGCACCCCTGTTCGGCTCCAGCCCCAGCCCTCTGCAGACCACCGCCCTTGCCCTGCTGCTCACCGGCACCGTGGTGCTCTCGGGCTATCTGTTCGTTGTGATCTTTCAACCGGAGCGTTTCTGATGTCCTTCCTGCGAGAGGGCTTCAAGGCCCTGCGCCTCACCGCCGCGCTCTGGCTGCTCACCGTGGTGCTCTACACCCTGCCGCTGCTGGCTGTGGGCCAGGGCCTGTTCCCCGCCCAGGCCAACGGCAGCCTGCTGCGCAACGAGAGTGGCCAGGTGCTGGGATCGACCCTGATCGGCCAGCCCTTTGCCTCCGATCGCTACTTCTGGAGCCGTCCGAGCGCCGTCGACTACAGCACCGGCAAGGCGGCACCGACCTCCGCCCCCAGCAACCTGGGCCCCACCAACCCTGATCTGGTGAAACGGATCAAGGACATGGCCGCTACCTACGCCCAGGCGGGCATCGCCAAGCCCGCCGCTGATCAGCTGTATGCCTCCGGTTCGGGTCTCGATCCCCACATCTCTCCGGAAGCGGCGCGTCAGCAGATCCCGAGGCTGGCCGCGGCCCGAGGAGTTCCTAGCAACCGGCTGGAGCCGCTGATCCAGCGCCACACCCAGGGCCGGTTCCTTGGCTTCATCGGTGAGCCGGGCGTGAACGTGCTGGCGCTCAACAACGCCCTCGATCAGATCAAGCCGTGATCCGCATGCTCGGGGGCCCGGGGCGGCACAAGCTGTTCATCGGTATGGCCCCCGGCGTGGGCAAGACCTTCCGCATGCTCCAGGAGGCGCAGGACCTCAAGAGGGAGGGGGTTGATGTGGTCATCGGGGTGCTCGAAACCCATGGCCGCCGCGATACGGCCCGCCAGGCCGAGGGGCTGGAGCAGGTGCCCCGCCGGCGCCTGGTGCACCAAGGGGTGACCCTTGAAGAACTTGATGTTGGGGCGATCCTGGCCCGCCGACCCCAGCTGGTGCTGGTGGATGAGCTGGCCCATACGAACGTGCCCGGCAGCGAGCGCCCCAAGCGCTGGCAGGACGTGGCGGTGCTGCTGGCCGCCGGGCTCGACGTGTATTCCACGGTCAACATCCAGCACCTGGAGAGCCTTAACGACCAGGTGGCCCAGCTCACCGGTGTGGTGGTGCGCGAACGCCTGCCCGATCGGGTGCTGCAGCAGGCCGAGGAGGTGGTGCTGGTGGATGTCACCCCCGAGACCCTGCAGGAGCGATTGCAGGACGGAAAGGTCTATGCCGCCGAAAAGGTGGACCAGGCCCTGGCCCATTTCTTCCGTCGCCCCCACCTGGTGGCACTAAGGGAGCTGGCGTTGCGGGAGGTGGCCGACCGGGTGGAGGAAGACGGCCCGCCGGCCAGGGGCCTGCGGGAGCGGGTGATGGTGTGCCTCTCCACCTACCCCGGATCAAACCGGCTGCTGCGCCGCGCCGCCCGCCTGGCGGGCTTCATGGATGCGCCGTTGTTGGCGCTCACCGTTCAGGACCCCGGCCACTTTCTCAGCAAGGAGGAGGCGGTGCGGCTTGAGGAGTCGATCCGGCTCTGCGAGGATTTCGGCGCCGAGTTCCTGCGCATCGACAGCGACGACGCCCTCGGCACCATCGCGCGAGTCGCCAGCGAACGCGGCATCACCCAGGTCGTGCTGGGCCAGACCCTGCGCTCCCGCCCCCAGGCGTTTCTGCGGCGCACGCTCTCCGAGAAGCTCCAGCACCGCCTCAAGGGCCAAGCGGTGGATCTGCACCTGATCTCGATCGACGCCAGCTCCCCCCAGGCGGAGTTGCCGGAGGATTCCAGGGGCGGCCGAGATCAGCGGATCTCGTAGTGCAGCCAGCGGCAATCGAGGTCGCCTGTACCGATCAACGACTGGCAGGGAACACCATCAACTCGGTGTTGTGGTCTGAACTGATGAGGAAGCCCTCATCGAAGCAAGGGCTCTCTCAATCAACACTGTCGTGGTAGCGATTAGTTAACCAAACTAGGTGAGCATCACGGCCACCTTGATCGTGATGGATAGCGATGATACGAAAGCGAAGCAGGTGATTTCCCGTGCCACCAGTGATCTGCACATGAAGATCCTCCAGCTTGTTGGAGCCGATTGATTGGTCTATCCCTCACAGATGCAGGGACACTGGCTTGGACTTGAGCTCATGCGTCCAAACATGCTGGAGCGGCTCCACTTGTTGCTGGAGTGGGTGGCCGTTTACGACGAGCGGGAGGGGGAGCTGGGCCGGGGCGACCATCGAGAGTGCTTCCTCTCCTACGAGGGCCCGCGAACGCACTGGATCGAGAGGCCCAGCCTGGATGCCCTCAGCGAAATTTCCTGGGATTGAACCCACAGTCCTCAGGCCTCGCTTCTCCAGCCACATCGATAAGGCCTTAACCCACAGCCGACCGCAAGTGGGGCGATCTCGTGAACTCGCTCCCTCGCCCGATCCTGGGTCCCGCCTGGAAGGATCACCAGCCGGCTGGATCCCACTGGGCCACGTCACCGCCAGCACCGAGGAGGAACGGTTTGCCGTACTGACAAGCAAAACAAGCGGATCTATCAATGAATCAGAGGCCTCGACCAGGGCAGCACCAACCAGTTCCCTGCAACCGGCCCAAGGGCGCCCGACACGGGGCGCCCTTCCCATTGGGTACCTGTTCAGCCTTCCTGCAGCTGCGCTGGTATGCCGGCCTTTTGCTCTTCTCCAAGACGGTGTCTGGCTTCCCCGGCAGCGTCATGCCTGGCCAGGTAGCCAGGCCTAGCGTTCGGGCAATGCCGCCGGGTGGGCCATGGCCGTGGTGAACCGCTGTGCGGTGGGGATCTACCCCAGCCAGAAACTGCTCGACTGGGCACGTCAGCTCGAGTTGGATGTGGATGTTGCCGGAGCCAGTGAGCCCTGCCTGTATCTGATCCCCGACTACGACACGCAAGAGGAGGCAGAGGAGATTCTCGAGGAGGTTTACGAGGCGATTTTCGAGGCCGAGCTCGATTACTGGCATCGCGACACTGCCACCTGGCCGGCGGAGCGCACCTACGCGGTGTTTCGGAAGTGGTTCGAGGTGCGCTTCTACCCCTTGATCCAGGACCTGGTGGGCGAAGAGATCACCGCCACCGAGCTGGATGAGGAGTTCATCGGTGAGCTGCGCACGGCGCTGGAGGGTCTGGAGCCGCGCCCCTGAGCGAGGCCAGAAGGGAAGGGCGACGGCCCTCAGACTGGGGTGATGCCCCTGAGCCCGCCCCCACTTGCCACGCTGTTGCTGGCGGTAGTGATGACCTTGGCGGCGACATCCCCGGCGGCGCTGGCCGACCCCGAGGTTCGCGCCACGGTGCTCTCGATCGGTGATGGCGACACGATCCGCGTGCAGCAAGGTGGCAAGCGGATCACGATCCGGCTGGCCTGCATCGATGCTCCGGAGATGGCCCAGTCTCCCGATGGTGCCAACGCCCGCCGCTATCTGCAGACCCGCTTGCGGCTGGGCTCCAGCGTGACCCTCAGGCCCCAGACGGTTGATCGCTATGGGCGCACCGTGGCCGAGGTGATCGGGGAGGTGAACCTCAACCTGGCGTTGGTGGAAGACGGCATGGCGTTCGCCTACCGGAAGTACCTGGGCCAGTGCGACGCCAAGGAGTACCTGGATGCCGAGTTCCGGGCCTCCCGCAGCCGCACCGGGGTGTGGAGAGTGCCGGGCGGCATCACACGCCCCTGGGACTTCCGCCGCGGCAGAAGCTCGGGGCGATTCGTCAGTGGCACCACGTCGATTCCTGGTGGCCGGAGGTATCGCTGCAGTGAGATCGGCTCCTTTGCACGCGCCCAGGAGTTGCTCCGCCAAGGGCACACGTATCTGGATGGGAATGGTGATGGCGAGGCCTGCGAAAGCCTCCGCTGACGGGACGGACACCCGTACTTTTTTGCTCTGGTCACCAACAGCCTGATCGTTATGGTCCAGCTGATTGATGCATCAACACCATGGCCCTCACCGGATCTGACCTGCTCGCCAAAGTCAAGGAGCTGGGTGATGCCTCCAAGTCCGATCTGGTGCGAGCTGCCGGCTATGTGAGCACCAAGAAGGACGGCAGCGAACGGCTGAATTTCACGGCCTTCTACGAGGCCCTGCTGGAGGCCAAGGGCGTCAGCCTCGGAGACGGTGGTGGCAATGGCAAGGGGAAGGCGGGCCGCAGCTTGAGCTATGTGGCCAAGGTGCAGTTCAACGGCAACCTGCTGGTGGGCAAGGCCTACACCGGCCTGCTTGATCTCAAGCCGGGCGATGAGTTCGAGATCAAGCTGGGTCGCAAGCAGATCCGCCTCGTGCCGGCTGGCGGGGCTGACGAGGAGGAGTGAGGGGCAGCTCCGCTGGATTCACTGTGGTGACCAAGGCTTCAATCCCCCCTGTAGTTCCGGCTTCGGCGAGGCCTCCTGGAGATTGGTGCCTCACGGGATTGCCCCGGCGCTGTGGGCCGGCGGGGTATGGGGAGCGAAGCCAATCGCGCACACAGGCCTGAAGCCGCGTGGCTGTCCCATGCTGGAGGCCGCCTCGATGCGTTCCCTTCATGCCACGCCATCGTTACCGCCAGGATCCGTTGCCGCTGGGAGCGGAAGCCCCGCCTGCTGAGGTGTTCGGACCGGAGCAACCGAACCCGCCGGGCTTGCAGGTGGCGGAGCAGGGTCAGTTGGGGGTGGTGCCGCTGGGGCCGTTGTTCGATGGGCAGAGAGGGAACGAAGACAGAAACGAGGCCTGAGCAGCACCATGGCTGACCTCACGATCACCACCCAGGACGATCTGCCAGGCCCCGGTGACGATCGTCCCTATGTGATGTTCGTCAATCAGACCGAGTACGGAATCGGGAAGTTTCTGCGCACCAACGTGCTCTCGGCACGGCCCGATCTCAAGCGGTTCACCTCGATCCGCTTCCGCATGAATTTGAAGCGGCATCCGAGCGACAGCGCTGGGGAGGTCGTGCTGGCCCTGCTGGAGGCGATGGATCTGGATCCACCCCTCTCAGTGTTCTGCAGCGACATCCACCTGGAGATGGAGGGCTACCCGATCGAGGAGGGCTGCACGATCGAAGTGCCGCTGCTTCCGCCTGGTCGGCGGCCTCCGGCCAAGGGTTTCAGCTGAGGCGGCTAAAGCGGCGGGTTTCCGGGCTGAAGCTCCAGGTTGGCCACATTCACCTGGCTGCTCTCGCCATCGGCCCAGACGACGGTGGCCAGCACCAGGGAGCTGCCAGGGCTGATCGGGGCGATCGCCGTCACCGTGCCCCTGGCAAACGGCCCCACGCTGGTGGGGGCCGCCGGGCCGGTGACCATCGCGGTGGACTGCAGGAAGGCACGCGTGAGGCGCACGGTGTCACCGATCTGCAGGGGCGTCGCCACGGCATCAGTTGCAGGCCTCCCATCCTCGCTGGGGTTGCGAGGAGCGGCCGATACCGTGGGGGTCCCCCTGACGAAGCAGCCTCTTGGCGATGGTTGATCACGCGCTCTTGCCGGCCGTGACCCGCATCCTCGAGCGGGTGGAGGAGGTGAGTGGACTGCCGGTGGCCGTGGCTCAGGAGCCCGGTCTCAGCACCCTCGCCACCCTCAAGCCCGCCAACAGGGAACGGCAGGCGCATCTGATTCTTTTCAGGGAGGACGACGAGGCCAGCAGCTACCACGTGGCCTTTGAGGCGGCGCTGCTGCTGCGGCTGGTGCAGGTGCCCCAGGAGTTGCGGGTGAACCTCACGGAGAAGCGGGAGGCCCGCGAGCAGGTGGTGTCGCAGGTGGAGAAGCTGCACAAGGGCAAGCTGCCCTTAGCCCGGGCCAGGGAGCTGGGGCTGCGCTTCTACAACGGCCTGATGGTGCAGCTGCGCTCCATAGGCCCTGGGCTGTGCGCCGACCAGTGGCTGTTCGAGGAAGCACCGGAGCTGCGGGGTCTGCAAGCCGCGGTGCTGCAGGAGCAGGTGCAGCAGAACGTGCCCAGCCTCAATGCCGACATCGACCGAATGGCTCCAGCCGCGGTCGTGAAGGCCAGCCGGGGGATGAACGCGGCCTATGCCTTCCAGGCTGCTGAGCTGGTGGGGCTGCCGCCGCTGGCGGTGCCATACCAGGCGGCAGGGTTTGAGGCGCTGGCGCGGGAGCTGATCGCCAGCACCCGAGAGCAGGCCGCTATGGGGGATCCGGATCGGGAGATGATCGACGCGTGGGCGGAAAGGCTCGGGATTGCACGCTGGTACAGCTGGCAGCCGGCCTATCCGGCCGAGGTTTGCTGAATGGGCATGCAGGCCACCTCATTCACGATCGAGGAGACGACCTTCGATGTGTCGTTGCTGCCGGAGGACTGCCGCAAGCCGGGCAGCGAGGCCTTCCACCGAGCGGTGACCGATTACTTCCAGCAGGCCTATGGCGCCATGGGCGGCCGGGTGGCGGTGGTGTTCGCCAACGGCCGCATCGAGGTGAGCTGGAGCCCAGATACCGAGACAGCCTCTCCGGCAGCCGAGGCGATGGGCACCATCACGCCGCTGCTGAAGCAGCGCCGCTACGGCGAGGCCCGGCCGTTACTGGTGGCCCTGCTGGAGGCCGAACCCGAGAACCGCGATGCCCTCTACAACCTGGGCATGGTGGCGAGCGATGAGGGCCAGCTGAAGGAGGCCCGCGAGCTGCTGCGGCGGTCGGTAGCGGTGGATCCATCCTTCGCCAACGGGCAGGTGGCCCTAGGGGTGGCAGCCCTGCGGGACCTGGACCAGGCGGAAGCACGCCAGGCGCTTGAGAGAGCGATTGAGCTGGAGCCTGACAACCCCTTTGCGCTGCGCACCCTCGGCAGCCTGCTCACCACGGCCGGCGCCCTGGCGGCAGGGGCAGAACGGTTCCGGCAGGCCCTGGCGGTGGCACCGAACGATCTGGTGGCCAGCCTGTGTCTGGCCCAGGCGCTGCTGGAGCTGGATCCAGGCGAGCACCGCGACGAGGCCGATGCGCTGTTGCTGCGGGTGATCGAGCAGCAACCGTTTGGGGAGCTGGGTGAGCAGGCCAAGGCGCTGCGGGGGCAGGTGGCCGCGCGGGATCTACGCCAGGGCAGCCCCAACGGTCTGAGGCAGGACGCGGTGACCTACTGCCTCGATGCCCTGCGCCGCTTCCAAGCGATGGACCAGGCCGAGTTCATGGCGGTGATCAGCGAGGTGGCGGCCGTGGGCCAGGGCGGACTGCAGATCAATGAACCCGGCACCAGCCGCACCCTGAAGAGCCTGCCGGGCAGCTACAGCGACCTGGCCCTTGCCTGCCTGATCCATGTGGGTATGAAGCGACTCACCCCCAACGAGGACTCGGGGCTGGGGATTGAGGCGGAATACGTGGAAGCACTCAGAATGATTGGCCATGACGGAGTAGGACCATGACCCTTTGGCTGATCCACGCCGGCTCCCCGATGGCACAGAAGATCCGGCAATGGATTGATCTTCTCTGATGGGACTGACTCCCTTCCATGCCAAGTATTACGCCCATGACCTGACCAGACGGGCCGCTGGAGGTTTGGATCGTTTGTCGATGTCGTTGTTTGATGCTGCAGTCGATCTCAATCCCCATCAGATTGAGGCGGCACTCTTTGCGTTGCAATCACCGCTTTCGAAGGGTGTGATCCTTGCCGATGAGGTGGGGCTAGGCAAGACAATCGAAGCTGGGATTGTCCTTTGCCAGTACTGGGCCGAGAGGCGACGGCGCTTGCTCGTGATCACACCTGCCTCAATCCGCAAGCAGTGGGCGCTGGAGCTGCAGGAGAAGTTCAACCTCAATGCTGTGGTACTGGACTCCAAGGCCTGGCGAGAAGCACGTAAGAACAGCAAGGATCCATTGGCTCAAGGAGCTGTGGTGGTGATGTCCTATCACTTTGCCAATAGCCACCGCGACGATCTCAAGGCGGTTGGGTGGGATCTGGTGGTGATTGATGAAGCCCACAAGCTGCGCAACGCTTACCGGCCCAGCAACAAGGTCGGCCAGGGGATTCGATGGGCAACAGAGGAGTGCCGCAAATTGCTCCTCACCGCGACGCCGTTGCAGAACTCTCTTGTGGAGCTGTACGGGCTTTCCACATTGATTGACGACAGCCTTTTCGGAGATCTGAATGCCTTCCGTGCCCAGTACACCGGGGCGGGCAGCAACCTGGCGGCCTTGCGCCAACGGGTTTCACAGTTCTGCCGGCGAACGTTGCGCAGGCAGGTCACGGAGTACATCCGCTACACGGAGCGACGACCGATAACGCGCCCATTTCGGCCCACAGACGACGAACATGCCTTATACCAAGCGATCTCAGGCTTTCTGCAGCGAGAAGAAAGCTATGCGTTACCGAGGCGGCAGCGGCAACTGACGACCTTGATCCTGAGAAAACTGTTGGCCTCCTCCTCACAAGCCATTGCCGGCACGCTCGAGACCTTGACCAAACGGCTTGAGAGCCTACGGGACGAGAAAGTGGCGAGTGATCCGGACTGCATTGAAGAACTGCTTGAGGCAGAGGAGATGGAGGGTGATCTCCTCGATGAAATCCTGGAGCCTGATCAGACGGAAGCCTCCGTAGAGCATGAAGCTGAGACGATTGATCGAAGGAAACTTCAGGATGAAATTGAGACCTTGAGGGGTCTTGCTGACTGGGCTCGCAGCATTGGAGTTGATACCAAGTCACGCACCTTGCTCAAGGGTCTTGAGATTGGCTTTGAGCAGATGGGCAAGCTGGGGGCTGAACGAAAGGCACTAATTTTTACTGAGTCGCGTCGCACCCAGGACTATCTTAAATCATTCCTGGAATCGAATGGTTACCAGGGACAGGTCGCCCTGTTCAACGGTAGTAATGCAGGGCCGGAGGCTGCCGATATCTATGAACGCTGGGTCAAAGCCAATGCGGGTTCAGGTCGCGTGTCTGGTTCACGTGCGGTTGATATGCGCACAGCATTGATTGAAGCCTTCCGCGATGAAGGCACGATTTTGATCGCTACCGAAGCTGCCTCAGAGGGAATCAACCTGCAGTTCTGCTCCTTGGTGGTGAACTATGACCTCCCCTGGAATCCTCAACGGGTTGAGCAGCGAATCGGTCGGTGTCATCGCTACGGACAGAAACACGATGTGGTGGTGATTAATTTTCTCAATGAGCGTAATGAAGCTGACCGGCGGGTGCTGGAGCTGCTGACCGAGAAATTCAACCTCTTTAATGGAGTGTTTGGTGCTTCTGACGATGTACTTGGGAGTATCGAATCAGGCGTTGACTTTGAGCAACGCATCCTCGCCATCTATCAAGAGTGCCGTACACGGGCAGAGATCGATGCGGCGTTCAGCGCACTTCAGAGCGAGATGGATGAACAAATTAAGACTCGCCTAGGCAATACCCAGAAAGCACTATTTGAGTATTTTGATGAGGATGTTCATCAGCGCTTGCGTTTGCAACTGGCTGACGCAAAAGCCCAGCTTGATCGGGTTGGCCAAAGGTTTTGGTCACTCACGCGCTACATGCTGGCTGATGATGCCCGCTTCCAGGAGGCTGAATTGGCCTTTGATCTCGATCGGCCGCCACGGCAGGATCTGTCCGGGGGGCGATACCACTTGATTTCCAAGAATCGGCCAGTTGAGGCCTCAAGCCAAGAATCAGAGGAAGGCTTTCTCTACCGGTTGTCTCATCCCTTGGGAGAATATGTGGTGGCAACGGCAAAAGACCTGGGGACTGCATCCGATGAGGTGGTTTTTGATGTCAGCCATCACCCCACCAAGCTCTCTGTGGTGGAGGCCCTACGGGGCCAGAGTGGGTATCTCACGCTGAACAGGCTGACAATTGAGGCTTATGACCAGGTGGAAGAGTTGTTGTTCTCAGGCTTCACCGATGCTGGGGCCAGCCTGGATCAAGAGGCGATGGAGAAGTTGTTTCTCTGCGGTGGAGGTACCACAGGGTTCGGATCGGTCCCTGCAGGCTCATCTTCGCGGCTTGCTGCAGAGGCGGAGCGCCATGCCAGTGCCACCATCCATCGCTCCCTGGAGGAGAACAGCAAATACTTCAAGGAGGCACGGGAGAAGTTGGAGCAATGGGCCGATGACATGGTGGTTTCGGCCGAACGGGCTCTAAGTGCAACGAAGGAGCAGCTCAAGGCCTTGCGCCGTGAAGCGAGGCAGGCGGTGACGCTTGAGGAGCAGCGCCAGATCCAGGAGCAGACCCAGAAACTGGAACGACTTCAGCGCAGCCAGCGCCAGGAGATCTTCAAGGTGGAAGACGAGATCATGGAGAAACGGGATCAGCTGATCGATCAACTGGAGCGTCGGCTGGTGCAACGCACGACCAATGAGACCCTGTTCACGATTCGCTGGTCGGTGGTGTAGGGCGACCATGACAGGCCAGAATAAAAGCCGAGCTGAGCCCATATGAGCCCCAAGTACGAGAAGCTCAAGACCCTGCTCCTGGAGCTGTTCCAGCTCGATAAACCCGAATTGGATTTCGGCATCTACCGCGTGATGCACGCCAAGAACGCCGAGGTGTCTCAGTTCCTCGACAAGGACTTGCTGCCTCAGGTGCAGGTGGCGCTCGGACAGTACAAAACAGCCGACAAGGCAGAGCTTGAGACGGAGCTTGCGAAGGCCATTGAGCAGGCGCAGGCCCTCGGCGCCGATGCCGAGACGCTGCCCAAGGTCAAAGACCTGCGTGCCAGGCTCAAGACCGACGCCGTCGACGTGGGAGCGCTGGAGAGCGAGGTCTACGACCATCTGTTCAGTTTCTTTCGCCGCTACTACTCCGAAGGCGACTTTCTTGCGAAGCGCGTCTACAAGCAGGGCGTCTACGCCATCCCCTACGAAGGCGAGGAGGTGACCCTCCACTGGGCCAACAGAGATCAGTACTACATCAAAACCAGCGAATACCTGCGCGACTACGCCTTCCGGCTGAAACCGGACGATGAAGCCAACCCGATGCGTGTGCACTTCCGTCTGGCGGATGCCGCCGAGGGCGAGCACGGCAATGTGAAGGCCGCCGAGGGGCAAGGACGAGTGTTCGTCCTTGCTGCGGGAGGGGAGAGCGGCCGCGACTTCATCACCGAAGAGGGCGGTGAGCAGGGCAAGGAGCTCAGCATCTGCTTTGAGTATCGACCAGCGACTCTGGCTGATTGGCCCGAGAACGAGCGGGGGGGCAAGAAAAAGCCACCGGCACAGAAAGAACTGAGCGCGCTCGCAGCCAAACAGGTGCTGGCCGTGGCCGACGAGTCAATCGCGCCGTGGATTGCGGAGCTGGGAAAGCCGTATGCCTTGGCCAGCGGTGAGGTGGCCGATTACACGCGCATTGAGACGCATCTGCGCCGCTACACGGCACGCAACACCTTCGACTATTTCATCCACAAGGACCTCGGAACCTTCTTACGCCGTGAGCTTGACTTCTACATCAAGAACGAAGTCATGCACCTAGACGACGTTGAGAACGAGACGGTGCCGCGCGTCGAGCAATATCTCTCCAAGATCAAGGTCATCCGCAAGATCGCCGAAAAGATCATCGCCTTCCTCGCCCAACTCGAGGACTTCCAGAAGAAGCTGTGGCAGAAGAAGAAGTTTGTGGTCGACACGCAGTGGTGTATCAGGTTGGGTTTAATCCCAGAGGAGTTCTACGTAGAGCTCGCAGCCAACGAAGCCCAGCGTGATGAATGGATCGAGCTTTTTGCAATCGATGAGATCAAAGGTGACTTGACTACCCCGGGGTACAGCAGCAAGCTCACGTCAGAGTTCCTTAAGGCGCATCCAACGCTGGTGGTGGATACACGGCACTTTGATGCAGATTTCACTGTGCGGATGATTGAAGCGACGGGCGAAATCGACGATCAGACGGACGGCCTACTGTTTCACAGCGAGAACTTCCAGGCCCTGTCACTGATGAAAGCTCGGTATCGAGAGCATGTGAAGTGCATCTACATCGATCCGCCGTACAATACTGGGAGCGACGGATTCCCATATAAGGACAACTATCAGCACTCTTCCTGGGCATCTATGTTGCTCGACAGGGTCTTGCTTAGCCGCACGTTGCTTCGAGAGTCCGGTCTATTCTTTTGCAGCCTTGATGACCGCGAAGTTAATCGGGCCAGTCAGTTAATAAATAGTGTGTACTCAGAGGATGGCTTTGTTTCTGATATTACGATAGTCAACAATCTCAAGGGCCGACAAGACAGGGCGCACATTGCTACAGCACATGAACATCTCTTGATGTTTCAGATGCCCTTGGGTGAGTCGTTTGGATTCGCACTTCCAGAGGATAGACGCACTCAGTTTGAACGTGAAGACGAAGCAGGGTATTCGTACGAACTCCGTGATCTTAGACGGCGTGGAGGCGGAGATCGGCGCGAAGATCGACCAAACATGTATTTTCCGATTTTCTGGAATGAGGCAGATAAAACTGCGTCTTTGGAGCGAAAAAGTACTGAAGATGTAGAGATTACCCCAAAGCGCTCTGATGGGAGCGATGGCCGTTGGCGCTGGGGAATGGAACGTGTTCAAAGATGCCTTAATATCTTGGAAGCGAAACCAGTAGCAGGCGGTGTCCGATGGAATATCGACTACCGGGTCTATCTAGATAAAGACGGCATGCGTCGGATGAAGCCAAAGTCTTTTTGGAATGAACCTCGTTACTCAACTGATAACGCGGTAAAGATGCTCAAGGCAATGATTCCGGAGGTTGAATACCCCTCGCCGAAAGCAGTGGGACTTCTGAGCGACGTGTTCTCGCATGGTTCAGACGAGGATGATCTGATTTGCGACTTCTTCGCAGGGTCCGGAACCACCGGCCACGCTGTCATCAGCCTGAACCGTGATGACGGCGGGAAGCGCAAGATGATCCTTGTCGAGATGGGCGACTACTTCGACACTGTGCTGCTGCCGCGCATCAAAAAGGTCACCTTCACACCGGAGTGGAAGGACGGCAAGCCCAATCGCCTTGCCACGCCTGAGGAAGCCGAGCGCAGCCCGCGCATCGTCAAAGTGGTCCGTCTCGAATCCTACGAAGACGCGCTCAACAATCTGGAAACCCACCGCACCAAGGAACAGCAAGGCCTTCTCGACCTCGCCCAAGCCCAGGCTACGGACGGGCTGAAGGAGCAGTACATCCTGAGCTACATGCTCGACGTTGAGACACGCGGGAGTCAGTCGCTGCTCAACGTGCAGGCCTTCACCGATCCCACCGCCTACAAGCTCAAGTTCAAACGCCCGGGGTCGGATGAGAGCCGCGAGGTGAATGTTGATCTGCTCGAGACCTTCAACTGGCTGATCGGCCTCACCGTGAAGACCATCGCTGCCCCGCAAGTATTCAGCGCAGCGTTCGAGCGCGATGGTGAGGATCGCCTGCGTCTGAAGGGTCGACTCAAGCAGGAGGTTGAAGCCCCGTACTGGTTCCGCACCGTTACTGGCACCACACCCGACGGCCGCCGGACGCTCATCATCTGGCGCAAGCTCACCGGTGAGCCTGAGCAGGACAACCTCGTCCTCGACGAGTGGTTCACCAAGAAGGGCTACTCGGCCAAGGACAGCGAGTTCGACCTCATCTACGTCAACGGCGGCAATAGCCTCGAGAACCTCAAGACCGCTGATGACCTCTGGAAGGTGCGGCTGACCGAAGAGGACTTCCACCGGCTGATGTTCGAGGCGGAGGGACCCTGATGCCACGGGGACGCCCCAGGAAGAACCCAGAGACAACCGCGACTGCGTCACCCGCCGCCCGGCGAGGTCGTCCGAGCAATAAGCCCCAGGTGCGCTTCGCTGACAAGCTGGTGCTCAACCAATGGCTGCTGTCGCTTTTCAACGTCAAGCAGTTTGATGACCTAGCCAAGCCGCTCCGCAATGAGGCCCTTGAAGGGTTGGATGAGAACAACGTCCACCACTTCCATTACGCCCTGACGTCTCAGCTGCTCAACCTCACGCAGCTCCCCACCGAGCTTCTCCTGGAGTACGACCAGAACATCGTCCGCCACAGTCAGCGTCTGAACGAACGTCGCATCACCCGAGGGGAGGAGCCAATCGTCTGGAAGTACTTCCAGTACCTGGCCTTGCTGTTCAGCGAGATCTACCTCGATCACTACTTCCGCGATGCCAATGGCCTCCTGGCAGCCCTCAACACACAGATCACCTCCTACAACGAAGACAAGTCCGAACCTGACCAGCTCACACATCTGGACGCGGAAGCTGAGGCGTGGCCACAACTGAACAAGCTTGCCTTCTGGATGGCCACAGGTGCTGGCAAAACACTGGTGATGCACACCCACATCCTCCAGTTCCAGTGGTATCTGGAGAAATACGGGCGCCGCCGCGAGTTGAACCGCATCATCCTTCTCACACCCAACGAAGGCCTTTCGCAGCAGCACCTACGCGAATTCGAGTCCGCTGGTATCTCTGCCGAGATCTTCAACAAAGATGGAGGCCGGTTGTTCACGGGGCAGGCGGTCGAAATTCTTGAAGTCACCCGTCTGAAAGATGAGATGGGCATCAAGACCGTTGCGGTGGATGCCTTTGAGGGCAACAATCTGGTGCTGGTTGACGAAGGCCACAGGGGCGCCTCCAGTGGCGGTGACGGTGCCTGGATGCGTTATCGCAACGCCCTTTGTGAGAAGGGCTTTTCGTTCGAATACTCCGCCACCTTTGGCCAGGCGGTGAAGGGGAACCCTGGGCTCACTGAGCTCTACGCCAAGAACACCCTGTTTGACTACTCCTACCGCTACTTCTACGGAGACGGCTTTGGCAAGGATTACCAGATCCTCAACCTCGACGAAACCACCCAGCGCAACCACCGAGACCTTTATCTCACGGCGTGTCTTCTTTCGTTCTTCCAGCAGCAGCGACTGCACCGTGAGCAAGAGAGCGCCTTCAGGCCCTTCCTGATCGACAAGCCGTTATGGATTTTCGTCGGTGGCAGCGTGACGGCGACCTTGGCCAAGCAAGACGCCTCCGACATCGTGGAGATCCTGCAATTCCTAGCGCGCTTCGTTGCTGATCGCCCAGTCAGCATCCAGCGCATCGAGCGCGTGCTGAACCAGGGCCTCATCACCACCAGTGGTGCCAACCTGTTTGCGGGTCGGTTCGCCTACCTGAACACGTGCGGCCTCACTGCCACGCAAGTCTTTGAAGCGACCCTGGCAATCCTCTTCAACGCACCTGGGGGTGGCCAGCTCTATGTAGAGAACCTGAAGGGAGCATCGGGCGAGATTGCCCTGCGGCTTGGCGCCGAGAACGAGCCATTCGGCGTGATCAATGTGGGTGATGATGCCAAGTTGGTCAAGCTGTGCGAGGAGAACGGTCTGGCTTGTGGTGACCGCGAGTTTGCCGGTTCGCTGTTCCACGAGATCAATCAGGTTCACTCCCCCGTGAACCTGCTGATCGGATCAAAGAAGTTCACCGAGGGCTGGTCCAGTTGGCGGGTCTCCACCATGGGCCTGATGAATGTGGGTCGTACCGAAGGGGCACAGATCATCCAGCTCTTCGGCCGTGGTGTACGCCTCAAGGGCTACGAAATGAGCCTGAAGCGCAGCGGACGTGCGCAGCTGCCAGATGGCCTGCAGAGTCCAAAGCACATCGCCGTACTGGAAACCCTTGGCATCTTCGGCATTAAGGCTGATTACATGGCCCAGTTCCGCGACTTCCTTGAAGAAGAAGGACTTCCCACCAATGAGGTCCGTATCGAATTCCTGCTGCCTGTCATCAAAAATCTCGGCACCTTGAAACTCAAGACAGTGCGGCTCCAGAAAACAATCAACGGCGTCAACACTGAGTTCGGCGATGCCTTTCGCAAGCTGGCGCCTATCCCCACCGTGGCGCCACCTGATCCTGATAGCGACCCGAGAACCTGCTCCCTGCAGAAGAACCCGGTCGTCCTGAACTGGTACCCCAAAATCCAAGCCATGAAGTCAAGCGGGATCCAGGGACTTGATTTTGAAGTTTCGCCAAATCAGACGCACTTGACAGCGCAGCATGTTGCTTTTCTGAATCTCACTCAACTGTATTTCGAACTGGAACGCTTCAAGGCCGAGCGTGGTTGGTACAACCTCAACCTCACGCTGGCTGGCATTGCCAGGCTCCTGGCCAACCAAACCTGGTATCTGCTGCTGATTCCTGCCGAAGAGTTGGCCTATGATTCGTTCGAACGGGTGCGTCTGTGGCAGGAAATTGCCCTCGCATTGCTCAAGAAATACACAGAGCGCTACTACATTTCTAGCAAGCGAGACTGGGAAGGCAAGTATTTGGAATACCGCTACTTGGAGGGCGACGATCCGAACTTCTTGGGTGGCAAAGATGCGGGGGAGGAAGGGTATTACCGCATTCTAATTGAAGAATCCCAGGAGGAGATCGTGGCCAAGCTCACTGAGCTTAAGGAAGCGATTGGCAAGGGAGATCTCAAGCCATGGGAGTTTCGGGGCATCAAGGCCCTCTGGTTTGGCAAACATCTCTACCAACCTCTGCTGTATCTCGACTCGAAGGTCGTTGAAATCAGCCCGGTGCCGTTAAACAAAGGCGAGCGGTATTTTGTTGAAGATCTCAAGGTCTTTTATGATGCCAACGCTGATTTCTTCAAAGACAGGGAACTGTACTTGCTGCGCAACCTAAGCAAAGGAAAGGGAGTGGGTTTCTTTGAGGCGGGTAACTTTTACCCAGACTTCATCCTGTGGTTACTGGTTGAGGATCAGCAGCACGTGATCTTCGTGGATCCCAAGGGTATCCGCAATCTCGGCCCTGCAGACCCGAAAATTCAGTTCTACGAATCCATCAAGGAGACAGAAGCTCGCCTCGGCGATCCGGAAGTTCACCTACATTCCTTCATTATTTCCAACACGGCATCAGCCACGATGAAGTTGCTGTGGAACATGGACAAAGATCAAATGCTTAGCAAGCAAATACTCTTCCAAGAAGAAGACAAGGACACCTACATTGGATCAATGCTGACTAGGGTCATGACTGGCCCAACTCAGTGATTGATGCAAAACCTACTTTAACTCGGCACTGTGAGGGCTGGTTTGTTGGACATCTTGCATCCATAGGCCCTCCCAGCGTTGACCTGATCCACCCAGCTTCTGATCAGTGGTGACCAGCATCAGCGCTGACTGGATCACGCTGCGGCAGTCGCTTCCTTCTTCGGCAGGGTTGATGCAAACCCCCCGCATAACGCAGAATCTTTAGCCGTGGTAAGCCCCGCCATGGGGGTCTCCCTCCCCATCAACCTCCGGACAGATCAGCTCCACCGCCTGCCGCGCTTCGCTCAGCACCTGAAACAGCACCTTGGGCGATTCCTTGAGCAATTTGATCCAGTGACCCAGATAGGCGGCATGACTCTCGATCTCGCTGCCGATCTCTAGCCGATCCCCCAGCAGCACCGCCCCCAACTCAGCAACAAGTTCCTCACGGGCATAGCGTGGCTTCCCGAAGACACCGCCCAGATCCCGCTTGAGCCGAGATTCATGGCCGGTGGAGTGGACGGCTTCATGGGCCCAGGTGGCGCAGAACGCCGCTGGTGAGTGGAAGCTGGCGCGATCAGGGAGCTGGATCCGATCAATCGCCGGCAGGTAGCAGGCGCGATCACCCCCAAAGCTGACCGGCACTGGCCAGGCCCCCAGCAGGGACTCGGCGGCCTCCAGGCGCTCGGGCTCCGGCTTGGGCTCCACACCTTCCGCAGCCTTGCGGGCCTCAATCAGGCCAGCCAGTGCTGCTCCCTCGAGATCAGATGCATTGAAGACCGCCACCGGCCGGTAGCTGGCCCAGCTGCGCAGGGTGACTTCACCGCCCTCGCCTGGCTCCTCGCGGCTGTGCAGCTGGGGCCGCAGGATGTGAACGGCCTTGCTGCCCTTCTTGGGGAAGATGCCAAGCTTTCTGGCCTCGGCAAAGCCGCACCAGAACGGCAGGGACGAACCCCGGATGTGCAGACCGAGGGTGAGCAGGATCGGATTGGCGCCGCGGTAGCGATGGCCTGAAAGCAGATTGACGTGGTGGCCGCCGCCGCTGCCATCCCAGGGACGCCGCCAGGGGGCAGAACCTGCCTCCATCAACTCGATCAAGGAAGCAACGATCTTCTCCTCGGCCGTGGGGCCATCGAAGGATTTGCGGGAGCGGGACTGGGACGCGGCCATGAACGGCAAAGCGCGGGACGCCCGAGTGGTGCCCCGCGACGGCAAGGGCGGCGACGGCGCCTGTCGCCGAGCCGCTTGCGCAGCCCTTGCCCGTGGGGCGACCATGAGGAAGCCCGCGCGACCCATCCCCAGGGGGGTCAGTCCCGCAGCAGATCACCGCTGCTCCAGCCACCGCTGCGCCGCACCCGTGACGGCCGAGAGACGGTGGTCTTGGTCATCTTCTGCCGATCGAAGCTGCCCCGCGAGGGGGCCATGGCGACGGAGAAAGCAACGCCCGGTGCGCCGACCACCTGCTGGGGCCAGATGCCGGTGCGGGGCTTGGCGTGAACCCGGGCGATCTGAGCTGGGGCCTTCATCGATCTGGCGCTGATCATCGTGGCGGGCATGGCTTGGCTCCTTGTGTTCAGGCTCCATTGCCAGGGCACGGTTGGCGCTGGCAAGGGGAATTGACGTCTTGCGGCCCCGCTGATGCCTCCTGCCATCCGTGGCTCTGCCAACGGCTCGGCCTTGGGTGAGAAGCCCGGGCCGTCAGGTCCTGCCGGCCCCTGGCGGGTCACGGCCAGGATCAGTGGCGGCCTGGTGCAGATCAGCAACAACCACGAGTCGCGGGTGATCCGCAAGGCGGAAGTGGAGACCTACCTGCACATAGGCAAGGCCAGGTGAATCAAACACTGCCGGGGATAAAAAAGGCGGGGAGTCTTCTGCGTGACGCCTTACGCCGTTGGCACCCAGTTTTCAACATGCAGGCCGCTCACCTGGGCAAACTCGCGGGTGTTGTTGGTGATCAGCGTGGCCTGCAGGCTCAGGGCATGGGCCGCGATCATCGTGTCGAGTGAGCCGATCGGTGTCCCTCGGCGTTCAAGCTCCGCACGCACATCGCCATAGGCCCAGGCAGCACGTTCGTCAAAAGGCAGAATCGTGAGAGGGGCCAGAAACATCTCCAGGGCCTGGCGGTTGCGCGCCGAACCACTCTTGGCCACACCAAAGGCCAGCTCAGCGGCCACCACGCTGCAGAGGCCAATCTCTCCGAGCCGGTAGTGCTTGAACCGCTCCAATACCGCCGGCGGCTTGGCATTGATGATGGTGATGCAGATGTTGGTATCGAGCAGGATCATGGGTTGATCGCCTCCCGGATCTGCTCTTCGGGTTGCTCGCGCGTGATCACAAACCCGGGTTCGAAGGCGGCCAGCCCCGCCTCCAGGGTTTGCCAGGGGTCATCAATGGGCAGCAGCAGCACCCCGTTGCCGAAGTGCTTCACCACCACCTCACTGCCGCTGAAGCGGTACTCCTTCGGCAGCCGCACAGCCTGGCTGCGGCCCGATTGAAACAGACGTGCGGTGTCCATCGGATGCCCCTGATCGGGTAGTGACCCATGGTAGCTACCACTGCTGGAGCTGGGCTCACAGCGACAAGGCCAGCTGGGCAGCCCCCAAAGCCATTGCGCGGCCGCGCATGCTGAGGAATTCCGCTCCACGTCCGTCCACGGCTCGGTCAGATGCTGCCCTGCCTTGATGGGGCGATCCCTTGACAGGCACGCGGCGGGTCCTATGGTATTCCTTGGACGGAATAACGCATGTGGGATGTCGGGCACACCCTGGCCTTTGAGGAGTGGTGGAACGATCTGAGCGAGCAGGAGCAGGACGATGTGACCGCCATCGTGGAGTTGCTCGAGGAGATGGGCCCCAAGCTCCCCTCCCCCTACTCCTCAGGCATCAAGGGCTCACGCCACAGCCATATGCGCGAGCTGCGCATTCAATCCCATGGAGATCCACTTCGAGTTTTCTATGCCTTTGACCCGCAGCGCAGCGCCGTTCTCCTGATCGGAGGTAACAAAACAGGCGATGAAAAGCGGTTCTACAAGAAGCTGATTCCCAAGGCCGACGCGCTCTACGACGACCATCTTCTGAGTCTCCAATCCCAATCAGACCGATGACCCGCCCCTTCTCCGAACTCACCAAGGACTTCAGCAGCGAGCGCCGTGCCCGCATCGATGAGCGTAAGGAGCAACTGCGGCAGGAGATGACCCTGGCTGAGCTCCGTAAAGCCTTCTTGCTCACCCAGGACACCCTCGCTCAGGCCCTCAATGTCAAACAGGCGGAGATCTCCAAGATTGAGAACCGGGCGGACATGCTGATGAGCACGCTGCGGAATTTCGTTCAGGCCATGGGTGGTGACCTCGAAATCCGTGCCGTGTTCCCTGATCGCTCAGTCGAGATTGCCAATTTCTCCTCTCTGGCATCCAAGCGCAAATCGACGCGCGCCTCAGGCAAGAAGGCGGCTGCGATGACGGCGTAGACCCCGTTCGGTTGACCCCGCTGATCAGACCTTCAGGGCCTGGCCGCAGGCCTTTCTGGCAAAGCTGTTGCTTGCCGTGAAACGTGCATAAACCGTCAGGACCGGCAGGCCCCAGGCAAGCTCAGGCCGCAGCCAGTGGCTCTGGTGCCATGGAGGCCTGGACCAGCTCGATCTCCGCTTCGTGGGCGGCCTCCAGCGCCGCATCGATCTCCTGGATGCGGGCCAGGAACAGCTCCATCGCGGGGATCAGCTCTTCCTCCAGCAGGGTGATTTCTTCCTCGCCATAGGGGTGATCGATCCAGAGACGGCGGATTGGCTTGCCTCTGTGGGTGCGCAGCAGCCGGGTGAGCGCCAGGTGGCTGGAGTGGACGAGGGCGACGGGATCCTCGCGGCAGAGGGAATCGAGCCAGAGGGACATGGGGCCTGGCGCCGTGGCGCAGCGATGGGACGCCAGCAGCACCGCCGGATCAGGCAAGGGGCGCGAAGCGCCTCGCGCAGCCCTTGCCCCGGCGGATGATGCGCGATCCCACCGCGCTGGCCGGCACACCAGGAGGTCCTCCTCAGCGTCCGCCGTTTGTGAGCGCTGCTCCGCCCAGCAGGGCGATGAGCAGTTTCAAAGTGGCATCAAAGGCGGCAGTCACCTGATCGAGCACACGCGGACAGACCTCGACCACCTTCTGGCGCTGGGAGTAGGCCACATTTCCGCAGACCCCAGTCGCCACGGTGTACAAGCTGAGCTGGGTGATGATCACAACCGCCAGCAACTTGAAGATGAACCGCTCCCGATCGAAGGGCGGTTTCGAACCGCGCTTCCTCGCAGAGGCTGGTCGCTGACCCGAGCCACTTCCAACACTGCTCGGGTCGTGGCCTGCCACGGCTCACGAGAACAGCCAGGCCCAGCCCGATGACGGACCTTCCGGCAGCCAGCGGGGGTTGGTGTTCTTGAACGAGTAGTGCAGACCTCTGCCGGCCCCGCCGCCTTCTGTGGCCCAGGTGCCGCGGATCAGATCGAGATCGCCGTAGGGGTCATGCACCAGCCAGCCGCTGCTGTTGTAGCCCCGCACCGCGATGTAATGCCCGCCGCCGGAGGGTGCTGAGACTGGACCCTTGTGCAGGATTCCGATTGCCAGGCCGAACCCCCTGTCGATTTCGGCCTTGGCCCGCTCCACCGTGCAGGTGGTGAGGAACCGCCCCGGTGCGTTCAGCTCGGCCAGGGCCTTGGCGTGGGCCGCCTGGCTGGTGGTGTCGCCGTAGCGCTCCACCACCCGCAGGTAGTCGAGGTCGTCGCGGATGCCGGGAACCTGCAAGAAGGCGAGGTTCATGGCGATGCTGGAGCTCTGGCAATGACGCCAGCCCTCGGGCCCGTCGTTGGTCTGATCGAAGAACGGCAACGCCAGCGGATTGCCCCTGGCTGGAGGCGACGCTGCTGGCTTCTCGCTGAACTTGAGCGCCCAGGCGGCCTGCTCATCGAGGATGTCGCCGCTGCCTTCCAGTTCGGCGATCGAGCTGTAGAGGCCCCAGATGCCAGACACCTGCTGGGGTTCGCCCTTGAACGCTTCCCAGCGGTCCTGGAACCGCTCCGGGGTCATCGGCGTGGCCATGGCGGCAAGGGGGTCTCAGGTCCAACCCATTGCCAGGGGCGGCAGCGGTACGCTTTGACGTACGTGCCTGACGCTTTGCTCTGGTGGCCAGCATTTCCGCGACGGAAGCCCGCAAGCGGCTGTATGCCCTCATCGATGAGGTCGGCAACTCCCACGAGCCGGTTCAGATCACCGGCAAGCGCGGCAATGCCGTTTTGCTTTCGGAGGCCGACTGGAACGCCATCCAGGAGACCCTGCACCTGGTTTCGATCCCGGGGATGCGCGAGTCGATCCTCGATGGCCTCGCCACTCCGGCAGAAGAGCTCAGCGAGCAGCCCGGCTGGTGAGCTGGAGCGTTCGTTTCACCAAGCAGGCGCAGAAGGACGCCCGCAAACTCGCTGCCGCCTCACCTGCCCTCAAGGCCAAGGCCGAGCAGCTGCTGCAACTCCTGGCAGAGGATCCCTTCCGGCAGCCGCCGCCCTATGAAGCGCTGGTGGGTGATCTGCGCGGAGCCTTCTCCCGTCGGCTCAACATCCAGCACCGGCTCGTCTACCAGGTGCTCCACGAGGAAAGGATCGTGAAGGTGCTGAGGCTGTGGACGCACTACGAATGAGCCCGGCCGCAGCCGGGCTCGGTGGGCAGGAGACCGAATAGAGCAGCAGCGCCAGAAGCTCCAGACGAGTGAGACCTGCTGCTCCTGCTGCCACCGCTCTTGGGCGAGCTGTCAGATCCAGTTCTCGTAGAGCAGCCCGTCTACCCGCTCGAACTCGCGCAGGTTGTTACTCACCAGGGTGAGGCCCTCACTGCGGGCATGGGCGGCGATGTGCAGATCATTCACCCCGATCGGTGTGCCGCGGCGCTCCAGGGCAGAGCGGATCTGGCCGTAATGCTGGGCGGCCTTGGCGCCATAGGCCAGCACCTCCAGCCGACTGCAGAAGTCCTCCACCACCGCCAGAGAGCGCTGCGGATCGGAACTCTTCTCAGCGCCATGCATCAACTCGGCCAGAGTGATCGACGAAATCGCAAGGTGACTGGCGTTGCGGTTGAACCGCTCCAGCAGCGTCTCCGGCCGCCGCTTGATCACGTAGATGCAGATGTTGGTATCCAGCAGATAGCGCAGCATCGGCGAATCAGAAGGACTCGCGTTCGCCTTGCTGCTGGGAAGCCCGCTCCGCCAAGAAGTCGTCGGGCACTGTGGGTCCACCCTGGAAGAAGCTGTCCCAGCTGCGGCCCAGTGGAGCGATGATCCGCTCCTGGCCGCAGGCCCGGACCTCCACCTCCGTGACGGAGTCGGGAAGCCGCAGATGAGCGGGGATGCGTACCGCCTGGCTGCGGTTGCTCAGAAACAGCTTGGTGACAGCCCGCATCCGACCTCTTGGATATACATGCAGTCTATCCCTGGATCACTTGTCCCGCCAGCGGGATGAGAAAGCCCGGCCGCAGCCGGGCTCGGTGGGCAGGAGACCTAATAGGGCAGCAGAGCCAGGATCTCCGGATCAAGAGCCCGCTCCGGCAGCGCCGCCTGGCGCTCCCTGAGGATCTGATCGGCCAGCTCTGCCAGCCGTGGTAGCGGCACCCAGGCCGAGTGGCAGATCGTGCTGATCCGATCAAGGGATTCGGAGCTGTGGCGCTCCTGTGCAGCGCGGCGGAAGGCGGAAGCCATGGGGAGCTGGAGAAGGACCCCAAAGCCGGGCGGGGTGGGGTCAAGGGCGGCTTTGCCGCTTGCGTCAGCCCTTGAGGCCACCCCGCACCATGACGGGCCCTGACCAGCGCCCAACCCTTTCTGTCGATGGCAATAGATGGGTGACGTTGCTGGGTACACCCGGAGCAAGCATGGGCCTCTCCCTGATCGAGGCTGCCAAACACGAGACGCGGGTGGAGCGCCTGGCCGTGATCAAGACCTTCACTGAGGGTCAACTGATCAGCCGCCTGCCCTTCCGCAACCTGCTTGGTGGTGCTCTCAAGTTCGCCGTCGAGAAGAAAATGCCCCGCGTCGGCTTCCGCGCCGTCAATGAGGGCTACCGCCGTGATTACGGCGCCGTCGAGAACGACACCGAGTTCGTCCACCTCTTTGGGGGGGACCTTGATGTGGACCGCTCGATCGTGGACCTCAACGGCCCTGAGGCCAGGGCTTCCCAGACCGAGCAGAAGGTGCGCTCAATGCGGCTCACCCTGGAAGCAGCTGTGATCAACGGCGATGCCGCCTTCGACCCCCGTGCCTTCAACGGCCTCAGCAAGCGGCTCACCCCCGGCGGCCCCCAGACCGTCGACAACACCTCAGGCAGCGTCAAGCTCACCCGCCTGGAGGCCCTGGTGGACTCCGTCAATGCCTACGGCAGCGAGAAGGTGCTGCTCACCAGCAAGGCGGGCCGGCGTCAGATCAGCTCCGCCTGCCGCGCCGCAGGCGGTGATCTCTACCAGGTGATGGACGGCCGCCACTGGTTTGAGGACACCGAAATCCTCTGCCTGGAGGAGGACGCCAACGGCAACGACGTTCTGGGCTTTGGGGAAGCGGGCGGCACCACCTCGATCTACTGCTGCGCCTTTGGCGACGAGCAGATGACCGGCCTGCAGGGACCGTTCGAGGGCCGCTACGGCATCTCGGTGCGGGACTTCGGCGAAGTGCAGGACGCCCCTGTCTTCCGCACCCGCGTCGATTGGTACGTGGGCTTCGCCGTGTGCGATCAGAAGGCGATCGGGCGGCTGTTCAACATCGGCCCCGCTCTGACCTGAGGGCCAGAGGCCCGAGGCCCAGAGGGCCACACCGCTCGATCCGTTTCTCCTGAGGACATGACCATGACCGCTTCCGGCAACAAGCTCATCGATGCCGCCACCACGCTGGTGGGCTGGATCAACTACAGCGCCACCGACCCGTTCGAGCGCACCCGGGTGAGTGCTGAGATCGTGCGCCTGAGCGTTCCGCTCGACACCGTCGAGCACTTCACCCTGCTGTTCTCCCACCCCGGTGCCGCTGCTGCGGTGACGGCCGTGCTGCAGGTGGCCCCGCTGCTCAAGGACGGCACCACCGGCACCTGGGTGACGGCCGCCACCGTGGCGATCCCCGCCGCTGGCGGCCAGATCGAGGCGACGATCAGCGGCGATGCCCTGGTGCCCGCCGCTGGTGATCTGGCCAACGTGGTTGACCCGTGCTTCTTCTTTGCGCGCGCAACCCTGACGCCATCGACGCCCGCTGGTGCCCACGTCAGCCTCACCCACGGTTGAGCCGATGAGTGACTCCGGCCCTGACGACCTCAATGGCTCCGTGATTGAGGCGACGGCGCTCGCCAATCCAGTCGTGCGCCCCACGGTGCCCGGCTCCCCCTGGGCGCCGCCTCAAGCCCTGACGCAGGGCTCGGATCCGACGGTGCCGACGGCGCCGCCGCTCGATCCGTTGCCCGATGAACTCTCTGATCGCGTCCGACCCTCTGATCCGACGATGTCGATGCCACTCACCGATGCGATGCCGAGGCTGGATGTCCCCCCCGAGGGGATGATCCGGATCACCCGTGGCAGTGAGACCCGCTACTGCTTCCCGTGTCACATGGACGGTTGGCAGACCCTGGGCTGGCAGGCGCACGCTCCCAGCCTTCCGGGTGCTGATGGGGAGAACGGTGGATCGCCGGTTGATCCGCCTGACTCGGTTCCAACGATCACCGCGATCAAAGGCGGACCATTTGTGGTCAAGGGCGAGACCGTGGAGGCGTTCGTTGTTGGTACGGGCTTCTCTGCTGATGGTGACCTTGAGGTCCGTGGTGAGAGCCAGGCAGAGGCAGGTGACTACAGCTTCCTCAGCGCCACGGAGTTGAGCTTCCAGCTGGATTGCAGCCTGATCACTGAACCTGTCCGGCTGCCGGTGGTGGCGGTGAACAGTGCGGGCAGGAGCACGCCGTTCCTGCTTCCGGTGGTGGCCGCCGGATCTGTAAGTGCAGCGGTTGCGGATGCAGCGGTGGCGGCCTCGCTGCCTGAGTTTGCGGCGATGACCAAGGCGCAGATCATCGCCGAGGTGGAGCGCCGCTACGGCGTGGCGCTGGATCCGGGCATGACCAAGGCGGAGCTGGTGGCCGAGGCTGAGCGGCTGACCTCCGGTGGCCTGACTTCCGAGGCGGAACCTGACTCCCGAGGCGAGCTCCCGGCCCTGCCGCTGGATCTGCTGCGCTGATCCCGTCGCACCGCCATGCCTTACCCGCTGCCTACTGGCCTCGATGACACCAGCGGGCGGGTGCGGATCCTCCCGCCAGTTGGCTGCCCGGGCAGCGAGGAATGGGTGCTGCTCCATGAGGCACCGCGCTGGCGGGAGCTGAGCTTCCGGCTGGGGCCGGTGCCGGCGCTGCCGCTGGAGCTGTTCTGGATGCCAGCGCCCAGCCGCTGGAATGATCCGCTCGGCTCAGCGCCGATCGAGCTGGCGGTGAACCCACTGGGACTGCCGGCCCAGGACTTTCAGGTGGACTGGGGTGATGGCAGCAGCGAAACCGTGCCGTGGACGCCCTACCGGCCGGATGTGCCCAAGGTGCGGCATGTCTACGGGCAGCGGCTGGACCTGACCGTGACGGTGACGATGGGGGTGAACATCGCCACCTTGGCGGTGGCGCTGCTGGGCTGCCCGCTGCCGCCCAACATGATCCCGACGTCCCCAACTGGCGGCGCCGCTGGCGGCAGCTTGGTGGGCGTGGAGCCGCTGGTGCCGAGCGACGGCCTCGATGGGCTGGCCTACAACGGCAGCCGCGCCGAGGTGTGGCGGCTGCGCCTGCACCCCCAGGGCGGCCTGGCGCTGCTGCCTTCGCCGGTGGATGGCAAGCCGTCGCTGGTGGTGATGAACGGCTCCGGCGCAGCCAGCCGCGGCACCCGCTGGTATGCGGGTGATGGGCCACCGCCCAGCGAGGGGCTCAACCCGACGCCGGCACCGGGGGATCTGTACCTCAACCGGACGAACGGCCAGGTGTTCGAACTGATCGTGTGAGGCCAAGGCCCCGCCAGCGCCGGTGGCAATAGCTGGGGTGAAACGCTGGGGGAGTGGATGACGTCTTGGGGCGCCCTCGGGTTGTCGCTGCGGGGGCCGGAAGGCCCAGCTGGAGCTGCTGGTCCGGCGGGCAGCCAGGGCCCAGCCGGCGCCCAGGGCCCCCAAGGTGTGCCCGGCACCACAGGCAACACCGGACCAGCCGGGCCCACCGGAGCAACGGGACCAGGCGGAGCGACTGGTCCAGCTGGAGCCACCGGCAGCCAGGGCCCAGCCGGCCCTGCTGGGCCGAGTGTGTGGGGCGGCATCACCGGCAGCTTGAGCAGCCAGGCCGATCTGCAGGCGGCGCTCAACCTCAAGCTCAATGCCTCCAGGCTGACGGTGGGACCAACGGCACCAGCCAGCCCCCAGGTCAACGACCTCTGGGTGGACACCAACTGATGGCGATCACGAACCGCGACCAGTTGATTGCGGCGCTGACGCTCTCGCGCAACGCCCTGATCGACAAGGCGAGCCTCACCAACGCTGTCGCAGGCCGCTTCTATTCGCTCTGGCGGGCGACGGGCCAGCCGGGCCAGGGCGCCATCCCCACCACGGCGGCGGTCTGCACCCGTGCCACGACTGGGGCACTGCCGCTCACGAATCAGACACCGCCGTTGGCCAGTTACATCGCCTGGCTGGATCTGGTGACGGCCAACAGCGCCACCAACCTCAGCGTCCATGACCGGCTCTGTCACCAGGGCGGCCTCTCGGGCACCGTTGCTTCCCCGACGGTGCAGACCACCAACCTGCCCCTCACCCTCACCGGCGTTGCCGCTGATCGGATCGGCGCGGTGGACCTCTCTGAGCTCTGCTGGTGGCTGGAGTGGACCACGGACACTGGCGCCACGGGCGTCAACGCCACGGTGAACGTGACCTATGCCGATGACACCACCGGAGACGTGGTGATCGCCCTGGCGGCCACCAGCCGCGCCTCCGGCCTCTATCCGATCCTCCCCGCTGCGGGCAAGAGCGGGATCAAGCAGGTCAACAGCGTGACGCTGAGCGCCACCACCGGCACAGCCGGGGCTTTCGGGGTGACGTGCACCCGCTTTTTGACCGGCACCACGACGATGGTGGCCAACAAGAGCGAGATCCGCGACTGGGCTGGCCTGGGCTTGCCGGTGGTGCCCAATGACGCCTGCCTGGCGCTGCTGATGTTCTGCTCGACTACCACCACCGGCGCGGTGCGGGGCCTGCTCAAGCTGGCGGTGGGCTGAGCGATGCGCAGGCGTCAGGACCCGATCGGGCCCTTCGAGGGTGGCCAGGGCAACTGGGACCAGGGACCGGCGGGGCGGATCGTCACCGAAGAGTTCTTCGGGGTGAGGACGGCCAGCCCAGGTGCTGCGATGACCTACCTCGGCATCGATCGGGGCTTTCAGCCGATCACCGCCAAGGTCTGGACCGGCAGCGCCTGGATCCTGCGGCCGATTCGCTTCTGGAGTGGAGCGGCCTGGGTGCTGACCTGAGGGGCCTGCTCGCATCAATGGCAATAGCTCGTGAGAACGGCCTGCAGAGCTGATGACCTCCTGGGCGAACACCGGCTCGATCCGTGGACCGCAGGGGGTGCCTGGACCGACGGGCCCCACGGGACCGGCAGGCCCGGCAGGCAGCCAAGGAAATGCTGGCCCCCAGGGTTCACCTGGCCCCACCGGCAGCCAGGGGCCAGCGGGAGCCATCGGCCCCGCAGGCAGCACGGGAGCAGCTGGCCCCCAGGGCCCGGCTGGTCCCCAGGGCACCGCCGGCACCGGTATCAACCTCAAGGGCAGTGTTCCCACCTTCTCGGCGTTGCCGACGACCAACCGCCAGCAGGGGGACGCCTACATCGTTCAGGACGAGAACGACAGCCTCTACAGCTGGAACGCATCCGGCAGCGCCTGGGTGAACGCCGGGCCGATCTCAGGCCCCGCGGGCCCCGCTGGACCGACCGGCGCCGTGGGCCCAGCTGGCCCCACCGGCCCTACCGGACCGGCCGGCAGCACCGGTGCCGCTGGACCGCAGGGGATCCAGGGACCGATCGGTGCCACCGGTGGTGCCGGCGCCCAGGGTGCCCGCGGCACGGGCTGGTATGTAGGCAGCGGCCCGCCGCCAGCCTCGATCCCCGGCCAGATCACCGGAGACCTCTACCTCGATCAAAGCAACGGCGATGTCTACAAGCTCGGCGCGACGCCGACGGGAACCCCGGTGGCCAGCCTGCCGGCGATCGGTGCGGCCTACGAGGGCGGCTACTACGGCGGGCTGATCTCCCAGAGCATGAACGGCGTGGCCACCCACGCCCTGATCATTTCCCCCAAGGCCAGCGGCCAGAGCAGCCGGGCCTGCAAGACCAGCAATACGGCAACCACGGGGGCATCGAGCACCTTCGATGGCTGGGCGAACAGCAACGCCGCCAACGATGCGGCTCACCCGGCTACCCAGTGGGCGCGGGGGCTCTCCATCGCGACCTTCACCGACTGGTACATCCCGGCGCTGTTCGAGCTGGAGATCCTCTATCGGCGTTTCAAGCCGGACGGGAGCGAGGGCAACGTGACCACCCACGGCGCCAACCCCTATGCGGTGCCGGCCAGTGCCAACTACACCTTCTCGTCTCCTGCTCAGACCACCTTCCCGCTTTTTGCGATCGGCGGTGCCCAGGAGTTCCTGGCCGGCGGGATGGGCACCTCCACCCAGGACTCGGCCACCACCCATCAGGTGCAGGACTGGTTCTATGGCAACTGGGAGCCGCTGGGCAAGACGTTTCCCCAGACCGTGCGGGCGATCCGCAAGATCCAGGTGATCCCCTGATGCCAGTTGCTCCCCGCTGGGTACCGCGGATCGACACGCCCCGGCGGGCCCTTGAGCAGCAGACCAGTGGGCCGCTGAGTGGCCCAACGATGCTGGATCTGAGCTTTGCGGGCCTCGGCGTGGATGGCCTGTTCCTGGAGGTGAGCTGCTCGGTGGCCGCCTGGGTGAGCTTCTATGACTCTCCGGCGGCACGGACGGCGGACGCCGCCCGGCCGATTGAGGAGGACCCACCGCTCTCGGCCGGTGTGTTGCTCGACCTGCGCTTCTCCGCCGACACGCCGACCCTCAAGCTGGCGCCGCTCAGCAGCTATAGCAACGGCGAGATCCCCCTGCAGCAGCGGCTCTGGGCCAGGGTGCGCACCGAGGTGACGGGCGCCCACACGGCCAGTCTGGGCGTGCTGGCTCTGGTGCTCAACGATTCGGTGGGCGGCTGATGGCAGCGACGATCACCGATCTCAGCCGCCGCGGAGACCAGGGCTTTGCCCTCCCGGGCCTGTTTGCTGAGGCCCATGCCCTGCTGATGGCCTGGATCACGGCGGCCAACGGCCAGAACCCCACCCAGCTACTGAGCGTGCTCACTGGCCCCACCGCTGCGCCGGGCTTCTGCGGCTGGACGATCAAGGCACGCCTGGCGGCGCTCAGCGGCGGCTCTCCGGTGGAGCTCATGGGCCAGTGGGTGGCGAACCTGACGACGGGCGCTGTGACCACCCACGCCGGTCTGGCCTCGGGGTTCACAGCCGGTCCCGCCCTCGGTGGCCACGGCAGTCTCACGGGCGGGGTGGGCAGCACCAGTTCCCTGATCACCCTCCCCCCTCAACCGCTGCCGCTGGGGGCGGTGGTGGCCTCCTCCCTGGCGGCAGGCCAGGAGTTCTTCTGCTTTGCCTTCTCTCAGCACTCCTTCTCCAACCGGCAGGCGGTGGCGCTGCTGATCGCCAAGGACGTGGTCTCAGGCCAGTGGCACCTCTCGCTCACCGACATGGCCGGTGTGATCGCCACGGTGGCCTGGAACCTGGCACGCCCCCAGGTGCAGCTCTCCACGGCCTTCCGCGCTGACTTCTTCTCATCGGCGGCGCCGCTGATGCTGGTGCGCCCGGCCCAGTGGCTGCCGATCACACCGACGATCGTCTACCAGGTGCCGCTGCCGCCGGTGCAGTGGTGGGACCCGGTGGCGTTGCCGGCGGACCTGGCGCTCTACAACCGCACCTTCACAAGCCTTGGGTACATCAAGCCGGCTGATGGCAGCGAGTGGTTGCAACTCGGCCCGTCACGCCTGGTGGTGCGGCTCAAGGACCACACCAGCTGAACCGATGACCCTCACCTGCTCCGCCCTGCAATGGCCGCTGTGGAACTGGACCAGCAAGTTGGCCACTGATCCGGGCCAGAAGCTGGCGGAGGCCTTCAGTGCCTTTGCGGCGGAGGTGAATGCCACGCCGGCCAATGCCCTGGTGCCACTGTCGCTGATCAAGGATCACAGCGCCGCGACGGGCACCACCACCTACGGCTATGTCTGGCGGCTGGGCCATCCCCAGACTCCGGTGCTGCTCAGCTTCTCTAACAGCTCCAAGGTTCAGGGCTACAACTCCAGCAGCAGCTCGGCGCGCCTGCTGCTGGGCCTCGAGAGCGCCTACACCAACGACAGCAGCAACGGCGGCTACGGCAGCTTCTCGGCGACTCTCTTCAGCGTCAATGCCGGCCTGTCGCACTACGCCTCCGATGGCACACCCACCTGGGATCTGGCCGGCTTTCTGTTGATTCAGGCCGATACGACGCCAGGCCGTGAATTCTTCTGCTACACGATCGCGCCGGTCGGCACCGACATCAACACGCAGAATCACACGCTGCTGTTGTTCCGCTCGCCGGTAGTGAGCGGCTGGAGTGTGCTTCTCAACCGCTCCAACTCCTACACCGGCATGTTCTATTCGCAGAACAGCTACACCTGGAGCAACAACGCCGTGGTGGCGGCCTCGATCATTCCGCTCCCACCCACTGGCAGCGACCAGCAACTGATTCGTGGCTGCGGGTTGTATGCGAACACCGCCAGCGGCCTGTTCGCGCCGGGGATCCTCCAGCCACGCATCGCGCTGCCGGACTGCTTCTGGTTGGGCAGCAACCAGCACTCCGACCCGCGCCGTCTGGGCCGGGTGAGCAACCCCGGCGGAGTCGGCACCTTTTACCAGCTGGCGGCGGCCTACAGCGGCGCCACCGACCTCTGGTACCTCAACCCACCGGGGACGCAACCACGGGCGGGCTGGGACACGGTCGGTTCCTTGCCCTGGACCACGATCCCGGATCGGCTGAGCTTCTGCCCCCTGCTCACGCCTGGGCCCGTGGCGATGGGACCAACCACCGGCCCGGATTTCCTGATCGACTGGTCAACGGCAGCGCTCGGTGCCCCGGGCGTGCGCCAGCACCCCTTCTATGCCAAGCAGCTCCAGGGGGGTGGGGGATCTGGTGGAGGTGGCAGCGGCCGTCCGAGCAGCGGAGTGCTCTGGCCGCGGGGGGCGCCATGAGCGACTGTTGTGAAGCCCCAGGAATGTCTCAGCCAGCACCCCCGCCAGTGGGCCCATTGCCGCTTCTCGGGGATCGGAGCAGCCAGCCGCTGATCTCAGCGCGCAAGCAGATCCATCTGTTGGGCGGGTCTGCGAAGAATCTCGATGGACTCCACCGCCACAAGCCTGGGCTGCTCGTCGGTAGCCGCCTCGTAGCTGCCGCTGACCCGAACCGTGCAATCGAGGATCTCCTTGACTGTTGCCTTGTGCCGCTCTTCGTACATGCAGCGGATGCCGCGCAGATACCTGGGGCCGCGGATCTCAAAGCGCAAGGCATCCAGATCGATCTCCCGCACCACGCCCTCAAAGGAATCAGTGCCGCTGGAGCGCTTCCCAGAGGGTTCGTTCAAGCTTCTCCTCAAGATCTCCCGACTCTTCATGGTCAGTGGAGGCGGTGCCAGCTCGTCTTCTCCGGGGCAACTCAGGAACAAATCGGTGATGCCTTTGTTCTTTGACGATGGGGCCAGCTTGTGGGCAGCCAGCATGATGGTGTCTCGAACGGCCGGATCAGGAAACAGGGAATAAACCTCTTCGCTGACACCCTCCTCCTCGATCAGCCTTGGGATGATGGGAAGACTGCGGACAGCGTCCCTCACGGCTTGGTAAAGCCCGTCGGTGACCCCATCGAGAACCAACTGCCCCTGGGAGTCCACTTCCCCTGGCCTTGGCACCCGCATCCCCACAACCAGGCTTCCATAAGCCAACCCGGACAAGTGCGGATCGAGATGCTCAGGCCATTTCACCCTCTGCTCACCCAGCCCTGCGATCGACTTGGCGATGTGCTGAATCTGCGTGCGCAGCTTGGAAAAGGCTCCGGTGACCAGCGAAACCGGTGGCTCGTGATTGAGAACCCCTGGCCCCGTAAAGCGAGCGACCAAATCCGAATGATCCGCCAGTGAGGCAATGGGGTAATCGTCCCGATAGAGCTTCGCGAGCAACTCGAAATAGGGGGAGCTGATTTCATCTGGATTTTTGCCCATGCGCACGGCCAGCTCACGCGCAGCCAGCAACTCCTGGTGGATGATGCGGGCCTTCTCCTCAATCGCGTCGATCCAGCCGCCCATCACCGCAACCTCAACAGCCCTTTTTTGTGGCCGTAAAACAAGTTCATGGCGATTGCCTCCCTGGGATCTAAAGAACTGAAGTAGGCAACGAAGTCTCTCCCCGACTGCTGAAGTGCTGTATTGAGGTCGATCCGATAACGAAGCAAGATGTCAGGGCACCTCTGGCATAGATCAACAGCCTGCATCTTCTGTAGATCGGGAAGCTCACGTAGCTCTAAAACGAGATTGATATTGCTGGGCTCCTCCTTGGCGGTGACATAGCTGCCATCCAGCACCACAGGTGGGATGACCGCAAAGCGGGTGGATAGTTCATCTGCGATGAACTCCTGCAGGAGGTTGGTCAGTTGACGCCTCTGCTCATTCCAGGCAAGTGCGGCCTCCACCTCCTCTATCGTGCATCCATAAACCCCGCTGGGAAGCAGGCCATACCGATCGAAATCCGGGACGGGCATGCGCTACCTGCCGGCTGCAGCAGGTAGGCGAGTGGCTTTGCCTCCCATGCCTGTGCAAGGAACGCTGCCCAGGTCAGTACCGGTGGTGTGGCTGGGCATCAGCAGCTCAACGGATTAGCGGGTTTATACCCAGCCTCCTTGGCAAGCGGAACCAGCCGACAGGGTTTGTAGACATCCCATCCCCGCACAACCAGCCGGGGCCTTGAGGCAATGCCGGCCGGGGAGAAGGAGCCGCCATGACCCTGCAGATGCGCACACCTGTGCTGGCACGACTCTGACTCGATGGGACGGCACTCGCATGGCAGACGTGTCGACAGAAGGCGACCTGAGTCGCTGACACTTCCTTAGCTGTCACACGCCTCTTATTGCGAACGATGAGAACCTTTGCGCTGCAACGCCTCTGCTTAGTGCCGATGGCATTGGGTTGCGGCGGTTCTCGGGATGCCCAGCCGGGTCGGCTCTCGCAACCAGATCACATAGGGGCGATCCTACGGCTGACCACCAAATCTGGCAATCGCCGAAGGCGACTACACCATCCCTAGTGTTTTTCGCCTGTTTGTGACCGAAAGCCGGTGCTAGACCTTGAGTTCCGCACGGGACGGCCCTTCTACGCAAGAAGGGCCCAGGGAATCTGACCTCCCTGAGCCTCCCCTTGCGGGCTACTCCACTGGTATTGGAGCCATTTCATGCTGAACCATTCCGGGCTGCCACCGGAGCCCGACCCGCACAACTCAACAACCGCCCACCCATGCCGTGGGGCGGGGCCTGCTTCCCTCAACTGCTCTCACCAGGTGACATCGATGGAGATGCCCACGGCGAGGACGGCAGTCGATTGCGTTTGAGGGGAAGGCTGAACGATGACAACGGATCAACTGACGCGAGCCCTGCTCCACAAGGTGGTAACGACAGCGGAAGGGCCCTCAGGCACCTCCTACACCGTTGCCTACTTCGAAGACGCCGATGGAGACAAGCTCCTGGCGTTTGCCACCTCCGAGCGCTTCGGAGACCTGGATCTTCTCCCGTTGATGAAAGGCCAGGAGCTCGCCCTGGCGGCCGGGAGCCCTTGCCTGGAGGTGCAGCCGCTTCACCTCCAGAGCGAAGAGGTTCAACAACACGTTGCCGAGCAACGGACCCTGCTCTCGCTGCAACAGTTGATGCAAACCGGTCACTGACTCAGTTGAGCGCAGGTGGGTGCAATCAAGGTGCCCCACCCGTAGCGATGCCGCTTCTGCTCCTGGAATCACGCCGGCACAGCTGCGTGCTGCACCAGGAAGGCCTCGATCCAGTCGTGATGGCGCTTCTGCAGGATCCGATCGGCGATGGAAGTGGCCTCCTCCGGCACCTGGAACCGCTTGCGGAAGGCCTTGGTGAAGCCCTCCAGCACTGGCCGGGGCAACCCTCGCAGGGTGGCGAGGACCTGGCGGATGACGGCCGGGTCGAGGGGCGTCAGGCCCGGGTCGTCACTGGCTTCCGCTGTGGCGTTCGGGGCCGTGGGGGACGGGCTGCGGTGGATCAACCGCGTGCCGTTGCTGGCAGGACGCTGACCGGTGCTCTCCCCTGCCGAGTCGGTGACCTCTCGCTGCTGCTTGTCATAGAGCGCCAGTCCAAATGGGTTCCCGAAGGTCATCAGCGCGCGCTTCATGGCGTCGGTTTCCGCTTCCTTGAGAGCGGATTCATGGGCCTGGCCTAGATCGACATCGATGCCGTGGCCGGCGCCGCAGCCTTCCCGGATTACCGGGGTATGAGCAGTTGCCCCGACGGTGATGCGAACCCGGGCGGTGTAGGTGACGCCCCATCCGGGCCTGGCCTCACGACCGATGGGGCGCTCGGCCTGGTTCACGCAGTGGACCTCGATCGTTTCCCGCTGCCAGCCATCGAACCCGAAGATCCGATTGGCTTCGGCGATAACCTGCCAGCCCTCCAGGTAGCTGACCTTGGTGCGACCCTGCTCGCGCTGGCGCACCTTGGCGCGATCGAGAGGGGCAGAGAGGGACTGGATCTGCTCGGCTGAGAACGTGCAGGTCATGGCATCGAGGGGATGAGTAGGAACAGGGTTCGGGATCAGTGGGCGCAGGTTTCAGGCGGCAGCGGTTCGATCAACACCCAGCAGGGCGGCTCGCTGCAATGGATGTGATCCGGCGAGGGCCGGCGGCCCGGCGGGCGGGTGATGGGCACCACCCAGCTGGCCAGGCGGGTTGACCAGATATGGCCTTTGGGCCGTGGGCTGGTGGGTGTGGTGTTGGCGGTTGTGCTGCTGTAGGTGGAGAGATCCATGGCTTCTGGTGATCTGGTCTTGGCTCTGAATGGATGACCTGGGCCTGCCCCTGCAGCAGGCCCATAACGAGTGGGCTCTGCCCCCTCAGTGGATGCGCCAGGAACGGCGGGAGATCAGCTGGGCACCGGTGATCTGCTGGCCGGCCTTGAGGGCTTCCTTGATGGCGGACTTGTCCGGCTGGCTGGTGGTTTTCACCGTCAGCCACTCGGGAGCCAGGTCCAGCTCGTCGTCGATCTCGACTGACTGGGATCTGCGGCTTGTGAGTTCGTGGTTCGGGAAGGAGAAGCGGGTGGCCTGCGGCTGCAACCGGGTGAGCACCAGCACCAGGGAGTCCTCCAGGGCCTCGGCCCGGCTGGCATCGGAGCGGGCGAGATCGGTGAGCCGCTTTGCCTGCTGCTGGCGGTAGGCGGCCTGTCCGCGCAGGTGCTCGATCACCCAGCAGGTGGCATCGGCCTTGGCCGCCAGGGTCGCCTTGTTGCCCTCCTCGGCCAGCAGGGCAGCCTCCAACTCAGCGAGGGCCTGACTGCGGGAGTCGTCGTCATCGGACTCCAGCTGCTCGGCGAGCTGGCCGATGGCGGTGGTGAGCTCCTGGGCCTCGATGCCCAGCTGCCAGAGCGAACCGGTGCGCTGAAGGGAGCAGGCGGGGCCGGCAACATCCGCAGCAACGTGCGCTGGCGCCGTGGCAGCAGCGGTGGGGGTGGGGGTAAGAACAGGCATGACGGTGATAAGGGAATGGGAACGGAGGCGCCAACAGGCGCGGAAGGCATCAGGGGCAAGGAGCAGCAGCGGGAGCCGCCCAGCGAGCGGCGGATGGGCTGACCTCCACCACGGCGATCGGCACCGGGGAACGGGAGGCCATGCGGCGGGCTTCTCTCACCAGGGAGACCGTGCCGGGCCCGCCCGGGAAGGCCACCACCAGCACGGAGGTGGAGACCCCAGGGGCGGCGTGGGACTCGGCCCGGGCAACCGCCAGCTCGAGGAGCTCCCGGTTACGGATCGGCCCGGCGGCCCGGCCATGGCGCCGCCATTCGGCGGGCATGACCAGCGCCGACCAGCCCAGCTGATGCGCCGCGCGGGCAATGGCGGCATCGGCTCCTCGGGCTCCGCCGTGAAGGAGCAGATGGACCAGCCGGCCGCCGCTGCGGGCCAGCAGTTCAGCGGCCACCCGCTGATGGGACCAGGCCAGATCACGGCCTCCACCGGCCGCGATCACAAGAGACCGGCAGGGGGCCATTCCTGGCCTGGATGACATACAAAGAGCCATGGAATCAGTTGCCGTGAATGACAACTGATCGGGGCATCATGCCGCTGGCGAGAGTGCGGCGGTGATGGCGAGATCAGGGGATGACGTTGCCGCAGGCGACGGGCTCGGGGCCTTTGGCGCGACCTTTATTCTACCAGTACAAATGCACTTTGGGTACTGCAGAGCCACTGCAACTACTCGGATCTGAGGGTTTCTTGCTCATGCTCACGGACCTAGATTGGCTGACAGTCAGCTGGCCATCTTTGCGGCCGGCCTGGGGCTCTAGGCCTGATGGACAGCCGCGCAGTCGCGCGAAGCAACCCCTGGCCCTCGTCGCCCTGATCCATCACCTGCCGGCCGCGTAAGTGGCGGCACCGCAGCCGCGGAAGAGCCGCCTGGCAGCCGTGACCTGAGCACACCCATCCCGGCGGCGCCGAGGGGAGATCAGATTCACGCGAGCGCAAGGGTCGGCGAAGCCGACTTGCCCAGCCCTTGCGCCGTGTGACACCCTGCATCTCCGCCGCCGGATGGATCGTTCATTCCTTCTTAGGTTGCGCCCGGCGAGGAAACCTCAGCTGGCCGCCAGCCAGTGACGAGACCTCTCACATCCGAGCTGCATGTGAGAGAAATGATCGGGCTGCGTGAGAAGGAGCACGGGCGAGCCCTGCCTCCGCTCCCTTGACCTGCTGCTCCGAAGCCGTGCCCCGGACAGCTTTCTTGGCCAGATGAAGTTATTGACGCCGGCCCCAGGACCAGAATCTCTCACCTTTTCTCTCACATGCCCAAGGGCCAATCACTGAGAAGTCAATCGGGGCGACAGGATTCGAACCTGCGACCTAGTGCTCCCAAAGCACCCGCGCTACCAAGCTGCGCCACGCCCCGTTAGGTGAGACTTTACCTTCCGAGCTCCTGGCGATTGCGTCATTGATGGGAACCTCACTCGGCTCTGGTCAGGACAGAGCGTTCATTCCCACACGCACCCTCGAGCCCTGATCGCTGGAGAGCACCTCGATGCCGTAGCGGATGCGCTCCTTGAGGGCTCCCACGTGACTGATGATGCCGATCATGCGGCCGCCTTCCCGCAACCGGTCGAGTTCGTCCATCGCCAGCTGGAGGTTGTCGGGATCGAGGGTGCCGAAGCCCTCATCGATGAACAGGGCCTCGAGGTGCACCCCGCCTGAGTGGGCCTCCACGGTGTCGGCCACACCCAGGGCCAGGGCCAGGGAGGCCTGGAAGGTTTCGCCGCCCGAGAGGCTGCTCACCTCTCGCTCCTCGCCGGTGTAGGCATCGAGGACACGCAGGCCCAGGCCCGCCTGGCGGCCGCCGCGCCCCCCCTCATCGGTGAGCCGCAGCTGATAGCGGCCTGAGGTCATCAGCTCAAGCCGCTGGTTGGCGTAGCGGCAGATATCGCCCAGATAGGCGGAGAGCACCCAGCGCTGCAGGGAAATGAAGGGAGCGGCCTTGCCAGAGCAGCGATCGGCCACGGCACTCAACAACTGTGCCCGCTCCCTCCGGGCGGCCAGCTCGCCTGCCCCGCTCCGGTGCTCAGAGCTGAGCCGCTCGATCTCCGCCTGCGCTCCTCGGGCTTCGCTGTGGCGCTCCACGGCCGCCGTGCGGGCGGCATCAGCGGTGGAAACCGCTTCCTGGGCCGTCGCGGTATCTGGCCGCTCCGCTGGCAGATCGGCCAGGTCCGCTGAGGCCAGCAGTCCCCTCAGCCCAATCAATTCCGTCTCGTAGGCCTTGATCCGCTGGGCCCAGAGCTGGCGCACGTTCTCCTCCCTGAGGGCGGCCACCACGGCCAGGCCATCGGCAAACTCCGATCCGGCCATATCCGTCGCCAGGCGGCCCGAAGCCTGCTCAAGCCGGGTCATGGCAGTGGTGATTTCTTGGCAGCGTCCCGCCAAAGCTTTCAGAGCTTCCTCCAGGGGTTCGTAGGTCTTCACCGCCTGCAGTGGATCGACCCCCGCCCCAAGCTGGCTGGCGATGTCGGCGGTGAGTGTTTGCGCCCGTTGATTTTCGTCTGCGGCGGCCCTGGACTGCACCGCCAGCTCCGTGCTGGCCGACTGAATGCTCGCTTGGAGTGCCTGGAGCTCCTGCTCGTGATCGTTGATCGCCTGCTCCAGGCTGGCCACTGTTACGGCTAGGGCCTGCGCAGTGGCCATGGTCTCGCTGGCCTGTAGAGCTGCAGTCCGCGCCGCCGCCTGATCAAGGTCGGCGCCGCCGGCTTTCTCCAGCACCGCCGCCAGTTCTCCCTGTGTCTTCTGCAGATCAACCGCGGCCTGCTCGGCAGCCTTGGTTGCCACGTTCAGCTCACTCTCCGCCGCAGTGATCGCCTCATCACTGACGGCGTCCTGGGACGGCTGAGATGGTGCCGGATGGTGCGCCGAACCGCAGACCGGGCAGGGGGCTCCAGACTCCAGTCCGCCGGCGAGCAGAGCCGCCATGCCAGCAATCTGACGTCGCCGGTGATCGTTCAGAGCGGCCGTGGCCTGGTTAAGCCGAGCATCGGCCATGGTTTTCGCGGCCGTGGCCTCACTCTCCTGCTTCTTGGCAGGGGCGATGGCCTCCACGGCCCGGGCGCGATCAATGGCCTCCTCTGCCGCCCGCTGCAACCCGTTGAGCTGGTCACGGGCCGAGCAGGCTTTGGTGAAGGCATTGGCGGCGGCCTGCCGCGCCTGCTGGCAGCTTTCTCTGGCGGCGGTACTGCTGGTCAGCCGCTCCTCAGCTCTTCTGGCCTGGGCAGCGGCGGCGGCGGCCCTGGCCCTTGCCTGGGCAGCTTCCATGGCCTGACTGGCCAGGGCCGTCAGCTCCACCCGTCGCGCCGCGAGGTCGTTGCGCGCTTCGCCCAGCTCCTCCAGGCTTGGCCGTGCCATCAGATCAAGCAGGACCAGCGAAGCCGGCAGGGCCTGAGCGGCGTCCCTGGCCCGGTTCGCCCGCAGCAGCTCTGCCTTGATCCCGGCCTCAAGCGTGCTCAGGGCATCACGGGCGGCCTGCTCGGTTTCCACGCTGGGGCGCAGCGCCTCGGCCGCCTCCGCCCTGCTCAGCCGCTGACGGAAGTCGATGACCGCCTCTTGCTTGGCCTCCAGTTCGGTGAGCCTGGAGAGGGCCTCTGAGCGCCGATCCCAGCGGTCGGCCAGCTTCTCGATCGCCGCCATGGCCTTCCGGGTGAGTTCAAGGCTTGCGCCCAGCTGGTTCAGGCTGTCTTGGGTGCCCCCCACCACCGCAGCGATCTGCTCCACCAGCAGATCCAGGCCCTCCTGATCGTTGGGTACCTCCAAGGGCTGTGGGGCATAGGGGCTCCACTCATGGGCAGCCTGGTGGCGCAGCACCTCCAGGGTCCGGTTCTGCTCGGCCACCTCGATGCGGGCGGCCTTGGCACGCTCCTCCAGCCAGCTGACTGCCTGCTCGTAGATCACCGTGTCGAAGAGGGTTTTCAGCAGCGCCTCCCGCTCCTCGGCCCTGGCCCGCAGCACTTCGGCGAACTTGCCCTGGGGCAGCAGGATCACCTGGCGGAACTGGGCGGCATCGAGACCCACCAGCCCCTGCACCTCGCGGGTGACCTCAGTGGTGCGGCTGGCGATCGGCTGCCAATCGTCGCCGACCAGCCGGAACAGCACCGCCTGCGGCGCCTTCTCGGTGGTTCCTTCACCCCGGGTCTTGGGGGCGGTGTACGCGGGTGATCGCTCCACGCGGTAGCGGGCCCCGCCACTGGAGAACTCCAGGCTCACCCGCGGCACGGCTGAGGGCTCGGCGTGATCAGATTTCAGCGCCTTGACGCTGCGATCCCCCGACACCTCGCCGTAGAGCGCGAAGCAGAGGGCATCGAGCAGGAAGGTCTTGCCGGCACCGGTGCTGCCGTGGATCAGGAACAGACCCTCCTGGCTGAGCGCGTCGAAGCCGATCTCCACGGGTTCGGCATAGGGCCCGAAAGCCTCGATCCTGAGCTGGTGTGGTTTCAGCGCTCCCCTCCCTTTGCGGCCACTTCGAGCGCTTCCCGCAGCAGATCGCCCTCGGCCTGGTTGGCGGCTCGCCCCTGCTGATCAGCGAAGAATGCCGCCGTCAGTTCAAACGGTGAAGCGGCCTGGCGCACCTGCTGGTTGCGCTCGCTGGCCGTGGAGCGCAGCACCTCCGGCGGACGGTGGCGCAGTTCGGCCACATGGGGGAAGCGCCGGCGCAGTCGGGCCATGGCCTGCAGGGGCAGCACCTCGTCGCTGAGGAACACCCGCACCCATGCGTCGACGGCCGACTCAAACTGCGGATCACAGCAGAGCTGGTCGATGCTTCCTTCAATGGTGCACAGCGATCGGCCCACCTGCAGCGGCACAAGCTCAACCGTTGGCTGGCCTGCGGCGTCGAGCTCCACGAGCCGCACCGACTTGGTGTGGTTCTGCTCGGAGAAGGAATAGGGCAGTGGGGTGCCGGAATAAGCCAGCCGGGGGCCATCCAGCTGCTGGGAGCCGTGCAGATGGCCCAGGGCCACGTAGTCGAAGCCGGCGAAAGCCTCCACGCTCACCCGATCGACGTTTCCGACAGTGAGCTCCCGCTCTGACTCCGAGCTCTCCCCGCCAGCGACGAAGGTGTGGGCCACCAGCAAAGAGCGGTGCTTCGGCCGGCCTTGGAGATCCCGGCGGATCCGCTCCAGTGCCAGCCGCGTCACCTCGTCATGGCGCAGGCGCACCGGCGGCGCCTCCTCCCCCAGCGCACTGTTCAGGCCAGGCCCATCCACCGCCGGCTCCAGGTAGGGAAGCGGGTAGATCGCCACCGGAGCCCCCCCCAGCCGGGGGCTCACCAGCACCGGCTCATGGGCCCGGCGCACGTCCCCCCGGATCGTCACCCCGAAGGAGGCGAGCAGGGGGTCGTAAACCGACACCCGCACATGGGAATCGTGGTTGCCGGCGATCGCCACCACCGCGGCACCGTTCTGGCGCAACTGGGCCAGAGTTTCGTTGAAAAGCTGCACGGCCTCGGATGGCGGGATCGCCCTGTCGTAGAGGTCGCCGGCGATCAGGACCGCATCAACAGCCCCCTCCCTGGCCAGCTCCACGATCCGCGACAGCGCCGCCGCCTGCTCCTCGAGCAGGGATGCGCCGTGGAAAGTCCGCCCAAGGTGCCAGTCGGAGGTGTGAAGCAGGCGCATCAGCGGCAGCTCACGCTCAGTTCCTGCCTGAGGCCGACGTTAAGTGGGCAGCGACTCCCGGCCGCAGGCGGCTGGCTGGACTCCAACAACGGTCACGCGGAAGGATGTAACCGTGATCAAGTCGATCGCAGAACTGCCTGACCTGCTCAGTTCAATGGCCCGCTGAGCGGGAACGGAATCAGGGGGCCCAGCCGCAGTGGTTGCCGGGGTAGCGCAGCGTGCGCCAGTCGCCGCCGGGGGTGCTCACTTCGACGCCGATACCGATCGGGTCCTCAAGGCCGTTGCTGTTCTGCTGCCACCACTCCTGAGCTGCATCCCAGGCGGCATCCATCGAGTCGAAATGGTCGTCGAGGACGGGATGGGGGCAGCACCGCTGGTCGACCAACCGGTAAAGCCGCGCTACGTGGGCCTGCTTGCCGGCGGAGACGGTACGGAAGGAAGAGAACGCCATGGCCCGCACATCGACAACCTCCCCATGGTGGCGGCTGTGACAGCTGTTGACTGTCACCTTCATTACAAGACACCGATGTCAAAGGATGCGCACTGTGGTCCCCAGGGCAAGGTGGACGGCTCAGCCGGTGGCCACCAACCTTCAGCCCAGCATGGCGATGCAGTCGATTTCGACCAGGGCCCCCTTAGGTAGCGCCGCCACCTGAACGCAGGCCCTGGCCGGCGAGACCCCAGCCGAGAACACCTGGGCGTAAAGAGCATTGACCCGGGCGAAGTCGGCCAGATCGGTGAGGAACACCGTGGTGCGCACCACCTGCTGGGCTGTGCAGCCCGCCGCGCTCAGCACCGCCTGAAGATTGGTGAGCACCTGCCTGGTTTCGGCCTCCACATCCCCGTCGCCCACCAGCACACCCGTGGCTGGATCCAGGGCGATCTGGCCGGAGCAGAACAGCAGCCCCCCCGCCTTGACCGCCTGGTTGTAGGGACCCACCGGTGCTGGCGCTGCGGCCGTGGTGACCGCCTCGGCGGGAGTGCCCATGCCCATGGCTATGGCAGGTGAAAATGGATGTCAACTGTACGGACCAGGCTCCATCGCCCCTTCCACCCCAGTTCCGCTGCCTGTGTCCACCGCACTCCAGGCGGATGAGCGACCTGATCCTGTGCGGCTGGAGAACGTCTGGCACCGCTACCCCACTGCCCGTGGCGCCACCGACGCCGGTAATCCACAGAACTGGACCCTGCAGGGGGTGAACCTGCAGCTGCACCAGGGCGAATTGGTTGGGTTGCTGGGCCCTTCCGGTTGCGGAAAGACGACCCTGCTGCGTCTGATCGCCGGCTTCGAGCGGCCGGCCCGCGGCCGGGTGCTGATCCATGGCCAGGAGGTGGCAGGCCCCCACGGCTGGCTGGCACCGGAGCGTCGGGGGGTGGGCATGGTCTTCCAGGACTACGCCCTCTTCCCCCATCTCGATGCCTGGAGCAACGTCTGTTTCGGGCTCAAGCCCCGCCAGGATCGCAGCCGGGCTGCCTGGCTGCTGGAGCTGCTGGGGCTGACGGGGTTGGAGCGCCGCTACCCCCACGAACTCTCGGGCGGTCAGCGGCAGCGCCTGGCCCTGGCGCGGGCCCTCGCTCCGGGACCAACTCTGCTGCTGCTGGATGAGCCCTTCTCGAACCTGGATGTGGAGGTGCGGCTGAGGCTGCGGGCCGAGCTCCCCGGCGTGCTCAGCCGCTGCCAGGCCAGCGGCCTGATCGTGACCCACGATCCCGAGGAGGCCCTGGCCATCTGCGACCGGGTCGCGGTGCTGCAGGGGGGGCATCTGCACCAATGCAGCAGTCCGCGCGAGATGGTGCGAGCTCCCGCCTCAGCCTTCGTGGGCCGCTTCGTTTTGCAGGGAAACCTGCTCGAGGCCCATTGGAGCGGCGACCAGCTGCTCACGCCCCTCGGTGCCTTGCGCCCGGAGCCGAGCGAATCCATCCCCAGCGCTGATGCTCCCGGCCCCTGGCAGGTGCTGCTGAGTCCATCGGCCTTTGATCTCAACGTCGATCCCAGTGGCCCCGCCGAGGTGGTGGCACGTGAGTTCCTTGGGCGTGAGTGGCTCTACCAGGTGCGGCTCGACGCTCTGGGCTCCGCTGCCCCGGTTGATCTCCGCTTTCGCCTGCCCCTCGAGCGCGACTACCCTCTCGGCCTGCGCTGCCGCCCGTGGTTGCGGCCCGGCGAGCCAGCCCGTCTCTTCCCCACAGGCCAGAGCCTCTGGCCGTCGGAGTCCCCCAGCCCAAAGGCGGCCTGATCAGCCCTGCCAGTGGTCCTTGCTGCGGCGACGGCTGGCGAACGTTTCCACATCGCTGGCCCTGAGCATCAGGTTCGTGGCCCGCTCAAGGGCGATCGTGCTGGGGATGGTGGGCTGATTCCGCTTCCGCCGCTCCTCCACGGCCGCGAGCCGCTCCTGGATCGCCGCTCGCTCCGCCCCCGGCTCCGGACAGTTCGCCGCCGCCCAGCGCAGATTGTCGAGGGTGTACTCGTGGGCGCACCAGACGCGGGTGTCCCCGGGCAGGGCCCCCAGCCGCTGCAAAGAATGGTGCATCTCCGTGGGGCTTCCTTCGAACAGCCGCCCGCAACCAGCGGCGAAGATCGTGTCGCCGCAGAACAGCTCTCCCTGGCCATCCGCCAGCGGCGGCAGATAGAAGGCCAGGTGGCAGCGGGTGTGCCCGGGAACCGCCAGTACATCCACGCAGCGCCCCAGCAGCTCCAGCTGGTCGCCGTCCTGCAGGGACACGGTCTGGAAAGGAATGCGCGCCCGGTCCGCCCCTGAAGCCATCACAGCTGCATCAGGCCAGTGGCGCAGCAGACCCGGGGTGCCGTCGATGTGGTCCCGGTGGTGGTGGGTCTGCAGCACCGAGACCAGCTCAAGTCCCTTTCTCTCCAGCCAGGTGATCACCGGCTCGGACACACCGGGGTCCACCACCACCGCCCGTGCACCGTCGTGGAGCACGACGACGTAGTTGTCGTGCAGCACCGGGATCAGCTCCACCTCGCTATGACTCGCGTCCATCGGTAAAGTTCAGGTTGCGGTGTAAGTCCATGATCACCGTCGCGCTAGCCAAAGGGGCACTACTCAAGGATTCGGTGCGCTGCTTCGCCGCCGCCGGGCTTGATTTCAGTGCCCTGCTCGATGCCGACAATCGCCAGCTGATGGTGCCCAGTCCCTGCGGCCGGGCCAGGGCCCTGCTGGTGCGTAACGGCGATGTTCCTGTCTATGTGGCGTATGGCCAGGCCCAGCTGGGTGTGGTTGGCGATGACGTGCTGCGCGAGCACCAGTTGCCGGTGGCACCACTGCTGGATCTGGGCTTCGGTGGCTGCCGCATGGCCGTGGCCGTGAAGGAAAACAGCGGCTACACCCAGGCGTCGGATCTGCCGGCTCACTGCCGGGTGGCCAGCAAGTTCGTGCGCTGCGCCGAAACCTTTTTTGCAGGGCTTGATCTGCCCGTGGAGCTGATCCATCTCACCGGCTCGGTCGAGCTGGGTCCGATCACCGGCATGTCAGAGGCGATCGTGGATCTGGTGGCAACCGGCCGCACCTTGCGGGACAACGGCCTGGTGGCCCTTGATGAGTTGTTCCACAGCACTGCCCGTCTGATCGGCAATCCCCTGGCCCTGCGCTTCGATCTCGGCGAGCTGCAGCACATCATCGACAGGGTGGCCACCTCCAGCTGCGCGACGACCATGTCCGCCTCCGCCCCCTCCCAACGCTGATGGCCGCCCACGACAGCCAGCGGCTCAGGCGGCTGCTGCCCTACCTGCGCTACGACCGGCGCCGTCTGATCCTGGTGGTGCTGCTCCTGATCCCCGTGGCTCTGGCCGCCGCGATCCAGCCGCTGTTGATCGGTCAGGCCATCGCCGTCCTGCGGGGTGAGCCCACGGCCGCCTGGTTGGCGGGGCAGAGCGTTTCGCAGGCGATCCGCACCCTGGTGCTGATTCTCTTCGGGGCGGTGCTGCTGCGACTGGCATTGCAGGGGGCCCAGTCCTACAGCGTCCAGGCGGTGGGCCAGCGGCTCACCGCCCGCATTCGCGACGACCTCTTCCGCCACGCCCTGGCCCTCTCGCTGCGCTTCCACGACCGCACTCCGGTGGGCAAGCTGCTCACTCGCCTCACCAGCGATGTGGATGCCCTGGCCGAGGTGTTCGGCAGCGGCGCCGTGGGCGTGCTGGCCGATCTGGTCAGCCTGCTGGTGATCGGCGTCACGATGATCAGCATCGAACCTCGCCTCGGTGCCCTGCTGCTGGCCAGTCAGGTGCCGGCCATTCTGGTGATCCTCTGGCTGCAGGGCCGTTACCGCAAGGCCAACTACCGGGTGCGTGAAGAGCTGAGCCAGCTCAACGCCGATCTGCAGGAGAACCTGCAGGGGCTTGAGGTTGTGCAGATGTTCCGGCGTGAGGCCACCAACAGTGCCCGCTTCGCTGTCACCACCAACGCCTACCGCCGCGCCGTCACCGGCACGATTTTTTATGAAAGTGCCGTGTCGGCCTTCATCGAATGGGTGGCTCTCACCGCCGTGGCCGTGGTGCTGGCCATCGGAGGCTGGATGGTGATCGCCGGCACCATCGGCCTGGGCACCCTCACCACCTTCATCCTCTTTTCCCAGCGCCTGTTCGACCCCCTGCGCCAGCTGGCGGAGCGCTTCACCCAGATCCAGGGAGGACTCACGGCGGTGGAGCGCATCGGTGAGCTGATGGAGCAGCCGATCGAGATCGCCGACCTGGAGCAGGGCCTGCGCAGCAGTGCCGCCCAACGCTCGGGGTTACTGCGAGCCAGCGCCGGTGAGGTGATCTTCGAGGCGGTGAGCTTCTCCTACCGCCCCGATGATCCGATCCTCACCGACCTGAGCTTCCGGATCGCCCCTGGAGAGAAGGTGGCTCTGGTGGGTCCAACCGGCTCCGGCAAGACCACCATCATCCGGCTGCTCTGTCGGCTCTACGAGCCCCAGAGCGGCCGGATCCTGCTCGATGGCATCGACATCCGCGAGCTGCCCAGTGCCACCCTGCGCCAGCGGTTGGGGGTGGTCCTGCAGGACACCTTCCTGTTCAGCGGCAATGTGGCAGACAACCTTCGCCTCGATGCGCCGATCCCCCAGGCAGATCTGGAGCGGATCTGCGCCGAGCTGGGTCTCGATCCCCTGCTGCGTCGCCTGCCTGACGGCCTGGCCACTGAATTGCGTGAGCGGGGCGGGAACCTTTCCTCAGGTGAGCGCCAGCTGCTGTCGGTGGCGCGGGTGGCGATGCGGGATCCCTCCGTGCTGGTGATGGATGAGGCCACCGCCTTCATGGATCCCTCCACCGAGGCCACTCTCCAGCGCGATCTGGAGCGGCTGCTCACCGGCCGCACCGCCATCGTCATCGCCCACCGCCTTGCCACCGTGGAGGCGGCCGACCGCATCCTGGTCCTGCGCCGGGGGCGACTGATCGAGCAGGGCACCCACCGGGAGCTGCGGGCTGCCGGTGGCCTCTATGCCGAGCTGGCGGACTTGCAGGAGCGGGGCCTGGCCCGCCTTTAAGGATCAGGGCAGCCGCTCCAGCCAGGCGTCGATCAGGGCGGCCAGCTGGCGGGGACACTCCCGCATCGGCAAGTGGCCGCAGTCGGGGATGACGGCCAGTTCATGGCTTGGGGCATAGCCCGCCAGGTGGCGCACGTAACGAGGAGCCATCACCTGATCCAGGCTGCCCGCGATCCAGAGGCTCGGCACCCGCAGGGCGGCGGTGAGTGAGGGCAGCTGGCTGACGGCGCCGCGGTTGGTGCTGCAGGCCAGCAGGCCGCGGGCCGCGCGCGCGTCCGCCACCAACGGACTGCGGATCGCCGCCGTGCCTGGCAGCCGCGCCAGCCATCCCGGGCGGTAGCGCAGGAACAGGGAGCCCCCTTGCCGCACCCGGGCGAAGGCTCTGGGCTGATACACCCCGCCACCGGCGGCGATCTGGATCACCCCCCGCAGCCGTGGCCCCAGGAGCCCGGCCGCGTGCAGGGCGATGCTGCCCCCCAGGGAGTGGCCCATCAGCACGACGGGTGAGTTGGGATCGATCCGGTTACAGGCCTCGCTGACCCAGCGCCCATAGCTGGCCAGGCTCGGCTGCAGTCCAGCCGGGCGCGGCTCCGTTCCGAAACCCGGCAGATCAGGGCACCACAGACGCCAGCGGTTCTGCAGTTCGGCCGTCAGCGGGTCCCAGAGCCGGCCGGAGAGCATCCAGCCGTGCAGTGCGATCAGCAGCAGCCCGGGCTGGTCGGGTTCCAAGGCCTGGGAGCGAGAAACCAATCCCTTCAGGGGGTCTGCCACCAGCCTGCCCTGGAACGCCCTCGATCGGGCAGGATCGTGCCAATGCGTTGCCTCGGCCGTCTGGTTTGGACACAGACCCGCTCCTTTCGAGCTTTTACGGCCCCGGCTGGCGCCATTGCCCCAGTCCGAACCCCCAGCTGGAGCTGGTGCTCAGCCTGGAGCGGGACATCGATCTGGTGGAACTCGAGCAGCTCTGTGATGCCGTCGGCTGGAGCCGCCGTCCGATCAGGCGTGTGCGCAAAGCCCTGCAGAACAGCCTGCTGAGGGTGGGCCTATGGCGCCATGACCCGAGGGTGCCACGCCTGGTGGGCTTCGCCCGCTGCACCGGCGATGGGGTGATGGAGGCCACGGTCTGGGATGTGGCCGTCCATCCCCTGTACCAGGGCGCTGGTCTGGGGCGGCAACTGATGGACTACGTGCTCGAGCAGCTCAGGCTGATGGAGGTGGACCGGGTCAGCCTGTTCGCCGATCCCGAAGTGGTGGGGTTTTATCAGTCCCAGGGGTGGGAGCTGGAACCTCACCAGCGTCGTTGCGCCTTCTGGTATTCGCCCTGACCCTCCTGAGCTCCAGACGGCCCGCTCAAAGCTGGTAGTACCGGGCTGCCAGGGTCGCGGGATCGGCGCCTCGGCGCCAGGCCTGGCGCAACCGGGCGTTGCGCCAGGCCGTGCTCCAGACCCCCAGGCGCCGCCAGCGCCGCCCATCCACCTGCACGGGTAGCCCCAGGTCGCGGATCGGGCCCAGCTGGCGCAGGCGCAGAATCAGATCGAGGTCCTCCATCAGGGGCAGGGCCCGCAGACCGCCGGCTCGCTCCAGCAGGCGCCGCGGCAGCAGCAGCCCCTGGTCGCCATAGGGCAGCTGGCCGAGGCCACTGCGCAGCCGTACGCCCCACTCCACCAGGCGCAGGGCAGGACCTGCCCCCTGGATCCCCAGGCGGAAACACCAGGGGGTCTCAGGGGCGGCCATTGCCCGCTGCACCGCCGACCACCATCCCGGCGCCAGACGCAGGTCGGCATGCAGCAACAACAACCAGGCGGCACGGCTGCGGGCGACTCCCGCCGCCAGCTGACAGCCCCGCCCCCCCGCCGCCTGCATCACCCGTGCGCCCGCCAGGGCCGAGAGGCTGGGGCTGCCATCACGGCTGCCCCCATCCACCACCAGGCAGCTGTCGATCAGGCCGGCGGGAGCCATTGCCAGATCCGCCAGAAGGGCCGGCAAGTGCCCTGCCTCGTTCAGGGCAGGGATCACCACCGCCAGGGGGGCGCCGACGGTAGTTGGTGCAGCCGTTGCCCTCACCCCAGCCAGGGCTCCAGATCCCCGCGGCGGTCGAGGTCGCTGTGGACCGCCAGCTGAGCGGGTTCCAATCCCTCACAGGCGGCCCGCTCCAGGGTGCGGCGGAGCACGTCGGTGCCTCCCCAGGGAATTCCGCTGAGCAGGCTGGACCGGCGTCCAGTCAGCCCGATCAGCCAGTAGCCCCCATCGCTGGCCGGGCCGAGCACCAGGGGGCTTTGGGTGAACGCTGCGAACGCCGCCTCGAGATCCGCGCTGCTCAGCAGGGGCAGGTCGGTGCCGATCAGCAGCACCTGCTGGGCACCCTCGCCGAAAGCTCGCGCCAGCTGCCTGGCCATCCGGCTGCCCAGGCCACCTATCCCCTGCAGCACAGCCCGATGAGCGCCGAGGCTGTGGCCCCAGCGTCGGGCGCCCCGCGGACCCAGGCCGCTCACCGCCAGAACCAGCTCGATGCCGCCCAGCTGGCGGGCAGCAGTCAGGGTGTGTTCGCTCAGTCGGCGCTGGATCCGAGCGGCTGCCTCAGGGCCGATACAGGCCGCCAGGCGGCTTTTGCAACGTCCCGCTGCCGGCCAGCGGGCCATCACCACCAGCTGCCTCCTGGGACGGATCAGCGTCAGCGGGCTCACTCGCTGGAGCGCAGCTCCGCCGGCTCCAGCGAGATGCTGCGGCTGCTGTTCCCCCGTTTGATGCTGATCGACAGGGGCTGGCCCACCTTGCCCTGATCAACGGCCACCTGCACTTCCGAAGGATTCTTCACCGCCTTGCCACCAACGGTCTCGATCAGGTCGCAGGGTTTCAGGCCCGCCTTGGCCGCCGGGCTGTCCTTGAGCACCTCCACCACCACGACCCCATCGATTTCCGGCAGGCGGCATTCGCTGGAGGTGGCATTGATCTCCCGGGCCAATCTGGGCGTGAGCGCCTGCAGTCGCACCCCTATGTAGGGGTGTGAGGCGCGTCCCTTCTCCAGGATCTGGGCGGCGATCTGCTTACCCAGGTTGATTGGGATCGCGAAGCTCAGGCCAGCCCCAGGCGCCTGGCGGATGGCGGTGTTCACGCCGATCACCTGACCGCGGTCGTTGATCAGGGGGCCGCCGCTGTTACCGGGGTTCACCGCCGCATCGGTCTGGATGTAGGGCACCCGCTGGCCTTCGCCGATGGCATTGGTGCGCTGAATCGCGCTGATGATGCCCGCCGTCACGGTGTTGTCGAGGCCAAGGGGGTTGCCGATGGCGATAGCCCATTCACCGGGTCTCACCTGGCTGGAATCACCCAGGGGCGCCACCGGCAGCTTCTGGGCTACAACCCGGACCACAGCGATGTCGGTGAGGGGATCGGCGCCGAGCACCTTGCCGTTGAAGCTGCGCCCATCCGGCAGGGTCACCGACACTTCATTGGCACCCTCGACCACGTGGGCGTTGGTGAGGATCACCCCGTCGGAGCGGGTGATGAAGCCCGAGCCCTGGCCCTGCTGCTGCTGGATCGAGGGACCTCCACCGAACAGGCCTCCGAGGGGATTGATCACCCGCTTGACCGTGTCGATGCGCACCACAGCCGGACCGACCTTCTCGACCGCTTTGACGATGAAGTTACTGCCCACCTGAAGCGGCGCGGCTGGGGGGGCGTCGCTCACGCGGGGACCCGGGGCGGTGGGTCCACCCCTGGGCAGCCCAGGGATGTTCGGCAGCGGGATTGTGCAGCTGGCCAGGAGGAGTCCACAGAGGCCGGTGGCGGCCAGGACCCGGCGACGGGGCGTCAGGAGGCCAGGGGCGCGGTGGGGAGTCATGGCAGGGGAGCGGACCGGGGCCGCGAAGCGCTTCATTAAAGACGGAGCGGGTCGGGGGAGCTGCCTATATTCGGCCACTGGCTGAGTGAGGGTTGGACGGTGCAGCAGGGTCAGGAGCTGTGGCACCAAGTCCAGGAGGCACTGCAGGCCAACCTCAGCAAGCCCACTTTTGAAACCTGGATCCGCCCGGCCCGCTGCACGGGCTACGCCGATGGGCAGCTCCAGTTGGAGGCTCCCAACAGCTTTGCCAGCGGCTGGCTGCGCAAGAACTACCTGGTGATGATCGCCGCGGTGGCCACCGATCTCGCCGGCCACGCCATTCAGGTGGAAGTCGGCACCGCCGCCGCGCAGGAGCTGGATGGGGCTCTGAATGGCTCCACTCCGGCCGAGCGCCCGGGCCCCGGCCAGCAGACGCTGGCCGGGGCCTCACCAGGGGCGGTGCTTAGGGCCACAGTGGGCCCCAGCGGACCCACCGCCAGCGGCGAGACGCCCCGCCGACCGGCTCCGGGGCTCAACCCCCGTTATGTCTTCAACCGCTTCGTGGTGGGGCCGAACAGCCGCATGGCCCACGCGGCGGCCCTGGCGGTGGCAGAGGCGCCCGGCCGTGAATTCAATCCGCTTTTCCTCTGCGGCGGCGTCGGGCTGGGCAAGACCCACCTGATGCAGGCGATCGGCCACTACCGCCTGGAGATCGATCCGGAGGCCCGGGTCTTTTACGTCTCCACCGAAACCTTCACCAACGACCTGATCCAGGCGATCCGCAAGGACGGAATGCAGAAGTTCCGTGACCGCTATCGCGCCGCTGACCTGATCCTTGTTGACGACATCCAGTTCATCGAGGGCAAGGAATACACCCAGGAAGAGTTCTTCCACACCTTCAACGCCCTGCATGAGGCCGGTCGCCAGATTGTGATCGCCAGTGACCGCCCCCCCAGCCAGATCCCCCGCCTGCAGGAACGTCTGATTTCCCGCTTCTCGATGGGACTGATCGCCGACATCCAGACGCCCGACCTGGAAACCCGCATGGCGATCCTTCACAAGAAGGCCGAACAGGAGCGCATGACCCTCCCCCGCGACCTGATTCAGTATCTGGCGGGGCGTTTCACCTCCAACATCCGCGAATTGGAGGGTGCCCTGACCCGGGCGGTGGCCTTCGCCTCGATCACCGGCCTGCCGATGACGGTGGAATCAGTGGCGCCGATGCTTGATCCCGTGGGCAACGAGGTGCCGGTCACCCCCCAGCAGGTGGTGGACAAGGTGTCCGAGGTGTTCGGGGTCAGCGCCGAGGAGATGCGCAGCAGCAGCCGCAAACGGGCTGTGAGCCAGGCCCGCCAGGTGGGCATGTACCTGCTGCGCCAGAGCACCGACCTGAGCCTGCCCCGCATAGGCGATGTCTTCGGCGGCAAGGACCACAGCACCGTGATGTATGCGGTGGAACAGGTGGAGAAGAAACTGGCGATTGATCCTTCCCTGGCCCGCCAGTTGCAACAGGTACGAGATCTGCTCCAGATCGACAGCCGTCGCCGTCGCTGAGATGGCAGGTCAGGTGAGCGGCAGGCTGGGATCGAGCCCTTCCACTTCCCCCTGAAACACGCGGCTGGCGGTGATGTCCTCGGCCTGGATCGTGATCAGGTCCAGCTTGGTCAGACCCCGCCCCATGTGGTTAAAGAGCCGGTTGGCCTGACGCATGCGTGCCCGGTCGATGGCATTGCGGATAGAGCGGCCATTGGCGAAGAAGGGCAGCTGCATACGCCGCTGGATGTATTCGTAGAAGGCGGCCTTGGCCTCATCGCCGAAGCGGTAACTCTCGGCAGCCAGAATCAACTGGGCGATAGCCAGCAATTCTGCGGCGGTGTAATCAGGGAAATCTATGTGATTAGCCACCCGTGAGGAGAGGCCAGGATTCGACTGGTAGAAGATATCCATCTTGTCTTTGTAGCCTGCGAAGATCACAACCAGGTCGTCGCGATTGTTCTCCATCACCTGAAGCAGGATCTCTATGGCTTCGGCGCCATAGTCCCGTTCGTTCTCAGGGCGGTAGAGATAGTAGGCCTCATCGATGAAAAGTACACCGCCCATTGCCTTCTTGAGCATGTCGCGGGTTTTGGGCGCGGTGTGGCCGATGTACTGGCCCACCAGATCATCCCGGGTTGCGGTGACGAGATGGCCCTTGCGCACGTATCCCAGCCGGTGCAGGATCTCGGAAATTCGCTCAGCCACGGTGGTCTTGCCGGTACCCGGCCTGCCCGTGAACGACATGTGCAGACTCGGCGCAGCCGTGGCCAGGCCCACCTGCTTGCGCGCTCGCTCCACCACCAGCAGCGCCGCTATCTCGCGGATGCGCGTTTTCACCGGCTTGAGCCCGATCAGGTCGGCATCGAGTTGGTCAAGCACTTCCTGCACATTGGCGGCCTCGTAGGCCTCCTGCAGGTTGACCGGGGCATCCAGGTCGGAGAGAGCGTTGCCGGCTTCGGGCTCAGGCAAGGAGGTCATCGATGGCCGCAGCGAAAGCGTGGTCGGCGGAGGTGATCGGGCTGTCGTCGCCGTCGGAACGCAGGGTGATGTTCACGTAGGTGCGTCCGAAGCTGATGTCCGGGTAGCGGCCCTGCTGCACGCACAGGTCGTTGAGGCGGTCCAGGAAGGCCCGGTTGCTGGCGTAATCGGCGAATTCGATGCGCCGTTCGAGCCGCTCGGCTTGTTCGGGTTTCGGACGCGGGGTCCAGGGCTGCTCCATGAGAACCACGCTACGGCAGGGGGTCGAGGCAGTCGGTGCGGGCGGCCGCCAGCCGAGCGGCCCAGGCGGCGGCGTAGGCCCGGTTGGCCTCATGGGCCGCCGGTTCGGGGCTGTTCAGGGGATGGGGGAAAGTGCCACGGATGGCTGCGTTGGTGACGCAGAACATCGACTTCTGGAAGCTCATGCAGATCTTCACGCGTACGTCGCCCTCACCCCGGGTGCGCTTGCGGTAGAGCCCATCCAGCCGTTGCGGCAGGTGACGGAACATGTCCTGCATCAGCAGGCTGGGGGGTATGCCGGCTCCCATTGTCGGGAGTGGATCGGCGAACAGGGCTCCGTAGGCGAACTTGGCCTGATCCGGGGAGATCTGCTGAGCCTGGGCATTGAAGCTCACAGTGCCCAGGAACGGCAAACCTCGCAAGAAAACCGCCTCCACGTAGGGCACGGCCACATCCACCAGGAAGGTGAGCCCCGCCTCCGGTGGCAGCACCCAGAGGTGCTCACCCGCCACCGCCACCCCGTAGGTGATCGGGTTGGCGGCGGCGGCCACCAGGCCGTCCTTGATGAACTCCACCACCGCCTCGATCGAAGCCACGCTGCCGTCGGCTTCGGCGCGGGCCAGATCAAGGAACAGATCGCTCATCACCCGCCAGAACTGGCCAAGGGCGTGGGTCGTGGCCGCCGTGCGGATCATCTCGATCAGGAAGCCCGAAAACAGCGGATGCAGCATGGCCAGCAACGGATCGCGCCGGGTCTTGCGGCGGATGATCACGGCGCAGCTCTCGGCGAAAGCCGCAGAATCAAGGTATGCATCGAGGCCGCCGGTGCCGTGCCAGAGCATCGCCTTCATGCAGTATTCGGCGTACTCGAAATTGATCCGATCGTGGTTGAGGTGGCGCCAGATCTTCGCGGGGCTCTTCTCGCCATCCAGGTACTTGAACAGCGGCACTGGCACCAGAAACTGATGTTCGGCCTGGAAGATCAGGTTGGTGCTGTAGGCATCGAGCACCTCCCCGTAGCTTTTGAGCACATCCACCACTTCGATCAGATGCTCGCGGCTCTCGGCCAGCAGCGTCTGCCCCGTCAGCAGTTTTTCCTCCAACTCGGCGGCGGCGGGCATGCCACCGCTATGAACCAGCTCGGCCGGGATGATCGGCATCAGCCCAACCCTCCCGCCTGCAGCCCCAGCAATGGCCCTGACGCCAGCTGCAGTGCCGATACAAGGGCCGGCAGCTGGGCGATCGCCGTGCACGTGCTCTCACTCAGGCGCCCCAGACCAGCGGGCAGCAGACCGATCGCCACCACCGCCATCGCCAGTCCCGTCGCCGGAATCGTTTCCCGGGGTGCCACCGGCGCCAGCTGCACATCCAGGCGACCGTGGGCCACAGGATCGGTCGCCGGAGTGATCGCCAGCCGGCCGAAGAAGGCGCGGTTCACCAGCAGCAGGAAGTACACCGCCGTCAGGCCCGAGCCCAGCATCGAGAGCAGGGTGGCCAGCGGGTAGGCGCTGATGCTGCCGCGGAACACCATGAACTCGGAGATGAAGCCCGCCATGCCGGGCATGCCGGCGCTGGCCATGACACCAAGAATCATGAGCGTGCCGGTGAACGGCAGGCCCCGCTCCGGGTTGAGCAGCCCGTGCAGCACAGTCAGGTCGCGGGTGCCGGTCTTGCGGTACACGATCCCCACCAGCAGGAACAGCAGCGCCGAGATCAGGCCGTGGCTCACCATCTGGAACACCGCCCCGAGGATCGCCACCGGCGTGGCCGCCGCCGCCGCCAGCAGGATGTAGCCCATGTGGCCCACCGAGCTGTAGGCCACCATCCGCTTCATGTCCTTCTGGGCAATCGCCGCCAGCGAACCGAACAGCACTGACACCGCAGCCCAGATCGCCAGCCCTGGTGCAAGCTGTGCCCAGGCCTCCGGGAACAGTCCCAGGCAGAAGCGCAGCAGGCCGTAGGTGCCGAGCTTCAGCAGCACCCCTGCCAGTAGAACCGACACCGGCGTGGATGCCTGGGTGTGGGCATCCGGCAGCCAGTTGTGGAAAGGGAACAGCGGCACCTTGATGCCGAAGCCGATCAACAGCGCCCCAAGCAGCAACAGTTGGCTGCCCATCGCCAGCTGCTCGCTGCTGACCGGTGTGAGGCTGAAATCGACAGTGCCCGTGGCCAGGGCCAACCCCAGGAAGGCACCCAGGATCAGCATTCCCGACACCGCCGTGAAGATCAGGAACTTGGTGGCCGCATAAGCACGGTTGGCACCGCCCCAGATGCTGATCAGGGCCCAGAGCGGGATCAGCTCCAGCTCATAGAAGAGGAAGAAGAGCAGCAGGTTCTCAGCCAGGAAAGCGCCGTTCACAGCCCCACTGATCACCAACAACAGGGCGAAGTAGAGGCGCGGACGCTGGCTGATGTCTCGCGTGCAGATCGCCGACACCAGCGTGAGCGCGCCGTTGATCAGCACGAGCGGCATCGACAGGCCGTCGACGCCGAGCCGGTACTCGAGCCCGAGGCCGCTCACCCAGGGCAGCGCCTCCTGCAGCTGCATGGCGCTGCTGCTGGGATCAAAGCGGGCAAGCACGATCAGGCTCCAGGCCAGTTGCAGGCCGAGCACTACCAAGGCAATCACCCGTAGCCGCCCTGGGGGCAGCTGGCCTGGCCAGAGCACGAGTGCCAGAGCGCCGGCGAAGGGGATCAGCAGCAGGATGCTCAGCATTGGCATAGGTGGCTCCACCTGGGGTTCGGGCTATCCATGCAGCCACTGCAACCACTGCAGCGAGGCAAGCAGCAGCACGATCGCCAGCACCACCGTGAGCAGGTAGCTCTGCAGCTGGCCGCTTACGCCGAGCTTGAGGCCATCGGCGCTGGCCAGAGACAGCCGTCCGATTCCGTTCACCAGGCCATTCACCACCCTGCTGTCGAGCCAGTCGCTCAGCCTGGCCAGGCCGGCCACCGCCGCGACGATCGTGGCCCGGTAGATGCGATCGGTGTAGAAGTCGGAGGCGAGCAGATCCTGCAGCACTCGCAGCGGCTGGAGCAAAGAGCGCGACCAGAACTTATGAAGCTGCGCCACAGCGCCGGCTGCCACACCGACCAGCCCGCTGGAGACGACTGCAATGGCCACCGGCAGGGAGAACGAGGCGATGCCAGGAACAGGATCGAGTCGGGCCATCAGTGCCGGCATCAGCGCCACCAGCACCGTGAGGCTCACCATCGGCAGCGCCATCAGCCAGTTCACCTCCGGCGCGCGCTTGGTTTTGGGCATCGCCGGGCCAAGGAACACGTGCCGGTAGACGCGGGTGAGGTTGAAGGCGGTGAGTGCGTTGGTTAGCAGGCAGACGGCCGCAAAGAAGGGCTGCTGGTGGGCGAAGGTCTCAACCAGCAGCCCGAAGCACCAGAAGCAGCCAAGGGGCAACAGGCCTACCAGGCCCGCGGAGCCCACCAGGTAGGCGCTGGTGGTGGCGGGCATGCGTGAGCCGAGGCCGCCCAGTTCGGTGAGGTCCTGACAGTTGGTGGTGGCGATGATGCTGCCCACGCTCATGAATAACAATGCCTTGGACAGGCCGTGGGCAAACAGCAGCAGCAGCGCGATCGCAGGTTGCTGCAGAGCAATCGCGATGAACACAAGCCCCAGATAGGAGGTGGTGGAATACGAGAAGGCCCGTTTGATGTCCACCTGGGCGATTGCGACCAGGGCGCCGGCCACGGCGCTGATCGTGCCCACCACCAGCAAAACGGTTGTGGCCAGAGGGGAGAAACGCAGCAGTGGCATCACCTTCATCAGCACCAGGGCGCCGGCGGTGACGACCACCGAGTTGCGCAGGATCGAGGCGGGGTTCGGCCCCTCCATCGCCTCATCGAGCCATAAGTGCATCGGGAACTGGGCGCACTTGCCCATCGGCCCGGCGATCAGCCCAAGCCCCAGCAGCGTGCCGGCCAGGGGCGTGAGCGCACCACTGGCGTCGGCCTCAGCGGCCCAGACGTAGAGATCCTGGAACTCCATCGAGCCCGCCCAGGCCGAAAGCGCCACCATCCCCATCAGCAGCAGCACATCGCCCACCCGCTTGGTGAGGAAGGCGTCGCGAGCGGCCGTGACCACCAGTGGCTGGGCGTACCAGAACCCCACCAGCAGATAGGTGGAGAGGGTGAGCATCTCCAGCAGGAAATAGCTCATGAACAAACTGCTGCTGAGCACCACACCTGCCAGGGCTCCCTCGAAGAAGCCAACCAGCGCGTAGAAGCGGGCCAGCGACCATTCCTTGTCGAGGTAGCCGAGGGCGTACACCTGGCCCAGCAGGCTCAAGCCCGTCACCAGCTCGAGCGCCGCCAGGTTGGTGAGCGAGAGGTCGAAGCCGATGCGCAGGTCAAGGTCGGCGGCCTGGAACCAGGGGAACTCCAGGTGCTGGGGGCCGAGCTGCCACACCTGCTGCAGGATCAGGCTGCCGTGGATCACCGCCAGCAGCGTGACCAGCAGGTTCAGGTAAGCCGCTGGGCGTGGACCGTTGCGCTTGAACCAGCCCGCCGCCCACGGCAGCGACAGCAGCATGCCGCTGAATCCGTATAGAGGGATCAACCAGACCAGCTGGATCGGCAGGGACAGGGAGGGGGCGGACAAGTTGGGGGCGCAGAGGGCCGGACCTAGAAGGTGGCTCGCTCACGCAGGCGTGCCGGGCCGGCGTTGAGAACGGCCAGCCAATGGTTGAGTTCCTCGCCGTGTTGTCGTTCCTCGCTCCATAAGTCCTGGAAGAAGGTGGAGTTGGCTTCATCACCGATCAGCAGGCAGAAACGACTTGCCTCGGCATACAGCTCAATCAGTTCGTCCTCCAGCACGATATTCAGTTGCAGCAGCCCGAACAGGTCGCGGGCGATGCTCACCGGCTTCAGCTGGGACGCGGCAGGCGCTACGCCGAGACGAAGCATCTGTTGCACCAGCCGCTCGGCATGCTGCATCTCCTCGACCGTTTCCTGGCGGAACCGGTCGGCGGAACCGCCATCGCCCCAGAGGGCGAGCAGGGAGGCCTGGGTCATGTACTGCTGAACCGCGGACAGTTCCAGGCTCAGAGTTCGTCCCAGATAGCCCAGCACCCGAGGGTGAACGGTCTCCATGGTGATCAGCTCCTGCGCTCAGCGCCGCTGAAGGCAAGGATCGGCTCCAGTTCGCTGTGGGGGCGGGCAATGATGTGGGCAGCCACAAGGCCATCTCCCACACGCTCGCAGGCATCGGCCCCGGCGCGCACGGCGGCGTTGACTGCACCGGTTTCGCCGCGCACCATCACGGTCACGTAGCCGCCACCCACGAATTCACGGGAGATCATCGTCACTTCAGCGGCCTTGGTCATGGCGTCAGCCGCCTCGATCGCGGGTACGAGGCCGCGGGTCTCGATCATGCCGAGAGCAATGCCGTGCGGAGTAGATGCCATGGCTTTGGAGGGGGAGGAGGGGGACTTGGGGGGAGGTGTGGTGCCACCGGAGCGGCCGCGGCTGGCGGCAGCCGGGGTGCTGCTGCTGGCCCTGGCCGAGGGGCTGGGAGCCGCTGCTGCTGGGGCTGAGGCAGGGCTGCTGCCACTGGTCGCGGATGAACCTGGGGCTGGAGGCGGGTCCACGGGTTTGTCCGCAGGGGAGGGGGGTGTGGGTGTGGCCGAGGCGGGAAGTGCCTTGGCCGCGGCAGCTCGGCTCACACCACTGCTGGCGCTGCTGCGCCTGGAGGAGGGTTGGCGGGAGGAGGGTGTGGCCATGGATCGAGCTGGGCTGACGGCAGGGAGAAGGTGGAGGGAAGGGGGATCAACCGTCTGGATCCCAGAGATCAATGATCCCAGCAATCGTGAGGTCGGTCTGGGTGTCGGGAACGCCTGTGGCAAAGCGAGCGGCGGAGCCACTGGCGGTGAACACCCAGTTGCCTGGTGCGGCGCCCACCGGATCGACGGCCACCATCAACTTGCCTTTGGTGGAGCGCAGGATGCGGAGTTGCCAGTGGAGCAGGCCTCCCACCCGTTGGCTGCAGACGAGGGAGCCGGTGACTTGCATGATTTCCATCAGGCTGCTCCAGAACGTGGCTGCGGAACAGGTAGGCCAGCATCCGGGTCCCAGTGGTCGATGATCCCCACGATCGTGAGGTCGCTGGGATAAGACTTACTCCCAGCGGCTTCACGGGCTGCGGAACTGCCCACACAGATCACCCAGTCGCCGGGGATGCAGCCCACGGCGTCGACGGCCACCTTCTGTGAACTGCCATCCAGCACCACCTGGAGATGCTTGTGCTCGAATTCGGGGATTCGGTTGGTGGACACCAGAGGCTTGAGAACTTTGCAGATCAGCATCTCAATGACCTCCGGCTGGTTCCAGCTTGATCGAGGACCCGACCGTTTCGGCGGGAACGTGACGATCGCGGTCGCGCACGCTCAGCAACGTGTGCAGAAGACCGCTGCCCACCAGATCGGGATAGCGGTTGCGAATGGCGTCATCTGTCCGCTGGCAGTAGAGCACGGCCCGTTCACGGGCCCCAGGCACACTGCCGTGGTAGTCGAAACGAATCACCACCGGGATAGGCAGTCCGCGGGACACGTTCAGTCCCTTGAAGATCTTCACGCCTACATCGAGATCAGCAGCCCCTTCCTCGACGGTGTCCATGTGGGCGAAGTAAGTGAGATTGCGTAGATGAATCTCCTTGAAACCGATGCCGACACCGATGAAGCGCTCGGCATGGCCCGCATCTGCGTAGGCGGCATCGTGATATGTACGCACGAAATCGATCTGGGAGATGTTGTGCTCGATCAGGCGGGCGATCAGCCGCCCCATCCCCGGATCGACGGCACCGTCGGGAACCCCTTCGCCGTTGCCTGAGCGGGCGGCCAGCACCAGGGCATGCACCCGGTCCCGGGCGGCCTCGGCGGGGAGATCCTGGGTGGCGCTGTACACCTCAAGAGCATCGAGCCAGCGCTCCTGATCGGTGTGGCCGTTCACATCGGGCACATGGACACGGATGGCATCGGTGTCAGTGTCCAGCCCGATCAGGAGCAGGTCGACGGAGGCCCCGCAGCAGAAGCTGTTCTCCACCGCCTGCTGGAACTCCTGCAGGCGGAGCAGTCCCCCGGCTGCGGCGGCGGCATCGTTGGAGCCATGGGCAGCACACCCCTCATGGCTGGGATCCCTGGAGCTGAAGTGATACACCACCACCTTCAGGTAGCGGGTGGGCTCATGGGCGCCATTGGGCCGGGCTTCCCGGTAGCGCAGATGCTCGGTGCGCACCCAGCGGTCGACGGTGTTCTCCACATCGAACATCGCGCCGGCATGGGGACGGCGGCGGACGGATCCGAAGGGGAGACGCAGGGCATAGGCGATGGCATGGGCCAGGCGACCATCCGCACAGGGGCTCACATCCAGCAGATGAAAGCCACAGGAGAGCAGAAAGGCATTGAAGGACTCGGCGCTCTCGCTTCCCTCTTGACCCTGGAGCGGATCGTCGCGGAAAAAGCTGGCACTGACCTGCTCATAGGCCTCGTACAGGCACCACGCGAACAGGCTGCGCATGTCGAGTTGGCTGACCCAGGCCGACTCCAGAATCGTGGCGGGCAATGCATGGCCGAGCTCTGCGAGGGCATGGCGCTGGGCCTGCTCCACAAAGTCGTCGTCGTGTTGCAGGGCCGATAGCCGCTTGAGCACCGGCACGATCCGGTCAAACGACTGCTTCACCTGGCTGTCGTAGGCCTGGAGGCGTTCGTTGGCCGCTGCATCGCTGAGCGGATGAAGCTTCAGGACCGCAGTGAAGCGGTTCGCTCTCCCCAGCCCTGAGCCGGAAAGAGAGGAGCTGGGAGCGGGACGGCGGGCTGGGGCCGTGGGAGCCAGGGGCCTCTCGGCGGAGCCGTAGCGGCGGGGGCGGGGCAAGGTTCAGTGCTGCGACAGGAAGGAACGTGGAGAGAGACTCAACCTCGGGCACCGCCTGAAACGGTGATCAGCGAGCCCTTGTCGGTGTTGCCACTGGAGCCGGTGACGCGGCTGACCGGTTGCACCACTTCGTCATTGCGCTTGAGGGGGATGGTGGCCATTGCCGTCATCGGCCCGGTGCGGGTGGGGTTGCGGCGGCGGGCTGAGGCACCCTCGGTGCCGGTGACACGCTTACCCCGATCCCAGTCGTCACCGGTGATATTCAGACCGGCGGAAATACCTTCCCCTGTGACTCGGCTGGTGGGCCGCACGTCTTCATCAAGGCTGACTGGCGCACTGGGAAGAGGCGCTGGAGCCTGGGGGCGGGGTGGCAGCACGGAGGTCTGACGCCGCATTGGGGGGAGCGGCTGGGGCTCGGGGCCGCGCTGGTCAAAACGTGCCTGCTCGGTGCCGGTGACCTTGCCACCGGCTAGATCAAAAGGGCCGGTTATCCTTGCGCTGGTTTCGTAGCGGGTACCGGTGACGGCAGAGCCCCGCTCCCGCTGCTGATGGGCAGCCCTTGCTGGGGATTGCACGCTGAACTCCTGCCAGGGCTGGGGGTCCAGTGGTTGGGGGAAATCGGCTTCGTGACCCTGGGCGGCGCTGCAGGCTTCGTTGTACTGATCAACGCCGACGTACGGGGTGCCGGAGATGGTTTCACAGGCACCTTTGGAGGCCCCGGTCATCACCCCGCCGATACCAGGTTGCAGGCCGCTCATGCGCGGTCCGGGGGTGCCGGCGCGAGCTGGAGTCCGCTGGCGGATGCCGCGCACGGCCGAGGAATCGCACCAGGCGCTGGCTTGCTCGAGACCGGCGTAGGGCGTGCCGGTGACGGCCTTACAGGTACCGGGCTCATCTCCGGTGACCTTGGATGAGCGGCCGGTGCTGGTGCCCGAGACGATCAACTGCTTGTTGGTGAGGCTGAACCCGACCTTGGCAGCTTCGGGCTCAGGGCGAGCACCACAGAAATTCTGGTACTGCTGGCTGCCGATGTACTCATCGCCGGTGACACGGCGGCAGCTGCCAGGTTCGTCACCGGTGACCTTGTCACTGCGACCCACAAGAGTGCCGGTGATGCCGGTGCCCCTCAGGGTCTGGACGCTGGCCACCTTTGGCGGAGCCTGGCCAGGAGTGCTGATCGAATCAGAGCCCAAATACTGTGTGCCGGTGGGCTGGATACCGGCTCCGTGCTCATCACCGGTGACCCGCTCAGAGCGTCCCACCATCACACCAGAGACTGGCCGCCCGGCCACGGTCTGGCTGAGACCCACCTTGCGGGGACTGACGGAGGTGGTGCCGCAGTAGGCCGCCGCCTGATTCGCCGAGATGTACTCGGTGCCGGTGACGGATTTACAGGTTCCGGGTTCATCTCCGGTGACCTTTTCGGAGCGACCCACCTCATTGCCGGTGACCCGGTTGCCGTGGCTGGTGGCCGTGACGCGCACCTTGGCGGGTTGAAGGGGGGAGGGCTCGTTCTGACAGAAACTGCGGAAGATCTCAGCTCCCATGTATTCGGTCCCGGTGATGGGACGGCAGGTGCTGGCCTCGTTACCGGTCGTCTTCTCTGAACGGTTGGCCTGGGTGCCGGTGACCACCTGACCGCGGAGGGTTTCACTGGCGCTCACCTTCCAGCTTGCGTCCTGGGCACCTTCCAGCTTGTTGGGCCCGCGGCGGGGACCCGTGGGCCGGGTGACTCCTGTGCCGCGGCTGACAGCGCCCGCACCGTTCTTGCTCTTGAGATCGCGGATGCGGTGGGCCAGTTCCCGGCTGCTGATGTCGGGGTTCGACTGGCGCACAATGGCTGCGGTGCCGCTGGAGCTGTTGGTTGAGGCCGACTTGCCGCGCTTGGAGAGAGCTTCCCGGCGCGCCATCACAATGGCGCGGCTGGGATTGAACTGGGCGGAGCGCTTCGAGGTAGGCCGGGTGCCGTTGCTGCGGCGATCGCTGAGAGAACTGGAGGGAGTGGAGCTCAGGGACAGAGCGGGCCGGCTGGCCGCTGGCGGCTGCGGGCTCACGGGCTCTGGATTTGGGGTTGAAACGGCGCGCAGAGAGCTGCCATCACGACTGCGATCCTTGCTTGTGTCGGCCCGCTTGCCGCGTTTGCTCAGGGCCTCTCGCCTTGCCAGGACCAGATCCCGGCTCGGATTACTTATAGCTGCGCGATTGACCGGGCGGGATGGGCTGATGGACCCATGAGCGGCGGTGCTGAACAACGGCTTGGAGGGCGCACTGACCTCGCGGCTGACGGCCGGTACCACCGGGGTGATCGAGCGGGTGGGGCGGGCCTCAGCGGCGCTGCGGGTGCGGTTGGCACTGTTGGAATACCGCTTCTCCGCCGTTTTCCCGGCTGTGGAGAGCGCCATCCGGCGCGCAAGGGCCGCTTCGCGACTGGATTGAGATGCCATGTCCGCCCTGTGAAGAAACAACCTGGAAGGAGACAGCTGGAGAGAACTGGTGAAGGGAGGACCCAATGCCTGCCGTTCACAAGCCCCTCGCGAGCTGTCGGAAAAATGAATATTGAGGGCAGCAGGTTCCGGACATAGGCCGGGACCTGCTGCAGTGATCAGCGTGCTTCGAAGACCACGAAGCAGGACCCCTGACTCTGGGTGTAGGCGTCGTAGCCGACCAGACGGACGTGATGGTCGGGGTAGGCGCGGTGGCAGGCCTCGAGCTCACTGACGATCACGCCCAGATCCTTCTCACCGAAGAAGGGCAATTTCCAGTACGACCAATAGGTCGCCATCGAACGGCTGGGGTGAACGTGCTCGACAAGCGGGCTCCATCCCTGGGCAATGATGTAAGCGATCTGGTCGTAGATCTCGTCCTGGGACATCGGCGGGAGGAAGCCGAAGGTCTCCAGGGTGGCGACTGTTTGGTAGTCACCCACGGTGCTCTTGAAGGGCATGGGGATCCTTGTGGGGAATCAGGTGAATGCAGGCAAACCGGATGTGACCGCGGGGAGGGAGACACTCCTTCCCCGCAGGCCAACAGCCCCGATCAGTTGACGTCAAGTTTGTCGACGGTGTCGAACTCAAACTTGATTTCCTTCCAGGTCTCGAGCGCGATGGCGAGCTCGGGGCTGTGCTTCGCGGCTTCCATGAGGATGTCGCGGCTTTCCTTCTCGATCTCACGTCCGGCGTTACGGGCCTTGACGCAGGCTTCGAGGGCCACGCGGTTGGCAGCGGCGCCAGCGGCGGAACCCCAGGGGTGACCGTGAGTACCACCACCGAACTGCAACACGGAGTCGTCACCGAAAATCGCCACCAGCGCAGGCATGTGCCAAACGTGGATGCCGCCGGAGGCCACAGCGAAGACGCCGGGCATCGAACCCCAATCCTGGTCGAAGAAGTTGCCGCGGCTGCGGTCTTCGGGAACGAAGGATTCACGCAGTTGGTCGATGAAGCCGAGGGTGGTCTGACGATCACCTTCGAGCTTGCCCACCACCGTGCCTGTGTGCAGCTGGTCGCCACCGGAGAGGCGCAGGCACTTGGCCAGCACCCGGAAGTGGATGCCGTGCTTGGGGTGACGGTCGATCACCGCGTGCATCGCACGGTGAATGTGCAGCAGCATGCCGTTCTTGCGGCACCACTTCGACAGACCGGTGTTGGCCGTGAAGCCACCGGTGATGTAGTCGTGCATGATGATGGGCTGGCCCAGTTCTTTGGCGAACTCGGCACGCTCATACATCTCCTCGGGAGTGGCGGCGGTGCAGTTGAGGTAGTGCCCCTTCTTCTCGCCGGTTTCTTCCTGGGCCAGCTGTACGGCTTCGGCCACGAACTCGAAGCGGTTCTGCCAGCGCTGGAAGGGCTGGGAGTTGATGTTTTCGTCGTCCTTGGTGAAATCGAGACCACCGCGGAGGCATTCGTACACCACCCGGCCGTAGTTCTTGCCGGAGAGGCCGAGCTTCGGCTTGATCGTGCAACCCAGAAGCGGACGGCCGTACTTGTTCATCCGGTCGCGCTCGACGCAGATTCCGTTCGGCGGGCCGGGGCAGGTCTTGATGAAGGCCATCGGGAAGCGGATGTCTTCCAGACGGAGGTGGCGCAGGGCCTTGAAGCCGAACACGTTGCCCACCAGGGAGGTGAGCACGTTGGTGATCGAGCCTTCCTCGAACAGATCGAGGGGGTAGGCGATGAAGGCGTAGAACGACTCCTTGTCACCGGGAACGTCTTCGATTCGATAGCAACGGCCTTTGTAGAAGTCGAGGTCGGTGAGGAGCTCGGACCACACGGTGGACCAGGTGCCGGTCGAGGATTCGGCGGCCACGGCAGCGGCCACTTCTTCCTTGGGAACGCCTTCCTGACCAGTGACCTTGAAACAGGCCAGCAGGTCAGTGTCCAGGGGAATGTAGTCGGGAGTCCAGTACGTGTCCCTGTACTCCTTGACCCCAGCGTCGTACTTCTTGCTCATGGGGAAAATCTCCTTGTTGGTCGGGTGGGAAAGATGAGAGTGCTGCGCTCCATCAGGGGCGCGTCAGACCTCAGTCCTTGGAACCCAGACCGAAGTTGCTGTTAAGGGCCGGCTCGACTTCACGGTGGGGGCGGGCGATGATGTGGGCAGCCACCAGGCCGTCACCCACGCGCTCACAGGCATCGGCACCGGCACGCACAGCCGCATTAACGGCCCCGGTCTCGCCGCGGACCAGAACGGTCACGTAGCCGCCACCCACGAACTCACGGCCGATCAGACGCACTTCGGCGGCCTTGGTCATGGCGTCGGCCGCTTCGATTGCCGGCACGAGGCCGCGCGTCTCGATCATGCCGAGGGCGATGCCCATGGTTTCATTCGCCATTGCCTACTCCGGAAAAGGGGGGGAGGTTCGCTTAGGACCATGCTCCGCGGCATACCCCCCCGTCAAGCGATTCGGGTGCTTTGAACGATCACGGTGCCTGGGGCGGTTGATAAGCCCTGCTCATGCTCGGCTGCTGGCCATTAAGACGTGTAACGAGGCGCCGCCTGCGGCCTGTCAAGTATTGGATTTGTCTCTGATCCCGAAGACTTGTCAACAGCCGACGTTTTCCGCGGCCAGGGTGGCTAGTCCGTAATGGATCAAAGGTTCTCGCCCATGGCCCAGACGTCCACCCTCCCACCCGTGCTGCGCGAAAGCGGACAGCGGGAGGTGTTCTGCGGCCTCACCTCGATCGTCTGGCTGCACAGGCGCATGCCAGATGCTTTCTTTCTGGTGGTGGGCTCGCGCACCTGTGCCCACCTGATCCAGTCGGCCGCCGGGGTGATGATCTTTGCGGAACCCCGCTTCGGCACAGCGATCCTGGGAGAGCGCGACCTGGCCGGTCTGGCGGACGCCAATGAGGAACTCGACCGGCTGGTGGGCGATCTGCTGGCCAGGCGGCCCGAGATTCGCACCCTCTTCCTGGTGGGTTCCTGCCCCTCGGAGGTGATCAAGCTTGACCTGGCCAAGGCTGCCGAGCGCATCAACACCCGCATGCAGGGGCGGGTGCGGGTGGTGAATTATTCCGGCAGCGGCATCGAAACCACGTTCACCCAGGGGGAGGACGGTGCCCTGACCTCCCTGGTCCCGCTCCTGCCCAGCAATCCTGAGCCCCAGTTGCTGATCGTGGGCACCCTGGCCGACGGGGTGGAGGAGCGTTTCCTCTCCCTGTTTGCGCGCATGGGCCTCGAGACGGTTCGCACCCTGCCGCCCCGCCAGTCGACCGACCTGCCGCCGGTGGGCCCCGGCACCCGTCTGCTGCTGGCCCAGCCCTTTGTGGCCGACACGGTGCGCGCCCTGGAGCGCCGCGGTGCCCAGCGGATCTCTGCCCCCTACCCGCTCGGGGTTGAGGGGAGTTGCGCCTGGATGGCGGCGGCGGCGGCGGCCTTCGGGATCGATCCCGAACGGGTGGCTGCGGTGCTCGACCCCCTGGCCGAGCGAGGGCGGCGTGCCCTGGAGCCACTGCGACGCAAACTCGAAGGCAAACGCCTCTTCCTGCTGCCCGATTCCCAGCTGGAAATCCCCCTGGCCCGTTTTCTGCATCGGGAGTGCGGTATGGAGCTGGTGGAGGTGGGCACCCCCTACCTCGACCGCCAGCTGATGGCAGAGGAACTGCCCCTGCTGCCCGAGGGCACCCAGCTCAGTGAAGGCCAGGATGTGGAGAAACAGCTGGAACGTATTCGTGCCAGCCGTCCTGATCTGGTGGTCTGCGGCATGGGTCTGGCCAATCCACTAGAAGCGGAAGGCTTCGCAACCAAGTGGTCGATCGAGCTTGTCTTCAGCCCGATTCACGGTTGTGACCAGGCTGCTGACCTGGCTGAACTGTTCGCCCGTCCCCTCAATCGCCGGGAGTTGCTGCAATGGAACTGACCCTCTGGACCTATGAAGGCCCCCCCCATGTGGGAGCCATGCGCATCGCCGCTTCGATGGAGGGCGTTCACTACGTGCTGCATGCCCCCCAGGGCGACACCTACGCCGATCTGCTGTTCACAATGATCGAGCGGCGTGATCGCCGCCCCCCTGTCACCTACACCACCTTCCAGGCCAGGGATCTGGGCGGTGACACGGCCGAACTGGTGAAGCGCTCGATCCAGCAGGCGGTGGACCGGTTCAAGCCAGAGGCCCTGCTGGTGGGGGAAAGCTGCACGGCCGAGCTGATCCAGGACCAGCCGGGCTCCCTCGCCTGTGGCATGGATCTGGGGGTGCCTGTGGTGAGCCTGGAGTTGCCCGCGTACTCGAAGAAAGAGAATTGGGGAGCGGCTGAAACCCTTTACCAGCTCTGCCGCGGATTGCTCAAAAGCCAGGTGCCTGCTCCCGGGACAGCCAGGCCCGGGCCCGAGCGCTGGAAGGAGGAGAAACGCCGCCCTCGGGTCAATCTGCTGGGCCCGAGCCTGCTGGGCTTCCGCTGCCGCGACGATGTGCGCGAACTGCGCGGCCTTCTGGCTGATCACGGCATCGACGTGAATGTGGTGGCTCCCCTGGGAGCCAGGCCGGCCGACCTGATCCGCCTGCCCCAGGCCGACGCCAACCTCTGCCTCTACCCGGAGGTGGCCGGTCCGCTCTGCAGCTGGCTGGAGCGCAACTTCGGCACCCCGGTGGTGCGAACCGTTCCGATCGGGATCGGTGCCACGGCCCAGTTCCTGCGAGAGCTCTGCGCTCTGCTGGGCCTGGAGCCGCCGGAACTGCGGGAGGCTGACCAGCGCTCCAGGTTGCCCTGGTATTCAAAATCGGTGGATTCCACATATCTCACCGGCAAGCGGGTGTTCATTTTCGCCGACGCCACCCATGCGATCGCAGCGGCCCGGATTGCCTCGCGGGAACTGGGCTTCACGGTGGTAGGGCTGGGTACCTACAGCCGCGAACAGGCACGTGAGGTGCGGGCCGCCGCTAAGGAACTGGGCCTGGAGGCCCTGATTTCCGACGACTATCTGGAAGTGGAGCAGGCGATGGCTGAGGCAGCTCCTGAGCTGGTGCTCGGCACCCAGATGGAGCGTCACAGCGCCAAGCGTCTGGGGATTCCCTGCGCCGTGATCAGTGCCCCGCTGCATGTACAGGATGTGCCGGCCCGTTATGCCCCCCAGATGGGATGGGAGGGGGCCAATGTCATTTTTGATTCCTGGGTGCACCCCCTGATGATGGGCCTGGAGGAACATCTGATCGGCATGTTCCGCCACGATTTCGAATTTGTTGATGGCCATCTCAGCCATCTCGGGGGTGCTTCCGCCCCCGCTGCCCAGCCGGTGGCCGCCCCTGTCAACGAGGTTCCTGAAGTGACACCTCTTTCAGCCACTCCTGAGGGAGGAGCCCTGCGCTGGACGGCCTCCGGTGAAGCAGAACTCTCCCGCATTCCCTTCTTCGTGAGGGGCAAAGTGCGACGCAATACCGAGGCCTATGCCAACGAACGTGGCGTGGCGGAGATCACCGAGGAAACGCTCTATGAAGCCAAGGCCCATTTCAGCCGCTGAAAGCAGGGATCGGTGATCGCTGAAGCCAGTCCAATCTCCCCACGAATCAGGCAGCCTGGCCGTCGTCCGACGAGCTAGGTCTTTATACCCATGCCAACCGGCGTAATCCTGGGCTGGCCAAGTGGTTGTCCAGACCCAAGCCGCGGGGATTCTCGCGGCTTGGGTGAGCATTCCAAGATCCTGATCGTCTTGATGTTTCGGTTTGAGCCAGACCCGGCATCTGCCTACCCGGCTGCACTTTGATAAGGGCACTGCCGATGTCGACTCGGCCAAGGAAGTGTTATGACCACGACTCTGCCACCCAAGCAGACAACAGCTCCTGCCAAGGGTTCTGCCAAGAGCCATGAGGACGGCGAGGGCAGCCTCCAGGTCCATCAGGATGCCTCCATGCACATTGAGGCAGGCGCCTTGGTGATTGCTGTCTATGGCAAGGGGGGGATTGGCAAGTCCACCACCTCATCCAACCTTTCGGCGGCTTTCTCCAAGCTGGGCAAGCGGGTGCTTCAGATCGGTTGCGATCCCAAGCACGACAGCACCTTCACCCTGACCAAGAAGATGGTGCCCACGGTGATCGATATCCTCGAGACTGTTGATTTCCACACCGAGGAACTCCGACCCGAAGACTTCGTGTTTGAGGGCTTCAATGGCGTGATGTGCGTGGAATCCGGCGGTCCGCCGGCGGGCACTGGATGCGGCGGCTATGTCACCGGGCAGACAGTGAAGCTGCTCAAGGAGCACCATCTACTCGAAGACACCGATGTGGTGATCTTCGATGTGCTTGGGGATGTGGTCTGCGGTGGTTTTGCCGCGCCGCTGCAGCATGCCGACTACTGCCTGATCGTTACCGCCAATGATTTTGATTCAATCTTTGCGATGAATCGGATCATGCAGGCGATCAATGCCAAGGCCAAGAACTACAAGGTGCGGCTGGGTGGCGTCATCGCCAACCGTTCGGAAGACACCGATCAGATCGACAAGTTCAACGAGCGCACCGGCCTGCGCACCATGGCCCACTTCAAGACCGTGGATGCTATCCGCCGCTCCCGCCTGAAGAAGTGCACCATCTTCGAGATGGAGCCGAGTCCCGAGGTCGAAGCTGTTCAGCAGGAGTATCTCAGCCTGGCTCAGAAGATGCTCAGCGATGTGGAGCCCCTTGAGGCCGAATCCCTCAAGGATCGTGAGATCTTCGATCTGCTCGGGTTCGACTGATCCTCAGAAGACGCCTGATCCTGGGTCAGATTTCGGCGGCAGCTCGCTCCACCAGCCGTCGTGCAACGGCCTGCACGCCGGTGTGGGCGTAGGTGTCGGTGAAGGCATCCAGAAAGGCGGCCAGCTGATCCATCCGCCCCTGCCATGGGCCGAGCGTGGATTCAAGCGCCTGGACGGCCCTCTGGCCGGTGAGACCCAGCTGACTGACGAATCCGCCGGCCCATCCGAGCCACTGGTCGACACCGCGGCGCAGAAAATTCATGTGCTCCGAGTCGCTGCGGCCTGGAATCAGCGCGGCCATCCGTCCGTAGGCCGGCAACTTGCGCAGATCGCCGCTGCCGGCTGCACCAAGCAGCCCATCGAGACGGGAGAGGGCCTGATCCCCGAGCGGCAGCAGCCCGTCGAAGCAGACCAGGGCCGCCATCCGCACCCTGGCTTCGCCGGCGTAGTCCGCCAGGGCGGCGCCGAAGTCGGCGAAGCTGTCGCCAGGGAGTCCGTTCACCTGGGTGAAGGCCAGCAGCTCGGCCCCCACCTTCAGGCTCAGATCCACCGCCTGGAGGGTGTCACCAGGTGGGGTGACGCTGGCTATCCGCTTGAGCAGCGGCACTCCTGCTGTGACGTTGGCCAGCACCCGCAGCCCGCCGGTGGCATGCTGGGAGCGATTCACGGCGTCGTAGAGGCTCAGGGCCCGCTCGTAACCCTCATGACGGGCGCGGCTGAGCTGATCGGCGCGAGCCCGCACCTGGCGCACCAGTTCGGGATCATCGCTGCCGATCACCTCGCGGATCAGCGTGTCAGCGCTGGTGAGGTTGCTCCAGCCGCCGGGCACGAGGGTGCTGATGCCCTTGAGGGACAGCACGGTGAGATCACGGCGGGGAAGGCGCTCGAGGCGCTCGAGGACGGTGCGGCTCATGAGGCGGGCTGGGGAGCGGCGGACTTGAGTTCGAGCTGAGGCAGTTGTTCACCGCTGGCGGGGGGCAGGCGGCGGGGCTCAGCGGCCTTGGCGAGCCGCCCGCGGGACGCGGCGGCGGGCTGAAGTGCCGCCAGGGCCTGGAGATCAAAAGCGCCCAGCAACTCATGCCGGCGCTCAGGTTCTAGCCCTGATCCCTGCCCGATCACTTTGACCTGGAAGCGGTCGGCCACAAGAAGGGCGCTGGCCTGGGCCCCCTGATCCACCAGAGGCCACCCCTTCAGCCGGGTCTGGACGGCTGCGAACTTGGTGCGGGCCTCCGGTGCCGTGACTGTGTCGGAGATGGCCAGCAAGGCCGTCACCTGACCGTCGTGCTTGAGCTTGGCTTCACTGAACCCCCGCTTCTCCTGAGTGAAGACGACCGACTCTCCGGCCGCTGCACTGGGGAACAGCGCATTGAACTCCGTGCCGTTGACCACCTCACGGGTGGATATCTCGGCAACGGTGCCCCCTGGCAGCCAGGTGGAGAATGGCAGGAGCAGGATCGCCCCACCAATCAGTGTCACAGCAATGGTGATCCCGATCACCCAGCGCAGAAGGCGCGACATGCGATCTCCTTCAATCCTCTGAATCAGCCCATCACTAGCAAGGCTGGAGCGCAGGACTCAACCCAGCCCAACAAGCTTCATAGAGAGATCCCACGTCTTAGCAGCGGTTTCGGGATCGCTGGCCTTCTCCGACAGTTCCTGGATGAACTGTTGACCATTGGCCTTCTGGCGATTGCCCCAGCTCCAGTGCGCACCCGACACGGCGAAGGCCGGATCGGCCACCACCTGAGCCACCCGTTCACCGGCCAGTTCCTGACTCACATAACCGCCGGTGATGTTCTTCTGGAACCAGGGGAAGATGGTCTGGAAGGCCTTCGGGGTGTTGCGAAACAGGGGTGTATCGGCGACGCAGCCGGGGTAGAGCGAGCTGAAGATGATGCCGGTGGAGTCGTGCAGTCGGCGGTGCAGCTCCTGGGTGGTGATCATGTTGCAGAGCTTGCTGTCCTTGTAGGCCTTGCCAGGTTTGAAGACCTTGCCATTGGCCATGCTGATGGGCGCCTTGAAGCCCGCCTCGAAGCCCGAAAGGTCGCCCAGGTCGGCGGGGGCCGGGATCGGAATCTTGCCGCCCAGCTCCTTGGAGTTGGCCGTGACCGTTCCCAGAATCACCAGCCGCCGCGAAGGATGGCTTGACTTCTTCAGGTCGTCGAGCAGGGCGTGGATCAGCAGGAAATGCCCGAAATGGTTGGTGGCCATCGAGATCTCGTAGCCCTGGGGCGAACGCTCGGGTTGCTTCAGCCGTGGCTTATACACGGCGGCGTTGCATACCAGCGCGTCGAGGCTGCGACCGGTGGCGTGGAACGCAGCCACGAGCCGACGCACACTCTCGAGATCACCCAGATCCACCTGCAGGTGGGTGAGGGAGCTCTCGGGGATCTCCAGGGAATGGGCCGCCGCTCTGGCCTTGGCAAGATCCCGGCAGGCCATCACCACGTGCCAGCCACGCTGGGCCATGGCTTTGGCGGCGTATAGGCCCACCCCGGAGGAAGCTCCGGTGATCATCACAGTTCCGCTCTGGCCACCACTGCCCGTGCCAGGGCTGGAGGGGGTAGACGGGGTGGGTGAACTGGAAGCAGACGCCATCGGGGCGCGTCGGTTCGGGGTGCCTCAACCTACGGACAAGGCCAGCTGCCAGCGCCGAGTGCGAGGCGAAGTTCAACACAAGGTCACGTTCAACCCAGGAAGCCACGATGCCCCCTATCGTGATGCTGGATGCCGAACCTGAAGTTGCTTGCAGTCTGGTTGCCTCAAGCCATGGGGTATCAAGACATGCAGTTTGAACAGACGCGCAACTAGAAGCGGCGCAATTTGCTGCTGGGCTGCTTTTGGTCGCTCTAGCTCAGCCGAACATAACTGGACTTGATTGCCCATAATCCTCCGCGACCCTCAAGATCCGCTCCGGGCAGGGTTTACAGCAGCAGACCGAATTAGCGATCCGCTCGGTCATATCCACCATTTCAAAACGTCTATTGAAGCGAAAGCAGAAGCCGCCCAGGTAGCGCATGGCGTACTTGTCAAAGTTGAAGGCATGGAAGGTGCCGCTGAAGCTGTTTTTCAAGTTGCCAAGCAGGATGTTGATCCAGCGGAAATCAAGCAGGTCATTGGGATGACGCCCGCCGTTGACACCAGCCTCATGGCTGCACCCTGCCTTGACCACTGAGCGGAAGCAAGACAGGCCATCAGAGAGCACTGCGCAGCTGGCTGCCAGGTGCTTGCTGGCCCATGTCGCAATCGCCGCTGAGCCGAAGGTCTGCACTGGTGAAATCATGGCGTGGATGGGATGGCCGGCCTCATTCAGCGAGATGGCGGCGACGATCGGCACCTTGTTCTCCGATCCACGACCTGCCTTGCCGCCAGGGCGTTCTCCGCCGAGGTAGCCATCATCCATCTGGATCTTTCCCCGCAGCACATACCGCTACCGGGGCAATGGAGCTGGGGCGATGGCCACGGGAAGACCGACCTTTGGAGCGCCAGCTTGGTCGCCAGCAGCGGTGCCGAGCACCCGGGATGAAAAACCAGCCCGAGGGCTTGACATCCATTAGGAACCCAGGGGGCGGGACGTCTCTCCTGGAACCTCGATCCTGCTGAGCCCTTGACGACAGGCTGATCACCGCTTGGATCTCAGGCAGAGATTGCTTGAGATGAGCAGCGCTCCGGCCGGGATTTCAGAAGCCGACTGGCTCGCCACTCCATCCAGTGTCAGGGATGGCCGCGGCGGGATCAGTGGACTCCCCAGGGCTGCCTAAAAGTGTGATCAAGCCGTGCCTGGGGCCAGGCTGCCCTCTCCCAGCGCCAGCATCCGGCTGATGTCATGGGCCACCTCCTGCTGGCCGGCATGGATCGATCGAAAACCGCTCCG
>NZ_JAGQBU010000009.1 GCF_024345795.1 Synechococcus sp. J7-Johnson
AATGCCAGCAGGAGGGGCTCCCATCTCAAGCAGTCTCTGCCTGAGATGCAAACGGGAATCATCTCGCCGTCAAGGGTTCAGCAGAGACGAAGTTCGCCGCGTGCTGTCCCGACCCCTGAACGCTTACTCTCAGCCAGCTCCAGAATGCGGCGAAGGCTACGGGCCTGAAAGACCAGCGGATCAACATCCGCCTCTCCAGCGTTGACCTCCAGGCCATCCGCACCCGCGCCCTGCAGGAAGGCATCCCTTATCAAACCCTGATCAGCAGCGTGCTGCACAAGTACGTGAGCGGCACGTTGCAGGATCGAACAGGCGTGCCGCGAGATTGAGCTGGAGGGTCCGTCGGACGATGCCGCGACCATCAAACGATGCCATCGCTACACTGGGTTAGCACAGCTAACCTCGAACCAGCACGGTTGGGTTATGTCCGCGCATAAACGCCAGCTTCAAGACCTCGAAAGCCGGTTCCCGCTGCCCTCCCGAGAGGCTTTTGCTGCCGCCCTTTCTGAGGTTCACGCCAGACCCAATGGCAACCATTGCAAAAATTGCACAGATTCGTTCGTGGGGGGGGCGGCTGTACTTGCAGAGCAGTGACCGTGCTGATACTTACCGCTTGCCGATGAAGTCCTCTGCCGTCATGCCGATGTCTTTGGCGATCTGACGCAGCAGTGGTGGCGAGATGTCACGGCTCTGATGGAAAGGAACGGTGGTGCACCGGCCAAGGGCATCCCTGAACTGCTTGTGGGATCCTCTCTGTCTCACTTCCACGAAACCCATGGCCAGCAGGATCCTCACCACTTCCGCTGGCTTCAGAACAGGTAGCTGACCCAAGTCCCTAACTCGCTACACAAATCTGCTGCAAGCTGACGAAATCAGCTTCGAGTTGGGGCTCGCCATCCTCAAGCAGCATCTCAATCACCTCATGGAGATTGGCCTGCAATTCCTCAACGGTTTCTCCCTGGCTATGGGCCCCGGGGAATCCAGGTACATAGCCAACCAGCAGTCCCGTGCTGGGACAGCGCTCAATCACAGCCGAGAACGTACGCACGGGCTTGTTTCTGGGCGGTTTGGCCCCATTCTGGTGCAGATCTGGGCCCCACGTTCGTTTCGGCGCCGACCGCCCCCATGACCCTCAACGAAGCCCTCATCGAAGAGGCGGCCCTCGGCTGGTTCCAGGAGCTGGGCTATGCGGTGCGCCATGGCCCTGATCTCGCCCCCGGTGAACCGGCGGCGGAACGGCAGTCGTTCGGCGATGTGGTGCTGGTGGGCCGGCTGCGCGAGGCCATCCGCCAGCTCAACCCGGCCATCCCCGAAGAGGCCCGTGAGGAGGCCCTGCGCAAGCTGCTGCGCCTGGCCACGCCTTCGTTGGTGCAGACGAACCGCGCCTTCCACCGCCTGTTGCGGGAGGGGATTCCAGTGGAATACCCCCGGGCCGATGGCAGCATCGCCGGCGACCATGTGCGGCTGGTGGATTTCGCTGATGCCAGCGCCAACGACTGGCTGGTGGTGAATCAGTTCAGCGTCAGCGACGGCCAGCACAACCGCCGTCCCGACCTGGTGGTGTTCCTCAACGGCCTGGCCCTGGGCCTGATCGAGCTCAAGAACGCCGCTGCTGAAGGCGCCACCATCTGGAGCGCCTACGCCCAGCTGCAAACCTACAAAGCCGAGATTCCCTCGCTCCTTCAATACAACGCCGCCCTGGTGGTGAGCCGATGGGCTGCAGGCGCGCATCGGCTCACTCACGGCCAACCAGGAGTGGTTCAAGGTATGGCGCAGCATCGAGGGCGAAGCCGATGCCCCCGCCACGGCCCTGGAGCTGGAAAAGCTCATCCGTGGTGTGTTCGAGCCCCAGCGCTTCCTCGATCTGCTGCAGCACTTCATCGTCTTCGAGGAAGACCCGGATTCGGGTGCCCTGCACAAGATCATCGCTGGCTATCACCAGTTCCATGCCGTGAATGCGGTGGTGCAGGAAACCGTGCGCGCCAGCGGCCTGGGCCAGGCAGCCCGCAGCCAGGGCGGCCAGCCCGGCGACCGCCGCGCCGGCGTGGTGTGGCACACCCAGGGCAGCGGCAAGAGTTTCACCATGCTCTTCTTTGCCGCCCGCATCATCCGCACGGCCGCGATGGCCAACCCCACCCTGGTGGTGCTCACCGATCGCAACGATCTCGACGACCAACTCTTCGGCCAGTTTCAGCGCTGCGCTGACCTCCTCGGCCAGACGCCCATTCAGGCCGCCAGTCGCGACCAGCTGCGCGAACTTCTCAACCGCGCCAGTGGCGGCGTGGTGTTCACCACCATCCAGAAGTTCATGCCCGAAAAGGGTGAGCCGATGCCTGAGCTGAGCGCCCGGCAGAACATCGTGGTGATCGCCGATGAAGCCCACCGCAGCCAGTACGGCTTCGGCGCCAAGGTGAACCAGCAAACCGGTGAGATGTCGTACGGCTTCGCCAGCAACCTGCGCGACGCCCTCCCCAACGCCTCCTTCATCGGCTTCACCGGCACGCCGATCGAGCAGACCGACGCCAACACCCGCGCCGTGTTCGGCGATTACATCTCCATCTACGACATCCAGCGCGCCGTGGCCGACAAGGCCACCGTGCCGATCTACTACGAGAGTCGCATCTCCAAGCTCTCCCTCAATGCCTCAGCGCTGCCCAGGATCGATGCGGAGTTCGAGGAGATCACCGAGGGCGAGGAGCTGACCCAGAAGGAAAAGCTGAAAACAAAGTGGGCCGCCCTCGAAGCGTTGGTGGGTGATCCCAAGCGCCTCGCCCTGGTGGCCGCCGACCTGGTGGCGCACATCGAAAAACGCCTGGAGGCGATGGACGGTAAGGCGATGGTGGTGTGCATGAGCCGCCGCATCTGTGTGGATCTCTACAACGCCCTGATCCGGCTGAGGCCCGCGTGGGCCACTGACACCCTCAAGGTGGTGATGACGGGAAGTGCCGATGACGGCCCCGACTGGCAGCCCCACATCCGCAGCAAGGAAGCGCGCCGCCAGCTGGCCAACCGCTTCAAGGACGCCGCCGACCCCTTCAAGATCGTGATCGTGCGCGACATGTGGCTCACCGGCTTCGATGCGCCTTGCCTGCACACCATGTATGCCGACAAGCCGATGCAGGGGCACGGCCTGATGCAGGCAATCGCCCGCGTCAACCGGGTGTTCCGCGACAAGCCGGGCGGCCTGGTGGTGGACTATCTCGGCCTCGCCGACCAGCTCAAGCGGGCTCTTGCCACCTACACCCAAAGCGGCGGCCGGGGCGACCCCACCTTCGACACCGCCCAGGCCATCGCCGTGATGCTCGAAAAGCACGGCATCGCCTCGGATCTCCTGCATGGTTTCGACTGGTCGGCCTGGAGCAGCGGCACCCCCAGCCAGCGCCTGCAGCTGCTTCCCGCCGGTCAGGACTTCATCCTCCAGCAGGAGAACGGCAAGCAACGCTGGCTGCAGCTGGTGGCCGAGCTCTCCCGTGCCTTCGCCCTCTGCGCCGCCAGCGAAGAGGCCACCGCGATCCTCGACGACGTGAGTTTCTTCCAGGCCCTGCAGGCCGCCCTCTCCAAACAGAGCAGCTCCACCAGCCGGTCGCCCGAGCAGATCGACGCCGCCATCCGCCAGCTGGTGAGCAAGGCGATCACCACCGAAGGTCAGGTGATCGATGTGTTCACCGCCGCCGGCCTGCCGAGGCCCGACATCTCGATCCTCAGTGATCAGTTCCTCGCCGAGGTGCGGGGCCTCAAGCACAGGAACGTGGCCGCCGAGCTGCTGGAGAAGCTGCTCAAAGACGAACTGAAAGTGCGCTCCAAGCACAACCTGGTGCAGAGCCAGGTGTTCTCCGAGAAGCTCAAGAAAGCCCTCAACGCCTACCACAACCGCGCCATCACCACGGCCGAGGTGATCGAGGAGCTGATCACCCTCGCCAAGGAACTCGATGCCGCCACCAAGCGCGGCGAATCCCTCGGCCTCACCGACGACGAAGTCGCCTTCTACGATGCCCTCGCCGCCAACGACAGCGCGGTACGGGCTATGGGTGACGCCAAGCTCAAAGTGATCGCCGCCGAACTGATCACCCAGGTCAAGAAGAGCGTGACGATCGACTGGACCCTGCGCGAAGGCGCCCGCGCCAAGATCCGCGTGATGGTGAAACGCATCCTCAACAAATACGGCTACCCCCCCGATCTGCAGGAGGAGGCGGTGAAGACCGTGCTGGCCCAGGCGGAGTTGCTCTGTGTCGCCTGGGTGTGACGACCTCGCAACGCGATCCAGGGCGAGGATCGCTCCGCCCGATTAAAATGGGCGCATGAGCAAGAAGCAAAGCCCATCGCCCATAGAGACGATCGAGGAGATGCAGAACGATCTTCCCTACGACGAACCGATCGATAAGAAGGACTACAAGCAAGACCTCAGATCGCTCCAGATCGAACTGCTCAAGGCGCAGCGCCACATCAAGGCTATCGGAAAGCGAGTGGTCATCCTGTTCGAAGGTCGCGATGCGGCGGGCAAGGGTGGATCGATCAAGCGCTTCCGCCAACACCTGAACCCTCGCGGTAGTGAACATGTCGCGCTGGCGAAACCCAACGATGCCGAAGTGACCCAGTGGTTCTTCCAGCGCTACGTCCCGCACCTGCCATCGGCCGGAGAAATCACGATGTTCGACAGGTCGTGGTACAACCGGGCCGGTGTCGAGAAGGTGATGGGCTTCTGCACACCGCAGGAGCATGCCCTGTTCCTCCGCCAGGTTCCCGCCTTCGAACAGTCACTCGTCAGCAGTGGAATCATGGTCTTCAAGATGTGGTTCACCGTGTCGCAGGGCCGACAGAAGCTGCGCTTCGACGACCGGCGCGAGGATCCGCTCAAGCAGTGGAAGTTGTCTCCGATCGATGAGGTGAGCGTGGCGAAGTACGACGAGTACACCGATGCTCGCAACGAAATGCTGCTAGCCACCGACACCCTCGTGGCGCCATGGACGATCATCAACTCGAACGAGAAGAGGCGGGCCCGTCTCGGCGCCATCCGCAGCGTCCTCCACGCCCTGGACTACGAGCACAAGGACCACGACATCGTCGGTGAGCCCGATCCACGGGTGGTGCGTACGGCACATTCGGTGTTCATCGACAACTGAGCTGGTCGCCTTCAGATCGTTGGTGGTTCAACCCCAGCCAGCGTTCATCCAGCGCTTCCTGCCCGGCGAGCTGGCGTGATCAGGCCAAGCGTGCGCTCACAGCGCCGCAGACCCTCGGCGCAGTCGCCCCGCATCAGCAATCCCGAGCCGCCCCAGAGCAGCCGCTGCGGCAGATCAAGGACTCCCGCGCCCAGCTCCCGCATCGGCTCGAAGCCCAATCGGCGGAAATAACGCACCAGGCGGCGGTGCTGGTGCTCGTCGTCGCGGATGGCCAGCAGCGTGGCGCGGCGGCAGGGGGTGTGCTCGAGCGCCCAGGCGAAGGTGGCTGCCCAGATCAAGGGACCAACCAGGGCAGCGGCCGGCTCGCCGCGCGGAACCTGGATGCGCAGGGTGTCGAGATGAAGGCCGCCGGCGGTGGGAATCGCCCACCCCTTGAGGTCCCCCAGCAGCTGGGGGCCGCCCTCGGGGCCAGGGCGGGCCACCCCCACCCGCAGCCCCCGCAGCGCAGCGGGCCCGCTCACCTGCAGGCGCAGCAGCAATCCCCGCGACGCTCCCCACCCCTCCAACTCCGCCAGATGGCTCATGCGGGGAACGGCTCCCAGGCCAGCACCGCCGCCAGCGGCAGGGGGCCCTGGATGTGGGGGAAGAGCTCGCCGCTGCCGGGGGCCGGCTCCTCCACCACAGCGATGTCAGCCGCCGCCAGGCGCCTGGGATCGATCGTGAGCAGCAGCACATCGGCCGCATCGGCGTAGAAGCGCTGGTGGGTGGCCTCGAGCTGATGGCAGTGGCTGGCGTGGATGAAACCCACCTCCTCCAGGCTCAGGCCGCGGCTGGAGCGGCGGTAGACCCCCTCGCTCCTGGCGGCGCGCCATTCCGGGGCCAGGGCCAGGTGATAGAGCCAGCGCGGGGAGCGCCAGGCTGCTCGCGATGCCCAGGGCGCGGCCATCACCTCCGCCAGCTCCGGGCTGGTCAGGAACCGCCCCAGCCACGCCTGCACCGCCATGAAGCCCTCGGCGCTGTCGAACCCTGGCGGATCCGCCAGCCGGAACTGGCGCACAAACGGCAACAGGGCCAGATCCGCCAGGGAGGGCCGGTCACCCAGCTGGGGCCACCGGGCATTCCATTCGCGCAGGATCGTTAGGGCCGCTGCCCGATGCTCCTCTGGGTCGGCGCCAGGGTTGCGGCCGGCGTACTTGAAGCGGTCGAGGTGGTGCTTGAAGGGGCCGTCGTTACTGGCGATCAACGCCTCGATCAACGCCCGTTGGGCGGCGTGGCCAGGCGTGTCGGCCTGCCGCAGCAGATCGCCGGGGTCGTGGCGCTCCAGGGCCCAGCGCATCACCGCCAGGCTCTGATCAATCACGCGGCTCTCCTGCATCCCCTCACACGGCAGCATGAGCACCGGCACTGTGCCCTTCGCGGAGGCCTCCAGCAGTTCGGGTGGCTTTGCCTTGAGGTTCACCTCCCGCAGCTCCAGATCACGGCCGGGCTCCAGACCCGCTGCCGCCAGGGCTAGCCGGGCCCGGATCGCGTAGGGGCAGCGGCGGAAGCTGTAGAGGATCGGCCGATCCGCCATGGGCACCTACAGCACCCCCCGCTCGCGGATCGCCACCAGCTCCTCGGACTCGAAGAAGTCGCGGGCCCGCTCCAGCGAACTCCAGGCCGAGAAATGCACCACCGTGTTTGCGGAGCCATCGAACCGCAGCAGCTGGTAGCTGATCTTCTCGGCAGCCTTGCGCATCCCCGCCGCCTGATCGAACACCTCTTTCCAGGCTCCGTAGTCGGCCACGGCATGGATGATCAGCACATGGGGCACAGACCACATCACCAGGGCGTTCCATCCTTGCGGCTGAAGCGCCAGCCGCCGTCGTGCCACCGGGCCTGCAGGTCGTCGTCTGGATACTCCACCTGATCGCCGGGGGTGCGATCGCCGATCTCCAGCAGCACCACATCCACCGCCGTGCGGTTGATCAGGTGGTGAGCGTTCCCATTCCCGGCAGCAAAGCCTGCCGCCAGGCCCGGCGCCAGTTCTCGCTCGCCGTCATCGGTGATCAAGGTCGGATGACCCTCGAGCACGTAGACGAATTCGTCCTGTTGGCTGTGGGCATGGCGCAGGGCGGTGCGGGCCCCGGGCTTCAAGCGGGTTTGGTTGACGCCGAAGTGGCGCAGACCGAAGGCCTCCCCCAGCCCACGCTTCTCCCGACCCTTCATCAGGGCAGCGAACGGGGCGGGGTAGGTGCTGGCCCGGGAGCGAGGCGGCCACCCGGCGGCCCAGAGGGCCTTGGCGCCCTGGTCGGGCTCCAGCCAGTTGCGGCGCGCCTCAATCGACTCCAGTCGTGCGCGGCTGTAGGCGGCCAGGGGCCAGTCGCGCTCCCCCAGGGGCGAGGCCAGCAGAGCGGCCAGCGAGTCTGTCAGGGGCCAGCCCGGGTGGCTGGCGATGTGGCCACTCACCCCCCGCAGGAAGTGGACGGTGAGGGTTTCGTGGTAGCCGGAGTGATCGGTGTTGGTGGTGCCTGTGGCGTCGTTGTAGGCGCGGATGCGGGAGCGCAGGTGTTCGAGAGCGGCATTGAACGGCCGCTGGTCCAAGGTTGAGAGGGCCACGGCCAGATGGGCTTCGTGGGTCCAACGGGCTCGGGGCAGGGTGGCGGCTTCGAATGCCGTCACCAGCGCCTCGATCCCCTCTGCTGTGGTGGGTAACGCCTGCTCGCTCATGGTTTGGCCTCCTACCGGCGGATGGCGCGAAAGCGCAGGCGCACATAATCCGCGCGCCAGCAGCCATCGGCTCCGAGCAACTGAGGCCGCAAGGCTTCCACCACCTCAGCCACCAAGGCCGGACGCTCCTCAGGGGGCAATGGCGCCAGGAATCCTTGGGCAAAGGTGGTGATCCAGTCGCCTACATCGCCGGGCAGGGGCGTTGGGCGGGGAATCAGGCTGATCGATTCCACTCCAAAGCCCCCCGCCTCCAGCATTGCGCCGTAGTGCTCAGGGGTGGGGAAGAAGGTGTCGTGGGGTGCCCTCAGCCCCCTCGCATCCAAGGCCCGCTCAAGGGCGCCGTGGATCTCGGCCACGTTGCCGTGGCCTCCCATCTCGGCCACGAATCGCCCCCCCGGCACCAGGGCCCGGTGCACCCCGGCAATCACGCGTTCGGGCTGCAGCATCCAGTGCAGGGCGGCGTTGGAGAAGACCGCCTCGAAGCCGGCCTCAAACTTCAACTCCTGGCCATTCAGCATCTGGGCTTCCAGCCCCCGGGCGCGCGCGCCCGCCACCATCGCGGCGCTGGCGTCGACGCCGATCACCCTCGCCCCCAGTGCCACCAGCTGCTCGGTTAGCGCCCCATCGCCGCAGCCGAGATCAAGTACGCGCTCGCCGGGCTGGGGATCAAGCAGTGCCAGCACTGGGGCTCCCAGATCCGAGACGAAGCGGGCTTTGGCCTCGTAGTTCTCAGGGTGCCACTGCTGCAGGGAGGGCTCGGCCATGGCGTCCAGTTGGCTCATCACTCAAACTGGACGCTGCGCCGCTCCCTCATCAGCATCTGGCGCTGACGCTCGGCAAAACGCTGGCGGTCGCTGTCGCTGAAGCGGCTGAGGCAGTGGCGGCAGCTCACTCCCTCCACGTAGCTCTCCAGGGCGCGATCCTCTGGACCCAGGGGCAGACCGCAGGCGTGGCACTGGCTGTGGCTGCCGGGTTCGAGCCGGTGGTTGAGGGCCACGCGCCGATCGAACACGTAGCACTCGCCCTGCCAGCGGCTGCGGGCTTCGGGGATGTCTTCGAGATAGCGCAGGATGCCGCCCTGCAGCTGGTGCACGCCGCTGAAGCCCTGCTGGCGCAGGTAGGCGGTGGCCTTCTCGCAGCGGATGCCGCCAGTGCAGAAGAGGGCCAGGCGCTCGGGCCGTCGCTCCTTCACCATGGGGCGCAGCTCCTTCTTCACCCAGGCCGGAAAGTCGCGGAAGCTTGCGGTGCCGGGATCGACTGCCCGATCGAAACTGCCGATCGCGACCTCGTAGGCGTTGCGCGTGTCGATCACCAAGGTGGTGGGATCGTCAATCAACGCATTCCAGGCCTCGGGCGGCACGTTGGTGCCCGCCCCCTGGGTCGGATCGAGCCCCTCGATTCCAAGGGTGACGATCTCCCGCTTCAGGCGCACCTTGAGCCGATCAAAGCTGACGACGGTGCTCCAGCTGGTCTTCAGCTCCAATGCATCGAGGCCGGCGCCTGCCTGAAGCGCCGCCAGCAGGCTCTCGACCGCCGGTGGCGTGCCACTGATCGTGCCGTTCACCCCCTCCTGGGCCAGCAGCACCGTGCCATGAACTCCGGCGGCGCGGCCTAGCTGCTGCAGCCGTTCGCGCAGGGCGTGGAGGATGTCGGCGTTCAAAGACGCAAAACGGTAGAAGGCCGTCACCTGCTGGACCGCTGCTGCTTCGCTCCGACCAGAGGCAGCCTCAACCAGGGGGCACCTCCAGGGCGTTCACCCCCGCTGCCGCCAGCAGCGCCCGGTCGGAGTCCACATCAGGGTTGCCGGTTGTGAGCAGGGTGTCGCCGTAGAAGATTGAATCAGCCCCCGCCTGCAGGCAGAGGATCTGGGCCTCCCGGCTGAGTTGTTCACGGCCGGCGCTCAGGCGCACCCGGCTGAAGGGCATCAGGATGCGTGCGGTGGCCACCATCCGCACCAGCTCAAGGGGGTCCACCGGCTGCTGCTGCTCCAGCGGTGTGCCCTCCACCGCCACCAGGGCGTTGATCGGCACGCTCTCGGGATGGGGGTCGAGGCTGGCGAGCACCTGCAGCAGGCCGGCGCGATCGCTGGTGGTCTCCCCAAGGCCGATGATGCCGCCGCAGCAGAGTTTGATACCCGCCTGGCGGACCCGGGCCAACGTTTCCAGCCGCTCCTGATAGGTGCGTGTGGTGATGATCCGGTCGTAATGCTCCGGACTGGTGTCGAGATTGTGGTTGTAGGCAGTCAGACCAGCCGCCGCCAGGCGCTCGGCCTGAGCGTCGCTGAGCATGCCGGCGGTCACGCAGGCCTCCAGACCCAGCTCACGCACCCCGCGCACCATTGCCAGCATCGCCTCGAAGGGGGCGCCATCGCGGATGTCGCGCCAGGCCCAGCCCATGCAGAACCGATGGGCCCCCGCCGCCTTGGCGGCCCGGGCCCGCGCCAGCACAGGCTCCACCTCCAGCTCCGGCCGCCCGCTCACATCGCTGCTGTTATGCATCGACTGGGGGCAGTAGGCGCAGTCCTCCTCGCAACCGCCGGTCTTGACACTGAGCAGAGAAGCGAGCTGTACCCGGTAGCCCGGATTTGCGGCCCGGTGCACGGTCTGGGCTCGCCAGAGCAGGTCGATCAGCGGCATCTCCAGCAGCTCCTGGATCTCACCGCGGCTCCAGTCGTGGCGGAGGTCTGGGGCCGAAGCGGCGGCGGCCGAGGGGCGTGTCGTCGTGGTCAAAGGGGCAGGGAGTGGGAGAAGAGTGTGGTCAGGCGCTGGGGGGAAGCAGGGGCTCGACCCCCCCGAAGCGCCGTTGACGGCCCTGGTAATCCAGCACGGCCCGCAGCAGGGACTGCTCATTGAAATCGGGCCAGAGCACATCGGTGATGTGGATCTCGGCGTAGGCCAGTTGCCACAGCAGGAAATTGCTGATGCGGTACTCGCCGCTACTGCGGATCAGCAGATCGGGGTCCACCTCGCCTGCGGTGAGCAGCTCGGCCTCGAAGTGGGCCTCATCGATCGCCGCGGGGTCGAGTTCACCGCGGGCTGCACGTTCAGCCAGGCGCCTGGCCGCATGCACCAGCTCCCGCCGTCCGCCGTAGTTCGTGCAGACGTTGAAGTGGATGCCGGTGTTGGCTGCGGTGCGGGCCTCGGCGGCGGCAATGCGCTCCTGCAGCCCCTCCGGTAACTGCTCCAGGTCGCCCAGGAAGCGGATGCGCACCCGCTCGCGCTCCAGGGCCTGGAGTTCACGGGCGAGCACCCGCTCGAACAGGTGCATCAGGAAGGTCACTTCCTCGCCGGGCCGGTTCCAGTTCTCGGTGGAGAAGGCGTAGACGGTGAGGGCACCAATGCCCCAGTCGCTGCAGAGACGCAGGGTGCGCTTGAGGGCTTCCACTCCCTCGCGGTGCCCCATCATCCGCGGCAGGCAGCGCTGACGGGCCCATCGGCCGTTGCCATCCATGATCACGGCCACATGGGCCGGCAACCGGGCGGGATCCAGGCAGGCCGGCAGCAGCTCGGAGGGCTGGGCTGAAACCTGGATCGGGTCGGTGGTCGCCGGAGAGCGACTCATGCGCGGGATTCGGGCGTGTCCTCGGCCACGGTACGTCCAGTGGGAAGCGTCACCACCGAACCTCCGGGACTCTTGGCCGGGGTTTTGGCGGAGGAGGGCGCCAGGGCGGCCGTCAGAAGCTCACGCAGACGACTGCTGGTGATCGGCCGTTCCAGCTTGCCCTGGCGGGCCAGAGAAAGGGTGCCGGTCTCCTCGGAGACCACTATGCAGAGGCAGCGATCGAAGCGTTCGGTGATGCCCAGGGCCGCCAGGTGGCGGGTGCCGTAGCGGGTGATGCCCTGGCGGGATAGGGGCAGGATCACCCCAGCCGAGAGGATCCGGCTGCCGCGAACGAGCAGGGCCCCATCGTGTAGGGGTGTATCGGCGGCGAACAGGTTCAGCACCAGATCCACCGAGAGCATGGCGTCGAGCTCGATGCCGGGGTTGAGAAAGTCTTCAGGGCGTAGATCGCTGCCCAGATCCACCAGGATCAAGGCGCCGCGGCGGCCCTGGGAGAGGAGTCCGGCCGCCTCAGTGAGCATCGCCACCGCGCCCGACATCTCCTGGTCGGCACCCTGGTTTCCCAGCAGCACGTCGAGGCGACCGGTGCCCAGCAGCTCCATCAGGCGCCTGAGCTCTCCCTGCCACAGGATCGCCAGGGCCAGGCTGCAGCCCAGCACCACTGCCTCCAGCAGGCGGGTGGTGAGGGGCAGGTTGGCGAAGCGCTGCACGACCCAGACCAGGGCCACCAGAAACAGCCAGCCCCTCAGCAGCCAGAGAGTGCGCGATTCACGCACCCGGGCCAGCAAAAGCATCCCGAGAGCCGAGGCGAAGAGCAGATCCAGCAGCAGGCGCAGATCGAGGAGCCTCAGCCAGATCACAGATCCCTACAGCACTTGATTCATGGTATCTGCCGAAAACGTTCTGGCAGGACGTCGTGGAGCAGCAGTTCGTCTGGTCGCTCCCGCCGCTGCACCAGCTCCGCCTCACCCCCATGCACCAGCACTGCCGCGGGTCTGGGGATGCGGTTGTAGTTCGACGCCATCGAGGCGTTGTAGGCGCCTGTGGCGAAGACCACTAGCAGGTCGCCGCTGCTGCTGGGGGGCAGGGCCAGGTCCTTGAGCAGGACGTCGCCGGATTCGCAGTGCTTGCCTGCCACGGTGACCGTTTCCGTGGCAACGGCCATGGGCCGCTCCGCCAGTACCGCCGTATAGCTCGACTGATACGTGATCGGCCGGGGGTTGTCGCTCATCCCCCCATCAACCGAGAGGTAGGTGCGCAGGCCGGGGATCTGCTTGCGGCTGCCGATCGTGTACAGCGTGAGGCCGGCCGTAGCCACCAGGGAGCGGCCGGGTTCGCAGAGCAGGCGGGGCAGCTCGAGATCCCTCTCGCGGCAGGCGTGCACCACGGCCTCCGCCACCCCCTTCACCCACTCCTCGATGGTCGGTGGATCATCGGAGGCCACGTAGCGGATGCCAAGGCCGCCGCCCACGTTCAGATCACGCACGGGATGGCCGAGGGAGCGGGCCAGGGCCAGGGCATCGGCCATCACCCCGGCCAGATCCCGGTGGGGTTGGAGTTCGAAGATCTGGGAGCCTATGTGGGCATGCAGGCCCGTGAGGCGGGCCCAGGGGCACCCGGCCAGACGGCGCAGCACCGGCTCCAGCTGGTCGGGGTCGAAGCCGAACTTGCTGTCGAGGTGGCCGGTGCGGATGTACTCGTGGGTGTGGCACTCGATGCCGGGAGTGAAGCGCAACATCAGGGGCACCACGCGGCCGGCGGCCGGGGCGAGCTCGGCGAGGCGCTCCAGGTCATGGTCGTTGTCCACCACCACGGTCACGCCGTGGGCCACCGCCAGGGAGAGCTCCTCATCCGACTTGTTGTTGCCGTGGAGAACGATCCGCTCCGGCGGCATGCCCCCCTGCAGGGCAGTCAGCAGCTCACCCTCTGAGACCGCATCGAGGCCGAGACCTTCAGAGGCCACCAGGGCACTCAGCACCAGGCTGCTGTTGGCCTTGGATGCGTAGAGCGCCAGAGATGGCCCTGGGTAGTGGGCGGCGAGAGCCTCTCGGTAGGCCCGACAGCTGGCTCGCAGGGTGGCCTCATCGAGCACATAAAGGGGTGTGTCGTAGCGGCGAGCCAGTTCGCCGAGATCACAACCACCCACCTGGAGCCTTTCGCGGGCGTCGAGGCTCGTGGTGAGTGGGGTGAGGTTGCGGTTGGGACTGAGCGGATCGGCGTTCGACTCGAAGGGGCGTGTCGCCGGCCTGGGCGAGGGCACGCTGCCAACGGCCTGATCTGCCGGGGTGACGGGAGAGACTGTCATCGGCATCATCCTTGGGCTGTGTCCTGTAGACCCCAATCGTAAGGATGAGCATCGAAGGGGCTGGGCCGATCGAGCTGAGCACCCAGCGTCTGGCTCCAGGCCATGCGGGCGCATGCCACGAGCTCGATCAGCTCTGCCGGCCTCAGGGTTGGGACCTGCAGCAGTGGAGCCAGGAGCTGGAGGGAAGCGGGCGCAACGTGCTCGGGGTGTTTCACGGCTGCGCACTGGTGGCGGTGGGCAGCAGCTGGCTGATCCTCGATGAGCTGCAGATCCTGCTGCTGCTGGTGCACCCCGGGCATCGCCGCATCGGCCTGGCCAGCATGGTTCTGAATGAACTGATGCAGGACGGGCGTGAGCGCGGCGCCAGCGGGGCCAGCCTGGAGGTGGCGGTTGGCAACACGGCCGCGCTTGGGCTCTACGGCTCGCTCGGATTTCGCTGCACCGGCCGCCGTCGCGGTTACTACCGCGATGGGCAGGACGCTCTGATCCAATGGCGCCAACTCGATGACACAACTGGATAGTTGTGTCATCGCTGACTGCAACACCAATCACTGGCGATCACGGAGGTACGGATTGCCGCCATTTGTTGATGCGTAAGGCCGTACGAATCCAGCCTCCTATGTGTGGTGATCGAGGCGCTCGATCCCTGCTGTTGCAGTGATTCTGCCCGAATTGAAGGCAGAATCACGCACACCCTCTCAGCCCTGATAGGTTGGTGTGACTTGCACAGGCACCGCAGATGTTCGAGCGGTTTACCGAGAAGGCCATCAAGGTGATCATGCTGGCCCAGGAAGAGGCCCGAAGGCTGGGCCACAACTTCGTGGGCACTGAGCAGATCCTGCTGGGTCTGATCGGTGAGGGAACTGGTGTGGCCGCCAAGGTGCTCAAGTCGATGGGTGTCAACCTCAAGGACGCACGTGTCGAGGTGGAGAAGATCATCGGCCGCGGTTCCGGATTCGTGGCCGTTGAAATTCCGTTCACGCCTCGAGCCAAACGCGTACTGGAGCTCTCTCTGGAAGAGGCCCGTCAGCTCGGGCACAACTACATCGGAACTGAGCACCTGCTGCTGGGCCTGATCCGGGAAGGTGAGGGCGTTGCCGCTCGCGTTCTGGAGAATCTCGGGGTCGATCTGGCCAAGGTGCGCACCCAGGTGATCCGGATGCTTGGTGAAACCGCAGAGGTCACCGCTGGTGGCGGCGGCAGCAAGGGCTCCACCAAAACCCCCACACTCGACGAATTCGGCAGCAACCTCACCCAGCTGGCAGCCGAGGGCAAGCTTGATCCCGTGGTGGGTCGCCAGAACGAGATTGATCGGGTTGTGCAGATCCTCGGTCGGCGCACCAAGAACAACCCTGTGCTGATCGGTGAACCCGGCGTCGGCAAGACCGCCCTCGCTGAAGGGCTTGCCCAGCGCATCGTGGTCGGCGAAGTTCCCGACATCCTGGAAGACAAGCGGGTCCTCACCCTCGATATCGGCCTGCTGGTGGCCGGCACCAAGTACAGGGGTGAATTTGAGGAGCGCCTCAAGAAAATCATGGAAGAGATCCGGGGCGCGGGCAACGTGATCCTGGTGATCGATGAGGTGCACACCCTGATCGGTGCCGGTGCTGCTGAAGGGGCGATCGACGCAGCCAACATCCTCAAGCCGGCTTTGGCCCGAGGTGAACTGCAGTGCATCGGTGCCACCACTCTGGATGAATACCGAAAGCACATTGAGCGCGATGCAGCTCTCGAGCGCCGTTTCCAGCCTGTGATGGTCGGCGAGCCCTCCGTGCTCGACACCATTGAGATCCTCAAAGGGTTGCGCGAGCGCTATGAGCAGCACCATCGCCTGAAAATCAGCGATGAAGCCTTGGTGGCAGCAGCCACCCTCGGTGATCGCTACATCTCCGATCGCTTCCTGCCCGACAAGGCCATCGATCTTGTCGATGAAGCCGGCAGCCGCGTGCGCCTGTTGAACTCCAAGCTGCCTCCTGCGGCAAAGGAGCTCGACAAGCAACTGCGGGCCATTCAGAAGCAGAAAGAAGATTCCGTTCGCCAGCAGGATTTCGGCAAGGCTGGCGAACTGCGCGACAAGGAAGTGGAATTGCGCGATCAGATCCGCTCAATCCTTCAGGCCCGTCGGGATGAGGAGCCGGCGGTCTCAACCGCTGTCGCAGGATCCGCCGAGGCGTTGGCCGAGGCCGAGGTCAATACCGCAGCCGACAATGCCCTGGCTTCCTCCAGCAGCGAACGCCATCCGGTTGTCACCGAAGAGGATATCGCCCAGATCGTGGCCTCCTGGACAGGTGTTCCCGTTCAGAAGCTCACCGAGAGCGAATCGGTGAAGCTGCTGAACATGGAAGAGACCCTGCACCAGCGCCTGATCGGCCAGGATGAGGCTGTCAGGGCGGTGTCCAAGGCGATCCGCCGCGCCCGGGTGGGCCTGAAGAACCCCAACCGCCCGATCGCCAGCTTCATCTTCTCCGGCCCTACTGGCGTGGGCAAAACAGAGCTCACCAAGTCCCTGGCCGCCTATTTCTTCGGCAGCGAGGAGGCGATGATCCGCCTCGACATGTCCGAGTTCATGGAGCGCCACACCGTCAGCAAACTGATCGGTTCGCCCCCTGGTTATGTGGGATTCAATGAAGGCGGACAGCTCACTGAGGCCGTGCGCCGTCGTCCCTATACCGTGGTGCTCTTCGATGAGATCGAGAAAGCTCACCCCGATGTCTTCAATCTGCTGCTGCAGCTCCTCGAAGACGGTCGACTGACTGATTCGAAAGGCCGCACAGTGGATTTCAAGAACACTCTCATCATCATGACGTCGAACATCGGTTCGAAGGTGATTGAAAAAGGTGGCGGTGGCCTCGGTTTTGAATTCTCCGGCGCCGCCGTGGAGGAAACTCAGTACAACCGCATCCGTTCCTTGGTCAACGAGGAGCTCAAGCAGTACTTCCGTCCTGAGTTTCTCAACCGTCTTGATGAAATCATCGTCTTCCGGCAACTGAGCCGCGACGAGGTCAAAGAGATCGCCGAGATCATGCTTCGCGAAGTGTTCGGGCGCATGCAGGAGAAAGGCATCGGCCTCTCAGTCACCGAGGCCTTCAAGGAGCGCCTTGTTGAAGAGGGCTACAACCCCAGCTACGGCGCCCGTCCCCTGCGCCGGGCCGTGATGCGTCTGCTTGAAGACTCCCTGGCTGAGGAATTCCTCTCCGGGCGTCTGAAGGAGGGTGATTCGGCCCTGGTCGATGTCAACGACGAGAAGCAGGTGGTGATTCGCCACCAGACCGTGGTTGCGGAGCCGGAACTGGCCGGTGCCAGCGTCTGACGCCTCGATGGTGACAGCTATCAGTCAGCACGCGATTGCCCCCGCCCGCCTGGTGCGGGGGCCTTCCGCATGGTCGTCTTCCTTCGACTCGCTTCCCTCCCTCTGCCGCCGGCCGATGCTGCTGGGCCGCAGCCCCGCTACAGCTCACCTGCGCAAACAAGCTTGCGCGGATCTGCTGTATCTGGGTCTTGAGCCTCTTGCGGCCAACCTTCTGTTCGACTGCTGTGAGCACGATCTCCAGCGCCTTGCGGCAGAAGCCCAGGCCGGCCGCTGTGATGGAGTGATTGCGATGGGGGGGGGCAAGGTGCTCGATGCGGGCAAATTGCTGGCCCATCGCCTCGGCCTGTCGTGCATCACCGTGCCTACCAGTGCCGCCACCTGCGCCGGCTGGACAGCCCTGGCCAACCTCTATTCGGCGGAAGGAGCCTTTCGCTCCGATGTGGCCCTCGATCGTTGCCCCGACCTGTTGATCTTCGATCACGATCTGGTGCTGCAAGCTCCTGGGCACACCCTTGCCAGCGGCATCGCAGATGCCATCGCCAAGTGGTATGAGGCTTCAGTGAGCAGTGGCGCCAGTGGTGACGGGCTGGTGCAGCAGGCGGTGCAGCAGGCCCGCGTCCTGCGTGATCAACTGCTGCTGGAAGCTGAAGCCGCCCTGGCAGAGCCCGGTGGCGAAGCCTGGGTGCGGGTGGCTGAGGCCGCAGCTCTCACTGCCGGCCTGATCGGGGGCCTTGGTGGTGCCCGCTGTCGCACCGTGGCCGCTCACGCTGTCCACAACGGACTCACCCAGCTGCCCGCCTGCCACCACCTTCTCCATGGTGAAAAGGTGGGCTTCGGCGTTCTCGCCCAGTTACGTCTGGAGGAGCTTCTCGGTGGCCACCGCCTGGCCAGCCAGGCCCGTCGTCAGCTGATCCCCTTCTTCAGGGCCCTGGGTCTGCCTGTGAGTCTCGAGGATCTCGGCCTCGCCGAGGCCAGCCTCAACGACCTCAACACTGTCTGCTCCTTCGCCGTTCAGCCAGGCTCAGATCTTCACCACTTGCCCTTCGCCGTAAGCGCCAACGACCTGTTGACCGCCATGGTGAGCACCATGGCGGAGTCACGTCAGGTTGAATTCATTTCAGCTCCCTGCGCCGAGACCAGCCGTTGTCCTGAGAGCAGTCCTTGAGCCGCTTCCCCCAGCTGGAGTGGTGTCAGGGTCCGGAGTTGATCGCCAGAGCTGCCAAAAACCTGATCGATCCCCAGGGGCGTGACCTGGCTGGACGGGTGCAGTGGTGGCAGCTGCCTGGATTCACGGGGGAATGGCCCGTTGCCGTGCTCGGAGAGGGTGAACCCCTGCTGCTCCTGCATGGCTTTGACAGCTCCCTGCTGGAGTTTCGGCGGTTGGCGCCGCTGCTGGCTTCCCGCTTTCGTCTCTACATTCCCGACCTCTACGGTTTTGGCTTCAGCCCTCGCCCCAGTTCTGGTCGATACAATCCAGGTGGTGTGATCGACCATCTCATGGCGGTGGTGGAGCGCATCGAGTCGGCCTCAGCTCCGAACGCATCACCACCTCTGGGTGTCATCGGCGCCTCCATGGGCGGAGCGGTGGCGGTGGAGCTGGCCCGGCGCCTGCCTTCCCGCGTGGACAGGCTGCTGCTGTTGGCACCCGCCGGACTCACCGGACGCCCCATGCCCCTGCCCCCCCTGCTGGATCGGCTTGGGGTGCGCTTTCTCGCCCTGCCTGGGGTGAGGCGCGGACTTTGCCGGCAGGCTTTTGCCAACCCCGACATCAGCGTGGGACCTGCCGAGGAGGAGATCGCTTCGCTCCACCTTCAGGTGATTGGCTGGGGGGAGGCCCTGGGCAGCTTCGCCCGCAGCGGAGGGTTCGCCGGCTGCGGAGACCCCCTGCCAGGCCAGCCCCTCAAGGTGCTGTGGGGAGCCGATGACCGGATCCTGCGCCTGCCACAGAAGCAAGCCGCCCTGGCCCTGCTGGGCGATCGGGTCGTGGAATTGGCGGCCTGCGGCCACCTCCCCCACCTGGACCGGCCCGAGGCCGTGGCCGCCGTCTGCTGAGGCCAGAAATCGGCGGCCGAAGGGCCTGCGGGACATCAGCTCACCAGAGGCCGCGGATCGGAGCGGACTCAGGAATTGGCTGGACGAACGGTTCAGGGGCGGGTTGCGGCGCCGGTTCGGGGGCCGGGGTCACCACCACCGTCTCGGGAGCCGGTTGGCCAAAGCGGTAGCGGAAGCCCAGCTTGGCGCCGAAGTCGTTGTAGGAGTCGTAGCGGATGTTCTCGCCGTCGAATCCGGAGGCGCCGGAGTAGGTGCCCTCAAGGTAGACGTCACTGGCGTTGCTCACGCCGTAGCTCACACCCAACTTGGCCTGCCAGCCGAACAGCCCCACGTTCGCTCCTCCGGTGGAGGCGCTTTCACCGTTATTTGAGACCCTGATGCGGGGTGTGCTCAGGTTGGTGTAACCGACACCGCCGCCGATGTAGGGAGTCCAGCGGCTGCCGGTGCTGATGTCCCAGTAGCCACTGGCGAAGATGTCGTTCTTGTTGATGGAACCGGAGGAATTGAGGTCGTAGTCGTTCCCATCAATCGAGAAGGACACGTCGTTGACGCTGGAACTGGTGTAGACGTAACTCAGCTCGGTGCGAAACGCCCCGAAGTCGTAGCCAACCGCGAGATCGCCGGAGAAGCCACCACCGAAACTTAGATCGCCGTTGATGTTCTCAAAGCCGCGGTCATCCAGGTTGCGGCTGCGGATGCCGGTGTCAGTGGGCCAGGCAGCGCCGAGACCCAGGCCGACGTACCAACCTGTGGCCTGCTCATAGAGGGGCGCTTCATTGCTGCCGAAGCTCTGGGCCACGCTGGCATTGGCGCTGGTGTTGGGCTCAGGGCTAGGGCTGAGGGCGATGGCTGAGCCATCAGGTGAGAGCAGTGCGGCTGAACCGGGAGCCATTGCGGCGGCGGGTTCAGCCGCACGGGCCGGGATGGCGAGGAGGGTGCCAGCGGCACTGGCGGCAAAGCCGCATCCCATGGCTAGTAATTTTTTATTGTTCATTTTGAACCTCTTGTACGTTTTTATTATAAAAGCATAGGTGAGCCGTCCAGGTCGCAAGCGAGCCAGACCTCCACCTGGTCGTCAGAGCGATCTGATCACCAGGTGAAAACAGGGAACGATCTCTGTTAGGAGGAGCCTTCCTGACCTCGCCTGCATGGCTGGAGCTGAACCCGCCGAGCCGTCGCGTTCCCCCAGCAGCGGTCCAGTGCTGCAACTGCTCGCTTCCGGCCTCCAGCTCTGGATTCGCAGTCAATGCGAGGCCGTCGAGAGCCTGGAGATCCAGCTGCATGGTTCCGCCCTCAACCTGCTGCGCGGCCGCCTCGATGGGGTGAGCCTGATGGCCCGCCAGGTGGTGTACCAGGGGCTGGAGATCGAGTTGGTGGAACTCCAGAGCGATCCCCTGCGGATCCAGGTCGCTGGGGTTCTGCGCGGCCAACCGGTGCAGCTCAAGCATGCCTTCCTGATCCGCGGCAAGGTGGCTTTCACGGCCGATGGATTGAGCAGCTCCCTGAACCGTCCCCGCTGGCGGAATCTCAGTGACCACCTCGGGGAGCAGCTGCTCGGCCTTGGCCCTCTCAGGCAGCTTCGCATTGCCCGGGACATCCTGATCGTTGCCGCCGAGGCCCATGGTCAGGCCCAGCTGATCGAGCTGGAAACCCGCCCCGAAGCCGACCAGGGCAGTGTCGTGATCCGTGACCTCAACGGGCACCTGCGCGGGCGCCTGCCGATGGACCCGAACATCCGCATCGAGCGGGCCAGCCTCGAAGCCGACATGCTCCAGCTCCAGGGTGAAGCCCGGGTCTCCCCCTGAACGAACCTCAGGCCAGCAGCGGCACCAGCAAGGTCACGAAGTAGTAGACCACCGCCGGGGTGAACAGAAAACTGTCGATTCGGTCAAGGATGCCCCCGTGACCCGGGATCGCATCACCGGAGTCCTTCACCCCCGCATCCCGTTTCATCATCGATTCGGTGAGGTCCCCCACCAGGGCAAACAGCGACACCACCCCCCCCAGCAATCCGCCCACCACCCAGCCCCAGCGCCAGCCCAGCAACAGGCCGCCCACCACGCCCACCAGCACCGCGCTGGCCACACCGCCGAAGGCGCCCTCCACGGTTTTGCCCGGGGAGATCGGCGAGAGAGGATGCAATCCGAAGCGGCGGCCGATCACGTACGAGCCGATGTCGGTTGCCACCACCATCAGGCAGGCCATCAGGGTGAGCGCCATGCCCGGGGTGAAGGGCCAGCTGGCTCCCTGCAGTTGGGGTGCCAGGGCTGGATCGAGCAGATCACGCAGGCGCAGCCAGTGGCTGGGCAGGAAGCCCAGATAGAACAGGCCGAAGATCGAAGCGGCAATATCAGCGATGGTGCCTGTCACCGGCTGAAGCAGCAGCCAGCCGCAGATCACCGCCCCTGACACCGGCACCACCGCCGCCGCCAGGTCGACCGCCATGCCGCCGCCGCTGGCCCACTGGGTGGCAAACAGCAGCAGTTGGCAGGCCACCAGCGTGGTCTTGGTGGCGGGTCGGATTCCCTTGAACTGGGCCAGGCGGAAGAACTCCAGCAGCCCCAGATGCACGATCACCCCTACCGCCACAGTGAACCACCAGCTACCGAGGCTCACCACCACAAGGCCAAAGCCTCCAGCGGCGAAGCCGCTGAACAGCCGTGAAAGCGAGGTGCGCGGCCGTGAACCCTGACTCACCCGTGGCGCTCGGCAGCGATCAAAAAGAGAGGCTCAGCCGCCGCCAGGCGGGCCTGGCTGCCGCGACGCTGCATGCGATGGACCGTCGCCTGCACCACTTGAACGTCCCTGGCTTCCAACTGGGCCAAAGTATTGGTTGCATCCACAAGCCCCTCCAGGCTGGCGGTGCTGATCACAAGCCGTCCGCGGGGCTGCAGGGCCGCCCAGATCGCACGCAAGACGCTGGCCAGTGGGCGGCCCACCTCCAGGATCACCCGATCGGGGTGCTGCGGCAGCAGGGAGAGTCCATCGGGCGCCTCGCCTGCGTGGATGTGCAGGTTGTCGATGGCCAGGTGCCGCCGGTTGCGCTCCAGCAGCTCGATCGCCTCCGGATCCCGCTCCAGGGTGTGCACCTGGCCCAGGGGCATCAGGCGGGCAATCTCCAGGGCCAGGGCACCGGTGCCGCCGCCCACATCCCAGACCGTGGAATCGGCCCTGGGGCGCAGATGGGCCAGCAGCATCACCCTCAACTCCATTGGTGTGGGAGTGAAACCCGGGGCATCTTCAAAGGCCTGGTCGGGCAGTCCCGGGGTGACGAAATCCCACTGGAAGGCAGGTACTGGCTCGGATCGCCGTGTTGAATCACCAGCTCCCTGCCTTGCGCCCATCCGCAGCGCCCATCAGGCCACAACCTTCACCGTATCAGCGATCTGGCCGGGCCAGAGCCGGCGTTGCTCCCTCAGCCACTCCAGTCGCGCCGCATCGATCCGCTCACCTGGAATCAACAGGGGAATTCCCGGTGGATAGGGGCAGATCGGCTCCGCCGCCAGCCTCTCAAGCGCCTGCTCCAGGAGCAGGGTCTGGTGGGGCAGCCTCCACGCCTCGCCAGGGGTCAGCTCCGGCTCCATCAGGGCGGGAATCGGCGGTGGTGTGAAGGGGAGGAGGGCTGGCCCGCCAAGGGCCTGGCGCAGCTGGTTGAGCTGGGTGGGCAGAAGCCTGCGAACCCGCCGCGGTGGGCGTTCCCCCAGACAGAAGGTGAGGCAGCCGGGCTCGGGCAGCTCGGCGATCACGCCCCGCTGGAGCAGCCAGGCGTCGGCCGCAAGGCCATTGATGCCCAGGGCGGCACTGTGGAACACCAGGCGCAGGGGATCCTGGTTGGCTGCCAGAGGCAGGGAGGCTCTCTCCAGCGCCTGCCGCAGCTCGTTCGCCCGGGCGATGGCCCGGCTCAGGCCCCGGGCGCCGGCGGTGCTGTGGCGGTGCGCGAAGGCCGCCGCCGCCGAGGCCAGCAACAGTGCACTGGGACTGGAGGTCTGGAACCAGAGCAGAGACCGCTCGATCGCCTCCTCGCTCACCCGCCCGCGCCGCAGCAGCAGGGCGGCGCTCTGGGCCAGTCCACCTGCGCTCTTGTGCAGAGACTGAACCACCAGATCGGCCCCGGCCGCCAGAGCCCCCATCGGCAGACCCGGTTGGCCGAAGTGGGCCCCATGGGCTTCATCCACCAGCACCGGCAGGCCGTGGTGGTGGGCCACCGCGATCAGACCCTGCAGATCTCCCGCCAGGCCCTGGTAGGTGGGATGCACCAGCACCAGCGCCGCCAGGGTTGGGGCCTGCTCCAGGCGCCGCAGCAGCCAGTCGGGGCTTGGTGGCAGCCACAGTCCGGTGGCCGGATCGAAGGGGAGATCGAACAACACCGGCCGCAGTCCGCCCAGCACGCAGGCGTGCAGCAGGCTGCGGTGCAGGTTGCGCGGTAGCAGCACCCGCTCGCCGGGTTTGGCCAGAGCCAGCAGGGCCACCTGCAGCATCCCGCTGGCTCCGTTCACCCCGAACCAGCAGCGATCGGCTGCGCAGAGGCGGGCAGATTCGGCCTGGTCGGCGGCCACGGCACCACCTGGCTCCAGCGGCCCTCCGATCTCGGGCAGTTCCGGCAGATCCCAGCGGCCGGGGCGCTGCCGCAGCAGCTGGCGCAGGCCCGGCGCCAGACCCCTTCCTCGCCCATGGGCGGGCAGGTGCAGATCGAGGCGCGGGAGGCCCTGACGCAGGGTCGACAGCAGGAGCATCACCAGCCCTGGACTTTCTAGAGTCTGGGGTCACCACCTCAGGCGTCGCAGGAGTTTCCCCATCACCGCCAGCTCTCCTGTGCGCCCGGCCTCACCAGCGCGTTCCGCCCGGGTCGAAGGGCCACCGCCCCGCTACGAGCCAGCCGCCGATCTGCGCTGGATGCTGCTGCGCCCCTGGATCCTGGTGTCGCGCCTGGTGGCGGTGCTGTGGCAGCTGGGCTGGCTGGCCCTGGTGCTCGTGGTGCAGGGAAGCAGCAGCGATCGCTCCGTGCAACAGCGACTGGGCCGCCGCATCCTCCAGACACTCACCCAGCTGGGTCCCTGCTTCATCAAGGTGGGGCAGGCCCTTTCCACCCGCCCCGATCTGGTGCGTCGCGACTGGCTCGACCAGCTCACCGAGCTGCAGGACAACCTGCCCCCCTTCCCCCACGAGCTGGCCCTGGCGGAGATCGAAGCGGAGCTGGGGGCACCGGCGGTGGAACTCTTCGAGCATTTCCCGCCCTACCCCGTGGCAGCGGCCAGCCTGGGACAGGTGTACAAGGCGGAGCTGACAACAGGCCAGTGGGTGGCGGTGAAGGTGCAAAGGCCCAACCTGGCCTATATCCTGCGCCGCGATCTGGTGATCATCCGCTTGCTCGGGGTGCTCACCGCTCCATTCCTTCCCCTGAACCTGGGCTTCGGCCTCGGCGACATCATCGATGAGTTCGGCCAGACCCTTTTCGATGAAATCGATTACAGACGCGAAGCCGATAACGCTGAGCGTTTTGCCGCCCTCTTCGCTGACAACCCTGCCGTCACGGTGCCACGGGTGGAGCGGCAGCTCTCCAGCCGCAGGGTGCTGACCACCAGCTGGATCAACGGGATCAAGCTGCAGGACCGGCTGGAACTGGAGTCGCACAGGCTCGAGCCCGATGCCCTGATCCGCACCGGGGTGATGGCTGGTCTGCAGCAATTGCTGGAGTTCGGCTATTTCCACGCCGATCCCCATCCAGGCAACCTCTTCGCTCTGCCGGGGCGCACAGGTGCCATGGGCCACGTGGCCTATGTCGATTTCGGGATGATGGATTCGATCAGCGATGCCGATCGGCTCACTCTCACCGGTGCGGTGGTGCATCTGATCAACCGGGATTTCGAAGCCCTTGCCGTCGATTTCCGGACCCTCGGATTCCTGCGTCCTGACGCCGATCTCGCCCCGATTGTCCCGGCTCTGGAGACGGTGCTGGGCGGCCAGCTGGGGGAGAGCGTGGGCTCGTTCAACTTCAAGGCGATCACCGATCGCTTCTCGGAGCTGATGTTCGACTACCCCTTCAGGGTGCCGGCCCGCTTCGCCCTGATCATCCGGGCGGTGGTGAGTCAGGAAGGGCTGGCCCTGCGGCTCGATCCCGGCTTCAAGATCATCCGCGTGGCCTATCCCTATGTGGCTCGGCGGCTGCTGGCCGGCGATACCGCCGAGCTGCGGGAGAAGCTGCTGGAGGTGCTTTTCGATCGCCAGGGCCACCTGCAGCTGGAACGGCTCGAAAGCCTGCTGGGGGTTGTGGAACAGGACGATGCCAACCCTGATCTGCTGCCGGTGGCCGGAGCAGGTCTGCGCCTGCTGCTCGGTCCCCGTGGCGGCAGCCTGCGCCAGCGGTTGCTGCTGATGCTGGTGCGCGACAACCACCTGAACACCGAGGACCTGCAGGCGTTGATGGGTCTGCTGCGCCGCACCTTCTCCCCGTCCAAGGTGGTGGGCGGGCTGCTGCAGCGGCTCAACCCCCTGGCACCGGCCGCCTGAGTGGCCGGGCACCCGTCTCCTGATCGCTAGGGTCAGCGTCAAACCCTTGAAAGCCTGCCCGTGATCAGCGATCCCACCGGTTCAGAGGCCCTCACTCAGGGGTACGCGGCGGGCTCCTTCGCCGATTTCGAGGGCGCCGACATCCTGCTGGAGTACGTGCCGGTGGGGCAGCCACCCTTCTTCCTGGCAGGAGTGGGCTTTGCGATCGCGATTCTCTGCGGTCTGACCTTCTCTCGCCTGGTGCAGAACCGGCTTGACGGCTGGAAGCAGGACCGGCTCAACCTGCTGCCCCTGGCGGTGGCAGAAACCGTCGCGTCCTATGCGGGGCTGATTCTGGGAGTGACCCTGTTCATCGGCGGCAGCCTGCAGGTGTTCGGCTTCGGTGGTGGCACGGCTCTGCTGGTGGCCCTGCTGCTCTCCCTGCTCACCGGTGGCGCACTCTGGGCGCAACTGGAGGGGCTGATGCGGCAGGTGCAGGACGGCAGCTTCAAGGCCGTGGATTTCGACAACTTCGATCAGTTCTTCTGAAGCCTGAAGCGTTTGCCTGGATGGAGCCCACAGGCCAGATCCATCAGTGGCAGGCCCCTGGCCTGGCCCTGCGCCTCTGGCCCGCATGGGCCAAGGATCCCGAAGGGCAACTGAGTCGGTTGCAGCAGGAAATCCCCTGGCGACAGGAGTCGATCACCCTGTTCGGCCGCACCCACCCCATGCCGCGGCTCACCTGCTGGGTGGCAGATCCCGGCTGCTCGTACCGCTACAGCGGCCTGGCCAATGAGCCCCAGCCCTGGTCGGATGCCCTGATCGAGATCAGGGATTCTCTGGAGATCACGCTGGGCTGGCGCTTCAACTCAGTGCTGCTCAACCGCTACCGCGACGGCACCGATTCCATGGGCTGGCATGCCGACGATGAACCGGAGCTGGAACCACTTGCGCCGATCGCCTCCCTGAGCCTCGGAGCCAGCCGCAGCTTCCGGCTCAGGCCCCGCGACCGCCGGCCCGGGGCAGCCGAGCCGCTCCTTCTCGAGCTGAGCCACGGAGATCTGCTGGTCATGGACCCTCCCACCCAGCAGCACTGGCTGCATGCGCTGCCACGGCGGTTGCGGGTGCGGCAGGAGCGGCTGAACCTCACGTTCAGGGTGATCAGAACCGCGCCAATACCAAGGGATCAGGCTTCGCTGCCAGCGGTCTCGAGCATGGCCACCGTGACCGGGATCGTCTCAAGAGCTTCCTCGTTGTCTAGAAAGGCCTCGAAGGAGCGGTAGCGGCAGACAACGGGGGGCGGATCACTCTCGGCTTCGGCCTGATCCCAGGCTTCCTGCCAGCCAAGATCCTTGGGGCGGACCTGGGTGTAGCAAGTCAGAGCTTCCTCCAGATCGCCGGCATCAGCGATGCACTCCCCCCGCCAGTAGACCTCGAAAAAGGGCACGTTCTCAGGCCACCAGGTAGCCCTCGAGGCGGCAGGAGCGTGAGCGGATGCCCTCAAGGGCACGGCGCTCCAGGTTGCGGGTCTTGTCGCGGCTCATGCCCAGAGTGCGGGCGATCGACGTGAGGCTCATCGGTTCATCCCCGTTGATGCCGAACCGCATGGTCAGCACGCTGCGCTGCAGCTCCGGCAGTTGCTCCAGCAGCGCCCGCATGTCGCCCCGCAGGCACTCGCTATCCACGCTCTCCTCCGGCAGCGTTCCATCTCCCTGCAGCAGATCCAGCAGCTCCGTGTCGTCCCCGTCGCCCACCTTCGTTTCCAGGCTCACCGGCTGACGCGCCCGGCAGAGCAGATCCTTCACCTCCTCCTCCGGCAGCTCCACCGCCACCGCCAGTTCACTCAGCGTGGGCGTGCGGCCCAGCTCCTGGCTCAGTTCCCGCTGGCCTTTCTTCAGCTTGTTCAGCGTTTCGGTGATGTGGATCGGCAGCCGGATCGTGCGGCTCTTCTCCGCGATCGCCCGCGTGATCCCCTGGCGGATCCACCAATACGCATAGGTGGAGAACTTGTAGCCGCGGGTGGGGTCGAACTTCTCCACACCCCGAACCAGACCGATCGTTCCCTCCTGGATCAGGTCCAGCAGCTCCATGTTCCGCTTGGTGTATTTCTTCGCCACGCTCACCACCAGCCGCAGGTTCGCAGCCACCATCCGCTCCTTTGCACGGCGGCCGCTGGCCAGCTTGCGCTTCAGCAGAGCCGGGCTCAGACCCGTCGCATTCGCCCATTCCTCGGCGCTCGGCTTCTGACCGCCCGCTCGCATCTCCAGTTCCTGCTCCGCTTCCTCCAGACGCATCAGCTCCTGCACCTGACGGCCCAGGGTGATCTCCTGTTCATGGGTCAGCAGTGGCACGCGGCCGATGTCGCGCAGGTAGGAGCGCACCAGGTCGCCGGTGGGGACCAGGGACGAGGCGGAGGCTGCGGCGGCCACGGGGAGGGAGGGCATGGGGCCGAATCGGTGAGTTAGGAAACCTTTGTGTTTCGTAAATTACCATCAACCTGCCGGTTCAGGCCATCTCTTCCGCCTGCTGAGTGGTGATCCGGCCTCGCCCGTCCCCCCATCCCCGCATCGAGACCAGACGCAGAACCCAGGCATGACGGCGCAACGACTCCAGAAATTGCTGGCCAGTGCTGGACTCTGCTCCCGCCGCCGGGCCGAGGAGCTGATCCTGGCGGGGCGGGTGACTTTGAACGGGGCCGTGGCGCGGTTGGGGGACCATGCGGATCTTTCCAGTGATCAGCTGGAGCTCGATGGGACGCCGGTGGGTGCGGCGGCCCGCACCATCACCGTCCTGCTCAACAAGCCCCGCGGCGTGATCTGCAGTTGCCAGGATCCCGAGGGGCGAACCACGGTGCTCGATCTGTTGCCGCCGGAGCTGGGCATGGGGACCGGCCTCCATCCCGTGGGGCGTCTTGATGCCGCCAGCCGGGGTGTGCTGCTGCTGAGCAATGACGGTGCGCTCACCCTGCGCCTCACCCATCCCCGCTTCGGCCACCGCAAGCACTACCGGGTGTGGGTGAGCGGTGAGCCCGGTCCTGAGGTGCTGGAGCAGTGGCGCCGGGGTGTGCCCCTCGATGGCCAGCCCAGTCAGCCGGTGGTGGTTCGGGAGCTGGCGCGGGGGCGAAGGGGCACCCTGCTGGAGCTCGAGATGGGTGAGGGCAGGAACCGACAGATACGGCGCACAGCCGAGCTGCTGGGTCACCCCGTGCGCGATCTGCAGCGGGTGGCGATCGGCCCGCTGCGCCTTGGCGATCTGCCTGAGGGACGCTGGCGCCACCTTGCCCCCCAAGAATGGAAGGATCTGGACCCGCGGGATTGAGCCGCGGACCGATCGAACCACTGCCCTGATCGATGCCGCCATCCAGAAATTCCACGGCTGCACCACGCCTCAGGCGTCGGTGGCCCTGGCAGAAAGCCTTGCCCAGCCTGCCGGTCGAGCCGCGGGAGGATCCCCTGCTCAATGCCGGCAGGCAGCTGCGGCAGCAGCGGGAAGCCCGGGGCCTGAGCCTGCGGGAGCTGGCGATCGAGACGCGGGTGAGCACTCCTGTCCTCGAAGCCCTGGAGCGGGGATGGCGCGAGCGGCTGCCTGAGCCGGCCTATCTCCGAACGATGCTGCCGCTGCTGGAGCAGCACCTGGATCTTCCCGCCGGTGCCCTCGAAGGGGCCCTGCCGGACCGGGGCGAGGCGACCAAGCATGGCGTTTCCGGGCGTCAGGCCCTGCTCTCACGCTTCACTCCAGGCTCGATCGATGTCTTCACCACCTGGCAGGGGACCGTGCTCTATGGGGTGCTGACCCTGGCGCTGATCTACGGCGTGAATCTGCAGCAGCGGCGGTTGGCGGCCGAGAACCTGCTGGCCCTGAAGCCGATCCCAGCCCTGCCGGCAGCGGAGCAACGGGCCCCTGACCCCAACGCCGAGCTGCTGCAGGCCTATCCGGACCTCAGGCCCCTGCAGCAGGCGGCCCAGGGTGTGGCCAGGCAACGCTTGCTGGAGGGGGGCGTTGAGCGCCGTCCCGCCGCCGGGGTGTTGCGGTTGCAGCTGGGCCAACCCACCCGCATCAGCCTCGGCAGTGATGCGGGGGTGAAGACCGAGCTCAACGGAGCCACAGGCGAGCTGGTGCTGCAGTTGAGGCCTCCCCTGCGCCTGAGCCTGGAACCGGTGCCGTCAGAGGGCTCGGTGCTCTGGGACGGCCAGCCATTGGCGCCCGAGCCTGGCGGAGGTGGCCGTTACCGGCTGCCTCCGGCCACAGCCTCAGCGACGGCAGGGGCCCCCGTGCGCCCGTAGCGCTGTGCCAGCCCCTGGAGCCCATGAAGAGGGTCATTGAGGCTGGCGATCGGTTGACTCAGACGCCAGGTCCAGTTGCCCGAGGCGGTGCCGGGGGTGTTGAAGCGGGCCTGATCATCGAGGTGGAGCAGATCCTGCAGGGGCACCACCGCCAACTGGGCAGAGGAGCCCAGAGCCAGCTCCAGCAGCTGCCAGCCGGGTGCGTCGATGGTGTGTCCCACCAGCTCCCCCACCTGGCGCCGCTGGTCCTCCTCCAGGTTCCGCCACCAGCCCAGGCAGGTGGCGTTGTCATGGGTGCCGGTGTAGACAACCCAGTGATCACCCTGGTAGTTCGCCGGCAGGTAAGGGTTGTCGTCGTTGCCATCGAAGGCGAACTGCAGGATCTTCATGCCCGGCAGGGCGAAGCGATCTCGCAGGGCCTCCACCTCCGGGGTGATCACACCAAGGTCTTCAGCGATCAGGGGCAGGGCTGAGGCAGAGCCTGAAGCTGAGTTGCCGCCGCCGCCGGCCTGCTGCTGCTGCCAACGGGCCTTGAGAGTTGTGAGCAAGGCCACCCCAGGGGACGGGCGCCAGCAGCCCTCCTGGGCCGTCTCGGCCTGGCCGGCCACGCTCCAGTACGACTCCAGGGCGCGGAAGTGGTCGAGCCGCAGCAGGTCGAGCAGCTGCAACTGCCGCTCCAGCCGGCGCATCCACCAACGGAACCCGGTGAGCCGGTGCAGGCTCCAGCGGTAGACCGGCGTGCCCCACAGCTGGCCGGTGTCGGAGAAGTAATCAGGGGGAACGCCGCTTTGCTCAGTGAGGGAGCCATCGGCGCGCACGGAGAACAGGCGGCGGTTTGCCCAGACATCGGCGCTGTCGTGGGCGACATAGAAGGGCAGATCACCGATCAAGCGCACGCCACGTGCTCTGGCGTGTTGGCGCAGCTGGTGCCACTGCCGCTGCAGCTGCCACTGAACCAGGGCCTCCTGCAGCAGCAGGCCGCAGGCTTCCCGATCCAGCTGGCGCAGGGCCAGGCGCCCGCGCCGCGCCAGGGGCCTCGGCCAGGTCCACCAGGGCTGCTGGCCCTGGCTCTCTCGCAAGACCATGAAGCGGCAATGGTCGCGCAGCCAGCCATCCTCCTGGCGCCGCCAGCTGGTGAATGCCTGCTGGCGCTCCAGGCTCTGAGCAGACCAGCGTTTAAGCAAGCGCTCTCCAAGAGCCGCCGCCCGCAGCGGTGCAGCCTCCAGGTCAAGACGCTCGAAGCTGCCGCCAGGCAGAGTCTCGAGGTCGACGGGCTCAAGGAATCCCTCGTCCACCAGCTCGTCGGCATCGAGGAACCAGGGGTTGAGAGCGAAACCGCTGGGAGAGCTGTAAGGGGAGCCGGTGCCGTCAGTGGGGGCCAGAGGCAACAACTGCCAGGCGGCGATGCCGGCCGCGGCCAGCTGGTCAATCCACTGGCGAGCCGCCATGCCGAAGGTTCCACAGCAAGGTGTGCCTGGAAGGGCGGTGGGATGGAGCAGCACGCCGCAGTGCCGGCTGGAGGGCCCGTGGTCGGGGCCAGAGGGCACGGGCATCAATCGGGCAGGCGATATCGGCTGATGATGGCCTTGGCGAAGGCAGGGATGTGGCGATCCGCCTGATCCGGGTGGTTACGTCTCACCCAGATGGCATTGCGCGTGAAGTGGGAATCGATCGAGAAGCGACCGTATTCCAATCCCTTCGGGCCGAAGCGCTTCACGAAGAAGCCCACCAGCTCCGCCAGCCAGAGGGGAAGCTTCACGGCCTTGTCATAGGCCTCGATCCCCTGCTGAACCGCGGTGCGGCGGTCGCCCTGGCTGGTGACCGGGGCGGTGTCGAGCTCGGCCTCGACCAGATCGAGCAGCAGCTGACCCTTCGGATTGCGCACCACCAGCCACTGGCGGCCAAAGGTGGCTCCCATGTAACCCACCACCAGATCGGCGCCGGCGTTGGTGTAATCGAAGCAGCTCAGGCAGCTGGGGGCAAAGACGCTCTTGAGATTGGGGGTGTCGAGCCCGAAGAACGGAACGGTTTCCTCGCTGCCGTCGCTGTGGCGGAAATGGATGCGGAAGTCCTGCATGAATTCGTAGTGCACCACCGTGTCCGGTGAGCGGCTGGCGCTCTCCAGAAAGGTCTGCAGCCCGCTGCGGCTGACGTTGTCTACGCAGGGCATGCCCAGCACATACAGCTGCTCCAGGGGCAGGGTGTCCTGCACGGCCCGCAGAGCCTGGATCTGGCAGCCCACCCCGATCGCCAGCAGGCGGCGGATGCCGCTGCCCGGCAGTTGCTGCAGCACCTCCAGATTTGGCGAGAGGGTGGGCTTGTTCACCCGAGCCGCCAACACCTCCTCGGGGGTTCGCGCCAGCACCGGCACCGGCGTGAAGCGATCGTCGGGACTTTGCTGCACGCACAGCACCGCATCCACCAGGCCGCTCTCCAGGGCGCGTACACCGATCCGGCTGACGATGCCGGTCCACTGGGCGCCATCGATCGGAGCTTGCAGGCGAGCGCTGAGCATGCGCTGATGCACACCGAAATAGAGCTCGTCTTCGTTGGCCAGATCGCGACTGCGGCCGTGGGCCCGCTCCTCCATCCGGTCGAATCCCTGGGTGAGGAAGGGGCAGGCGCTGCGCACGTAAGCCACCCAGCCCGTGTCGCACAGCCCGCACTCACTGCAGAGATCCCGGGCCGGTTTGATACTGCCCTTGGCCAGGGGGCGGGCCCGCTCGTGGGGAGCCAGCTCTTGGCCACGGCCTGGACCGGCAGACTGGGCGGGACCTGAACGGGAAGCGGCGCTCAATGCTGAATCCCGACGGGAATGGTGGAGGTCCTCAACTTATCGGCCACCGCACCGACCCTGAACAAGCTGCGTCAAAGTGAGGCGATTCCTCAGGTCAATTCAGTCGTGGCAGGCAAGTCAGCATCTCCAGCGGGGCCACGGCGTGGCGGGCCATGGAAGCTGCTGGCGGGGCTGGGCCTGGGCGCCCTCGGGCTGGTGGCCTCGGTTGGCCTGATCGACCGGCTCTGGCCACAGCAGGATCAGGGACTGAGTAGTGAGGAGCAGAACGGCGAGGCCGCCCCCCTGGCCAGTCCCCCCTCCAGGCCGATCACGGTGCTGCTGATCGGCAGCGACGCCGATCGCCTGGCGGCCGCCAGCAACGGCGCAGCCCCGGCCGGTGCCGCCAACAGCGACACCCTGATGCTGCTGCGGGTGGACCCCTCCGGCCCCCTGCAGGTGCTCGCCATTCCCACCGAACTGGCCGTGAAGCTGCCCGGGCAGACGAACGTGCAGCCGCTGGGATCGCTCTACAAGCAGGGGGGCGCTGCCCTGAGTGCGGGAGCGGTGGCAGAGCTGGTGGGACTTGATTCCGGCCAGCCCGAGCGCTACGTGGTGCTGCCGCGCTCGGCTCTGCGGGAGCTGGTGGACGGACTGGGGGGACTGGAGGCGAACCTGGATCAGCCCCTCAGTTACAAAGACAAAAGCCAGGCGTTCAGCATCGATCTCCAGGGCGGGTTGCAGCGGCTCAAGGGTGCTCAGGTGGAGCAACTGGTGCGCTACCGCAACAAGGACCAGGGGGAAGCCGGCCGCCGGGAACGGCAGGAGAAGGTGGTCGGTCTGCTGGTGAGCGAGCTGACCCGCCCGGACCAATGGGCCCAGTTACCGGAGCGCTGGCAGCGGCTCACCTCCCAGCTCGACACCAACCTCACTCAGGAGGAAGCCTTGAGCCTGGTCACGGCCGGCCTGCGCCAGAACAAGCCGGTGCGCTACAGCCGGGTGCCGCTCGAAGCTCCGTCCAAGCCGGATCAGACCCTGCGCCAGATCAGCGCCAAGGCCCCCACACCTCTCTGGCCGCTGAAGCCCTCAGCAGCCGACTAGATCGCCTCGGCGGCGATCTGGCTCCAGCGCCGACTCAGGTTCAACACCAGATCCGCACAATCGTCAGCGGCTTCGTCCTGAGCCAGCACCCCCAGCCAGGGGAGTCCATCGCGACGGCGGGCCTCATGATCGAAGCGGCCACCCCACTGGATCAGGCCCAGGAGCGGCACCCCACAGCGCTGCATCAGGGCAGTGCAGCCCGCGGGCAGGCCTCCATCCGCCTGGTGGGCCTCGATCAGCAGCACGGTCGGCTGGCGCCAGGCTCCCAGCAGCTCCGACCAGCGCCCACCCCAGGGCTGAAAGCGACCTGGGTCCTGGAGTAACGGCACGATCCAGGAGCCGCTGCGGCCGCTCAGCTCTGTCATCAACACGTTCACATCCGTGTCCGGACAGTCTGAGGTCGTTCCTCCTCTGCCCTCATCGCTGGCCGCCACAAGCGGCGGCAGGGAGCACACTCCGACCAAGGCCGCCAACCTGCCGGCGGCCTCCTCGATGCCAGCGGCGGCATCTGCAGCCGCAGCACCCGCCAGCACCACGCGCAGGGGGGGGATCGAGCCCGCGGCGGTGGGGGGCGAACCCGCTGGCTTCATCATTGTTTGCCTACGCCGGGCCGGGAGGCTTCTACCATCAGGCTCCAGCCCTGCTTGATCACGCCCCCCGTGACCAGTTTCTTGACTGCTGAACGGGTGGAGCAGGACAGCAAGCCCCACGACACCCGCCGTCTGCGCTTGTTCAGCGGCACCTCCAACCCCGCCCTGGCCCACGAGATCGCCAGCTACCTGGGTGTGCCGGATGGTCCGCGTGTGATCAAGCGCTTTGCCGACGGTGAGCTCTACATCCAGATCCAGGAATCAATCCGGGGTTGCGACGTCTTCCTGATCCAGCCCACCTGCGCCCCGGTGAACGATCACCTGATGGAGCTGCTGATCATGGTGGACGCCTGCCGCAGGGCCTCCGCCCGCCAGATCACTGCCGTCATCCCTTACTACGGCTACGCCCGTGCCGACCGCAAGACCGCCGGTAGGGAATCGATCACGGCCAAGCTGGTGGCCAACCTGCTGGCTCAGTCCGGCGTTGACCGGGTGCTGGCCATGGACCTGCATTCCTCCCAGATCCAGGGATATTTCGACATTCCCTGCGACCACATCTACGGCTCACCGGTTCTTGTCGACTACCTCTCAGCCCGCGACCTGGGCGAGATGGTGGTCGTGTCCCCCGATGTCGGCGGTGTGGCGCGGGCGCGGGCATTCGCCAAACGGATGCACGATGCGCCCCTGGCGATCATCGACAAGCGTCGCTCAGACCACAACGTGGCCGAAAGCCTCACGGTGATCGGCGACGTGGCCGGCAAGACGGCGGTTCTCATCGACGACATGATCGACACCGGCGGCACGATCTGCCAGGGGGCCCGTCTGCTGCGGCGCCAGGGGGCCCGTCGCGTGCTGGCCTGCGCCACCCATGCGGTCTTCTCACCCCCTGCCATCGAGCGGCTCTCGGAGCCGGGACTGCTTGAGGAAGTCCTGGTCACCAACAGCATCCCGATCAGCGACGAACGTAACTTCCCCCAGCTGAAGGTGCTGTCTGTGGCCAAAATGCTCGGCGAGGCCATCTGGCGCATCCACGAAGAAAGCTCCGTGAGCTCGATGTTCCGTTAAGCCGTTCCGTGAGGCCTTTCCGCTCAGCCCCACCGCCAGGCCCCGTCCCTTCGCCCACGTCCCCCATCCTGTTCCGACACCTGTTGCCGCGCCCCACTCCCCCTGGCCTGAACGGGCAAATGCCTCGCAGGGTCCGCCTGAAGAGGGCCCTGCCGGCCCTGGCCACCGTGCTGCTCACCTCCTCCCTGCAGGCCCTGGGAGCTCTGCCGGCACTGGCTGCCAGCCAGCGGGTCGGTGTCTGGCTCACCAACAGCCCCAGCCCCCTCTATTACGACGCCAATCTGATCGAGAAAACGGTGGCCGAACTCGATGCCGCCGGCTTCAACACCCTTTACCCAAACGTCTGGAGTCGGGGGTTCACGTTCCACCGCAGCCGCTACGCGCCGATGGAACCGAAGCTTAAGCAGGTGAACGCCTCCCTCGATCCGATCTGCCGATTAACCAAGGCCGGTCAGAGGCGGGGCATGAAAGTGATCCCCTGGTTCGAGTACGGCCTGATGGAGCCGGCCGATGCCGAAGTGGTGCGCCGCCATCCCGAGTGGGTGCTGCAACGCAGCGACGGCTCCACCCTCTACGCCATGCATGGGGCCAACCTCAAGACTTCGCCGCTCAAGGATCTGCGGGTCTGGCTGAATCCGTCCCATCCCGGCGTGCGCGAGCGGGTGATCGGGCTGATCGGTGAGATCGTGGAGCGTTGCGGCGTCGACGGAATCCAGCTCGATGACCACTTCGCCTGGCCTGTGGAGCTCGGCTACGACGCCCATACCCGCGCCCTTTTCCGTCAGGAGAAGGGCCGCGAGCCCCCCAGCGACTACAACAACCGCGAGTGGATGACCTGGCGGCGCCAGCAGCTCACAGGATTGCTGCGGGAATTGCGCGCCAGGATGAAGAAGGAAAGCAGCGGGGCTGTGATCAGCCACTCCCCCGGGCCCTTCCGTTTCGCTTACAACCACTGGCTGCAGGACTGGGAGATCTGGGCCCTGGGGGAGCTGGTGGATGAACTGGTGGTCCAGAACTATGCCCATTCCGTAGCCGGGTTCACCAAGGACCTCGGCCAGGCCGCGCTGGTGAAGGCCCGGCGTTGGGGCATGCCTGTGCAGATCGGCGTGCTGGCTGGCTTTGGGGGCCGAACCACCTCCTCAGCGGTGCTGGAGAAGAAGGTGCAGCAGGTGGCCAGGCGTGGCATGGGAGTGATCTACTTCTACTGGGAAGGGCTCTGGGGAACCTATGGGGGGCCGGAGGGGGCGAGTGCGCGCCGCTCCAGCTTCCAGCGACTGCACGGGGCCCTCTACCCGGATCCTTACCCACGCAGCTCCCGCCCCAGGCTCTGATCCAGCACCTCCCGGGTGTTGGCCGAGAGCTCAGCGGTCGCGAGCTGCTCCATCGCCTCTCGCATCCGCTCCCCCCGCTCGGGCGCATAGCTCTGCCAGCGGCTGAACACCTTGGCCATCCTCGAAGCGGTGATCGGATTGCGCTGGTCGAGCCGGGCGATCTGATCGGCCAAGTAGCGGTAGCCGCTGCCATCAGCGGCATGGAACACCGGTGTGTTGGCCACCAGGCCGCCGAGCACGGCCCGCACGGAGTTCGGAGCTGCCGGGTCGTAGCGCGGATGAGCCAGCAGGGCCTCCACTCGCTCGAGCCCATCAGGGAAGGGGGCGGAGGCCTCCAGGCTGAACCAGGCATCGAGGATCACCGGTCTTGCCTGCCAGCGCTCGTAGAAGGCCGCCATCGCCCGCTTCCGTTCGGGTCCCTCCAGGGGTTGCAACGCCCGCAGCCCGGCCCTCGCCAGGGTCATCGAAGGACCCTCCACTGCGGCGGCGGCCTCGGCCATCACCGCCCCATCGCCGGCGGCAGCACGCCAGGACCAGACCAGTCCAGTGATCTGGCGATCGCCGACACCCTCGGGCCAGGGGAGCCCCCACTGGGGACGGCAGCGCTCAAGGCAATCGCTGAGGGGATCGGCGAGGGCCTCACCAAAGCGGGTCTGCAGTGCCCTGATCGCCAGGAAGAGCGCCGGCGGGTCCGGCTGAGCAGTGGCTGCCTCCAGTTCCGCCAGACCCGGCATTGTCAGCAGTGCACAGCGGTTGCCATCGCTGAGAGTGCCCTCCAGCAGAATTCGGCTGAACGCCGCCACCAGCCCATCTTCGAGTGCCTCATCCGAGGCTCCTGCCGCTCGGCGCAGCAGCACCTCAGACAGCAGTATCTGGCCAGCATCCCAACGGGCCAGCGGCTCGCCATCACTGCTGAGCAGATGCAGGAGTTCCTCGTGCGGGCGATCGAATTCCAGCTGCACCGGAGCGGAGAAGCCGCGCAACAGGGAGAGGGCCGGCGGGTGGCTGCGGGGCTCGAAGCCCTCGAACACCACTGTCTGCTCGGCTTTATCGATCACGAGCAGCCGTGTCAGCGGCCCCCAGGCATGGTCGAGGCTGTCGGCCTCAGCGCTGGCGGTGGTTTCACCTGGGTGTTGCAGCAGCAAGGGCTCTCCTGCCTGGTCCACCGCTCCAAGCGCAAGGGGGATCACCAGTGGCAGCTTGTCGGGCTGGCCCGGGGAAGGCGGGGTGTACTGGCGGATGGTCAGAGACAGGCGGCCCTGATCCCCGTCCCAGAGGCGCTGCACCTCCAGTCGCGGAGTTCCCGCCTGGTGGTACCAGCGGCGGAACTGTTCGAAGCAGAACTTGCTGGCGGCGGTCTTGCTGTCATCGCTTGTCGTCTCGGCAGTATCCTGCATGGCCTGAACGAAGTCGTCGCAGGTGGCGGCGGTGCCGTCATGGCGCTGCACATAGGAGGCCATGCCACGCATGAAGGTGTCCGGGCCGAGCAGGGTATGCAGCATCCGGATCACCTCCGCACCCTTTTCGTAGATCGTGGTGGTGTAGAAGTTGTCGATCGCCTGATAATGATCCGGTTGCACCGGGTGGGCAGTGGGACCTGCATCTTCGCGGAACTGGGTATTGCGCAGCATCGCCACATCTTCGATCCGTTTCAGCGACGGCGCATGCAGATCCGCCGTGAAGCACTGATCTCTGAAGACGGTGAGTCCCTCCTTGAGTGAAAGTTGGAACCAGTCGCGGCAAGTTATGCGATTGCCAGTCCAGTTGTGAAAATATTCATGGGCAATCACGCTCTCGATCCTCTCCAGTTCGGCATCGGTGGCCGTGGCTGCATCGGCGAGCACCAGCTTTGAATTGAAGATGTTGAGGCTCTTGTTCTCCATCGCGCCCATGTTGAAGTGGCGGACGGCCACGATGTTGTATTCGTCGAGGTCGTATTCCAGCCCATAGACGCGCTCATCCCAGGCCATCGAGCGCTGCAGGGAGGTCATGGCGTGGCCCGTGTAGGGTGCATCACCAGGCTCCACGTGCAGGCGTAGCTGCACCTTGCGGCCACTGGCGGTGGTGAAGCTGTCGCGGACCTCCTCCAGCACCCCAGCCACCAGGGCGAACAGGTAGGAGGGCTTGGGGAACGGGTCGTCCCAGACCACGTAGTGACGCTCCTCTTCTCCGGCCAGGGCCGGCAGGGTGCCCTGCTCGATGCAGTTGCCGTTCGAGAGCAGAACAGGAAAGGTGCCGCGCTCGGCCTCGATGCGCACCCGGAACAGGCTGAGCACATCGGGGCGATCGGGGTGGAGGGTGATGCGACGGAACCCCTCCGCTTCGCACTGGGTGGTGACCATGCTTCCGCTGGCGTAGAGCCCCTCGAGGCTGCTGTTGGCACGTGGGTGCAGGCGCACCTCGCTGCTCAGGCGAAACGGCCCCGCAGGAGTGCTCGTGATGATGTAGGCGTCGCCGTCGCGCCCGATCTCGTCGAGCAGCAGGGGCCGGCCATCGAGGCTGATGGAGAGCAGCTCCAACCCTTCACCGCGCAGCACCAGCGGATCTCTGGCGTCATCAGATGCGGCAAGGGACTCAAGCAGCAGGGTGGATTCCACCAGGGCCTCGTCACCGAGAAAGCGCACTGTCAGGTCGGTGCGCTCAAGCCGGTAGGGGAAGGGTCGATAGTCGGCCAGCCGCACGACGCTCATCAGGCCAGGGGGAGAAGACCCCCTGATCCTGGCGCCCCGCTCACCAGGGCAGAGGCCCACGGCCCTGGCCGGCGTTGCATCCCACCTGGGATCCGAGCAGGGCTCCCAGGGGGACCGCCCAGGTGCGGCCGTCTTCGCGGGAGGCGGCATAGCCGAGGCCACCGCCGATGACCCCGCCCACCAGCCTGCCGATCGAGCAGCGCTGCTGCAGAGCCTGGGCTTCCTCCCAGGTGGTGGGCACCGGCTGTCTGTAAGGGGTGCTGCCGTTGGGGAGCTGGCTGGTGAAGTCCCGGCTGTCGTAGGCCTGGTTGTCGTAGTCCTGGTAGGGAGCCGGCGGCCAGTTGCGGACTGGAGTCACGCCATAAGCGGCGTTGCGGGAGATCGGGTACCGATCCGTAGGCAGCCGGTAGCCCTGATAGCCCCATCCGTACTCCTGGGCTGAGACTGAGGCGGGCAGCGAAGCGCCGAGGCCACAGAGCCCGGCAGCGAGCAGCAAGGGAAGATGGCGAATGAAGACGGTCATGGTGTTCAAGCTGGAGGACAGCCCCGAGGGGATGCCATCAGCAAAGCCAACAGGACCGTCTGAATTGCAACTCTGGCTGTGGCCGGATGTGTCCGGATGCGTCCGCCGGTGGGCCAACGCAGGTGGCCCTTGGGACTACTTGCCGCCCTGCTGCTTGAGGGCATCGTTCACCTTCTTGACCACATCCGGCGGCACCTCCTTGGGGCAGAGCTCAACGGCACCGATCACCGCAGAGTTCACCGAGCCGCGCCGCAGCTCCTCAATCGTGAGGGCTTTGGTGCCTACCTGCTTGATCTGACCGTTGTGCTGGCCCATGATCAACTGCGCGATGGTTTCACCGGCGATGCTGGCTGCCTTGTCGAACTCGACTTTGGCGCCACGGGCAATGCAGACGTTGACCGCCGCAATTCTGGTGTAAAGCGACATCTCGCTTTCGCTGGCGGGTGCCGCCTGGGCGGGGGCGGCTCCTGCAGCGGCTGGAATGATCAGGGCGGCAGCCAGCAACAGGAACCGGCGGAGGCGGCGTGTGAGGCGCAAGGAGAGCGTGTTCATCAACCTCCATGCTGATGCACAGGGGCGCGAACTTCAATCGGCGGGAAGGGGATCTCCGGGACCCTCCAGCCGGATCTCGTGGTGCGTCTCGGTGATGTCGAGCTCACCGTCCCGCCAGGAGAAGATCGAGCAGGTCCGAAAGCGATCCTGATCGATCAGTCGGATGTGCTGCTGGATGTCCCAGTGCTGGTGCTGCGACTCGAAGATCAGTTGATGCTCATCCACCTGGCGAATCTGTGAGCGCATCGGCTGCTCCACGAGATACCCCCTGCTGCGCCGCAGCTGGTGTCCGCAGAGATAGGCGTCAAGGCTCCCCTCTGGCTGGTACTGGGGCTTGCGGGCATAGAAGCCGAAATCCTGCTCCGGCTTCCAGCTGAAGCGGTAAGCCGCCTCCCCCTCCACCGGCTGCTCGAACGTTTCAATTCGCAGCAGGAGGTCGAGGCGCAGGGGCTCCTCCTCGTCACGGAAGAAATAGAGGCGCCGGGAGCGCCACAGGCCGAGGTTGCGCGAAAACCACCGCCGCAGGCTGCTGTCCAACTGGATGCGGCTGTCCTGGGGGGTTCGCCTTGCAGGCCCGGACGGGTCCAGCGGCACCCGTTCCGTGGATGGGGTCATGAAGAGCGTGAACGTCAGAGGGACGGTTGACAGGTTCGTCATAGCCAGCTCTCGGCCCAGCGTTCGAAGCCATAAGGTGATCTCCACGATCTCGCCTGCCCCCAAGGTGCCTGAAGCGGGAAATGCTGACTCCGGCACGACTGCCCCAGGGCCACTCTCCGGCAACGCCAAGGGCAGCCTCCCGGCAAAGCGCCGGCCTCTCAAGCTGTTGTTGGTGGCGGCCCCGCACCATCTCGCTTCCGCCGATCTGACTGGGGTCCTGCATTACCTCGAAACCTGCGACTGTGGTTTTGATGTGGCCCTTGAGCTGGCCGACCCGGCCCTGCGTCCTGAGCTGCTGGAGCTGCATCGGTTGGTGGCCACCCCGGCTCTGGTGAAACTGGAGCCGCCTCCTCGCCAGGTGCTGGCCGGGAATGCGGTGCTGGATCAGCTGAAGGGCTGGCTGCCCCGCTGGCAGCAGCTGGAGGTGGTCAGCGATCTGGGCATGAGTCTGCGGCCCGCCGAAATGGATGGCAGCCGCTCCCAGCGGGAGCTGCAGCTGGAGGATCAGGTGCTGGTGCTGCGTCAGGAGAACGAAACCCTGATCGAACGCCTGCGGGTGCAGGAGCGGCTGCTGCGAATGGTGGCCCATGAGCTGCGCACCCCCCTGACCGTTGCCAAGTTGGCTCTGCAAAGCCTGCAACTCGGGCACATCAACAACACCCGTTGCAGGGATGTCCTCGACCGCCGCCTAGATGACATTGAGCATCTGTCCAAGGATCTGCTGGAGGTAGGCACCACCCGCTGGGAAGCTCTGTTCAACCCCCAGCGGCTTGACCTGGCGCCAGTGGCCGCGGAGGCGATCCTGGAGCTGGAGAAAATGTGGGTTGGCAGGACGCTGCGCCTGACCACCGACATCCCCGCCGACCTGCCGGATGTGTTCGCGGATCAGCGGCGCATGCGCCAAGTGCTGCTGAACTTGCTGGAGAACGCGCTGAAATTCACCCCCGACGATGGCGAGGTGACTCTTTCGCTGCTGCACCGCACCAGCCAATGGGTGCAGGTGAGTGTCTGCGATACCGGTCCGGGAATTCCCCGCGGCGAGCAGGAGCGGATCTTCCTTGAGCGGGTGCGGCTTCCGCAGACCTCGGGAACGACCTCTGGCTTCGGGGTGGGCCTCTCGGTCTGTCGCCGCATCGTCGAAGTGCATGGCGGGCGAATCTGGGTGGTTTCCGAGCCCGGTGAAGGGGCCTGCTTCCATTTCACCGTTCCGGTGTGGTCAGGGCAGAACTCCCCCAGCCAGGTCTTGCCTTGACGAAGGGACACTCCGACCCGTAGCGTCCAGATAACGGAAACGGCGCCTGAAAACGCTCTTGCTCCGTGGCCTCGCCCCCATCGTCTAGAGGCCTAGGACACCTCCCTTTCACGGAGGCGACAGGGGTTCGAATCCCCTTGGGGGTATCACGATTATTCTTCTTGCACTCGTCTTTGTATTTAGACCTGGGCAGATTCAGTCGATCACGCAAATGTTTTCAACTCTGGATCATGTCTGCTCTGTCAGGCATTTCAGAGGTCTTGATGATTGCTGAGATTCGCAGAATGCTTCCGATTGATGCTGATCGGCAGTATACATTTTGATCTCATTTTGACAATGTTCGTCTGAAGAGATTTTCTGAATCAGAATGTCAATGGCTGTAACCGAAACTCTGATTTAGTGCGAGCAGACGTGAGCAAGTAATGGCTCGGTTCTGCATTCTTTAGAATGATCTCATCTGAAATCAGGCCCTTCGTAAGATCCCGGCTTGATGTGATTCGCTCAGGATTTGCGGGCGCGGCTCAGGGCTTCCCTTTGCACGGCGCGCAGGTTGGCAGCGAGGTCTTCGCGCAGGCGCTGCTCGATCAGGCCTATCGGCATGCCCTGGCGACCCTGCACGGTGAGTTCGTAGAGCAACCGCGATCCACCGGGTTCGCCGCTGACCTGCCAAGCACCCTCGAAGCGGCGGAAGTCGCCCTCTCGCATGCTGAAACTGAGCAGGCCGTCGTCGTGATGCTCCTGCAGTTCCAGCTCGACGCGGGCGCTGAACCGCAGGCCGCAGAACTGCTGACAGCCCACCTGCTCCAGTCCAACGGTGTTCCCCCGGCGCCAGAGCAGCCGCGAGGTCGAGAGGTTGGGGATGAAGCGGCTGAGGTTCTCGTAATCGGTGAGAACGGCCCAGATCTGCGGAGGTGGGAGCTCGAGGCGCAACTGAACCGCCAGACGCCGGGCCCCCTGCGGCAGTCTCTCCATGTCCTGCTGGATCGTGTCCAGTGAACAGGCTTCCTGGCTGCTGAGCAGGCCCTGGATCGATGGAGTTGTCAGAACCGAAAGTTGCGCCAAGTGAGGGGGAACGCCGGATTCGTGGCAAGCCGGATCAATCCAGCCGCCACCAAACCTAACCGCAACACTCGGTTGCTGGTGCGGAAAGGCCAACGGTCTGGGAGGGATCGATCATTGGCGTTGCCTATGATCGATCCGATTTTCAGGAGTTTGAGGGTTCATGCGCATCTCGACCGCAGCGCCTCGTCAGTCCGATGCCCGCATGTTCACCCTTGTGGTGGAGGGCCTCAAAGCGGCTGGCACACGCACGGCCGAGCGCTGCTTGACCATCCCTTTCTCTCAGATGCAGGCAACTTTGCGCATGATCAACCAGCAGGGCGGACGCCTGCTCTCGGTCACGCCTGCTGATCAGGCCTCCGCCGCTCTCACTCCCGAGCCCGCCTCGACCGCTGCCAACGCTGCCCCTGCTCCCGTGACCACCCCCGTCAAGCACGAAGCTGTTCCCGTCAATCTCTACAAGCCGAAGGATCCATACATCGGCACCGTGCTCGGAAATTATTCCCTTCTGGCTGAAGGGGCGATCGGCAGGGTCAATCACATCACCTTCGATCTCTCCGAGGGCAACCTTCACTACGTGGAGGGCCAGAGCATCGGCATCATTCCCGATGGAGTCGACAGCAATGGCAAGCCCAACAAGCTTCGTCTCTACTCAATCGCCAGCACCCGCCACGGCGACAACCTCGAAGCCAAGACCGTTTCCCTCTGCGTCCGCCAACTGCAGTACGAAAAGGATGGCGAGACGATCAATGGAGTTTGCTCCACCTTCCTCTGTGACATTGAACCTGGCGCCAAGGTCAAGATCACCGGCCCAGTTGGCAAGGAGATGCTGCTTCCCCCCGATGAAGACGCCAATGTGATCATGCTGGCCACCGGCACCGGCATCGCCCCCATGCGGGCCTACCTGCGCCGCATGTTCGATCCAGGCGAGCGGGCCAAAAACCCCGGCTATCAGTTCCGGGGCAAGGCCTGGCTGATCATGGGTGTTCCCACCACTCCGAACCTGCTCTACGAAGACGATCTCCAGAGCTACCTTTCCGAATTCCCCGACAACTTCCGCTACACCAAAGCGATCAGCCGTGAACAGCAGAATCCCAGCGGTGGTCGGATGTACATCCAGGATCGTGTTGCTGAGCACGGCGATGAGATCTTCACCATGATCGAAGACCCTAAGACTCACGTATACATGTGCGGCCTGCGGGGTATGGAACCCGGCATCGATGAAGCGATGAGCAAGGCCGCCGAAAGCAAGGGTCTCAACTGGTCAGAACTTCGTCCCCAGCTCAAGAAGGCCGATCGCTGGCACGTGGAAACCTACTGATCAGGCACCCTCCGGACAGCCCTTTCCGTACCGCTTCAGCCCGCCATGACGGCGGGCTTTTTTTTGCCGAAATCAGCACAGAGGGGGCCTGCCCATGCCCTTTGCTGGGTGTTCCCCGCTTTCGTGGGTAAACCAGTGTCATCAGCTGCAACTCCATGACCGTCACGCTCACCAATCCACTGAGGGTCGGGCTACGCCAGGAGCGTGTGGTCTCGCCCCAGTGCCTGGTGATTTTCGGGGCGAGCGGAGACCTCACCTCTCGCAAGCTGGTGCCGGCCCTGTTCGAGCTGTTCCGCCAGCGGCGGCTCCCCACCGAGTTCGCCGTGCTGGGCTGCGCCCGGCGCCCCTGGAGCGACGAAGAGTTCCGCGGCCACATGGCCGAAGCCCTCGGCGACCTGATCCATGAGCACCGCGGAGCCTGGGACCAGTTCGCCGCCGGTCTGTTCTATGAGCCGGTGGATCTGCAGCAACCCGAGCACCTGGTGCGCCTGGCCCAGCGGCTCGAGGTGATCGACCGCCACCGGGCCACGCGCAATAACCGCACCTTCTACCTCTCGGTGTCGCCGAAGTTCTACGGCAGTGGTTGCAGCGCCCTGGCCGCCGCTGGCCTGCTCAGTGACCCCGAGCGCAGCAGGGTGGTGATCGAGAAGCCCTTCGGTCGTGACTACGGCAGTGCGCAGGAGCTCAACCGGATCGTGCAGACCAGCGCCAAGGAGAGCCAGGTCTTCCGCATCGACCACTATCTCGGCAAGGAGACGGTCCAGAACATCCTCGTGCTCCGCTTCGCCAACACGATCTTCGAGCCGATCTGGAACCGGAACTACATCGCCAGTGTCGAGATCACCGCGGCTGAAACCGTGGGTGTGGAGGAGCGGGCTGGCTACTACGAAAGCTCCGGTGCCCTGAGGGACATGGTGCAGAACCACCTCACCCAGATGCTTGCGCTCACAACGATGGAAGCCCCGGGACGCTTCGATGCGGAGGCGATCCGCAATGAGAAGGCCAAGGTGCTGCAGTCGGCGCGGCTGGCCGATGAGCTTGAACCCTGGAACTGCTGCGTGCGCGGCCAGTACGGCCCCGGTGGCACCGCCAGGCGCCCCCTGACCGGTTACCGCCAGGAACCCGGGGTGAATCCCAACAGCACCACGGAAACCTATGTGGCGATGAAGCTGTTCATCGACAACTGGCGCTGGCAGGGGGTGCCCTTCTACCTGCGCACCGGCAAACGCCTGCCCAAGCGCATGAGCGAGGTCGTGCTCACCTTCCGGGAGGCACCTGTGCATCTGTTCGATGCAGCCGGAGGCAGTCCCACCGCCAACCAGCTGATCCTGCGCATCCAGCCCGATGAAGGGGCCGGTTTCCGCTTTGAAGTGAAATCCCCGGGATCGGGGATGCGCAGCCGTCCGGTCGACATGCACTTCTCCTACGACGAATCCTTCGGTGAACCCTCCGACGAGGGCTACGTTCGCCTGCTCGCCGACGCCATGCTGGGAGACCCCACTCTCTTTACCCGCGGCGATGAGGTGGAGGCCGCCTGGCGGCTGTACACCCCGTTGCTGGAGCTGATCGAGGACAGCCCCTGGCAGCTGCCCGTCCACCCCTATGAAGCCCGCACCTGGGGCCCCGCCGCTGCCGACAACCTCCTGGGCCGCGATGGACTGATGTGGCGCCGCCCCTGAGGTGAGCCCCGCTCCGAGCCCAATTCCGATGGCTGCCCCCGGCATTGCCCCTCCCCTAACGAGCCAACCCCATGTCCCCCCAGCTCACCCTTCAGGCCCCCGTGGCCCTGCCACCGCCCGAGCTCACCGACTACCTCGAGAAGCTCTGGAGCCAGGACCTCGAATCCGCCAGCGGGGCCTCCACCTTCACCCTGCTGGTCTGGCAACCGGCCTGGGTTGAGCAGCATCTGGTGCGTACCGGCCGCCTCGACGGCCCCGTCACCGGTGTGGTCCGCACTGAACTGCTGGAGGCCGCACGGGAGGCCGTGCTCACCTGTGATCTGCCCCTGAGCATCTCCCCCCTCTCGCCCAAGCTCGCCTGGGCCCTGGGTCAGCAGAGCGGTGACCATGCCATCGAAGATCTGCGCGGCCAGCACATTGACGCGGCGATCAGCGCCTTCCAGCCCCGTCGGCTGATCACTCTGGCGCCCACCCTCAACCACGGCCAGCCCCTGGAAACCCTGGTGGCGGCCTACTGCCCCCTGCCGGGCGAAGGCACCACCGCAGCCTGCGGCGATGTGGTGGTGCTGCGGGGCGATTTCGGTGCACTGCAGCAGGGTCTGCAGTTGCTGCAGCCTCTCGTGCCCGCTGATCTGCCCTGCTGGGTCTGGTGGAACGGTTCCCTGGATGAGGCGCCTGAATTGCTGGAGGCTCTCGCTGAACCTGGTCGCCGCCTGGTGATTGACACGGCCCTCGGCACCCCGCGCCGTTGCCTGGACCTGCTGGAGAGCTGCGTGGGCAGCGGTCAGCCCGTTAACGACCTCAACTGGCTGCGGCAGCGCGCCTGGCGGGAATCGCTGGCCATGGTCTTTGACCCCCCCAGCCGCCGTGACGCCCTCAATCACGTGGTGCAGCTAGACATCGACGTCGAAGGCACCCATCCCGTGCAGGGCCTGTTACTGGCCGCCTGGCTGGCCGATCGCCTCGGCTGGCACTGGGTGGAGAGCAACGCCGCCGCTGAGGAGGGGATCAGTGCCGAATTCGAGCGTAATGACGGAATCCCCGTCCAATTCCATCTCACACCCGTGCCTGTGGGTGTGCCCAGCAGCCATCCGGGCAGCGTGGTGGGTCTGCGCCTGATCTGCCAACCGCCAGGCAGCCAGCCCCTCTGCGTGATCCTCTGTTCAGAATCGGGCGGTTGTATGCGCCTTGAGGCCGGGGGCATGGCCCGGATGGAGCTGGCCGAGGAGGTGGTGCCGATGGCCCATGCCACTGATGAGTGGGAGATGGCCCGGCTGCTCGGGGGTGGACACGACTCCACCAATCCCCTGCTGGCCGCCGCGGCGCCGCTGGCTGCCAAACTCCTGCCCAACGCCTGACGGCCTGCGGGTTCGAAGCCATGGCCTGCCTGATCGCCGCCCCCTGCAGCGGCAGCGGCAAGACCCTTCTCAGCCTTGCCCTCAGCGCCCTGTTGCGCCGCAGCCGGGGCAGCGTTCAGGTCTTCAAGGTGGGGCCGGATTACCTCGACCCCCAGCTGCTGGGGCGGGTGAGCGGGCGGCCCTGCCGCAACCTTGACCGCCTGCTCTGCGGCCAGGAGTGGCTGCAACGGGCCTTCCATTGGTGGGGCAGCCAGGCCGACCACTGCCTGGTGGAGGGGGTGATGGGCCTCTTCGATGGCCGGGGGGCCAGCGCCGAAGGCAGCTCCGCCGAGGTGGCCAGCCTGCTGGGTCTGCCGGTGGTGCTGGTGGTGGAGGCCAGCCGGCAGGCGGGCTCACTGGCGGCCTTGGTGCGGGGCTTTCGTGATCACCAGCCGGGGCTTGAGCTGGCCGGGGTGGTGCTCAACGGAGTGAGTACTGAACGCCACCGGGCCCTGTTGAGCGAGGCCCTCGCCTCAATCGCCATGCCCTTGCTGGGGGCCTTGCCCCGCCACCCTGACCTGAGCCTGCCCTCCCGGCATCTGGGACTGCTGCCTCCCGATGAGCTGCAGGATTTCCAGGCCAGAAGCGAGGAGTGGGCCGCCCTGGCAGAGCGCCACCTGGATCTGGAGCGCCTGCTGCCTCTTCTGGCGCCGCCGCCGCCCCTGAAGGTCGCTGAGGGCAGCGCCCGCGATCCGATCCGCTGGTGCCTGGAGCGCTCAGCCCAGACACCAGCGGATCTGGAGTGCAACGAGCGCGGAGGGGAGCTGCCGATCGCCATCGCCAGCGACGCCGCCTTCCACTTCCGCTATCCCGAAGCCACGGAACTGCTCACGGCTCTGGGTGTGACCGCTCTGCCCTGGCAACCCCTGGCCGATCAGCCCCTGCCCCAGGGGTGCCGGGGGGTGATCCTGCCGGGGGGTTACCCGGAGCTGCATGCCGCTGAGCTGGCCGCCAGCCATCGCAGCCAGTGCGACCTGAGGCGGGCCGCCGCCGCCGGCCTGCCGATCTACGCCGAGTGCGGCGGCCTGCTGCTGCTTGGCCAGATGCTGGAGGATCCCCTGGGTGAGGCCCACGCCATGGCCGGCCTGCTGCCGTTCAGCGCCAGGCGCGGTTCGTTGCAACTGGGCTATCGCCAGGCCACTCCCCTAGGCGACGGTCTGGTGACCCGCCGCGGTGAGGTGCTCGCTGGCCATGAGTTTCACCGCTGGGAACTGAGCGACACAGCCATGGACGGCAGCGAACGGCTGTGGCAGCTTGAAGGCTGGGGTTGGGCACCGCGGCTGGAAGGATGGACGACACCAACAATTCACGCAAGCTGGCTGCACCTCCACTGGGCTGGATGTCCGGAGATCTGCCGGCGCCTGCGCAACGCGGTCGCCCAGGCGACTCCTTTCCCCGAGGCAGCGTTGACAGCCGGGGACGCAGCGCTGGCAGTGCCTCCATTGAGCGCTGGCGCCTAATCGTGAGTGGCCGGGTTCAGGGGGTCGGCTACCGGCAGGCCTTGTGCCAACGTGCGCAAGCCCTTGGCCTGGGGGGTTGGGTGAGGAACCGCTCCGACGGTCGGGTGGAACTGGAGGCGGAAGGATGCAGCCACGACCTCGAGCAGCTCAGGATCTGGTGTGAGTCGGGCCCTGCCGGTGCCCAGGTGAGCAGCGTCAGCGAGTGCATGATTCCGCTCGATGGGCACGATTGGTTTGAGGTGCGTCGTTGAGCCTCGATCTCTCGCCAGCCCCATGACCGATGCCAAACTCTGGGCCGAGCTGCTGACCTACGGCAGCGTCATCAGCCTCAGTCCGATCCACATCGGCCTGCTGTTGTTGCTGCTGCTCGGGCCCGATCCCCTGCGCCGGGGCGGTCTGTTTCTGCTGAGCTGGATTCTCACCATCGCCACGATGATGGCCTTGCTGCTGTCGGTTGGTCATGGCCTGCTGCTGACCATGGAGCAGGGCAGCGACCACCGCACCGGCCTGGATCTGATCGGTGCCGGGGCTCTGCTGGCCCTGGGGATCAGGGATCTGCTGCCCACCAAGGCCGGCGCAGAAGAACCCGCTGGTTGGATTCGCCAGCTGGATCGCTTCTGCGCCCTGCCGCTGCCGCTGTTGATCGGCGTGAGTGTGGCGATCGAGGTGGTCAGCCCCGACGACCTGGTCCTGCTTGCCAAGGGGGCCTCCGCCCTCCTGGCCGCCGGCCTGGGTCGCGGCCAGGAGGTGCTTTTGGCCGGCCTTTTCAGCCTGGCGGCCAGTCTGCTGCTGCTGCTGCCGTTGCTAGGGGTGGCCCTGGGCCGTGAGCGGGTGCTGCCACTGCTGCAGCGGGGCAAGCAGAGCCTCTACGCCAATGGTGAGCTGGTGATGGGCACGATCAGCCTGGCCCTGGCGGCCTATCTGGCCTGGCAGGGCATCGAGGGGCTTCAGCTGGCCTAGGTAGCACTGGGATCTTCAGCAAGAGCCTCCTGCCAGCGGCGGCGATCCGCCGCATCGCCCGGACCTCCTGCCAGCCATACGCCGCGCCGTGCCCTGGTCACGGCCACATAAACCAGCTGGCGACGCAGGCGCAGGTCGGACGGCCAGAAAACATCCGCATCGATGAACACCTCTCCGAACCCACTCCCCTGGGAGCGATGCACGGTGAGCACAGCGGCAGGGCCAAGCGAGGCGAAGGCATCACGCACCAGGAAGTAGCGGCGCCAGAGGGAGCGGCCCCTGTCCTGGCCCGCCTCCCGGGCCTGCCGCCGCAAGGACGCCAGCACGGTTTCCAGCTGCTCCCTGGCGGCGGTTCCAACCGGCGGCAGCAGGCGCAGACTCAGGGGGTTCTCCCCGAAGACCACTTCCACCAGCTGGGTGTCGATCACCGGGGCATCCGCCACGCCGAACTCGGCCAGGTCGCAGCGCTCCGGGGTCACATCCCGCACCAGCAGCTCCCGGTTCGAGGCCAGCACCATGTCTGGCTCCTCTCCCTCTGCGGCCCCCTGGCGGCAGGCTGGCGCCATCACCGCCATGCGGCTGAGCAGCACTTCGCCGGGCAGCACCGGCAGCTGGTCGGCCATGGCGCCATGGATGGCGCGGCGGGCCAGGGGCACCAACCGCTCCAGCGATCGATTGGTGTAGCAGAGGATACGCGCCTCATCGGGATCGTCGCTGGCGGCGGCCCTGCGCAGAGCAGCCTGGGCGGACTCCAGCCAGGCGCTGCGTTCCAGCACCACCACATCCCCCTGGGCCGTCTGTCGTCGGGGCCCCACCGGCGGTAATCGGCAAGGAAGCTGCTCCTGGCGCAGAGCGGTGGCCAGGCGCAACACGGGCCCCTGGTGGCGCACCACTTCGCTGAGATCGGCGCGGCAGGCCCGCTGCAGCGCGAACACCGGGCTGCTCGCTTCCCCCACCGGCGGCAACTGGGCCGGATCCCCCACGAACACCAGGCGGGTGCCGTAGGGATGGGCCCCCTGCAGGCTGAAGCGCAGCAGGCTGCCGTCCACCATCGAGGCCTCATCGATCAGCACCAGCCCCAGGTGCTCCAGGGCCAGGGCGGTCTGATCGGTCTCCTCGCAGACCTCGTGCCCCCCCTGGCGGCGCAGCTTCAACCGCAGCAGCCGGTGCAGGGTGGAGGGGTGCCAGGTGGGCCGCAGTCCCGCCCGCTCCACATATCCCCGCAACACCCCGACAGCCTTGTGGGTCGGGGCCACCGCGGTCCAGCAGAGACCCCTGGCTTCTGCCGCGGCCAGGAAGACCATTGAGAGGAAGGTCTTGCCGGTGCCGGCATAGCCGCTGAGAACGAATGGCTCATCCCGGGCCGGTCGCGCCAGCCAGGCCGTGAAGGTGTCCACGGCGAGGCTCTGGGAGAGGGTGAGCTCCAGGGGGGCAGCGGCTGCGCCGTCGTTCAGGCCAGGGGCAGCCAACCCCACCCCTGGGCGATCTGCAGCGGGGATCCGGCCAGGGCCAGCCCTGTCAGGGCGATCGCCGGGCCGATCAGGCTGCCGGCCAGCACCTCCAAGCGGGTGTGGCCGAGGCTTTCTTTGAGGCGGTTGAGCGGTGCCGTGGCGGCCGCTGGCTGTGGCCGTGGCTCGGGGGTCCAGAGGGAGGCTGGCAGTGAGTTGAGGCGGGCGGCCTGCAGACCCGCGGCCCGGCGTACACCGCTGGCGTCGTACATCACGATGAAGGCGATGGTGCAGGCGAAGGCGAAGAGGGGATCAGCGAAGCCCAGCTCCCAGCCGATGCCGGCGCAGGCTCCGGTGACCAGGGCCGAGTGGCTGGAGGGCATGCCACCGGTTTCGAACAGCACAGCCGGCCGCCAACGGCCGTGCTCCACCAGTTCCACCAGCAACTTGCCGAGCTGGGCCAGACCACAGGCAATCAGAGCCCAGGCCAGCACTCCGTTGTCGAGCAACTGAATCAGGGGACCAGCCGAGAAGGGAGAACCGATCATCGGTCGCGGCTCGTGATGTAGTCGGCCAGAGCGAGCAGAGGCTGGGCATTGGCCTGCCAGGGCTGGAGGGCAGCCTTTGCCTCCGCCACCAGGGCGTCAGCCCGCTGCCTCGATTCCTCCAGCCCCAGCAGTTTGGGGTAGGTGGTCTTGTCGGCGGTGAGGTCCTTGCCTGCTGTCTTGCCCAGCACTTCGCTGCTGGCGGTCAGATCAAGGATGTCGTCGATGATCTGGAAGGCCAGACCAATGCCGCGGGAATAGGTGCGCAGCCCCTGCAGCAGGGGTTCTGAGGCCCCGGCGATCATGGCCCCGGTGAGCACACAGGCCTGCAGCAGGGCGCCGGTCTTGTGCAAGTGTATGTACTCCAGGGTGTCAAGGTCCACGTCCTTGCCCTCCGATTCCAGGTCGACCACCTGACCGCCCACCAGCCCCGGAGCTCCGGCGGAGAGGGACAGTTCACCGACCACCTGCAGCAGACGCTCCGCCGGCACGCCCGGGCTGCGCAGGGCAACCATCTCGAAGGCTCGGGTCAGCAGGGCATCACCGGCGAGGATCGCCTGGGCCTCGCCATAGACCTTGTGGTTGGTGGGACGGCCCCGGCGCAGGTCGTCGTTGTCCATGGCGGGGAGATCGTCGTGGATCAACGACATCGTGTGGATCATCTCCAGCGCCACCGCTGTGGGCAGGGCCAGGTTCACCTCGCCGCCTGCCAGCTCACAGGCCGCCAGACAGAGGATCGGACGCAGGCGCTTGCCACCGGCCAGCAGCGAATAGCGCATCGCTTCCCGGAGCGACTCCGGCCGCTCAGGCCCCAGAGCCGCCTCAAGGGCCAGTTCCACCTGCCCCCGGGCCGACTCGAGGTAGGCGGCGAAATCAAATTCCGTGCTCACCGCCACGGCCATGGATACCAGCGCGCTGGCGGGGATTCTCTCAGGCCACCGGTCCGGCAGTGGCTCAAGGCAGCAGATCCGCCAAAGGATTGTCAGCAGAACCTGGGCCCGGATCACCCGCCTCCGTCCGCCTCCACCAGCTCACCACGGTGTTAACCAGCAGCATCGTCACCGTCATGGGCCCCACACCACCCGGCACGGGTGTGATGGCGCTGGCCAGCGGCTCCACCTCCTCGAAACGGACATCACCGCAGAGGCCCCCATCCAGGCGGTGAATGCCCACATCCACCACCACGGCCCCGGGGCTCACATGCTCGGCGCCCACCAGGCGCGGCCTACCGGCGGCTACCACCAGAATTTCCGCCTGGCGGGTGAGACCGGCCAGGTCGGTGGTGCGGGAATGGGCCACGCTCACGGTGGCATCAGCGGCCTGCAGCATCAGGGCCATCGGCTGACCCACCAAAATGCTGCGGCCCACCACCACGGCCCGGCGGCCGGCGGGATCGATCCCATGGCGGGCCAGCAGGGCCATCACACCCGCCGGTGTGCAGCTGCGCGGGCCCGGCTCTCCCTTGAGCAGCCGGCCGAGGTTGAGGGTGTGCAGTCCATCTGCGTCCTTGGCCGGATCGATCGCCGCCAGCAGGGGTGCTTCCTCCATACCTGCCGGCAGGGGCAGTTGCAGCAGGATTCCATCCACCGCCGGATCATTGTTGAGTGCCGTGATCGCGGCCAGCAGTTCTGCCGGAGCGATGTCAGAGCCCAGGTGCTTCACCAGGCTGTGGATGCCCACGCGGGCACAGGCCTTCGCTTTATTGGCCACGTATACGCCACTGGCGGGATCATCTCCCACCCGCAGCACCGCCAGACCGGGTGCGCGGCATGCCCGCTCAAGCCTGTCGCTGATGACTGCGCGCAGGCGATTCTCCAGCTCGGACGCCAATTGGCGGCCATCGAGGCGAAGGGCCATCGGTTCATGCTTGCTGTCAGCCCAGCATGCAGTGGAGCGTGCGCAGGCGCCCTGGCTAGCGTTTGACCTCAGGCAATGGTGAAGGTGCTGCGACGGGGTCGCCTCAAGAACATCTGGCGGCAGCTGTTGCGGCAGGAAAGCCCATGCCAGGCCCTCTGCTCCTGGCGCCGGCTGGACTGGGCTGCGATCCTGCTGGCCAGTGCGCTGGTGGCCCTGATCTCCAGCTGGCCCTGGCTGGTGGAGCCGAGCCTGCGGCCGGGCATTCCTGCACCGATCAGCGTCAGTGCGCCCAAGGACGCCACCGTCATCAACAGCGAGGCCCTGGAGCAGCGTCGCTCCCAGCTGGGGACCCGGACCCATGTGCAGGTGGTGGATCTGGAGGCCAACAGGGTGCTGCAGGAGCGGCTGGAGCGCCAGTTGCTGGAGCTTGATCAGGTGTCGCGCAGTAGCCAGACCCGTGTTGGACCCCTAAACCTCAGCTCCCTGGAGCAGACCTGGCTCGTGGGCCGCGACCCGAAGGATCTCAACAGCTGGAAGCTGGCTCTGCGCAAGTCCCAGCAACGCATGCTCAGCCAGGGGATCGTGGGCAACCTCGCCAAGCGCCAGCTGGAGCAGGCTGCCCGCCTTCAGCTTTTGCCGATGGAGGAACCCGGACTGAGCCTGGGTGGGCGCCTGTTGGCCACGAACCTGCAGGGGCGCACCAATCTGCGCACCGACACGCTGATGAGCCAGCAGCTGATCGAGGAGCTGCTCAGCCAGCAAGGCATTCCCCGGATCGTGGTCAAGAAGGGGGATCTGATTGCCCGCCGCGGGGAACCGATCAGTCCCCAGGCCTACGACGTGCTCGATTATTTCGGGATGGTGAACCGCAGGCCGCTGCTCTGGGCCTGGATGGGCTATTCCATCGAAGCCCTGGCCGGCTGCATCGTGATGGTGCTGATCATGCGGAGATGGCGGTGCAGCCTGGAGCCGCGCCACGCACTGCTGGCCCTGGCGATGCTGGCTGTGGTGCAGGGTTTCAAGCTCTGGCTGGGAAACGCCGCCAGCCCCCTGGCTCTGCTGGTGCCCCCCACCCTGCTGTTGGCCCAGGCCCTGGGAACACCGGCTGGCCTGGCCTGGCTGGCGGTGGCCAGCCTGATCTGGCCCCAGCCGCTGGATGATTTCAGCGAAATCCGCCTGCTCGTGGCGGCCCTAGTGGCGCTGGCTGGGGCGCTGCTGGCCGGACGCCAGCGCAGCCGGGCTCAGCTTGTGCAGCTGGCGACCCTGCTGCCGGTCGGTGCCCTGGTGCTGCAGTGGCTCGTGCTGCAGAGCGTGGCCCTCTGGCATGGGCGCACCCAGGTGCTTCCCAGCGGCACCGAACTGGCCGCCGAGGCCCTGCTGATGGGGGGGCTGCTGATGGGGGTCCTGCTGCTTGGGCCTCTAGTGGAGAGCTTCTTCGGGCTGCTGACGCGGGCACGCCTGCTGGAGATGGCCGATCTGGAACGTCCGCTGTTGCGCCGCCTCTCCACCGAGGCCCCGGGTACCTTCGAGCACACCCTGATGATCTGCGGTCTGGCCGAGGAGGGTGCCCGGGCTATCGGTGCCGACGTGGACCTGATCCGCACAGGCTCGCTCTATCACGATGTGGGCAAATTGCATGCGCCCCAGTGGTTCATCGAGAACCAGTCCGAGGGGCCCAACCCCCACGATCAGCTCGATGATCCCTTCGGCAGTGCCAAGGTTCTGCAGGCCCACGTGGATGAGGGCCTCAAGCTGGCGCGGAAGTACCGCCTGCCCCGCCCCCTCGAAGACTTCATTCCCGAGCACCAGGGCACCCTGCGGATGGGCTATTTCTTCCACCAGGCGCGTGAGCGCGATCCCTCCACTCCGGAATCCGCCTTTCGCTACCGCGGCCCCACTCCCCAGAGCCGGGAAACGGCGATCCTGATGCTCGCCGATGGCTGCGAGGCCGCCCTGCGCTCGCTGCCTCCGGGAACGTCGGAGCAGGATGCTGCGGCGATGGTCCGGCGCCTGATCGATGCCCGGCGCCTCGATGGACAGCTCCGAGACAGCGGCATCAGCCGCGGCGAACTTGAGCTGGTGATCCGCGCTTTCGTGAAGGTGTGGCGGCGTATGCGCCATCGCCGCATTCCCTACCCGATTCCGGCGCACAAGGCCTACAGCGCCTGAGCTGGCGAACAAGAGTCAATATCGCCAAGCATTTCTGCCCTCTGCCTGCGGTCCCTGAACTGCCCCGGGGGGAGCGATAGGGTCCCTCCAGGCAGGACGGCCCATGGTTTTTTCTCCAGCGCAATCCCTGGCGGCCCTTGGCCCCCACGGCAAACTCGGTGTGATGGTCTGCGGCCATGGCAGCCGCAATCGACTTGCCGTGGGCGAGTTCGCTCAGCTGGCCGAGGGGTTGCGCACCCTTCTGCCGGGCGTTCCAGTCGACTACGGCTACCTGGAATTCGCCCGCCCGATCCTGCGGGATGGCCTTGACAATCTGCGCAGCCAAGGCGTGGAGCACGTGCTGGCGGTGCCGGGAATGCTGTTCGCAGCCGGTCATGCCAAGAACGACATCCCCTCGGTGCTCAACACCTATGCAGCCGAAACCGGCCTGCGCATCGATTACGGACGGGAGCTGGGGATCGACCGCAAGATGATCCAGGCTGCGGCCGCCCGGATCTCCGCCTGCCTGGAGCAGGCGGGCCCCTCCGTAGCCCTGCACGACACACTGCTGGTGGTGGTTGGACGCGGTTCATCCGATCCCGATGCCAACTCCAACGTCAGCAAGGTGACGCGGATGCTGGTGGAGGGCATGGGCTTCGGCTGGGGGGAGACCCTGTACTCCGGAGTCACCTTCCCGCTGGTCGAGCCGGGCCTGCGCCATGCGGTCAAGCTGGGCTTCCGACGCATCGTCGTCTTTCCGTACTTCCTCTTCTCGGGGGTGCTGGTGAGCCGGATCCAGCAGCACAGCCAACGGGTGGCGGCCGATCACCCCGAGATCGAGTTCCTCTCAGCCAGCTACCTGGGGGATCACCCGCTGGTGCTTGACACTTTCCGTGAGCGGGTGGAAGAGGTGATCCGGGGGGACACGCAGATGAACTGTTCCCTGTGCAAGTACCGGGCCCAGGTGCTGGGCTTCGAGAGTGAGGTGGGGGCTCCCCAGCGCAGCCACCACCACCACGTGGAGGGTCTGGTGGAGAGCTGCACTCTCTGCGAGCGGGAGTGCACCGGCGCCTGCCAGCCCGACGGAGTGCCGATTCCCCTGAGTCACAGCCACGGGCACGAAGACCACGCCCACAGCCATGCCCACACCCACGCGCCCTATCCGCAGGCGGACCATCCGCTTGGGCCCCGCAGCCTGGGAGTGGCTGGCTCATCTGTCTCGGTCCCAGCCGAGTCGCAGGAGACACATTAGGCATCAGCCCTGCTGATGCATCAACGATTTCCCCAGGCCAAGGGGGTTTTCCCCAGGTCGAGAGGGGCTTTTCCACAGGTTTAGGGGTCGAACAGGCCGCCACGGCGTTGGGCCTGGGGATTCCGCTCTTCCCCAGGCCCAGAACTTGACAGTCCGCTCCCAGCCCTTTGCGCCCCCTGCCGGGATCTCGCCAAGGCATGCCAGGCCGCTCATGGGCTGGCTGTCTCAGGCTTGGGCCAGGTGGATTCGACGCCGCCAGGCCGCTTTGACGACACCCCCCTCTCCGTGGCTTTCTGGGGTCACTTCAGAGGATCCATGCCCATGCATCACGATGGCCTAGAGCCCCGGTGCCGCGCAGACATCAGCCTGGAAGCGGAGATCCCCGAAGACCTCTTCAATGGCATGCACGAGTTCATGCGCAGCCACCCCCATTGGGATCAGTACCGCCTGATCACCTCCGCCCTGGCCGGCTTCCTGTTCCAGAACGGCTGCAGTGATCGCTGCGTCACCCAGCACTACCTGGATGGACTGTTCATGAAGGCCGGCTCAAGCTGAAGTCAGGGCAGGCAGCGGTGAAAAAACTCAAAAAAAAGCGGAAGCTGCCGCTCCCGCCGTTTCTCCCTTGCCCGACCCGTTGAAAGGTCGCCTGCAGATTGTGCGGCCTGAGATCCAGCCGGGTTGTGGTCATCGACACCAGTTGCACCCGCTGGTGTGCAGCCGCTCACATCCCGGAGCGGCGCAGATCCGCCGCCGCTCGCTCGCAGGCTCGCCAGGTGATCGCCATTTCCGTCAGGGTCGGGCTCTGCCAGCCGGCGCTGGGCCAACAGGACCCGTCGGTCACCAGCAGGTTCGGCGCTTGCCAGTGGCGGTTCCAGGGATCAAGCACTCCGTCCTCCCGACTTGAAGTCATGCGCGCGCCGCCCAGCTCGTGGACGTAGTAACCGGGCGGTGCGGCCGTGGGGGCGAGGGCCACGCTGCGGCAAAGCAGGGGTTCAGCCAAGGGGAACAGGAACAGGTCCTGGAGGGGGTGGATCTCTCCGCCGCCGGCCGCCACCACCTGCTGCATCCGCTCCTGCATGTGCGCCACCATGCGCAACTCGTTCTCCCCCCAGTGGCAGTCGATGTGAGCGGCCGGCAGCCCCCAGGCGTCGCTGACTGAGGTGCTGAGCGTGAGCCGGTTTCCGGCCTGGGGCAGCACCTCGCCGTGACCGATCAGGAAACCCACCCCTTCGCGGGGGTGGCGCTTGAACGGCGCTGGTGGATCAAAGCGCTGCACCCCCACCCAGATGCCATAGCCGCGCAGGAAGGGCAGATCACCGCGGCCATCGAGATTAAGTGTGTTGGGAATGAAGGCGCTGCCAGCCCCTGACAGTTCCGCCACCTCAGCTGGTGGGGGCTGATTGGACAGGGCAAAGAAGCGGCTGCTGGAGATGTGATCCATCAGGTACCGCCCCAGGCAGCCCGAGCCATCAGGCAGGCCCCGGCTCTGGTGCGGTTCGCCGGAGTGCAGCAGGATCCGCACGCTCTCGAGAGTGGAGGCACAGAGCACCACCAGTCGGGCCCGGGCACGGTGGCGAGCGCCGCTGAGTCGATCGAGAAAAACGACCCCATCTGCGAGCCCGCCGCTGCCGATCTCCACATGGCTCACCACCGCATTGCTGCGCAGGCAGACCCGGCCGATTTCCAGGGCACGGGCCAGGGCACCACCCTGGGAGCAGGAACGGGGCCATGGACTGCTGGCCGTACGCGGCTGCAGCCGGAAGCCGCGCGAGTGGATCAGGGGCAGGCCCAGCTCGCGGGAGATCGCGCCACCCAGGTGCTCCTCGGCGGGAGTGAAGGGCAGGGGAGGCAGGTACTGGCCGTCTGGAAGCTGGGGCAGCCCGTCGCACTGACCGTGCACCCCGAGCATGCGCTCAAGCCGGTCGTAGTAGGGGCTGAGATCCTCCCCGGCAATCGGCCAGGACAGGCCATGGCCATCACGCTCGGCCGCCTTGAACTCGTGGTCGGAGAGGCGCAGCGTGATGCCCCCCCAGGTGAGGCTCCTGCCGCCCACCTGCCGTCCGCGGCTCCACAGGAAGGGACGCTGCTCGGGAGTTGTGTAAGGGTTCTCGATCTCATCGACATACAGATCGGGGTTGGCCTTCCAGTACCCCGGATGCTGACTCTGCAGGTTCTGGCGTCCGCTGCTGAGGTTGGCCAGCCGGCGCAGGCTGTTGCCTGGCTCACGACCGAAGGCCCTTGACGGGCTCAGCTCGGGGCCCGCCTCCAGCACCAGCACCCTCAGACCCGCCTCCGCCAGCACCATCGCTGCCACACCGCCCGTAGCTCCTGAGCCCACCACCACGGCGTCATAGGTGATGGATGGATCGAAGCTTGGGGAAGTGGCAAGGCCAGACGACATCCGATGGCTTCTCAGCCGGCAGCAGGGGGGGACGTTAGGGCAGAGCTTTGTCGGGCCGCCATCAAAAAGCCCGGCCATCTTGAGATGACCGGGCTTCGTGATTTGGTGGCGGGGAGGAGATTTGAACTCCTGACCTTCGGGTTATGAGCCCGACGAGCTACCAGACTGCTCTACCCCGCGGTGCCGAAATGAGAGTACCAGCCCGAGGTGCCCGCCAGCAATCCGATGCCCTCAGGGGTTGGCGGCGTCGAAGCGCAACTCTCCGCTCACTGCCAGTTCGAGTCCCTCCCCGGGCACCAGGAACTGGCGCTTGAGGTCTTCGAGGGTGATCGGGGTGAGCCAGTCGAGCTGCTCAAGCAGGTGCAGAGCCACGGCGTGTTTGGCCCGGCTGGCGCCGTCCTCCACCTTGATCGCCAGACCAAGACCCTCGCCCACCCGGCTGAGGCATTGGATGCCCTCGGCCCCACCCTTGCTGATCACCATGCCGTGACCCCGGGCCATCAACTCGGTGTCGAAGCGGCCCTCACCGGCCACCAGTTCCGGGTAGGCGAGCATCGCCCGGCTGAGCCGTTCCAGATCCGCATGCTCGGAAGAGCCGAGATGGGCGAACAGCAGGGCCATCTGGGCCAGGGGCAGCTGCAGTGTCGGTGCACCGCAGTCGTCGCGAGCGGTGACCAGCTCGGCCCCTGGCAACCCCAGCAGCTCCCCGACCCGGCGCAGCATCTGTTGCTGCAGGGGATGGTCCACGTGCAGGTAGCTTTCCAGCGGCCAGTGCATACGCCGGCAGGTGGTGAGGAAAGCCGCGTGCTTGCCGGAGCAGTTGTGCTGGAGCGGGCTGTCGGCCCCCACCGGGGTCGGACACTGCAGCTGTTCGGCTTCGATGTCCGCGCTCCAGAGGATCTTGAAGGCCTCGCGGGCGTGGGCGGCGGTGCCGGCATGGGAGGCACAGGCAATGGCCAGTCCGCGGTCGCCACTGCCGGTCTGATCGGCGGCGCCGCTGCTCACGAAGACCATGGCCTGGAACGGCTTCAGCGCCGAGCGCACGAAGCTGAGCTGCTGGGGGTCACCGGCGCGCATCAGGACCCGGCCGCGCTTGTCGCAGACCACCGCGTGGACGCGATGGAGCGACTCCGCGATGCCGTTGCGCAGCAGGCGCACCTCAAGGGGTGGAACCCCGGGGCGCTGAGGGCTGCCGAAGCTGGAAGACAGGGTCATCGGGGAGAGATAGGGACCGCGGTTGGAGCGCTCAGAGAGCCTGGCAGAGGCCTGAACCCCCCAGGAGCAACAGAATGGCGAGGCTGAGGGCCTGGCGCAGCCGCACCAGTACAGGGCGCACCTGGTGGCGGGCTACCAGCAGATCCTGCTGGCGCCAGGCCAGGGGCTTCTCCCACACCTGGCCGTCGTACCACCCTGATTCCTCGTACTCCACCCGCTCGGAGAGCAAGCGACGGTTCACATAGGACCAGCCAAGCCACTGACGCGTCAGCAACAGCAGGGCCGGCAGCACTGCCGCTACGGCGGCCGTGGCCGCCAGCCGCAGGGGGGCATGGCGCAGGGGCCAGCTGCCTGAGCTGATCAAGGCGGTTAGCGGCAGAGCCAGAAGCCAGCTGATCAGCATGGGCCGCCTCAGACCTGCGTTGGTGAGAGACGGCCAGGCGAAAAACCAGGAGGCGCAAAGCTGGCGGTATTCCTCGAGGGGACGCTGCTCGGGCGGTACCGGGCAGGGACTCTCCGAGCAGGCCTGATCCATTGCAGTCACAGGGAAGTCACCGGAAGGTCTATGGGCTGCTGTCGAACTGCCCAGTGGGACCATTCATTGGGACAGGGGCTGAGTCGAGCTTAGGAATGGCTCGTGCTCTCCGTGCCCCCAGAAGGATTCCAGGTCGTAGTAGCGGCGCTCCGCTGGGGTGAGCACATGCACGATCAGCTCGCCGTAGTCGAGCAGCACCCAGCGGCCTTCGCTCTGACCTTCCTTGCGCAGGGGCAGGCGACCTGCCTCAAGCTCAAGCCGGTCCTCCACCGAGCGGGCAATGGCCCTCACCTGCACTTCGGAAAGGCCGGAGCAGATCACGAACCAGTCGGCCAGGGAGGAGACCTCCTCCACCCGGATCAGACAGATGTCAACGGCCTTGCGGTCGTCACAGGCCTCGGCTGCAAGCAGGGCAAGCGCCCGGCTGTCTCTGGACGCCAGCACAGTGGGGCTGGGAGCTGATTCAGCCATAAACGTTCTCACTTGTCACGGACTGGCGGCTTCCCTGCTGTTGAGCCATTTCAGCGCGGGCTCGTCCAGCACTCTTGCGCAGGGCCTCGAGGCGGTCTTCGTAAAAGGAGCGACGACGTTTCTTGCGGGTCTGCTCAAGCAGTTCCTTTAGAGCTCCCCCCAGGCTCTTGTAGGCGTTGGGGAGGGTGTAGCCGAAACGGCAGGCCAGGGAAATGGCTCGCTCGTCGGCGGCGATGGCGTCCTGCAGACGCTTCTCGTTGTTGTTTTTTAGGTAGAGGCGGTAGCCGGCGAAGCCGGAGAGCCCCAGAGCCATCATCAGCAGCAGTCCGTCCTGCACCCAGAGTTCGCCGATGGCGCCGCCCAGGCCGATTGCCAGGGCCGCCATCTCCCAGCCGTCGCGAGGGACGGCGTCGTTCTGGATGCGCCCCACCTCATGCCAGAAGAGCAGGTTGCGGTGATCGAGGGCGAAAGGCTCCCACTTGAGCAGATCCACCTGAACCTCCACCTCGTCGCGACCGATCTCCTCAATCGTGATCAGAGGGGGATCGGCGGAAGCGGCCGCTTCCACGAACACCCAGCTCTGCATCTCCGGAGGGAGGAGCCCCTTCAGGCGCTGGAGTTCGCTCATGGAGCCACGTTCGCTGATCACAAGATGCTCACGTTAGCGAGGACACAGCGCCACACCGCCAGGCTTGGTGGTGGGGCCGTGAGAGGCTGGCGTCGTTTGGCAGTTCAAGCGCCGCCCATGCCCCGCCGGTCGGATCTGCGTCGCATCCTTCTGCTGGGCTCGGGACCGATCGTGATCGGCCAGGCCTGCGAATTCGACTACTCGGGCACCCAGGCCTGCAAGGCACTGCGTGATGAGGGTTACGAAGTGGTGTTGGTGAACTCCAACCCCGCCTCGATCATGACCGACCCGGAGATGGCGGATCGGACGTACATCGAGCCGCTCACCCCCGCCGTGGTGCGGCAGGTGATCGAGCTGGAGCGTCCCGATGCCCTGCTGCCCACCATGGGCGGCCAGACAGCTCTCAACCTGGCCGTCTCCCTGGCGGAGGACGGCACCCTCGAGCAGTTCGGAGTGGAGCTGATCGGGGCCAACCTCGAAGCGATCCAGAAGGCCGAGGACAGGCGCCTGTTCAAGGAAGCCATGGAGCGGATCGGGGTGGCGGTGTGCCCCTCCGGCATCGCCTCCTCCCTGGAGGAAGCCGAGCGCGTGGGTGAAGAGATCGGCACCTATCCACTCATCATCCGGCCGGCTTTCACCCTGGGCGGCTCCGGCGGCGGCATCGCCTACAACCCTGAGGAGTTCCAGGCCTTCTGCAAGAGCGGACTGGTGGCCAGCCCGGTGTCCCAGATCCTGATCGAGCGCTCGCTGATCGGCTGGAAGGAATTCGAGCTGGAGGTGATGCGCGATCTGGCCGACAACGTGGTGATCATCTGCAGCATCGAGAACCTCGACCCGATGGGGGTGCACACGGGCGATTCGATCACCGTGGCGCCGGCCCAGACCCTCACTGACCGCGAATACCAGCGACTGCGCGACCAGTCGATCGCGATCATCCGTGAAATCGGCGTGGAGACCGGCGGCAGCAACATCCAGTTCGCCATCAACCCCGCCAACGGCGATGTGGTGGTGATCGAGATGAATCCGCGGGTGAGCCGCTCCTCGGCCCTGGCCAGCAAGGCCACGGGCTTCCCGATCGCCAAGATCGCCGCCCGCCTGGCGGTGGGCTACACCCTCGACGAGATCCTCAACGACATCACCGGCGCCACACCGGCCTGCTTTGAGCCCACGATCGACTACGTGGTCACCAAGATCCCCCGCTTCGCCTTCGAGAAGTTTCGCGGCAGCCCGGCCGTGCTCACCACCTCGATGAAATCGGTGGGGGAGGCGATGGCGATCGGCCGCTGCTTCGAGGAATCGTTCCAGAAGGCCCTGCGCTCGCTCGAAACCGGCCATGCCGGCTGGGGCTGCGATCGCCCCGATCAGCCGCTGGAATCCAGCGACCTGGAGCGGATGCTGCGCACCCCTTCGCCGGATCGCATCTTCGCGGTGCGCGCCGCGATGGTGGCGGGCCGCAGCGACGCCGAGATCCATCAGCTCAGCGCCATCGATCCCTGGTTCATCGCCAAGCTGCGGCGCCTGATCGAGGCCGAAGACCGCCTGCTGCGGGGACGGTCTCTCGAGCAGCTCTCGGCGGCGGATCTGCTGGAGCTGAAGCAGCTGGGCTTCTCCGACCGCCAGATCGCCTGGGCCAGCGGCAGCGATGAGCTGAGTGTGCGCCGCACCCGCCAGGGGCTCGGTGTGAACGCCCTGTTCAAGACGGTGGACACCTGCGCGGCGGAATTCGCCTCCACCACCCCGTATCACTACTCCACCTACGAGCGCCCCATCGAGCACCTCGACGACGCCGGCATTCCAATCCGCCTTGCACCCCAGGATGAGGTGCAACCGGAGTCACGCCGCAAGGTGATGATCCTCGGCGGCGGTCCCAACCGCATTGGCCAGGGCATCGAATTCGACTACTGCTGCTGCCACGCCTCCTTCGCACTGCGGGCCGATGGCTTCGCCACCGTGATGGTGAACAGCAACCCGGAGACGGTCTCGACCGACTACGACACCAGCGACCGTCTCTACTTCGAGCCACTCACCCTCGAAGATGTGCTCAACGTGATCGAGGCGGAGAAACCCGAGGGAGTGATCGTTCAGTTCGGTGGCCAGACCCCGCTCAAACTCGCGCTCCCACTGTTGCGCTGGCTGGCCGGGCCGGAGGGCCAGGCCACCGGCACCCGCCTCTGGGGCACCTCACCGGAGTCGATCGATCAGGCCGAAGACCGGGAGCAGTTCGAAGCGATTCTGCGCCGCCTGAACATCCGCCAACCCAGTAACGGATTGGCCCGCAGCGCGGCCGAGGCCCGCGCCGTGGCCGATCGGGTGGGCTATCCGGTGGTGGTGCGCCCCAGCTATGTGCTCGGGGGACGCGCCATGGAGGTGGTCTTCGATGAAGCCGAACTCAACCGCTACATGGTGGAGGCGGTGCAGGTGGAACCCGATCACCCGATCCTGATCGACAAGTACCTCGAGAACGCCATAGAGGTGGACGTGGATGCCCTCGCCGACCGGCAGGGGTCCGTGGTGATCGGCGGCTTGATGGAGCACATTGAGCCGGCCGGCATCCACTCGGGCGATTCGGCCTGCGCCCTGCCGGCGGTGTCGCTTTCGGAGCAGGCCCTGGCCACGATCCACCAGTGGACTGAGGCTCTGGCCCTGGCCCTCGATGTGAGTGGCCTGATCAATCTCCAGTTCGCCGTGCAGGCCGAGCGGGTGTTCATCATCGAGGCCAATCCCCGCGCCTCGCGCACGGTGCCGTTCGTGGCCAAGTCCACCGGTGTGCCCCTGGCAAAGATCGCCAGCCTGCTGATGGCCGGCCACAGCCTCAGCGAGCTGGGCCTCAGCAGCGAGCCCAGACCACCCCTGCAGAACGTGAAGGAAGCGGTGTTGCCCTTCAAGCGCTTCCCCGGCTCCGACACCCTGCTCGGACCGGAAATGCGCTCCACCGGTGAAGTGATGGGCAGCGGCGCCAGCTTCGGCATGGCCTACGCCAAGGCCGAGATTGCCGCCGGTGAAGCCCTGCCCCTCGGCGGCACTGTCTTCCTCTCAACCCACGACCGGGACAAACCCTCGCTGGTGCCCGTCGCCCAGCGCCTCTCGGAGTTAGGGCTCGCTCTGATCGCCACCACCGGCACCGCAGCGGTGCTGCGGGATGCGGGCCTGGAGGTGGAGTCGATCCTGAAGGTGCATGAAGGCCGCCCCAACATTGAGGACGCGATCCGCTCCGGCCGCATCCAGTTGATTGTGAACACCCCGATCGGCCGCCAGGCCACCCACGACGACCAGTACCTGCGCCGCGCAGCCCTCGACTACGCCGTGCCCACGGTGACCACCCTGGCCGGTGCCCGCGCGGCGGTGGAGGCGATCGCGTCGCTGCAGGGTGAGGCCTTGCCGGTGAATGCCCTGCAGGATCTGCACCAACCCTGGAGCTGAGCGGAGCCCTCTCAGCGCCGGCGGCTGGCTCTGGAGGTCTCGGGGTGCAGCTGGCGCTGAAACATGACCAGCATCCAGGCACTGAACCCTGCAATGGATCCTCCGAAGCTCACCAACAGAATCGGACGCATCCACAGCGCATCGAAGGACCGGATGTTGGCACGCCCCGGCTGGAGCGGGTCGTAGAGAACAGGCACCTGTTCTCCGGTTTCATAGACCTGCTGGGAGGACGCCAACGGCACGAAGCGATGCCGGACACCGGCCCCATCGCGAAACTCCACGACCGGTGCCCGCGTGGTTCTGACCTCACGGTAGGAAGAATGCCCCTTGATCCGGACGCTGGTGGACCGTCGCTCGCCCACCACGACACCCGTACCGGGGCGGGCCTGCCCGAGGAAGAGGGCGGTCTGCAGGAACCAGGCCACGCCCCAGGCAAGGAACAGGCAGCCAATCAGGATGAAAAAACCACTGATCAGCTGCGGCATGCGGTCTTCTGCGCTCGCTGGGGGATCCATGGGCACCCGTGCGGTGTCGCCCATCGTCGCGCTCATCGGCCTCATCACCAGCCCGTCACCGGCGCCCCGATGAACACGGCGCCTCCGGCCCCCGATCAAGGATCCCCGAACAGGCATCCACGAAGGCGGCGGTAGAAACCTGACCTCGGGCAGACCCCTGGCCTGGCCCGGGTGTTCCTAGGGTCAGCGAAGAATTCCTGTCTCCGCGATTCCGTGAGCGCCACCCTCCTTTCAGCCCCCGTCGCTCCTGGCAGCGACTGCACCCCCGCCTTCCGCGCCGCCTACGAGAACCGCTACACCTGGGATCCGGGCTTCGGCGGCTACCAGGGCCGGGCCGTGTGGGAGCAGGTGGGCGCTGGCGACGAACCCGACCGCCGGGTGGAGGGCAGCTTCCAGGTGGGGGCTGATCTCAAGGCCACCGTGGAAGGCATCGACGATGCCGAGATCCACAAGGCCGTGGCCTCGCAGCTGTGGGAGGTGGCGATCCACCGGGTGCGCCGCAGCTTCGAGCAGACCCACGCTGGGAACACCTTCACTGCCGGAGACACCGATGCGGTGGGCACCGAGGTGATCGTGGGCGGCAAGAACACAGGCGATCGCTACCGCATCAAGGGCGATGTGGTGACGATGGTGCACCGCCACATCCACGGCACGGTGGTGACGATCTTCACCGAATCCACCACTGACACCGGCGCCGGCTACCTCAGCCGCAGCTACACCAGCCAGTACGCCGACCCCGCCACCGGTGCCGCCAAGAGTGGCAAGAGCCGCTTCACCGACACCTTCGTTCCCCTGGGCGGCAGCGGATCCTGGGTGCTGGCCGAGCGGGTGATCGATACCGATGCCTCCGAGGGTCAGCCCGCTGCCCGGCAGACCTTCCGCTTCGAGGCCCTTGAGCCGCTGCCACAGGCCGGCGCGGAGAATGCCCCAGCCTGATCGTCGTCTCGCTCAGACCCCGTCCGGAAGGGCGGGGATGCTCTTGAGCCGTTCGTTCAGCTGGAAGGCCATCGACTGGCGGCCCACTGCCAGCACCTTCAGGGTGTCCTCGTAGAGACGAAGCTGGGCATCGGCCACCTGCATGCCCCGCACCAGTTCCTTGACGTCGTCGGGAAGGACATTGAGTTCGTAGCGCTTGCCCTCGAAGGTGAGCACTGGGGGCTGGTTGGAAGAGGCCGTCAAGGTCACCACTGTGTCGTCGCGGAGGCAGGTTAAGCCGCTCCCGGCGGGCCTTCCAAGGCTGGGGCAGCAAGCGAGGTGCCAGCCGGCGGCAGCTTGGCCGGGGTGGGCCGGCGAATCCGTTTGAAGAAGAACATCAGCAGGGGGCCCACCTGGGCCGCCTCCACCATCTCCCAACCCTCCTTGCCGAGCAGGTTCATGAAGAACTGCAGTTGCTCGGCCGGGTGGCGGGGCGTCTGGGCGGCGCCATAGAACTCGGGAAACTCCCGGGCGATGAATTCGGGGCTGAGGATTCCCTGCAACTTCTGGCTGGCGGCCTGGGGGTCGGGGGGTGCGGGTGGGGAGCTGTTCTCCACGTTGATGTGGATCACCCGGTACTCCCACTGGGGCATCTCAGCCATGGTCGCTCGAGCGTGGAACTGGACTGCATCACCGATGGTGGCGGTTCAGGCCGCCACCCGGATCAACTGACGGTCGCACAGCTCGCGGTAGCGGCCGGGACGTGCCATGAGCTGATCATGGCTGCCGCGCTCGATGATGCCGCCTCCTTCGAGCACCAGGATCTGGTCGGCCCCCTGAACTGTGGAGAGGCGGTGAGCGATCACCAGAACGGTGCGACCGGCCATCGCCTGCTTCAGACCCTGCTGCACCGCCTCCTCCGCCTCGGCGTCGAGTGCGCTGGTGGCCTCATCCAGCAACAGCACAGCGGGATCACCGAGCACTGCCCTGGCGATGGCGATGCGCTGGAGCTGGCCGCCGGAGAAATTGCTGCCCCGCTCTTCGATGCGGGAGTTGTACCCCTCGGGAAGGGCCTCGATGAAGCCCGCTGCGTTGGCCAGCTGGGCCGCCTGCTGTACCTGCTCGTCGCTGGCAGCTCGCCCGAAGCGGATCGCCTCTGCCACGCTGCCGGAGAACACCCGGCTCTGCTGGGGCACCAGGGCAACGGCCCGTCGTAGGTCGGCGGCCCGCAGGCCCGCCAGGTCCTGGCCGTCGAGCAGCACCCGGCCGCGCTGGGCGGTGTTGAAACGCAGCAGCAGCGAAAACAGGGTGCTCTTGCCAGCACCTGAGGGACCCACGAGGGCCACCAGCTGGCCGGGCTCGGCGCACAGATCAAGATCCCGCAGCACCGGCTGCTCGGGGTCGTAGCCAAACCAGACGTTCTCCAGCCTGAGGCCACCGCGCACCGGGCCCAGGGGCTTGGCGCCGGGGCGGTCAGGGATCTCCATCGGCTCGCGCTCGATCTCGCGCAGACGGCTGAGGGATGCCTTCCCCTGCTGAAACTCGTTGTAGTTGGTGGTGAGGTGTGAGATCGGATCGATCAGCATCAGCAGCGCAGCCACGTAGGAGCTGAACCCCTGGCTGTCGAGCCCGCCGGCCTGGATACGGGCCGCACCGATAAGCAGCACCGAGAGAATGCCTGCCGCTTCGATGAAGCCCACCACCGGATGTTGCAGGGCCAGCAGGCGCAGGGTGCGATAGCGAGCGCGCCGATGCAGATCGATTTCCTGCTCGAAGCGGTTCTGCAGCCAGGCCTCGGCCGCGAATGCACGCACCAGCGGCAGGCCACCGATGGCCTCGGCCAGCAGGCCCGCCAGCTCGCTCACCTGTTTCTGACTGCGCTCAGCTGCTCCCATCACCCGAGCGCCAAACCCGCTGACCATGAGCGCCACAAGCGGTGCCAGCACCAGCGTTGCCAGGGACAGCTTCCAGTCGAGAAACACCATGTAGCCGAAGACCACCACCAACTGGAGCAGGCTTGGGGTGGTGTCCTGGATCGTTTTGTAGATCACCTCTCCGACCCGGTCGGCGTCTTCGGTGAGGCGGTAGGTGAGATCACCGGCCGAGAGTTTCTCTAACGCCGAGAACTCCAGCCGTTGCAGTCGGGCGAACAACTGGCTGCGCAGTGCCTGACTCACCTGCAGCGCCGGGGAGGCCAGCAGGGTGTCCTGGCCGAACTGGGCCAGCTTCTGCACAAGGAACACCGCCAGGGCCAGGGCGATCGCCCGCAGAACCCGAGGGAAATCGCCCGCGCCGATAGCCGGAATCAGCTGGCCTGCCAGGGCGGCGAGCAAGGGCCAGCAGGCCACGAACACGAGCATGCAAAGGCCACCGGTCACCAGCCTGCGGCGGTGGGGCTTCAGCAGCGGCAGCAGCCCTCGAAAGCCGGCCGGTGGGGGTGCGAGCATCGGCGAACCTTATCAGCGCCGATCCGGCCCCCATTCTTTTGCGGCTTGATCAATTCCTCAAGTTTCAGGCCCTGGTGGCAACCGGTGGCGAAGCCAAGCTGCGGGTGCAGGGCGGAGAGGTCAGGGTCAACGGAGCGGTGGAGCGTCGACGCGGCCTTCAGCTGCGGCCAGGGGACACGGTGGAATTCGCGCGCACGAAACTGGTGGTCCCCGCCGAGACCTAGGTTGTGGGGCACTTCTGGGCGAGGACAATCCTGTGCGCAAGGCTGTGATTGCAGGGAACTGGAAGATGCACATGACCTGCGCCGAGGCGCGGGCCTATGCCGCCGCTTTCCTGCCTTTGCTGGGAGACCTGCCCAGTGATCGGGAGGTGGTGCTTGCCCCTCCCTTCACTGCCATCGCCGCCCTGAGTGAAGCTCTCGAGGGCAGCCCTGTGAAGATCGCCTCCCAGAATGTGCACTGGGACGACGTTGGTGCCTACACAGGCATGATCTCGGCCCCGATGCTGCTGGAGCATGGAGTCAGCCACGCGATCGTCGGCCATAGCGAGCCTCGCAAGTACTACAGCGAAACTGACGAGCAGATCAATCTGCGGGCCCGCACGGCCCAGAAGTCCGGAATGATCCCGATTCTGTGCGTGGGCGAGAGCGATTCCCAGCGGGAGGCGGGCGAAGCCGAGCGTGTGATCCGCCGACAAGTGGACCAAGGCCTCGAAGGCCTTGACCCAACTCGCCTGGTGGTGGCTTACGAGCCGATCTGGGCGATCGGCACCGGCAAGACCTGCGGTGCCGAAGAAGCCAACCGCCTCTGCGCTCTCATCCGTGGCTGGGTGGGCTACGACGATGTGGTGATCCAGTACGGCGGCTCGGTCAAGGCGGAGAACATCGACCTGCTGATGGCCCAACCTGACATCGATGGTGTGCTGGTGGGCGGAGCCTCGCTGGATCCCACCGGCTTTGCGCGCATTGCTTGTTACCAGGTGCCTGTGGCCGCCTGAAGCAGATTGGGCAGCAACCAGATTGGGCCGCCAAAGGTGCGCCGTCAGAACACCTCGATCGGGGCAGCCAGGGGCTGATCGGCCTGCTGGGCAGCGTCCACCTGAACGCGCACGCTGCGGGCACGACGAGCCGATTCGCCGCAACTGCGGGGGGTGGGGAAGAGCTTGCCGGGGTTGGCTCGACCCTCGGGATCGAAGGCGTTGCGCACCAGTTGCATCGTGCCCAGGTCCTCGGGTGAGAACATCCAATCCATGTAGCAGCGCTTGTCGGCTCCCACCCCGTGTTCGCCGGTGATGCTGCCGCCGGCGTCTATGCAGAGTCGCAGGATGTCGGCGCCGAGAGACTGAACCCGTTCCTGCACGTCGTGCTGGTTGGCGTCGTAGAGGATCAGCGGGTGCAGATTGCCGTCTCCGGCATGAAAAACGTTGGCCACTGGCAGGGAGTAGCGGCGGCTGAGTTCCTCGATCGCCGCCAGCACTCGAGGCAGGGCGCTGCGGGGAACGACCCCGTCCTGCACGTAATAGGTGGGGGTGATTCGTCCGACGGCCGCGAAGGCTGATTTGCGGCCCTTCCAGAGCAGGGCCCGATCGGTCTCTGATTCAGCCCGGCGCAGGGAGCGGGCTCCGGCCTGGCGGCAGAGCTCCATCGCCCGCTCAGCCGCGGCGCTCACCTCCTCGAGTCGGCCATCGAGCTCGATCAGCAGCACCGCCGCGGCGTCACGGGGGTATTCATCGCAGCCGAAGAGGTCGTCGACGGCGTTGATCGTGAAGTTGTCCATGATCTCCATCCCCGCCGGCAGCACCCCCGCTTCGGTGACGAGGCGCACGGCCTCACCAGCCGCTTCCATCGATGGGAAATCCGCCAGCAGCACCTGCACCGTCTGGGGCTGAGGCAGCAGCCGCAGGGTTATGGCGGTGGCAATGCCGAGGGTGCCCTCGCTGCCGATGAAGACCCCACGCAGATCCAGACCCGGCATTTCCGCCAGGCTTCCCCCCAGACGGGTGATGCTGCCATCGGGGAGCACGACCTCCAATTCCAGGACGTGGTTGCTGGTGACGCCGTACTTGAGGCAGTGCACCCCCCCGGCGTTCTCGGCCACGTTGCCGCCGATGCTGCAGACCACCTGGCTGGAGGGGTCGGGGGCGTAGTAGAAGCCATCGCCGGCCACGGCGCGGGTCACCCAGCTGTTGATCACCCCCGGCTGAACTGTTATGCGCTGGTTCTCCAGATCCTGGGCAAGCACCGAGCGCATGCGGCTGGTCACCACCAGCAACGACTCCTGCTCGGCCACGGCTCCACCGGAGAGACCGGTGCCGCTGCCCCGGGCCACAAATGGCACGCCCTCCTCCTGGCAGAGGCGCAGCACCGCGGCCACCTGCTCGGTGGTTTCGGGCAACACCACCAGGGGTGGTTCATGTCGATGCAGGGTCAGACCATCACTGTCGTAAGTGAGCAGCTCCGCGCGACGGGCCACCACCGCCCTGGTGGGCAGCAGCTGGCGCAGGCGCCGCTCGATCCGCCTCCAGGGCAGGGTCAGGGCATGCGGCTCGGCCAAGGGGTCAGCCAACAACAGGGTGCAGCTCCGTGACCATAGCGAGCATGGCGAGTGGTCAATCCCCCAGAGCCCCGGGCTGGCAAGACTCGTCGCGAAGTCATGAGCAAGCGGGATCGGCTGGAGTCTGGAGGGGTGATCCGCCCGCTGGTGCCCCGTTGAAACGATCGGCAGGGCGTTGGGCGAGAATGCAACATGGTCTGGAAGTGCGGAAGCAGTCCTCAGCGTCGGCTCAAGCTCTTCACCCCTTTCAACGTTCGCGGATCAAGCCTTGACTTCGGCCCCTGTTTCGGTTCCTGCCCTGAACACTTCCCGTTCCCAGGAACTCTTCAGTGCCGCCCAGACCCTGATGCCCGGTGGGGTCAGTTCGCCAGTGCGGGCGTTCCGCTCGGTTGACGGTGACCCGATCGTCTTCGACCGGGTCAAGGGGGCATACGCCTGGGACGTGGACGGCAACCGCTACATCGATTACATCGGCAGCTGGGGTCCGGCGATCTGCGGCCATGCCCACCCGAAGGTGATCGGCGCCCTGCGTAACGCGCTCGGCAAAGGCACCAGCTTCGGCGCCCCCTGCGCCCTGGAGAACCAGCTGGCCCAGATGGTGATCGACGCCGTCCCTTCCGTGGAGATGGTGCGCTTCGTGAACTCCGGCACCGAAGCCTGCATGTCGGTACTGCGGCTGATGCGGGCGTTCACCGGGCGCGAAAAGCTGATCAAGTTCGAGGGCTGTTATCACGGCCACGCCGACATGTTTCTGGTGAAGGCCGGCTCGGGCGTGGCAACGCTCGGCCTGCCCGATTCCCCCGGCGTGCCCCGCAGCACCACTGCCAGCACGCTCACTGCTCCTTACAACGATCTGGAAGCGGTCAAGCGGCTGTTCGCCGAAAACCCCGGTGAAATCGCCGGTGTGATCCTGGAGCCGGTGGTGGGCAATGCCGGCTTCCTGCCCCCTGAACCGGGCTTCCTGGAGGGCCTGCGTGAGATCACAACCGAAAACGGCGCCCTGCTCACCTTCGATGAAGTGATGACCGGCTTCCGGATCAGCTACGGCGGCGCCCAGGCCAAGTTCGGCATCACCCCTGATCTCACCACCCTTGGCAAGGTGATCGGCGGCGGCCTGCCCGTGGGTGCCTACGGCGGCCGCGCCGAGATCATGGCGATGGTGGCGCCGGCCGGTCCGATGTACCAGGCGGGAACCCTCAGCGGCAATCCCCTGGCGATGACCGCCGGCATCCACACCCTGGAGCTGCTGCGCCAGAGCGGCACCTATGAGAAACTCGAGGCCACCACTTCGCGGCTGCTCGCCGGCATCCTGGCCGCCGGCAGGGATGCCGGCCTGCCTATCTGCGGCGGCAGCATCAGTGCCATGTTCGGCTTCTTCCTCTGCGACGGGCCGGTGCGCAACTTCGAGCAAGCCAAAGCAGCCGACACCAAGCGGTTCGGCAAGCTGCACCGGGCCATGCTCGAGCGCGGCGTCTACCTGGCGCCGAGCGCTTTCGAGGCCGGCTTCACCTCGCTGGCCCACACGGACGAAGACATCGATGCCACCCTGGAGGCGTTCCGCGACTGCTTCGCCGCCATCGCCTGATGCAGGTGGGCCAGCGCTCACGGATCGCGGTCGCCCTGGGGGCTGCACTTGCCATGGCGGCCGGACTCGCGGCGTGCGGCCCCCGCGCCGATGACCAGCCGCTGCAGCTCAAGGGCGGCGTTCCCGTCGGGGCGGTGCTCTCACTCACCAGTAATGCCAATGCCTACGGACAGGACCAGCAGATCGGCCTCAAGCTGGCTCAGGACTGGTTCCAGCAACGCCGGAATGCCAACTCTCAGGATGCGCTGGAACTGAACCTGCGGCTGGAGGACGGCGGCGGCGATGAGGCCACCGCCAGCCAGGCCTTCAACCTGCTGATCGATGCCGGGGTGGTGGCCCTGATCGGTCCCACCCTCTCCCAGCAGGCCTTCGCGGCCGACCCGATTGCCCAGCGCCGTGGTGTGCCGGTGGTGGCGCCCTCCAACACCGCCACCGGCATTCCCCAGATCGGCAGCTTCATCAGTCGGGTGTCGGCCCCCAGCACCGAGATTGCACCCCTTTCGATCGCCAAGGCCCTGCAGCTGACACCCTCGATCCGTCGGGCGGCGGTGTTTTACGCCCAGGACGACGCCTACAGCACCTCCGAGACCGTCATCTTCCAGAAGGCCCTAACCGACAAAGGGCTCAAACCCGTGACGGTGCAGCGCACCCAGCTCAATGACCAGGATTTTCAGAATCAGATCACTTCCGCCCTGCGGGAGTCACCCGATCTGATTGTGATCTCGGCTCAGGCGGTTGACGGGGGCAACCTGATCCGTCAGTTGCGGGAGCTGGGCTACAGGGGCGCGATCGTGGTGGGAAATGGGATGAACACGCCGAACATCTATCCGATCTGCCAGCGCTATTGCGACGGCATCCTGATTGCCCAGGCTTACAGCCCCGAGCTAGAAACGCCCGTGAACCGCGAGTTCGTGGCTCTGTATCAAAAGGCCAAAGGTGGAGCGATTCCCCCCCAGCTCACGGCCCAGGCCTTCACGTCCTACCAGGTGGTGGCTGAAGCGTTGCAGCGGCTGAACCAACGCCAGCCGCTGGCCCAGTTGTCCCTGGGGGAGGCACGCAAGGCGCTGATGGCCGAACTCCTCGGCGGCCAATACGACACTCCCCTTGGCGAGATCAGCTTCAGCCCCGATGGTGAGGTGTTGCAGCAACGCTTCCACGTTGCCCAGGTGCGGATGCAGCCAGACGGTCGCAGCGGCCGTTTCCTGCTGCTTCCCTGAGCCTGGCGTGGTTCATCTCCTGCAGATTCTGATCAACGGACTGGCCTCCGGTGCGGTCTATGCCCTCTTCGCACTCGGCTACACCCTGGTGTTTTCGGTACTGGGGGTCATCAACTTCGCCCAAGGAGCGATGTTCACGATTGGGGGTTACCTCACTTACCTGCTGATCGGTGGTGCGGTGGGTGCCAATGGCTTGCTTGCTGGTTGGCAACTGCCTGTTTCCCTGCCGTTCTGGCTGGCCCTGGCCCTGGCTGGAGCTGGCTCCGCCCTGGTGGGCCTGGGGGTGGAGGCTATGGCGTTCCGCCCCCTGCGCCAACGCAACGCCGAGCCTTTGCTTTACCTGATCTCCAGCCTGGGAGCAGGGGTGGTGCTGGTGAACCTGGTGCAGCTGCTGATGGGAGCCGAGAGCTACTCGATCCCCACCTCCACCCTGGCGGCACTGCCGTCGGCACTGGCCCTGGGCGGCGCCCAGATCCGCACCGTGCAGGTGCTCCTGCTGCTGGTGGCAACCCTGCTGGTGGCGCTGCTCACGCTCTGGCTGGAGGGCAGTCGGGGCGGCAAAGCCCTGCAGGCTGTGGCAGAGGATCCGGTCACCGCCCGTCTGCTCGGAATCGACTCCGGCGCCATGATCCGCCTGGCCTTCGCGCTGAGCGGGTTCCTTGCTGGGGTGGCTGGCGGGCTGGTGGGCCTGAGCGTGAGCATTGCCGGGCCCTACTTCGGCATCGGCTACGGGCTCAAGGGGCTGGGGGTGCTGGTGCTGGGCGGTCTGGGCAGCGTGCCGGGAGCGGTGCTCGGCGGCCTGATCGTGGGACTGGCCGAAGCGCTGGTGCCTTCGGAGCTCTCCGGCTACAAGGACGGGGTGGCCTTCGCGATCCTGTTTCTGGTCCTCCTGTTGCGTCCCCAGGGATTGCTGGGCAAACCCGTGGCGAGCAAGGTGTGAGCGATCTTTCGCTGCTGGTGCAGATGGGCTTCGGAGCCCTGCTGGCCCTCTCGGTCTACCTGCCCCTGCGCTGCGGTCAGCTCTCGCTTGCCACTCCGGGCTTTTATGTGATCGGCGGCTATGTGGCCGCCTTGCTCTCCACCAGCTGGTCTGCCCTTTCGGGCGATGGGGCCGGCTACCCCCTTACCTCCCTGGCCCTGGAGCTGGTGGTTGCGGCCCTGGTGGCAGCAGCAGTGGCGCTGGTACTCGGCAGACCCGTGCTGCAGTTGCGCGGCATCTATCTGGCCATCGCCACCATCGCCCTGGTGGAGATCCTGAGAGTGCTGAACCTGAACCTGGCCTGGAGCGGTGGCGCAGTGGGGATATTCGGCATTCCCCAGCCTTTTGCCGGCCCTGGGGGCTATGCCCTGGCCACTTGGGTGCTGCTGGCCCTGGTCTGCTGGTTGTGTGCCCGTCTGGAGGACATGAGGCTGGGGCGTGCGATGGCCGCCATCCGCGATGACGAGCTGGCCGCCCGTTGCATGGGCATTCCCAGCGCCGACGTGAAGCTGACCGCTTTCGTGATCAGCGCCGTGATTGCCGCGCTCACCGGAGTGCTGGCTGCTCACTTCCTCAACACCTGGAATGCCCGTCAGGGCGGCTTCGACGCCAGCATCACCACCCTGGCCTTCGTGGTCTTCGGCGGCTCCCGGATCTGGCTGGGGCCTGTGCTGGGTGGGCTGGTGATCACGGCCCTGCCCGAACTGCTGCGGCCGGTGGGGGATCTGCGCCTGATTCTCTTCGGCCTGGTGATCCTGTTGGGGCCGATCCTCTTTCCCCAGGGCCTGATCACCCCGGAGCGCCTGGCCAGGCTTCAGCAAACCCTGTGACGCCCCTGATGCAGGTTCCCTCAGCCCAGGCAACAGCTGCATCCTCCCTGTTGGCCCTGGAGGAGGTGAGCTGCCGCTTCGGTGGCCTGCTCGCTCTCGATCGCGTTTCCCTGCAGGTGCAGCCGGGGGAAATCTTCGGGTTGATCGGCCCTAATGGAGCCGGCAAGACCACTCTGTTCAACCTGATTTCCGGCGTGGGCCGCCCCACGGCGGGGTCGATCCGCTGGAGTGATGGAGCGATCAACGGCCTGCCCCCGGATCGGATCAACCGCCTGGGTATCGGCCGCACTTTTCAGAACCTGCACCTGTTCCAGCGGTTGAGCTGCCTGGAGAACGTTCTGATCGGCCTGCACCACAGTGCGCGCGCTCCCCTGCTCCCTGCCCTGCTGGGTCGACGATCGTTTCGCCAGAGCCAGGGGGAGTTGCGACAACGGGCATTGGAGCTGCTGGAGCTGGTGGACCTGGCCGACACAGCCCGGCAGCCGGCGGGCAGCCTGCCCTACGGCTCACAACGGCGGCTGGAGATCGCCCGCGCCCTGGCCACCGCCCCGCGCCTGTTGCTGCTGGATGAACCGGCCGCCGGCATGAACCCGATCGAAAAGGAGGAGCTCTCGGCCCTGATCCGGCGCCTGCGCTCACGCTTCGATCTCACCGTGCTCGTGATTGAGCACCATGTGCCGCTGATGATGAGCCTCTGCGACCGCCTGGCGGTGCTGAATTTCGGCCGGCGGATCGCTCTGGGCACGCCTGAGAGCGTGCGCCATGACCCAGCAGTGATCGAGGCCTACCTGGGGGTGAGTGCATGAGCGTCACTGCCGCAGGCCCGCCTTTGCTGGCCATCCGGGGTCTCTCGGTGCGCTACGGGGCGATCAACGCACTGAGCGAGGTCGACCTGCACATCCACGAGGGGGAACTGGTGGCCTTGCTGGGCTCCAATGGCGCCGGCAAGAGCACCACCCTGCGAGCGATTTCGCGGCTTGTGAAGCCGGAGGCGGGCAGGATCGAATGGCAGGGCCGCTGCCTGGCCAGGACCCCCACCGAGGGAACGGTGAGGCTCGGGATCGGTCACTGCCCGGAAGGGCGGCGGGTGCTGGCTCGCCAGACCGTGGCTGTGAATCTGGAGCTCGGGGCCTATCTGCGCCGGGATCGGCGCGGAATCGAGCGGGATCTTCAGCGCTGCTACGAGCGCTTCCCCCGCCTGCGCGAACGCCGCTCGCAGCTGGCCGGCAGTCTCTCGGGCGGGGAGCAGCAGATGCTGGCGATCGCCCGCTCGCTGATGGGGCATCCGCGGCTGCTGCTGCTGGATGAGCCCAGTCTGGGGCTGGCGCCGAAACTGGTGGCCGAGGTGATGGCGATTCTTCGGCAGCTTCATCGCGAAGGGCTCACGATCCTGCTGGTCGAGCAGAACGCCCAGGCGGCCCTGGCCATCGCCGACCGGGGGGTGGTGCTCCAGTCCGGCAGTGTCAGCCTCAGCGGCAGCGCCACCGAGCTGCTGGCCCACGAGGATCTCAGGACCACCTATCTGGGAGCTGAGCAGCCCGGTGATGGCTGATCTGATTCATGGGCGGCTGGGTCAGCCCAGCATCAGCCCTCCCTCCTGACGCAGGCACTCCTGGGTACTGCGCAGGTCGTAAAGCAGCTCCTCGAGGCTGAGCCGGGCCAGCTCCCGCTCCAGTGCCAGTTGTAACCGCCGCTCCAGGGCAAGGGCCACCTGCTCCCCCGCCTGCTGTGCGGCCGCAGCGGTGGCCGGCTCCTGCGACGGGTCCGCTTCCACCGCCCGCAGCACCTCCAGCAGAGGAATGGCGGCGGCAGCGCGCTGAAGCCTGTAACCGCCATGGCGACCTCGTCGGGCCTCCACCAGCTCAGCGCGGCGCAGCTGCTGCAGCACCTGCTCCAACATCGGTTCGGGGATCGCCTGGCTGGCAGCCAGATCGGGCCCAGAGCGCCAGCGCTCGGGCTCCAGTGCCAGCTCCAGCAAGGCCTGGATCGCTTGGAGGCCCCGGCGCTTGAGCATCACCGCCTGGGAGAGGGCATTGGCCTAGCCGCCGCGAGCGGAGAGCCGCTCGAGCACGTGCTCGAGGGTGTAGCCGAAGAGCACCGGATCGGGATCGCTGGCATCGATGTCGGCCAGGCCCAGCTCGGCCCAGCGCTGATCCACACGGGCCTCCTGCTCAGCTGTGCGACGCAGCGGTTCGCCCCAGTCGTGGCGTTTCTCCGGGCCGATCTTGGTGGTGGCATCGATTGCCAGACGACCGCCGAGCCCGAGCCGCTCGCTGGCGAAATCCAGGCTGTCAAAGGGGGTGTCCTCAAGCACGAACAGATCCCGCTGGGGATCCACCTGGGCGCTGATTGCCCAGATCACCTGGCGCGGATCACGGATGCTGATCGTCTTGTCGACCACCACCACGAACTTGGTGTAAGTGAACTGGGGCAGAGCGCTCCAGAACGCCATCGCCGCCCGCTTGGCCTGGCCTGGGTAGGCCTTGTCGATCGCGATCACCGCAAGTTTGTAACTGAGGCCTTCCATCGGCAGGAAGAAATCGACGATCTCCGGCACCTGCTGGCGAAGAATCGGCGTGTACATCCGGTTGAGTGCGATCGCCAGCATCGCTTCCTCTTTGGGAGGACGGCCGCTGAAGGTGGTGAGAAAGACCGGATCGCGCCGCTGGGTGACGCAGTGGAAGCGCACCAGGGGGGAATCCTCCAGGCCGCCGTAAAAGCCCATGTGATCGCCGAACGGACCATCCGGCAACACCTCACCCGGTGCGATCGTGCCCTCCAGCACCACCTCGCTGTGGCTCGGCACCTCCAGATTGAGGGTCTTGCACTTCGCCAGTCGCACCCCTTCCCCGGCGTAGATGCCGGCGAACAGCCACTCAGAGAGCTGCACCGGAATCGGGGTGGCGGCGGCCATCACCAGCAGTGGGTGCACGCCGATCGCAACCGCCACTTCCAGGGGCTTTCCCAGGGCCATGGCCTTGCGCAGGTGACGGGCGCCGCCGCGCACGCTCAGCCAGTGCACGGTCATGGTGTTCATCGACTGGCGCTGGAGACGGTATACGCCCACGTTGGGCACGCCGGTTTCCGGATCCTTTGTGATCACCAGACCGAGGGTGACCACACCGCCGGCATCACCTGGCCAGGGGCGCAGCAGCGGCAGGGCATCGAGATTCACCTGATCCCCCTTGAACACCTGCTGGTGGCAGGGGGGAAGCAGATCCAGGTCGGGGCGGGCCTTGACCACATCCCAGAGCACGCCGCCGAAACGAGCCGCTTCGCGCAGGCCCTTGGGGGGGCGGGGCTGCTGCAGCAAGGCCAGCCGTTCTCCCAGGTCTTCGAGTTGCTCGGCTCGCTCCAGGCCCATGCTCCAGACCACGCGCTCCACCGTGCCGAGCAGGTTGACCGCCACCGGCATCGGGCTGCCGATCACGTTTTCGAACAACAGCCCTGGTCCGCCACGGGCCAGCACCCGGTCGGCGATGGCGGCGAGCTCCAGATCGGGATCGACCGGCGCGGTGATCCGCCGCAACTGTCCGCGCTGTTCCAGCAGCGCCAGAAAACCCCGCAGGTCTCGGGTGGTGCTTCGCGGCAACACTGCCTGCATCGGTTCAGTTCCGTTGCTGCTTACTGTGACGCACCCTCACCACTCGCCGCGCCGTGCTGATCCATACCTTCCACACCTCAGAGTGCGTACCGGCTGTTGGATCGGCCGAAGGCGGCAGCCCTGACGCGGCAGTGGTGATCGATGTGCTGCGGGCGACCACCACGATGGCCTGGGCCCTGGAAAACGGCGCCGAGGCGATCCAGGCCTTCGCCAATCTCGAAGACCTCAAGACCAGTGCCGCCGCCTGGCCCGCCGAGCTCCGTCTCACAGCCGGTGAGCGCGGTGGTGCCCGGGTGGAGGGCTTCGACATGGGCAACTCGCCCCTTGGGGTGACCCCCGAGCTGGTCGCGGGCAAGCGCATCTTCATGAGCACCACCAACGGCACCCGCTCCCTCGACCGGGTGAGGGATCTGCCCCTGCTCCTCACCGCCTGCCTGCCAAACCGCACAGCTGTGGCCCAACGGCTGATCGAGCGAGGTGTTGAGAACGTCTGGATCGTAGGCAGCGGCTGGGAGGGTGCCTATTCGCTGGAGGACAGCCTGGCGGCGGGCGCCGTGGGCGCCGCTTTGCTCGAGCTGGCCCCTGCCGCGGGGATCAGCGTGGCAGCCGGCAACGATGAGATGGTGGCGGCCCTGGCCCTCTGGCAGCAGTGGCGACACAACCCCGAGGGCTGCCTGCGCACCGCCAGCCACGGCCAGCGCTTGATCCGGCTGGGCAATCACGACGCCGACTTCCAGTGCTGTGCCGCGCTCGATACCCTCACAATCGTGCCGATGCAGGCGGAACCAGGCGTGCTCAAGGCCAGTTGAGGCCAGCCCACGGGTGGGCCGCACATACCGGAGCTCTGACGGACCTCCCCCTAAAGTTCGGCCGATCTGACACTTCCACCTGGTGACGAGCTTTCTGGCTGCCGTTGTGCAACTCACCAGCACGCCCGATCCGGACGCCAACTTTGCCGCCGCTGAAGAGCAGATTGACCTGGCCGCCCGTCGTGGCGCCGAGCTCGTGGGCCTGCCTGAGAACTTCGCCTTCATGGGCGATGACGAGCGGCGGCTGGAGCTGGCCCCCAGCCTGGCGGACCGGTGCAGCCGCTTCCTGGTCACGATGGCGCGGCGCTACCAGGTGACCCTGCTCGGTGGTGGCTTTCCCGTTCCTGCAGGCGAGCGAGCCACCTACAACCGGGCGGAACTGGTGGGTCGCGACGGCCAGCTGTTGGCCCGCTACGACAAAATCCACCTTTTCGATGTGGATCTGCCCGATGGCAACACCTATCGGGAATCGGAAACCGTCCGATCCGGCACCGCCCTGCCGCCCGTTGTCGATGCCCCGGGCCTGTGCAGGATCGGACTCTCCATCTGCTACGACGTGCGCTTCCCCGAGCTCTACCGCCACCTGGCCGGAGCCGGAGCTGAGCTGATCATGATTCCGGCGGCCTTCACCGCCTTCACCGGCAAGGATCACTGGCAAGTGCTGCTGCAGGCCCGCGCGATCGAGAACACGGCTTACGTGCTGGCACCGGCCCAGACCGGTCTGCACTACGGGCGACGCCAGAGCCACGGCCATGCCCTGGTCATCGATCCCTGGGGAACGGTGCTCGCCGATGCGGGCGTCGGAGTGGGGCTTGCCGTGGCCCCCATCGACCCTGACCATGGCCAGCGGGTCCGTGCCCAGATGCCGAGCCTCAACCACCGTCGTCCTTCGCTGTTCTGATCCTGAGGAAGCCACGCCCACTCCGTTTCGTCTCAATGCGAGGTGTTCTCCTCGGCGGAGTTCTTCAGGCCGCCCTGCTGCTGGCAGCTTTGCCGGCCAGGGCAGCCAGTGCCTTGGCGGCCTGGCGCATCGACAGCAATGGGGTGCTGGAGCTGCGCACCTCCCCGTCGATCTCCCTGCAGGCTTTCTTTGAAGCGGGGCGGGGCAACATCGGGCCCAGGGTCTGGGTGGATCTACCGGGAGCCCCCATCCGTACCCGCAGCATCCGCGGCAACGGCGTCCTGCGGGAGGTGCGCATCGGCAAGCCCGATCCCGAGACCACCAGGCTGGTGATCGAGTTCCAGCCCGGCACCCAGCTCGATCCCAGACGGCTGAGGCTGGTGGGCACCTCCCGGGACCGCTGGAAGCTCGAATTCGAGGGTCTACCCAGAGGCAGCCTGCGCACGTTTGGGGAAGGGGATGTGAACGCCGCTTCCGTGCCCTGGCGCTCCAATCCGGGTTTCACACCCGGCTACAGCCGGGTCCCCATCTCCTCCGCCGGACTTCCCGATGTGCCCCGCGGACGCTACCGGGTGGTGATCGATCCGGGCCACGGAGGCCCCGACCCAGGGGCAGTGGGAATCGGCGGGCTGCGTGAAACCGATGTGGTGCTCGACATCAGTCTCCAGGTGGCGCGGCTTCTCCAGGCCAAGGGGGTTCAGGTGGTGCTCACCCGCACCTCGGAAATCGACGTGGACCTGCCGCCGCGGGTGTCCCTGGCCAACAGCAGTGGTGCCAATGCCTTCGTGAGCATCCACGCAAATGCCCTCAGCATGGCCCGGCCGGATGTCAACGGCATCGAAACCTTCTATTTCCAGAGTTCACTCTCCAGAGCTCTGGCGGCCGCCATCCAGTCGGAAGTGCTCGCGGTGTCACCCGGCAGCCCGGATCGGGGTGTACGCACTGGGCGGTTCTTCGTGATCCGCCGCACGGTGATGCCCGCCGCCCTAGTGGAAACCGGGTTCGTCACCGGCGACATCGACTCGCCCCGTCTGGCCACCGCCTCGCACCGGCAGCGGCTGGCCCAGGCGATCACACGAGGTATTCTCGCTTTTCTGGCAGGGGGCTGATGGATCAGCGGATCGGCCTCCTGGACAGCGGCCTGGGCGGGTTGACGGTCTTGCGGCGGATGCTTGAGCATCATCCCGATCTTCCCTTCGTGTACATCGGCGACACCGCCCGGGTTCCTTACGGCCAGCGCTCCGCCAATGAAATCCGCCATATCGCCGCGGAAGTGGTGGGCTGGCTGCGGCGGCAACAGGTGGATGCGGTGCTGATGGCCTGCAACACCACCAATGCCCTGGCCTTCGACATCGCCGAGGCTGAGGCCGGCTGCGATCTGCCGGTGCTCGGACTGATCGACTGCGTGGCCAGCCAGCTGAACTGCAGGCGGGTTGGGGTGCTCGCCACCCCGGCCACGGCATCCAGCGGTGCCTACGGACGGGCCCTGCGTCAGGCCGATCCCTCCTGCCATGTGGTTGAGATCGGCTGTCCCGCATTCGTGCCTCTGATCGAGGACGGAAATTTCGCTGATCCACGCCTGCGCGCTGCGGCGATCGCCTACCTCAAGCCACTGCTGGAGGAGAGGGTGGAAGCGATCGTGCTGGGCTGTACCCATTATCCCCTGCTGGAGGAACTGCTGCGTGAGCTGCTTCCTCCCGAGGTGGTGCTGGTTGACCCGGCCCAGGCGGCGGTGGCTCAGCTGGGCCAACTGTTGGGCAAGACACCCCTGCTTCAAGCCCGCGCCTGCGGCCTTCACCCCCGTGAAGTGCCGGTGGAGCGGGGGCGGTTCTGCGTCACGGGCGATGCCGAGGCCTTTGCCCTGGCTGCAGCCCCCTGGCTGGGCTGGCATCCCCAGGTGGAGCGGGTCTGCCTCCGGTCATCGGTGGGAGCCTTCTAGGATCAGCTCACCTGGCGGGAGACATGGCCACCGTTGCAGAGCTGCTCCAGCCGGTCGAGAACGACCTGGAAACCCTGCTGAGCGATCTGCGCAGTCTGATCGGAGCGGGGCACCCCATTCTTCAGGCCGCTGCCGAGCACCTGTTCAGCGCTGGAGGCAAGCGGATTCGCCCCGGCATCGTGCTGCTCCTCTCGCGCGCCCTCTCTGCCGACGGCGAACTGTCCAGTCGCCACAGGCGACTGGCGGAGATCACCGAGATGATCCACACCGCTTCGCTTGTTCATGACGATGTGGTGGATGAGGCGTCCACCCGGCGCGGGGTGGACACGGTGCACAGCCGCTTCAACAACCGACTGGCGGTCCTGGCGGGCGATTTCCTGTTTGCCCAGGCCAGCTGGCATCTGGCCAATCTCGACGACCTCGCGGTGGTCAAGCTGCTCTCCCGCGTGATCATGGACCTGGCCGATGGTGAGGTGCGGCAGGGCCTCTACCGCTACGACACGGGCCAGAGCTTCGAGACATACCTCGATAAGAGCTACTGCAAGACGGCCTCCCTGATCGCCAACAGTGCCAAGGCCTCCGGCGTGCTGAGCGGCCTCGGCAACGACCGCCTCGAAGACCTCTACCGCTTCGGACGTCAGCTCGGTCTCGCTTTCCAGGTGGTCGATGACATCCTCGATTTCACCGGCAGCGATCAGCAGCTGGGCAAGCCTGCCGCCAGTGACCTGGCCACCGGCTATCTCACGGCCCCGGTTCTCTATGCGCTCGAAGAACGACCGGCCCTGGCGGGGCTGATCGAGCGGGAACTCTGTGAGCCCGATGATCTCGCCCAGGCCCTGGCCCTGGTACGGGGCTGCGAGGCGATCCCCCGCTCAAGGGCCCTGGCCGAAGGGTTTGCGCGGGAAGCCGGTGATGCCCTGCAGTGGCTCAGCCCTTCCGATTCGCGCACGGCCCTGCTCTGCCTGCCCGAGTTTGTGCTCAGCCGTCTCTACTGACGGCGAAGTCTCGGTCGCCGCTCGCCGGGCTGATTAGCCACCAGCAGCAGACCAGCCACGATCGCCAGGTTCTTCAGCAGCTGGATGCGCTCCGAACTGTCGCCCAGGTCGCTGTGGAAGATCAGGCTGGTAGGCACGAGGAAAATCAGCAGCAGCACCGCGCCCAGGCGCTGACGCCAGCCAAGGATCAGCAGGGCTGATCCCACAGCCAACAGGGCCATGGCCAGCACCAGCAGCAGCGGGGCCAGGGGTAGCCCCTTGGCAGAAATTTTCTCGGCAACCGCTGTGAAATTCGTCAGCTTGCCCACCAGGGCGTTAACGAACACAAGGGCGAGGAGTACACGGGCCAATCCCCCTATCCAGGGCGTGGCCTGGGAGCGTTGACCAGAACGGGAGAGGCGCAGCTGGGGCCTGGAACTCCTCATCAACGACGATGCAACGACCTGCAGTCTGCTGGCAGCGGCTTGGGCCTCGCCGTATCACGCAGCCCTGTTCTTTAAGCAATGTCTGCACTGGCAGCCGAGAAGCGCCTTGCATCGGTGGCGTCTGATGGCATCGGAGCTTCCCTTCATGATGGAAGGATCTTTTGAAAGCAATCCCAGCGTGAGGGAGCGCGCGTCCCACCCCGCGGAGCCCGGCGAACCGGTTGCCACAACCGAGTCCGCCTACTGCGAGCGATTACCCGCCCTGGTGAGTCTGGGCAAGACACTTGCCGAGGCCCGTGAAGCTCAGGGCATCCCCCTGGCGGTGCTGGCGGAGCAGAACTACCTCTCGGCTGACAGGCTCAGCGCCCTTGAGTCGGGTGATCACACACGGCTGCCGGAGCGGATCTACCTGATCGCCCAGGCCAGGCGGGTGGCCACCAGCCTTGGCCTCGACGCCGATCAGCTGACCGAGTCTCTGCTGGACATCCACCTGCCTGGGGTCAGCCGACGTTCCGCACCCTCTCCAGCACCAACCAGTGCGGGCCAGCCTTCGGGCACCGTGGCCAGGGTGAGCCTGGCAGCCCCCGCCATGGCACCCCGGGATCCCAGCAGTGCCGCCCAGCTTCCTTCAATCCAGAAGCCCGGACGACGGGGCAGGCTGACCTGGCTGCTGGCAGGCGGTGCCGGCGTGCTGGCCCTGGTGGCGGGCCTGGCCATCGGCACGAAGCAGATCCAACCCTCCTCCAGCAACCTCGCCAAGCCAGCAAGCACAACAAGCGAGTCTGTCAAGCCCGCCAGTTCTGCCAAGCCCGCCGACTCTGCCAAGCCTGTCGACCCCGCCAAGCCCAGCCAGGGGAGCCTTCTGCTCAGCAGCCGAGAACCCAGCTGGCTTGAGGTGCGCAACGGTGAAGGCAAGGAGCTGTTCCGCGGCCTGTTCACCGGCACCGGAACCTTTTCCCTGGGGGCAGGGCTGGAGGTGCTGGCGGGCCGCCCGGATCTGATCACCGTGACCACAGCCTCAGGACAGTCCCAGACCCTGGGCACGATCGAGCAGATCAGCTGGCATCAGTTCACCAGTAGCGGTGAACGTCAGACCTCCAAGAGCCGCTCCAGCCCCTGAAACAGCCGCGGGGTTAGATCCACCAATGGGAGAATTGACATAGCTCCAGGAGCAGCCCGATCGAACGCGTCTGCGAGCCCGAATTGATGGATGGGGCCGAGCAGGCCCAGGCCTACGCCGAGGCCGATTTCAGTGCCTCCGACGAGGCCATGGTCGAACGCATCGCCGTCTGTTTCGGCTCCCAGCTGGGGGAGCGAATCATCGATCTGGGCTGTGGCCCCGGCAACATCACCTTCCGACTGGCGAGCCGCTACCCCTCCAGCCAGGTGGTGGGCGTTGATGGCTCCGGCGCAATGCTGGCCATCGCCATCGCCCGCCAGGATCAGCAAAAGCAGCAACAGCCTCAGTTGGGTTCCCTTCTCTCCGGAGTCGTGAGCTTCGAGCAGGCCCTGCTCCCCTCACTTCAGTTGAAGGGGGGCTACGACGCCGTGGTGAGCAACAGCCTTCTGCATCACCTGCACGATCCCCAGGTTCTCTGGAGCACGTTGCGGCAGCTGGCGGCCCCTGGGGCCGCGGTCTACATCAAGGACCTACGGCGGCCCGCCGATCAGGCCGCTCTTGATCGGCTGGTGGCCACCCATGCAGCCGGGGCCCCACCCGTGCTCCAGCACGACTACCGCCACTCTCTCCGGGCAGCCTTCACGGTTCAGGAGGTGGAGGACCAGCTGCGTCAGGCCGGCCTTGAGCAGCTGCTGGTGGGAGCCGTGGAGGACCGCTATCTGGAAGTCATCGGCCGTTTCTCACCCTCAGAGTGAGCTCCTGGGTTGACTCACGGCCCTGGTGCTGCTGGGTACCAGGATGGGTGACACCGTTGGTGGAGCTCAACGTGATCACAAGCAGAGCCGGTGCAAGGGCTTCGCTCAGCCTGGCCATCGGCGCCCTGATGGCGATCACCGTCAGTCCGCTGCTGGCGCAGACCCAGGGCCTGGAGGGAAGTGCCTGGCTGCTGGAGTCGATTCCGGGGCAAAAAGCGTTGGTGCCCCCAGCTCCGACCCTGCGCCTGGAGAAAGGCCGCATCAGCGGCAGCGACGGTTGCAACCGCTATTCCGCTGCCGTGCTGGTCAGGGACTCCATGTTCCGCGTGACCGACCAGGGCCCCTCCACCCAGATGGCTTGTCCCGAAGACCAGATGCGTCAGGCTCAGTCATTCAGGGCGGCACTTTCGGCGACGAGGGGCTACAGCCTTCGCAACGGCCAGCTGGAGCTGATGGCCTCCAATGGCAAGGCGTTGGCCCGCTTCCGGCCCCAGCCCCAGGAGATCGCCGGCGCCCTCTGGATCGTCACCGGGCTCAACAACGGCAAGGAGGCAGTCGTCAGCACCCTTGCCGGCACCACGCTCAGCCTGGAACTTCGCCCCAGGGGCCGCCTGGTGGGAACGGCTGGATGCAACCGCTACACCGCAACGGCCGTGCTCGGCCAAGGAACGATCAAGGTGGGGCCGCCGGCGGCGACCCGCAGGATCTGCGTACGGCCCGCGGGAGTGATGGAGCAGGAAATCCAGTTTCTGAGCGCCCTTGAATCCGCCAGCCAATGGCAGATCGAAGCGAACCGGCTGGAGCTGCGGCGACCAGATGGCGCCATGGCAGTCACCCTGCGCCGCGCCGACGGCAGATGAGCAGACAAGCGGCCGTGCTTGCCCTGGCTCATGGGTTGGCGGTGGCGGGCCTGCAGCTCGCCGGTCCCGCCCTCAGCTCCACGGCGGCCAGCACGCCAGCCACAACTCCGGCCACCACGACGGCGGCTTTGATCCAGCTGGGGGGTCCGCCCTTGGCCCCTGGCCAGAGCAGGGGCCAGGTGAGCATCCCCTTGGAGCGGGCCACTGGCGGGGACACCCCCGTGCTCAGCCTGCAGAGCCGCGGTGGCCCGGTGCGGTTGCTGCTCGATACCGGCGCCTCCACAACTCTTGTGACCCCCGAGCTGGTGCGCCGGCTGGGCCTTGAGAGCCGCGTCGTGGATCCGAAGACCTTCGCGCTCGCCGGAGCCGGAGAGGCCTGCCCAGACCTGAAGCCCCGGCGGGTGAAGCTGCCCGAACTGGTACTCGCTGCTGCTGGCGAACGGCTCCAGCTCAGCGGCATGGAGGCGCTGGTGCTGCCGGTGGCGGGACTGCCCCCGGGGGTGGACGGTGTCCTTGGGGCCCCGCAGCTGCGGCAGCAGCCGCTCTGGATTGATCCCCACGGCCAGCGCTTGAGCCTCGGACCGCTGGCCCTCGCTGACGCCGATCGTTTTCGCCGGGGAGACCAGGCAGGGGCCTCCACCAGCCTGAATCTGGTCTGGAGGGAAGGGGTGCCGCTGCTGCTTATCAGTTCACCGGCGGGCCTGGCCCTCGCCCTGGCCGACACCGGCGCGGAAGGGCTGTTCATCACGGCGGGCCTGGCGGCGCGGCTGCGGCCGCTGGCGCCGGCCAGCGCTCTGCGACTCACTGGGTTCTGCGGCGAGCAGAGCGCCCGCCGCCAGGTCGTCTCCGGCCTGGCGCTGCCCGGGGGCGATCCAGGCCAGGCGGTCGATGCCATCGTCACCGCCAACCCGATCTTCGAGAGCCTGCGGGTGGAGGCGATCGTGGGCCAGGAGCTGTTGCGCCACCGGGCCCAGCTCTGGCGGCTGGACGCGGTGCCTGCGACCCTGCGCCTCTGGCCCTAGAGCAGTGCCGATGCCGCCAGGAATTCCAATCGCCGCCCGCCTGTCGCCACAACGGCGGTCTGGTGCATGGCCCCGGCCACTGCGGGCTCTCCTGCTCCTGCTGGCCCTGGCCGTGTCGCTCCTGCTGGCTCCGGTGCAGGCGAGCGAGCCGGCCCCCACCAGCAGCTATGTCCTGGCCCAGGCCGCGCCCTTCAACCGGCCCAGCCACTACCCGCTCAGCCAGCGCCCTGATCCGCAGCTGTACCGTCCCCATGCCGACTGGATCGGGCGCCTGATCCTGCCCGGCGCGGCAGAGAACAGCCAGGAGCCCGGCGACTGGGTCTGGGTCGAAATCGAGCATGCTCCGCCGGCCTCGGCCGGGCTGGTGGGACAGGTGCTGCGCCTGGGCTGGGCGGAGCGTCCGGCCTTGCGGGAGCTGGTGGAGCGTGTGAGCACCGATGTGCGCTTCGCTCCGGCGGCGCAGGAGATCGAGTCCCAGGGCAATCTGCTGCCGCGGCGCCTGGATGGGCGCCGGCGGGTGGGGCCTTTGCAGTCGTTGGCAGGAGCACGCCCCAACGACGATCTGATCGTGCAGCTGGAGGAGGTGGAACTGGAGCCGGGAGCAGAAGGATCCACCCGGCTGACCATCGGACGGCCACCGCTGCAGATCAGCGGCCGCTATGTGGGCCTGGTGCGAATCCTCGGCCCTGTCGCCGGGGATCCTGAGCGCTTGCGGGTGCGCCACTGGAACCCAGGCCGGAACGACTTCAGCGGACCCCAGGAGGTGGTGCGTGTGCCCCAGCAGCCGCGGGACCGCTATGGCCGCTGGATCTCCACTCCCCGGGGACTCAGCTCCAATCCCGTGGGTGACAAGGGGTGGTACCTCTATGGCGCTCCCGACGCCGAGGGGCTGTTCACCGTGCAGGCGATCAAGCCGAGGGCCCTGCATCTGCTCCAACCCGATGCCGTGCTGCCCGCGGCTCACCAGGGGATCCCCTACATCCTGCGCGGCAACTGGGCCGATACCCCCCGGCAACGGGGCCGGATCAAGCGTGTGCTGCTCGAGCACTCAGGGGCTAATGGCAACAGCCCTGTGGGGCCGGTGGGCGAGCGGTGGCGGGAGGGAGATCGAGCCCTGCTGATCCACAGCTTCGGTGGCATCGGCGGGCCGGGGGGTGAGCAGGTCAGCGGCGCCACCGTGACTGGCCATTTCGCCTTCGGGGAAGCGCGTGTGGTGAGCGATGCCATCACCGGCGAGCCGCGCTTCGATCTGCGCTACCACCAGATCTATGCCAACAACCCCAATGGCATCGTCTCGGGAACCCAGGACTGGACCGCCTTCAGCGGAGATCTGCAACGGGGCTGGCTGGGCTCCAGGCCCATCTCTGATGTGCTGATCAAACTGCAGCCCTTCGACGACCTGACAGTGGATGGGCAACGGCTCTCGCTGCTGCGGGAGCTGGAGATCCAGGCGGAGGTGCTGATGGCCCGCTACCGCAGTGGCGATGGCAGCGGCGTCTCCACGGTGACCCCGTCCACATCCTGCGTGCAGGATTCGAGCCAGGCGCTTTTCATCGCCATCGATCGCCTGCGCCGCCGGGCAGGGGACGAACCGAGGCTGCGAGGTTGGCTCAGGGACCACCCTCAGGAAAAATCCAGCCAGGCCTTCCGTCAACTGGCGAGACTCACCTCCTCCCTCGACGAGCTTCTGACCCCCTTCGGCACGGCACGGTCCGACTGGCGCCACAACGCGTCAGTGGCGGCCGGTGATGCGTTCGCGCGAGGCGAAACGGGGCTCGACGCTCTGATGAGCTGGCGCTCGATGCTTCCCCGCCGCGCCCACGACGACATGGCCCGGGTATTCCTGCAGCATGGCGCCAGCCTCTGGTTCCTGCGCAGCAACCAGCTGGCGGGAGGCGACACCTCAATCGAGCCGCTGGCACCGACCCTGCTGCTGGGTCAGATCCCGATTCTCTCCACCCTGCTGCGGCGTTTCAGCGATGCCCTGTTCGCGCCCCTGGGCCCAGCCGCCCTTGGCCGTGCTCTGACGATCCTGGTGGCCTATGCGGCGCTTGCCCTGCCTCTTGGCTGGCGGTCAGGTTTTCTGAGCCCCTGGAGGCTGGAGGCGATCGGTCCGGCGCTGCGGGCCATTCCGGCTCTGCTGCTGATGCCGGCCCTGGGGGAGGAGTTGATCTTCCGCGTGGCCCTGCTGCCCCATCCGCTTGAAGGTGAATCACTTGCCAGTGCTGCAGCCTGGGGAGCTCTGAGCCTGGGTCTGTTCGTGCTGTATCACCCTGTGGCGGCGCGCTGGTGGTATCCGCCGGGGCGAGGCGTGTTCCGCGACGGGCGCTTCCTGGCGCAGTGCGCCCTGCTGGGGGGCGCCTGCGTGCTGATCTATGGGGTAACGGGTTCCCTCTGGCCGCCGGTGCTGCTGCATGGGCTGGCTGTAACGCTTTGGCTCTGGGGCCTGGGGGGCAGGGCGAGGATGCAGGAACAGCCGCAGCCATCGCTATGACTCTCGATCGCTTCAAGCAGGCCCTCGCGGCCCTGATGGAGAAGGCACCGGCCGATCCTCTGGAGCGTGATGAGTTCTTCGAGGTCACCCCCCTGCCTGCAGAGGACGGACCGTTCGAGGTGGTGGTGGTGGATGAGGAAGCGGCGATCTTCGCAGTGCTCTACCTCGATCGGCTCTTTGCCGATGAAGAGAGCGAAGGGCAGCAGGAAGTGGCAGCTTTGGTCCCCGACTACCTCAAATCACGGTTCCAGTTAGACGAGGGGGAATGGACCTCCACAGCCCCCTTCGATCTGGGCTGGAGAAGTAGAGACTTTCTCTGGTTCCAGGAGTTCACCTTGCCCGGCCTCACCCCAGACTGCCGCTACGACTGAGCATCAACGGCGGCCGTTCACGATCACCGGAGTGCCACCGCCCGCTGTGCCGGGCAGGGCCGGGACAACCGAGGTCTGCCCGTCCCACTTGTCGAGGAACAGCTTGTAGAGCACTTGGTCATCGAGGCTCGAGTTGAGGATCTCGTAGCGCTTGGCCTCCTGCTCGGCGATCTTCACTTCCGTCTGGGCACGCAGCAGCCGTTGATCGGCGATCTGCTTCTGCTCGATCGCGGCACGGTATTCTTCGGCGATCTGCAGTCCGGTGAGATCAAGTCCCTGAACCTGCACATAGTCGAACTTGATCAGTTCCTGAGCCACCTTGTCTTGCACCAGCTCCGAAATACTGTTCCACTCGGTGGCGATTGTCACCAGTTCATATTGGGAGAACACTGACTTGAGTGCCTTCAGCAATGATGGCTGAATGATGCGCGGATAAATCTGCTGGTTGTCGGTGGCGATCGTTTCGTAGATCCGTCCTGCTTCCTTCGGTTTGATCGCGTACTTCACCGTGGCGGTGGCCTCGATCACCTGCAGATCCTTGGTGAGGGTGGAGAACTGCTCCGGACGCACCTGAGTGCGCACATCGAAAAAGGATGTGGCCTGAATCAGCGGCACCTTGACGTTGGGTCCTGGGCTGCGCTGTCCCCCCGTGACGCGTCCCAGGGTGGTCACGACAGCCACGTTGCCGGCTGGGACGATGAAGATGGTCTGAGTGAGCAGGATCAGCAGCGCCACCGCCGCGGCCGCGATCAGCTGAAAACCGGTTCCTGGTCCATCGCCACCGGCCGGCCGCATCGAGCTCTGCATCAAGAAAGGGATCTGGGGCCTGAACCCTAGGGCCATGACCACGGCCAGCGCAGAACAGTGAGAGCCGGACGACGAGCGCTGACGTTTGCCAGTCTTCTGCTGTGATCGATCTCCTGGAGTAACCCGATGGCAGTTCTGCCCATGCAACCTCTGCAGCTGATGGATCACCCTGAAGGCGGCCGTTTCCTAGAGGTGTTCCGTTCAAAGCGCCGTGTGATCACAACAACCAGTGAGAACCGCTGCGCACTCACCCACATCTATTTCCAGTTGAGGCCAGGTGAGTGCAGCCTGTTTCACCGGGTGGGCTCCGATGAGGTATGGAATCTCTATCAGGGCCAAGGCCTCCGGCTCTACAGCTGGGATGGCACGAGTGATTCCCCCAGCTGCCTGACGCTCTCAGCTGAGGCCAACTCCTGGTGTCAGGTGATTCCGGCCGGTATGTGGCAGGCCGCTGAACCGATCAGCGAGACTGTCCTTGTGGGCTGCACGGTGGCTCCCGGCTTCGAATTCACTGATTTTCAGCTTCTGCAACCCGACTGCGCTCAGGCCCAGGCACTCATTGGCCGGGATCCAGCCATGGCCAGGTTTCTTGAGCGCCAGCCATAAAAGAACAGGACCGCGCACTGGCCATCGATCTGATCGCCAGTTCCCCGCACGCCCTCCAGCTGAAGACCCTCAAGTTGCCGCAGCCTTCACTCAGCCGAGGTACCAGGCCAGCACTGCACCCAGTTGGCCGACGATGCCCTTGCCGGTAAGCAATTCGCCGATGATGGCGGCACTGAAGCCCAGCATTGCCACCCGGCCATTGAGGAGCTCCACCCCTGCCAGGGCTGTGGTGTTCCAGGGCCGGCTGGTGGTGAGGCCTTCGCCGAATTTCTCCACCGGCTCGTAGCGGAAGTCGTTGCTGCTCATCGTTGGGGCCTCATCGGTTGCTTCCTGAAGGTGGGAGTTCACGCCAGGGTTGCGGTCCGGGGCAGCCTATGGGGTCTGGCTCAGAAAGCGCCGGCCCCGGCAGCATGGTCTGACAGTGGCAATGACAACCATGGCCCCATCCCTTACCCGACGTCAGGTTCTCGGCCTGGGGGGGCTGGCCCTGGGGGGTGCTGCCTTCAGCACCTGGCGGCAGGCGCAGGCAGCCCCATTGGCGGCGGCGGGCGCCGCTGGCCTTGGCTTGCCCCCCCGTGGCGACAGGCGGCTGGTGCTGATCAGTGATCTCAATGCCAGCTATGGCTCCACCAGCTACATCCCCGAGGTGGGCCAGGGCATCACCCTGATCCCCTCCCTGCGCCCGGATCTGGTGATGTGCGCCGGCGACATGGTGGCCGGCCAGAAGGCGAGTCTCGGCACCACCCAGCTGCAGGCGATGTGGGCCGGTTTCGATCGCCAGGTGCTCAGGCCCCTGCGCCGGGCAGGCCTGCCCTTCGTGCCGGCGATGGGCAACCACGATGCTTCCAGCAGCCTGGTGGGCGGCCGCTATGCCTTCGAGCGGGAGCGGCAGGAGGCCAGCCGCTACTGGCGCCGCCAGCAGGGTGACCTCGGCCTGACCTTTGCCGACGCCTCAGGCTTTCCTTTCTTCTATTCAGTTCTCCAGGGCGGGCTGTTCCTGCTGGTGCTCGACGCCTCCTCCGCCCAGATACATGCCGAGCAACTGCGCTGGGCGGAGCGGAGCCTGAAGAGCGCAGGGGCCCGTAGGGCCAGGAGGCGTCTGGTGATGGGGCACCTGCCCCTGCTGGGGGTTTCCCAGGGACGGGACACAGCCGGCAACGTGCTGGCCCAGAGCCTGGAGCTGCGCCAGCTGCTGGAGCGCGCCGATGTGGAGGCCTACATCAGCGGTCATCAGCACGCCTACTACCCCGGCAGGCTTGGCCAGCTCGACCTGATCCAGCTCGGTGCCCTCGGCAGCGGTCCCCGCAGGCTGCTGGGTCAGAGCGGGGCGCCGTTCCAGACCCTGACCGTGCTCGATTACGACTGGAGCAATGGCCTGCGCCGGGACAGCACCGTCAACATGCGCACGCGGCAGCTGCTGGATCCAGGGCAGTTGCCGCCACGCCTGAGCGACAGCCGCGGGCGCACCCAGATGCGGCGCTCCACCTCTACAGGAGGTTGATGCGGTACAGCACCTCTTCGAGTGCATCGGCGGCAAGCACTCCAGCCTGGCGCTGGGGATTGTCGGGGGTGCAGCAACTGGCCAGGGGCGCCAGCAGGGTGGAGGGCCGGGCGTGGCAGAACTGCACAACGCTGAGCCGCTCCTGATTCGGATCGGGCGGCGCCACCACCCGGTGCAGGCCGGCGGGGATGAGGCCATTGCTGAGCCGCTCCAGCATCAGGCCACTGTTGATGATCACCTGCCCCTCGGGCGGCAGGGCCGGCACCCAGCTGCCGGCCACCTCCACTTCCAGGCCTGCACCGCTGGCCCGGGGCAGGGCGGTGATCAGGTTGATGTCGCCGTGGGCAGCGGCCCAGAGGTGACCTGGACCGGGGGCGGCCGCCATGGGCGGGTAGCGAATGGCACGGCTGAGGGTTGGTGCCTCGCTGACCATCTCCTCGAACAAGCACTCGGCCGCGCCCAGGCCCAGGGCGATCACCCGCAGGACGCGCCGCTGCAGATCGGCGAGCGCCCCGTGGAAGCGCAACAGCACCTCAGTGATGCCGGGCACCACCGCTTCGGGCAGCAAAGGCTCTGGGTAGAGCAGCGGATAGCGGCGGCGCAGGGGGTGGGCGGCCGGGATCGGCGCCGACCAGTTGAGCATCTCCTTCCAGTCGGCCCGCTCGCTGCCGGCAGCGGTTTCCACCAGCAGGCCGGTGTAGCCCGTCTGACCGGAGGCCCCGGCTGCTGTGAAGCGACCCTTGCTGGCCCCATCGAGGGCGAAGAAGCGGGCCAGCATGCCGTAAGCGGTGTCGAGCAGATCGGCGGAGAGATCGCTGCTGGTGTACACGAAGCCGGTGGCCAGGCTGCGTCTCACCCCATCGATCACCGCCTGCCGGCTTCTGTCATCTCCGCGCTCGAAGGCCAGCAGGTCGACATCGAGGATGGCAGGGTCCATCAGGGCAAGCTACGTGCCCTCGCCAGGCTCCTGCAGGAAGAGCTCGGCGCTCGAGCCAGCCGCCGGGGAGACCTCGCCGCGGCTGAAGGCCAGCCAGCGGAAGTCGCCGAGGGCGGTGGGATCCACCAGACGCAGCAGGGCCTCGCGCCGGGCCAGCAGCTCAGCCAACCCCTCACTCCGCCCTGGGCTGGTGGCCTGGGCCGCCGCTGCCTGCGGCTGTTGCAGCCCATGCAGGCGCTGGGCCAGCCCCAAGGCCAGCAGGGCTTCGCCCTGCCGCCGCTGGCCCAGAAAACTCCAGCCGGCAGCGTCGGCTGCCTCAAGCAGGCTCTCGATGCAGAGGTGGGCGGTGAGGTCCCACTGGCAAGGTTCCAGCAGGGGATCGGAGCTGGCTCGCTGGGCGCGATAGGCCATCAGAGTGCCGTTGCTGCGTTGGGGGGCGTAGTAGCGCCAGGCCTCGAGGGCGTAGTCGATCACCAGCAGGCGGCCATGGGCCAGAGCGGCGGCACAGGCCGCCAGCCAGGGAGCCAGCCCGGGATGGAGCTCGCTGCACCAGCCCGGCGGACGCCGTGGATCAAGGGGCAGCAGCCCGAGGGGCTCCAGCCGCGCCTGATCTTCCGGCTCCAGGGGTTCGCCGGGCACAAGCCGTAACGTCCCCTCCTGGAGCGTCACCTGCTGCCGGCGCCAGTGGTCCCCACTGCGCTCGATCCGCTCCACCGCCAGGGCATCGAGCACCTCGTGGGCCAGCACCACACCGGTGAGCCGAGCGGCTGCCATCTCGGCAAAGCTGCTCCAGCGCAAAGGCAGCGGGCAGCCCTCCAGGCGCTGGCGCTGCCGTGCCGCCATGCCCTCGTTGGGCTCCACCAGCACCAGCTCCAGCCGCTTGGCCAGCTGGGGCCAGCCGGCTGCCAGCACTTCGGCCAGCTGGGCCGCCAGGCTGCCTTCACCGGGGCCGGTTTCCACCAGGCTCAGGCGTCCGCTGGGGAGATCCTCCAGCCAACGGGCGATCTGGGGGGCCAGCAGGGCCGCGAACTCCGGGCCCAGCGACGGGGCTGTGACGAAATCTCCGCGTGGGCCGATGCTGAGGCGGCCGGCGCCGTAGGCGCCGTGCTCGGGGTCATGGAGCACCCACTCCATATAGGTGCGGAAGGGCACGCTGCCTCCGGCCTGATGCAGGCGCTTGTCCAGCCAGGCGGGCAGGGGCACGGGCGGGGTACGCCTCGGAGAGAATGGAAGGCCACTGAAGCAGCCGCATGGCCCCTGGCGCCAGATCTCTTCTCCGCTCCATCTTTGGTTGTCTGGCAGCCCTGGTGCTGTTGCTGGCGCCGCTGGGGGGAGCGCCGGGCGGGATGGTTCAGGCCGCCGACAATCCATCGCTCCTGCCGGATCACCCAACTCCCGTGATCGATCTGGCCCGGGCGCTGACCGATGGCCAGCGGGCCAGCCTGGAGGAGCAGCTGGAGGCCTTCGAGGAGAGCAGCGGCTGGAAACTGCGGGTTCTCACCCAATACGAGCGCACGCCCGGTCTGGCGGTGAAGGAGTTCTGGGGGCTGGATGAGCGCAGCCTGCTGCTGGTGGCTGATCCCCGCGGCGGCAACCTGCTCAATTTCAATGTGGGCGACGCGCTCTTCGCCCTGATGCCTCGCACCTTCTGGGTGGAGCTGCAGACCCGCTTCGGCAACCAGTACTACGTGCGCGACCACGGTGAGGACGGCGCAATCGTGGATGCGCTCAGCGCGGTGGAGACCTGCCTGGAGCGGGGCGGCTGCCAGGTGGTGCCGGGGCTGCCCCAGGAACAGTGGCTGCTCACCTTCTGCACCTCACTGCTGGGTGGCCTGATCGTCGGCTTTGCCGGCTACCCACGTAAACAGGGTGATCTGGTGGCCTGGAGCTGGGTGCTGTTGCTCTCACCGCTGTGGGTGATGTTGTTCGTGGTGTTTGGTCTGGGCCCTGTGGTGACCCGCACCTCTGACCTGCTGCCGGTGCTGCGCAATGCACTGGGCTTCCTGGGGGGTGCCGTGGCTGCTTATCTAATCGCCCAGAAAACCATGGGACCGCCCGCTGTCAGGGAAGATTCAGGCAGCGGCGGCTGACGATTGATAACTGACGCTGCTCAGCCGGGGGTCAGCGTCCGGCGCTGGTTTCCTGCAGAGCGCAGCTGAGGCTGTCTCCAGTGCAGGCGGGCTGCACTGGAGGAGCTGCCTGGGCAATATCCGGCCGGACATTTTCGATGGCCCGCAGGGTGGCAAGGTTGGCCTCATAGAAGGCCCGCAGTTGGGCGTAGCGCTTCACGGGTTGACCGTAGAAACTGCGACCGGCCAGGGTTGGGAACGAGGCCCACTCCGGCGCCAGCTTGGCGGCCAGTTCAGGGGTGAGGGTGCCGCGATCAGCCAGGGCCAGGGCGCCACGGCGCTGGATCAGGAAGATGGCGGCCTGATCCTGGACCTGGGGTCCGAAGCCGGTGATGCCCAGGGCACGAGTGGCCATTGACCAGGTGAAGGGCATGAACTGGTAGGCACCAGCAGCTGCGCTGGCATAGCCCACGGTGAGGTTTACCCGATCGGGATGCCGATCCAGGGACGCCATCAGGCTGCCGCCGAACATGATCCGATAGCCCAGGTCCTCGCCGTTTGCCCAGGTGCCCTCGGCATAGCGAATCGTGTTGAGGAGCGCCCGCCTCTCAGGGGTGATCTCGAAGATGGCGCGCATGCCAGGAAGATCCTGGGGAGTTGCGATCGTCAGCGACTGGGGCTGGCTGGACGGGGCCGCTCCGGGCAGCCGGATCTCCTGCCAGGCAGTGGCATGGGCGGGTGCGCCCATGGCGACGACCAGAGCCGGCAGGCAGAGGCGGCTGAAACGGGAGGCGAAGGCGAACAAAAGAGTTGCGGGGAGAAAGGATGATTGATGCATCGTTATTTCCGGTTGACCCAAGAGGAATCGACCTGAAGGAACTTTGCTGTGGTGAAGAACAGGGTGGAATTCAGCTTGAATCCGTTCGTGACTTCTGAACAGAAAAAGAACTGCTGAAAACTGATGAATGATTAATAGTGATCAGGAACGCTGATGAGTGCAGTCAGGGTTAGTGATCAGAGCACAACTCGGAAGAAACCGTCGAAGCGATGGAAGAATACATCTCGGCGGGCTTGGGTTGCACGCCAATGTGTCGAACGAACCGTAGGGCAGGGATTGCGTTAGTGACAGTCGCACAACCGTCCACTCGCTATCAGAATTGGCCGAGAGGTTCACATCACTGTTCAGCACAGGGTTTGCTGATGCGAAATCATTCGACATGTTGATCATCAGTTCTGCTGATTGTGGTCCTGGGCGTGGTAGCGACGGACACCAGGACGCCTGCGCTGCAATGCTCCCCGGCGATCTCAGCTGTAGGCGAGCGCCTGTTGCTCCAGCCAGGCGGCGGCCTGCTGGGCCCCGTCCAGCGCCAGGGGACCCACCGAAGCCGGATGCAGGGGCTGATCCAGCTGCCACTCACCGGAGCGCAGCTGCTCCTGGCTGAGCAACCGGTGGCGGCCATGGCGGCGCAGCGCCTCCTCCAGCACCGGCGCCTCGGCAAAGCCTTCCCGGTGCACTAGGTGGATGCCCACGTCGTGGGCCAGGGCTTCACAGAAGCTGCTGTAGCCAGGCTTGGTGATCAGCCGCTCCACCAACGGCATGAACTCCAGCAGCCGCACTCCCTGGGGCAACAGCCGCACATTGGGGGCCCCTGCGGCCGAAGGGTCGGTGCCGACGAACGTGAGCTCGGGCCAGCGGTGGAAGGGCTTCTCCCCCAGCTCAAACCCCAGCCCACCGAAGCTCACCAGCACGCAGCTACTGCGCTCAGGCAGCTCCAGCTTTTGCCTGAGGGCTTCCGTCCGCTCACGAGGCGGCGCCACAGTGAGACCCACCCGGATCTCCGGCAGCCCCCAGTCCATCGCCATCGAGAATGGGCAGTGGATCAGGCCCTGGCCCATTCGGTAGAGCGCACGGCAGCGCTCCGCCCAGACCAGAAAGGAGCCGCCCATCGGGTCATAGATGGCATCCCAGCCGAAATTGCCCACCCAGATCAGGGGCCAGCCACCGGCCTGGGCCAGTCGCGCCAGTGCCGGTGGCACATCTCCGAGCAGCAGCACCGGGCCGGCCTGGGCGTTGAGCCATCGCGCCTCTTCGGCGATCTGATCAGGCAGGCGCCTCTCCAGATCGTTGAGGGCTGCAAGGGTGGCGGCGGGGTCGGCGCCGAGGGCATCGGCCTGCACCACACCCACATCCCAGGAGCAGGGGCGCTGCTCAAAGGGCACCGCTCCCAGGACCGTGCGCAGGAACGCTGAGGGCAGCGAAGTGGAGAGCACTAGCCGCCAGCCTGGCTGCCGCTGGGCCAGGGCCAGCAGGATGGCGCCGCTGCGGGAGCCGTGGCCGTAGCCATGGCCGCTGATGGCGGCGTAGATCAGCACGGCAGAGCCACGGGCTGCTGGTGCAGGCGCTGTTCATAGAGCAGCCTCCCGGTTTCAGGGTCGTACCAGCGATGGCTGGCATGGATCAGCCGGCCTTCCTCCAGCTCCACCCACGACAGGTGGCACAGCTGCCGCCCCTCGCCGTCGACGGCATGGCGCGGCACGAAGGCGGCATTGAGATAGGCGGTGCCGCGGCGATCGATCAGGAAGCTGCGGCGCTCCCCCCGCCCGCGCTTGAGGGCATGGTGCATGTGCCCGAAGACCACCAGAGGCACGGGGCGCTCGCTGCGGATCTGCTCGATCGCCTGGGCCAGGTCCTGGTCGCCCCAGTCGCAGGCGGGCGATTTCCAGTCGCGCCCGCAGGGATCGCTGGCCTCGCTGCCGAGACCACTCGGACCGCAGTGCGAGAGCAGCACCAGAGGCAGACGCGGGTCTGCCGAGAGGGCCGCTGCAGCGATGCGCCCAGCCGACTCGGCCAGTTCGACAGGGCCCCAGAGCGCCTGTACCGCTTTGGAGAGGTGGTGGCCGCCACCGGCGCTGCCCGGCCGTCCACCCACCACGGAGAGGCCGGGGGGATCAAGCCGGCGCAGGGCCCAGCCACAGTGCCGCTCCCCGAGCCGATCGATCTGGCGCTGCAGCTTGCGACCGCTGTGATCCTTGCCGGTGTCGTGGTTGCCGAGGATGCAGGCCACCGGCAGGGTCAGGTCAGCGAGGCTGGCGGCGATGCGCTGCTGTCCATCGCTGAGATCGCCCACCACCAGCAGCGCATCGGGAGCGAGCTGGGTGAGCAGGGTCACGTCACGCCGGTCCCATTGCCCGTGCAGATCCCCGGCAATGGCAAGGCGCATGTGGGCCGTGACGACTACTCCCTTCCCTAGGCTGGGCTCATCCTGCCCCAGTTGAGGTCAAGGTTGGTTTTTGCCGCCCTTGAAGCCCCCACCGTTCCCCACGACCTCCCGGCCGCGATCGACAGCCTGCGCCGGGCGCGGAAGGCCGTGATCCTGGCTCACTACTACCAGAGTCCTGAAATCCAGGATGTGGCCGATTTCATCGGCGACTCGCTCGAGCTCTCCCGCAAGGCCGCCGCCACCGACGCCGAGGTAATCGTCTTCTGCGGCGTTCACTTCATGGCCGAAACCGCCAAGATTCTCAGCCCCTCCAAAACGGTGCTGCTGCCTGATCTCGACGCCGGCTGCTCCCTGGCCGATGCCTGCCCTGCCGATGCCTTCGCCGCCTTCCGCGCCGAGCATCCGGACCATCTGGTGGTGAGTTACATCAATTGCTCGGCGGCCGTGAAGGCCCAGAGCGACCTGATCTGCACCAGCAGCAACGCCGTGCGTCTGGTGCAGCAGCTGCCGGCTGAGCGGCCGATCCTGTTCGCGCCGGATCAGAACCTGGGCCGCTGGGTGGCCCGTCAGAGCGGAAGGGAACTGACCCTCTGGCCAGGAGGCTGCATTGTTCATGAAACCTTCAGCGAGCAGGCCCTGCTGCGGCTGAAGCTGGTGCATCCAGAGGCCGAGGTGATTGCCCACCCGGAGTGTCTGCCCAACCTGCTGGATCTGGCCGACTTCATCGGCTCCACCAGCAAACTGCTGGCCCGCGCCGCCAGCAGTGACGCCACCAGCTTCATCGTGCTCACCGAGCCCGGCATCCTGCACCAGATGCGCCGTCAGCTGCCCCACAAAACCTTTGTTGAGGTGCCAGGTCAGGACGGCTGCAGCTGCAACGCCTGCCCCTACATGCGTCTGAACACGTTGGAAAAGCTCTGGCAGTGCCTGGACACGATGAGCCCGTCGATCGAACTGGATGAGAATCTGCGGGTCAGGGCCCTCGCGCCGATCCAGCGGATGCTGGAAATGAGCCGGTAGGGGATCGCGGCGTCCACCGCTCCCACGACGCTGCCCACCACGAAGCTGCCGATCGTCATGCGCAGCAGCTTCGGCAGCACAACCCTCAGAAACGTGTCGGCGTCGAACAACTGCACCACACATGGAGCAGAGGGCCTGGCGAGAATGCGCTAGGAATCCGGCCGCAGGACATTGACTGCGAAGAGCCCTCTTTCTCATCAATCTCTTTGGCCAGACTGGCCGCCATGCCAACCGGCTCGTTCTCAAAGACACCGCCATCGGTATACAGATAGTTGCCGCCGTAGAGCTGATCTCCGGCGGTGGCCTTGCGACTGCTGTCTCTGCTGCGCATCAGACTGGCGGAAGATCCGCCGGTGCGGACGATGCGACGGGCGCGGAACGCAAAGGGAAAGGCTCCTGAAGACAAGGCCATCAACCTCAGGATCGACCAGGAACAGGTGTTGAGCATCGGACGCCACACCACCTGCCGTCCCTTGCGACGTGGCTCCAGCTCGGAGAGCTGAATGGTCTTCTCAACCTCATCCCCAGAACTGCCTGACAGCTCGCCGTGAGGAATCACGCAACGCAGCAGGCAGACGAACTGATCCTTGTAGCGGGAATAGGCGAACGATTCCTTCTCTCCGGCAATCTCCTGGGAGAAGCTATTGAGATTGGCCATGGCCAGGCCAATCCGCAGAGAATCCGCAGCTGCAGGATGGCAATTCAGCGCATCGCCGGGGTTGTCTGGAATGTACTCCTCGCCGATGTCATCAACGACAGCGGAGCTGAGCAGGGAGTACTTATGATTCCTTCGCTCCACCTTCAGGAGGCAATCTTGTATCTGGGCCATCGATCGTTGCCGCCACAGTGACATCACCTCGAAGAGCAATAAGCATCATGCCGTGGCCTCATACGGAGACTTCTGGAAGCCTGAAAAGAGCTGGCCGATGTCCTCTGGCCTGCCCAGATCGGCCACAGCATCGGCGATGCTGTTCTGGTAGCGGAGGCGCAGCAACGGCGTGAGCTTCTCGGTGGCCAGCTCCTGCACGCCCATCGTCACGTAGTGCTGGAGAACAAAATCCAGGAAGAGCTGCTGCTTGCTGGTGAATCTGGAGTGGATGTAAAGACGTGCCTGTTCGGCCCGCTCCTCGCGGGGGACGGGCTGCAAGGCATAGGCGACATGGGCGAGCACATCGAATAGATCGCTGTTCTCGGCATCGATGATCCGCTGCATCTCGGCGAGCTGGGCAGCACCGAAACCCTTCTCCTCAAGGCCCTGAAGCAACTTGCGACGGGTGTCCGGTGCACTCCAGAGCGCCCGCAGCTCGGCTTCATCCTTGACGAATTCCGGCAGCTTTCCATAGAGCAGCTCCAGGAACTGCTGTGAACTCATGGGTGTGCCATCGGGGTGCCAGAAGCTGGTCACCAGCATGTGCTGGATGGAGCGTTCCTTGCCGTCGCCCAGCTTGATCCGCACTTTGCTGCGGCGGGGCTTGGGCCCTTCTGCCTCCTCGTCTGAGACTTTGGCCGGCTCGGGTTCGCCATCAGGAACCAAAGCCCTGGGCGCCACGGGCTCGGGCTCCTGGGGTTCACCGTCCCACTGCGGATCACTGAAATGGTGGTGCGCCTTCACGAAGTCATAGATGGTGAAGTAGTCCTTGCCGTCGTAGAGACGGTTGCCGCGGCCGATGATCTGCTTGAACTCGATCATCGAGTTCACCGGCCGCAGCAGCACGATGTTGCGTACGTTGCGAGCATCCACGCCTGTGGAGAGTTTCTGGGAGGTGGTGAGAATGGTGGGGATCGTCTTCTCGTTGTCCTGAAAGGCCCGCAGCCAGGTGTTGCCCAGTTCGCCGTCATCGGCGGTGACCCGATGGCAGTAGTTGGGATCGGTGCTGCTCTTGAGCTGGTTGATCAGGTCACGAATCGCCAGGGCATGCTCCTGGGTGGCGCAGAACACCAGGGATTTCTCGCGCTGATCGATCTGAGCCATCACGATCTCCACCCGCTGCTGCTCGCGCTGCTTGATCTCGATGATCCTGTTGAAGTCGGCTTCCCTGTAGAGCTTGCCGGCTTCGATCTCCCCTTCCACCACCGTGTCATCGGGGGTGTAAACGTACTCATCGAGGGTGGTGGTGATCTGCTTGAGCCGAAAGGGGGTGAGGAAGCCGTCGTTGATGCCCTCCTTGAGGGAGTAGGTGAACACCGGCTCACCGAAGTAGGCGTAGGTGTCGGTGTTGCCCTCGCGGCGGGGGGTGGCGGTGAGGCCGAGCTGCACGGCGGGGGCGAAGTAATCGAGGATGCCGCGCCAGGTGGATTCGTTGTTGGCACCGCCGCGGTGGCATTCATCGATCACGATGAAATCAAAGAAATCAGGGGGGTACTGGCCAAACCAGGGGGAGGGCTTGCCGTCCACCGGCGGGCCGCTCATGAATGTCTGGAAGATGGTGAGGAACACGCTGGCGTTGGTGGGCACCTGGCCCTTCCTGCGCAGGGCCTCAGGCAGGGCTGATTCAAAGTCTTAACTCGAGCTTGGTTCTGGCTTCCTCGTCGCCATCGCCAGTAGCGCCGTGATGTCGTGAGTTACGGCCTGCATTCCGGCTCGAATCGACTGAAATCCAGCCAGTCGG